>CAYRFF010000012.1:0-70520 GCA_964423575.1 uncultured Saprospiraceae bacterium | reverse complement strand
TCTTATAAAGATAAATATTATTTATGATTTAACTTGTTTATCAACATAGTATCTACGGTGCTATTTAGGCGGTCCCGCTGTCAAGCGTAGAGTGTCACGAGTTAAATTCGCGTAAATCTGTGCTACGGAGTATCAGCGTCATCCGCGTTCTATAATCTCTTTTATAAATTCCCGCAGAAATCGCTGATTAGCGCAGAGATTAGCATTTTTTGTAAGTAGTATTTCTTTGCGACTCTTTGCTCCTTTGCGTGGCTTTGCGGTATGAAATTTAATCTGACATTTGCGAAAGCTAAAAAATATTTCAGTTATGATACAATTTAATATATGAAGTCGAAGTTTATATGGAGAGCATCACGATATTGTTAATTAAAATGGAAGTAATATGAAAGCTTTAAGTTCTACTATACAAAACTTTTTCTCATGCAAAGATTTCAATTACTTTTATGGCTATGTGCCACATTATCATTCAACGCCTTGCAGGCCCAATGTGTCCAAGGGAATTGTTTTAACGGCGTAGGACAAATCAACTTTCCCAGCGGATCGACTTACCAGGGTGATTTCAAGAACGGCCAGTTCCACGGAAAAGGCGTCTTTAATTATACAGATGGAAGGAAGTATAATGGAAACTTCAGGAATGGGCAATTCCACGGGAAAGGTACCTTTCAATCCGTAGATAAAAGCATTTATAAGGGAGACTATCAGAATGGGAAACGGCAGGGAGATGGCGTTCTTACCCTTGCTAATGGCGACGTCTATACCGGGCAGTGGAAAGCTGATTATCTGAACGGGATTGCAAAATATATTGCTTCAGAGGGCTGGACATACACAGGTGCATGGCATAAGGATGCACCTACACAGGATGTGGGAATCTGTCTTGTCGGAGGTGAAAAATTAAAACTGGGCTTTGAAGAGTGCAAAAATATTGCAGGGGGAAAAACACATACTGCAGAAACGGCTGCTATCAGAGAATATACGGCGGCAAGTTTTAAATTCAGCGATGGTAGCCTGTGGTATGGTCCTGTTGCGGATGGATTCCCGACCGGAAACGGAAAGTGCGAATTCCCCGATGGAAAAGTATATGAAGGAGAGTGGCAGAGGACTTATCCCCACGGCCTTGGGGGCTTAATTTACCCTGATGGAAGAGTGAGCTACGGAAAATGGGAAGCGGGAGTTCTCAAAGAGAGATTGGAGACACCATTTGCTATGGTTAAACAGACGATGAAGAAAAAAGCTCCGCTGAGTAAATCAGAGGTAGGAAAAGCCAAAGTTTGGGCAATTATAGTCGGTGTAGCTCAATACAGCGCTATGCCATCCTTGAAGTATTCAGATGATGACGCTTATCTTATGTATGCTTTCTACAAAAGCCCGGAAGGTGGAGCACTGCCTGATGAGCAGATTTCTCTCCTGATTGATGAAGGAGCTTCAAGAGCCAATATTATAAATGCATTGAAGGAAAAGGCAGCACTGGCTGATTCCGGTGATGTACTGGTGTTCTATTATTCCGGACACGGTTTAAAAGATAACCTCACTGCGCATGACTTTGATGGTTCCAGAAATCTTGTGAGCTATACGGAGATATATGATATTCTCGATAAATCTTCCGCAAGCCAGAAAGTATGCTATATAGATGCCTGTTATGCCGGTAGCCTCAGCATGGCGAAGGATGTTTCAGGGATAAACAGAACAGTCGATCTATTTTATGATGCTCTGGGTAAGACAAGACCGGGTGTTGCACTGATTCTTTCGAGTAAAAGCACAGAAACATCCAAGGAGAATTCGGGATTGCGGCAAGGTGTATTCAGTTATTTCCTCATTCAGGGTTTAAAGGGGAGAGCAGACAGTAATGATGATAATATCGTAAGTGTTTACGAATTGTTTGCCTATCTGCAAAGGGAAGTGAGCACCTACACACAAGGAATGCAAAACCCTGTTATCTCAGGAGAATATGATGCGACACTGCCACTGGCAGCAATCAGACAATAACAGATAGATAATTGTCATCAAGTCGGTTATTCATCAGCGATAGAGCTTGTTTTGCCTTGGTTCTGCCATGGGCATAGCGATCATTATTCAGTTGGGTGTTTACTTGTAGGGTCCCGCCCAGACATCCCAGGTCGGGTTGAATTATGATGTTTTTAAAGTAACTCATAACCTCAGTTGTCCGTCTCTTCTGAGCCAGATTATAATTGTAAATGACCGGATTGTCAGTTGAAGAAATCTGTCTGACGAGATCATTTATACGCAGTAAAGTCTGCAAGTCCTTGTTGAAGTTATGCGCACTACTTATCTCATTCATGGTCCTTAATGCGATGCGCAGAATGTCGGCTTCATCGTAGGAGATTTCCTGTACTTTGGTCGTTCCCAGATTGATGACCAAAAGCACGTAATCCTTAGGGTCTCCGCCTTTTTTATGAATGAAATTAATGACATCTCCTATCGGACTTACATTCAAAAGGCCTCCGTCTACCAGGTTACTATATTTTTTGCCATTGATGTGAATCGACTTAATCGGTGGAAAGACGATGGGAATGGATGTCGATGCGAGAATGCCATTGATAAAGTCGTCATTACTATCAAATTCCGATTGGTGCGCAGATATATATTGGCCTGTATCCAGTGAGACAAAGCCACAGATAAAATCGCTGTAAAGTTCGTCCTTGTCCACATGCATTTTTAACTTTTTGGCTAGAGGCAGATTGGAAACCAGTCCCTGAACCTGATTGAAATTCTTCTTGAATTCCTCATACAGCTGCATTCCCATGTGATAGAGATATTTTTCTCGTCGGCTTTTGCTGCTGAGTAATTCAAAACCTTTCATATACCCAATATCTGTAGTGAAATTGGGAAAGAATTTCTGTTTTACTGCTTGCAAGTCAACTGTGAGTTGATCTTCTGCATTCTTGTTTTCAGTGAGATAATTGTTTTGGAAAATTTCTCCCGTACCGTGCAGACCCACTCTTTTCCAAATATAGTTTAATTCGGTTAGTTTTTGAGAAGCCAGCATCACTCCGTTCAGAGAACCGGCTGAAACTCCGGCAATGATATCAAAATGCATGTGCGGAATTGCAGGAAAGAACTTTTCCCAGTGTGCGCTGAGGTAATTTAAAACTCCGAGCTGGAAGGAGCCTTTGAAGCCACCTCCACTTAAAACCAATGCTATTTTTTTTATTTCACTCATTTTCCTTTTTCTATACTATAGGAGGCTGATTTTTAAAAAATGTTACAAAAATTAAACACTTATTGCGATTTTCAAGTCGTTTAAGCACAAATCAGCACGATTATTAGCCAATGTAATTATATTAAAGAAAATATTAATATATTTAGGCCTTGAAATGAAAAAAATTCAGTAAAATATGGCAGGAGAGAAATTTATAGTCGAAGGAGGATATGAACTGGAAGGGACTTTAACCCCACAGGGAGCTAAGAATGAAGCACTTCAGATAATAAGTGCTTGTTTACTCACAACGGAAACAGTGGTTCTGGAAAACGTACCTGATATTGTGGACGTAAAGAAATTACTGGAGCTTATTCA
This sequence comes from uncultured Saprospiraceae bacterium, assembly GCA_964423575.1. Taxonomy (GTDB): domain Bacteria; phylum Bacteroidota; class Bacteroidia; order Chitinophagales; family Saprospiraceae; genus CAYRFF01. The sequence goes on along the minus strand of CAYRFF010000012.1, from coordinate 66,988 downwards.
GGGACTGGGTGTGACGGTAGAAAAAGAAGGAAGCTCTACGTATAAAATCTGTGCAAAGGAGATTCAACTTGAATACATGAGTGATATTGAGTATCAGAAAATTGCACAGAAGATACGCGGATCAGTTATGTTGATGGGGCCTTTACTAGCGCGATTCAACAAGGCTTTCATTCCCAATCCAGGTGGGGATAAAATAGGAAGGCGAAGACTGGATACTCACTTCCTCGGATTCAGGCAATTGGGAGCCGATTATAAATACGATGCCGACAAAAAAGTATACTACCTCAATGCTGATAAGTTGAAAGGGACTACCATACTTATGGATGAAATCTCCGTGACCGGAACAGCAAATATTATTATGGCTGCGGTAATGGCAGAAGGAACTACTACTATATATAATGCAGCTTGTGAGCCTTATGTACAGCAATTGTGCAAAATGCTTCTCAGAATGGGTGCTGATATTGAAGGTGTCGGCTCCAATCTCATCACTATCCGTGGCGTAAAGGAACTGCGTGGCACTACGCACCGCATATTGCCCGATATGATTGAGATCGGTAGTTTCATCGGTCTTGCTGCCATGACAAATTCCGATATCACAATCAAAGACTGCGCTGTTCATGAACTTGGTAATATCTTGCCGACCTTCCGTCGCCTCGGACTTAAACTTGAGGTGAACGGAGATGATATACATGTCCCCAGAATGGATGGATATGAAATTCAGAATTATATAGATGGATCTATACTTACAATTTACGATTCTCCATGGCCCGGATTTACCCCGGATCTGATGAGTATCGTATTGGTAGTTGCAACTCAGGCGAGAGGGTCCGTTTTGATTCACCAGAAGATGTTTGAATCTCGCTTGTTCTTTGTGGATAAGCTGATTGACATGGGCGCTCAGATTATTTTATGCGATCCGCATCGCGCTACGGTTATCGGTCTTGACAGACGGAATTCACTACGTGGAATAGAAATGAGTAGTCCTGATATCAGAGCAGGAGTAGCGCTATTGATAGCTGCATTATCAGCCAAAGGTACTTCAGTGATTCATAATATCAACCAAATTGACAGAGGATATCAGCATATTGATCAGCGCTTAAATGCACTTGGAGCCAGAATTCAGCGCGTAAACGGAGAATAGCTTATTTCTTGCGATTAACTACATAATTGACGAGATCCTGAAGAGCTGTTTTAGCTTCGGAATCCGGGAATTTATTGAGCATTTCAAATGCCTCATCCCTGTATCGGTACATGATGTCCTGAGCGTATTCAATACCTCCGCTGCCATTTACAAAGGCAATTACTTCATTGACTTTATCGCGTTTATGGGATTTCCTTTTAATGAGGCTGATGATTTTTTTCCTTTGGATGGCAGGAGCTTTGTTTAAAGCATAAATCAGAGGAAGAGTCATTTTCTTTTCCTGAATATCGATGCCCCGCGGTTTTCCGATATCGTCCGTTCCGAAATCCATTAAGTCATCTTTTATCTGGAAAGCCATACCTATTTTTTCACCGAACTCCCACATTTCCTTGACAAGTGCTTCATCATTGTCGATGCTTGCAGTTCCTGCTGCACTGGAGGCAGCCAGTAAACTCGCTGTCTTTTTTTCAATAATCTGATAGTATATATCTTCTTCTATATCCAGGCGTCTGGCTTTTTCTATCTGAAGTAACTCTCCTTCGCTCATCTTGCGTACGGCATCCGACACCAAGTGTAAAATCTGGTAAGCCTTATTGTCCAGTGCGAGAAGAAGCCCCATGGAAAGGAAATAATCTCCCACGAGGACTGCTATTTTGTTCTTCCACAGAGCATTGATGGAAAAGAAACCCCTGCGTTCCATTGAGTCATCGACAACGTCATCGTGCACAAGCGTCGCAGTGTGGAGGAGCTCGATAAGTGATGCAGCAACATAGGTCTGGTCGGTAGCCTTGCCGTGTAGCCTTGCGCACAGAAAGACAAAGAGCGGTCGGATTTGTTTACCCTTGCGTTTAACAATGTACTGGGTAATCTTTCCGAGCAATGGAACATCACTCTTCATGACCTCCTTGAAGTGCGCATCAAATCGCTTGAGGTTTTCCTCTACCGGTTTCTGTATTTCCTTTAATTGCTTCGACATATTAATTATGCAAGATAAGTTCCTTTAGCTTTCTATACAATTTGAAGCGAAAGATAGTTTTACATGCAGTTTGTATAACCACGACAATAATTTAATGTTTCCTCAATTACCACACAATTAAAGTTGCCCGAAAATAGGTGAAGCTTTTCTCTGGAAGTATAAAATTAAGCAACGAATTGTGAGTTTCCCCCGTAGATGGTATGGGAAACTGTTGAATATTGATGAAAATTTATGGAATCTGTGTACCTTGGACGCGAGAATTTGATCTATGTTACAATTATTTTCTAAGAATCATTTCTTTAACACATTATTGTTTTTTCCGCTTCTCATCGTGTTGCGTTTTGCGGCCTTTGTGAGGGAGGATGTCTATATGTTGTCGGTAAACAAGGGCGGATATCTCGGGGAAATATTCGTTGACCTGATGTCGGGATATCCGATTTCAAGTGCATTGCTGGCATGCTTCCTGGTCTTTATTCAGATTGTAATAATCAACCGCATTACAATCATCAATAAGTTGAGCCATACGATTACGTTATACTCCGGGATGGTTTACATGATATTGACGATGCTTGAGCCGGAAATGCTCGTATTTTCACCTGCATTACTGTCTGCGACTTTTATTCTTGTGGCAGTCTCATACCTTATGCGCGCCTTTAAAATTGCCAATGCTCCTGCGCATGTATTCAATACGGGTTTCTGGATGGCCGTTGCAAGCCTTTGTTATAGTTCCCTGATTGTATTTTTTATATGGGGGTATATCAGTTTTGTAATACTGCGTCGATTCCGTGGAGTGGAAGGACTGCGGTATTTTATCGGTTTTTCAATTCCATATATCTGGGCATTGGTCTTGGTGTTTTCATTTGGTAGCTTGCCCGAGTTTTTCAATATACACTTTGTCGAGAATATCGGTATCCCAAGCTTTAATATAAAGCCCAATGCTATGGCCTATATTCCCGTAATTATGTTTGGGTTGCTCGCGATGTTCTCCGCACTTAATTATCGACAGGTCAATACCAAGAAATCCATACACGCGCAGAAAAAGATTTCAATTCTGTATTGGTTTCTGGCGGCTGCCGTTGTGAGTGCTCTATTTACAAATAATCTGGACTTGACGCATCTGTTTTTTATCGCAATCCCTCTAAGCTACTTTTTATCAGAAACCTTGACCTTGATGGAAAATAAATCTATAGGGGAATTGATAATGTGGATATTTGTACTTACAGGCATTATTCTTCAGTACGGCATATTGGTTTAAAAGATAAACTAGGCGGTATGGAGGAAGGAGGAGTCCGGGAATCTCAATAATTATTTAGTCTTTCCTTGATTCGTATAGTTTTTCCGGAGAAAACCGTATTTTTGTTTTAAACGCAAATTAATATACATGAAAGTAGGAATTATAGTATTTCCGGGAACGGATGGCGATGGTGATCTTCTTCGTATTGTCCGTGATGTAATGCATCTTGAAGCCGAGATATTGTTTCACAAGACGGCTGATTTGTCGGGCTACTCGGCAGATGATTTAATATTTGTGCCGGGAGGATCGTCCTATGGAGATGCCTTAAGACCGGGCGCACTAGCCAAGTTTTCTCCGATAATGAAATATTTAAAAGCATTTGCGGAAGCGGGAGGAACAGTAATAGGTATCTGTAACGGCTTCCAAATCCTCTGCGAAGCGGAACTTCTGGAAGGAGTCTTATTGAAAAATATCGGCGGGCATTATCTATCTCAAAACATTTACCTGAGAGTTGAAAATGATAATTCCGCATTGACTCATGACCTGAAAAAGGGCGATATTCTGAAAATACCTATTTCTCATGGAGATGGTCGCTACTACGCTGAACCGGAGACTCTTAAAGCATTGAAAGAGGAGGGACGAATTCTATTCACCTATTGCGATGAAGATGGCAATTTAACAGAAGAAGCCAATATCAATGGCTCGGAATTGCACATTGCAAGTATCTGTAATAAGCAAGGAAACGTATATGGGATTTTGCCACATCCGGAGCGGGCAGCTGAAGAAATCCTTGGAAATGCGGAGGGAAAGCTTATATTTGAGAGTATTGCAAGCAAGCTTATGGGCGCGGTTAAGGCCTAAATCTTTAACAGCTTGTTAATGCCTGGACCGGAATTTAAAATGGATAATATTAAACCATATTTCTTGTTTAGTGTATATTCATAATAAGATAAAGAAGCTAAAATATGAAAAGATTCATTTTCACTCTCGTAGGTTTATTGGGAATATTTGGTATTTCGCAGGCGCAGATGCTCGACCCTGTGTCCTGGACCAAGCAGGTTGTAAAGACAGGAGAAGACACGTATCAGATTATTATTACTGGTAATCTTGATGATGGCTGGGCGACTTATTCGATGACCCTGGATGATGATGAAGGACCGGTTCCTACAACGGTGACATTTGAGGATGGTGCTTATACCTTATCCGGTGATATTACCGAATGTGGGGGAAGAATGGAGGCCTATGATGCGGTCTTTGAGATGGATCTTGTGAAATTTGCTGACCGTATCGTTTATGTACAGGAGGTTAAGGCCTCGGCGCCTACGGTTATTAAGGGCGATGTGAACTTCATGGTCTGCGATGATATGCAGTGTCTACCGCCTGATTATTACGACTTTGAGATTGATTTAGCTTCCGCAAATGAAGTGGAGGCCTTTTCCGTGGAGAGTGCCTGTAATGGCGAATCCTTCGGTGCATTGGACGCATCTAATGGTGAAGATGATGAGTTTATCGATCCCGTTGAGTGGTCGATAGAACTCATTGACAAGGGGAATAACGAATATGATGTTGTTCTCAAAGGTAAAATAATTGATGGCTGGGATATTTACAGCCAGACGATAGATCCGGAAGCAGGACCCTTTCCGACCATAGTATCAATTGAGGAAGTGGAGAACGTTGAGCTTATCGGCGATGTAGTTGAAGCTTCCCCATATCTGGAGACAAAAATGGATCCGGTCTTTGAAGTTGTTCTATCCAAGATTTCCAAAGAAGGTATCTACACACAAAGCTTTAAAACTACAGGAAGCGATGCTAAACTCGTGGGGTTTCTTGAGTTTCAGGCTTGTGATGATACGCAGTGTATTCCGCCTACTTACGTAGATTTTGAGGTGTTTCCTGCCAAGGGAGTAGCGAGAATCATCGGTGATGAAGATGATGCAAAGGTCTACAATTTAGGGACCAAAGGGGAGGGGACTCCGATTTATGAGAATTTTGACTTTGCAGGTACAGAAAGAGATTGTGGAACTGTTGCCAATATTGAAGAAGCAGCAACTAAAAATAAAGCCGGAGGAAACCTTTGGTTATGGATATTTATCGCGGGATTTGCAGGTGGATTAATTGCATTGCTGACGCCATGTGTTTTCCCTATGATTCCGCTTACTGTAAGTTATTTTACCAAGAGTAAGAAGGGCGGTCTTTACAATGCGATTATCTACGGGTTGAGTATCATCATCATATACGTTACACTGGGACTACTTATAACCGGAATCTTCGGTTCAAGTGCATTAAATCAGCTTTCTACCAATGCCTGGTTTAATATTGCATTCTTTGTGCTGTTTATGGTATTCGCCATTTCCTTTTTTGGATACTTTGAAATTACGCTACCGGCTTCCTGGACTAACTCTGCAGACAAAGCTGCGGATAGAGGGGGATTAATCGGTATTTTCTTTATGGCATTTACTCTCGCTCTAGTCTCATTCTCTTGTACAGGGCCTATTATAGGAACTCTACTTGTTGAAGCTGCGACCGGAGGAGGTCCTGCCATATTTGGATATATTCCGATTGGGCCTGCGGTTGGAATGTTTGGTTTTAGTCTTGCATTGGCATTGCCTTTTGCATTATTTGCAGCATTCCCGGCATGGCTTACTTCACTGCCGAGCTCGGGTTCCTGGATGAACTCAGTAAAGGTGACTTTAGGATTTATTGAGGTTGCCCTCGCATTTAAGTTCTTGTCTATTGCGGACCTTACTATGGGTTGGAAGATTCTGCCTTATGAGTTATTTGTGGCAGTGTGGTTCCTCTGTGCATTGGGATTATTCCTGTATTTCTTTGGTTGGTTGAAGTTCCCATTGGATTCTCCGATAAAGAAGTTGAGCATAGGCCGTGTAAGTCTAGGACTATTCTCACTCTTCCTGGCTGTTTATATCGCGCTTGGGTTCAGATTCTCCGAGAAAGCCAATACTTTCCTGACTCCTCCGATGCTGAGTGGTCTTGCGCCTCCGGCCGGGCATTCATACATATTTCCGAGTCAGTGCCCGTTAAACCTGAATTGTTTCCATGACTATGATGAAGGGAAAGCTTACGCAAAAAAGGTAAATAAGCCGATTCTGATTGATTTCTCCGGATTTGGTTGTGTGAACTGTCGTAAGATGGAAGACCAGGTCTGGAGTAAAGATAATGTCTATAATCTGCTAAAGGATAAATTTGTACTCGTCTCGCTTTATGTCGATGACCGTACTAAACTGGACGAGCCGTATATCTCTGCATTTTCCAATAAAGAGATATCGACAGTGGGTATGAAGTGGAGTGACTTTGAGGCTACACATTTCCAGCGAAACTCTCAACCGTACTATGTCATTGCAGATAGCGACGGGAAGATTTTAAACGAGCCTAGGGCTTATACGCCGGATGTAAAAACCTATCATGACTGGTTGGAATGCGGTTTGAATCACTTTGATGAAAACTGTGACGGCTGCTTATCGGCGAATTAAGGTTGAGATTAGGGTTGAGGTTGTGACAAGCTCAGGGACCGGCCTTCTGACAAGCTTAGGGACCGCATTCGAGTGCGCTTCGCATCCTACTTTGAAAGCTTCAGTGCTTCGCTCAGGGACCAAGGTTGAGGTTGAGGAGAAAAGGTATCAGCCCTACGGGCCTCCAACAAATTACATTATATAATGCTACCAAGGTGTCGCACTTACAGTGCTTATTAGACAGGTAGATGAGCAGACGACAGGTTGTACAAGTAGTGAGTTTGAATTTGTTAGGTTTGGACTTATATTATCATGTTGCCATTTCATTTAATACCACAGTTCTGATTCATGCTCGTTGTTTCCTAGTCACTGATTCCTGGCCACTGATCCCTGACTCCTAGAAACAAAAAAGCCTACATTTCCATAAGCAAAGCTTGGACCTGCAGGCTTAAGAATAAACTTATACAAAGTTTTTAATCAATTGGCTCATCTGAGGCCAACATACTTGTACGGAACCATTTATTGATTCTCGCAATATTTTGTTGACCGATTTCCTTAGGACATTCAGCAGAGCAAGCTCCTGTATTGGAACAGAAACCAAATCCTTCCTTGTCCATCTGTGCGACCATTCTACGCGCTCTCCTTGCTGTTTCCACTTCACCTTGAGGCAATAAGCTCAGGTGCGACATCTTGGCACCGACAAAGAGCATTGCCGAAGAGTTCGGGCAAGCAGCAACGCATGCTCCGCATCCTATACAAGCAGCAGAATCAAAAGCTTCCGAAGCAACCATTTTACTGATAGGAATTGAGTTTCCATCAGGTGCAGAACCCGTACTTACTGAAATATAACCTCCGGCCTGAATAATCCTGTCGAAGGACGACCTGTCTACAACAAGGTCCTTAATTACCGGGAATGCAGCAGCTCTCCACGGTTCAACAGTAATTGTCTCTCCATCTTTAAAATGCCGCATGTGCAATTGGCAAGCTGTTGTCCCTTTAAGTGGGCCGTGAGGCTGACCATTAATCATCAGGTCACAGGTTCCACATATTCCTTCACGGCAGTCGTGTTCAAATGCCACAGGCTCTTCTTTCCGCGATACTAAGTCTTCATTTAGAACATCCAGCATTTCAAGAAATGACATATCTTCATCAGCTACTACCTGATAGGTCTTGAATTCCCCTTTGGTAGAAGCATTTGGCTGGCGCCATATTTTTAGTGTAAGTCGCATAACGTAATTATTTTAAAGTTTATTTGTAGGATCGAGTCTTCAATTCAACAAATTCAAATTCCAAATCTTCTTTGTGCATTACAGGATTTCCATCGTTCCAATCCCAAGCGGAGACATAAGCAAATTCCTCATCGTTTCTTACTGTCTCACCTTCCTCCGTCTGATATTCCTCCCTGAAGTGCCCGCCACAGGATTCTTTCCTGTTAAGAGCATCCAAAATAATAACTTCACCCAATTCCATAAAGTCAGCAACTCTCAATGCCTTCTCCAGCTCAGGGTTATAGTCTTCTGCACTACCCGGCACATATACCTCTTTCCAGTATTTCTCTCTTAATTCTTTCAATAATTCCAGACCTTTTTTAAGTCCTTCCTCATTTCTGCTCATTCCACAATATTCCCACATAATCAGACCGAGTTCTTTGTGGAAACTTTCAACTGAACGGTTACCGTTTACACTCATCAGACGATTAATTCTAGACTTGACATTTTCTTCCGCTTCCGCAAATTCTTTGGAATCAGTTGAAATCTTTTTTGTCCTGATCTCATGAGCCATAAACGTTCCTATCGTATATGGAAGAACGAAATAGCCATCTGCAAGTCCCTGCATCAATGCAGATGCTCCCAGGCGGTTAGCTCCGTGGTCGGAGAAGTTAGCTTCACCTATTACGAATAGTCCCGGTACATTAGACTGTAGATTATAATCGACCCATAATCCACCCATTGTATAGTGGATAGCGGGATAAATCATCATCGGTGTTTCGTAAGGATTTTCACCGGTAATTTTTTCGTACATCTCAAAGAGGTTACCATATTTAGCTGAGATAACCTGTTTGCCGTACTCCTCTATCGTTGCGTCACTCGGATTTTCAATTCCGTGTGCATGCGCCTGAGACTTACCGTATCTTTTAATGGCAGAGGAAAAGTCAAGGAAAACAGCTAGACCGGTTTTGTTAACACCATGTCCTTCGTCACAAGCCACTTTTGCTGCTCTGGATGCTACGTCTCTCGGTACCAGGTTCCCGTATGCGGGATATCTTCTTTCCAGATAATAATCTCTATCTTCTTCCGGTATCTTAGTAGGAGAAAGTTCTCCCGATCTGACTTTTTCTACATCTGATTTATGCTTAGGCACCCACACTCTTCCGTCATTCCGCAAGGACTCAGACATCAGAGTAAGTTTGGATTGATAATCACCACTTACCGGAATGCAAGTCGGGTGAATCTGGCAATAGCAAGGATTGGCCATATAAGCTCCTCTTTTTGAGGCTTGCCATGCTGCTGAGGCGTTACAGTGCATTGCATTGGTGGATAGATAGAAAATGTTTCCATATCCTCCGGTTCCTAGGACAACACTATGTGCCGCATACCTTTCCAGTTTTCCGGTAACCAGGTTCCTGGCTATAATTCCTCTGGCTTTCCCATCGATAATGACAAGGTCAACCATCTCGTGACGATTGTACATCGTGACGTTCCCGAGAGAAACTTGTCTGCTCAATGCCTGATAAGCACCGATTAATAATTGCTGCCCGGTTTGTCCTCTTGCATAAAAGGTTCTTGAGACCTGAACTCCACCAAAGGATCTGTTTTCAAGCAATCCTCCGTATTCGCGAGCAAATGGTACACCTTGGGCTACGCACTGGTCAATAATATTGGCACTTACTTCAGCAAGGCGATATGTATTGGCTTCTCTACCCCTATAATCACCTCCTTTAATTGTATCGTCAAACAGTCTGTAAACACTGTCTCCATCGTTTTGGTAGTTCTTGGCAGCATTGATACCTCCCTGAGCAGCGATACTATGCGCACGGCGAGGACTATCATGAAATGTGAAGGCTTTTACCTGATAACCCAATTCTGCCAGAGTCGCAGCTGCAGAAGCACCTGCCAATCCGGTTCCCACGACAATCACCTCCAGATTACGCTTATTGTTCGGAGCTACTAAATCCATCTTCCCACGATAATCTGACCACTTTTTCTCAAGTGGACCTGCGGGTATTTTACTATCTAAAGTCATATCATTTAAAATTTCAATGCTTGTTAATTAGTGAGATAAATGACAACGGGGAATATGGCAAATCCCAGGGGAACAATAATTGAAAATATGGTTCCTATTGTCTTTATAATTGGTGTCCATTTAGGATGATTAAAACCCAGCGTTTTGAATGCGGAATCAAAACCATGGAAAAGGTGATATGCCAATGCCAAAAGTCCTACAAGGTATGCCAAGACTATCCAGATACTCTGGAAGGAAAAGATTACTTTGGCGTATAAATCCTTATTGCCCGCGGCATCTAATGGAATTGATCCAAAATGAACTTTGAACCAAAAGTCGCCCATGTGCAACAGAAGGAAAGCAAAAATAAGAATTCCTAGCAAGCCCATGTTACGTGAGGCCCAGGATGTGGTACTTGCGTGCTTGCGCTTGTATCCTACAGGTCCGCGTGCCATCTTGTTTTTTCTGACAATCAAGATTCCCTGAATTGCATGCAGAATAATGAATGCATATAAGGAAATAGAAATTATCCTAACGAGCACATTGGAAGTCATAAACTTCGAATATGCATTAAAACTTAGACCTCCATCATCTGCAAAAAGCAGAAAGTTTCCTGATAAATGCACTATCAGAAAAAGAATCAGAAAAAGCCCGGTCCCGGCCATAATAATTTTCTTTCCTATTGTAGAGGAGAAAAAGAGTCCTAACCAATTCATAAATAATAATTTTAAATCTCAATGTATATATGCACACTAAATTACGGAATTATTTATACGAAGTACAATAGTTGGTCAATTAAGGATGTATAGAATATCTATTTAGAATTGGTTTAAATAGGATTTTTTAATAATCCGCCTTGGAATTGTGCAAATCATAGCAATAAGTGGGTGAAAAAGCTGAATTTTGACCTTTATTACGAGGAAAACAGCAGGACATTTACGACGCCTAATAATCATTATTGCTTGCTATCGATTTCACCGAGGAGGTAAGTTTCTGTTCAGTAAAGGCCCCATTTCCACGATCAAACATTTGCGAAAGCGAGAAAAATAAATTATTTATTGATTTTGTTTGGTTAATATATGATTAAAATCTTATATTTGAAAAATGCTTTATATGTAAGGTCCTGTTCTTGATTGAAGAGGATTGTCACGGTTTTTGTGAGTGTAGAGTGAATCCCCGCGTTAAGAAACAGTAAAACAGATTAAAACGTGAATATTAAATAACTGCTTGAATGCTGATTTCATGAAGAATCTTTTTACTATACTTTTTATCTCTGTATTGTCGGTAATGGCGCTTGCACAGTCTCCCCTGAATGATGCATGTATTGACGCAATAGAGATTGATGATCCACGGTCAGATTGCGGATTTCGCGATTTCAAAGGGGCGACCTTTGATTTTATGGATCCAGCGTGTGGCCTTGACTCTATGAGGAATATATGGTTTAAGTTCACTGCTATTGCTACAGCTCTTAAGATAGAAGCTTATCTGATGGATGGGAGTAGAGCATTTATTCAGGTTTATCAGTTTATCGGAGAACCTTGCGAATCTTTTCAAGCTAAGAAAATAGCCTGTGCCCACGATAAGCTAGAGTTGAATAATTTATTGACAGCAGGGGAGGAATATTATTTTAGTATTTCCGCTTATGATAATGCAGAAAGCAATCAGATTGCTATGTGCATGTTCAATACTCCCACTAATTCAGGTTCACCAAATGATGAGTTATGCCACGCGATCCATATAAAGGCGGATAGCAGCTGCGTGAATGGTACACTTCTGAATGCGACTTATGATACTAACAACCCCAGCTGTACCAATCCCGATGAAAGGTCAGTGTGGTACAAGTTTCTTATGCCCAAAGATGTAAAGGCAATGGAGATAGACTTTACGCCTATTTCTTTAAATCAGGAAGCATATAGTATAGGTGTGTACGAATTACAGCCGGGTGAAGACTGTTATGATAAACCCACTTTTTTAAAGGGGTATTGCGGTCATGGTAGGGATAAATTCTCAGTCTACGGGCTCGTGCCTGAAAAGAGATACTATATAATGGTCAGCAGCAAGGAGGAAACGGGGAATACATTCAAGATATGTCTAAACCCCATAATTTCCCCTCCGGGTTGTGCTGAAAATGAATTCTGCGAAGATGCGGAGGAGATTGTGCTGAGAGTGGATGATTCCTATTACTGCTTTACCGGTTGTAATATCGGTGCGACTGTGGGGCCATTTGACAGCACTCGCTATTGTGCGGAATTCCCCAATCCATCCGTTTTTTATAAGCTCTACGTCGACTCATTTATGCATCAGATAAACATAAATATCAATAGTGGAGATTTTTATGTTCCTCAGCTTGCAGTCTTCTATGGAGATTGTGATGAGCTGACTTTCGTCAAATGTGACCTCGGTAACAGAGGCGAGCTAAAGATGACATTCAGACCGGATGTTCTAGATACGACATATTACTTTGTTATCAGTGATGCGATGGGAAGTGTGGGGCATTTTGAGTTTTGTATAGAAGCAGAAAATGATAATTATTTCTGTAATGAGAATTACAGTCTGGAAGTAGTCCATGCGTCGCTTGGCTCTCCGCTGGAAGGACCGTATAGATCCGGAGAAGAACTGCATTTTAGATATACGGTAAGCAACTGGCATCCGACCAAATGTAACTGGATACAGGGAATTGTACCGGATTTTATGGTGGGATGGGATACAAAGTCTTTTGACGCTGACGGAGAACTGAGAGTAAAGGTGAAAAGCCCGGAAGCATACAGCGATGGGAAATGGGACTGGTATAAAGCAGGAGAAGCACACTATAACCTGGAAAACCCGGTCAAAGGCTACGAGAAAGGAAAAGAGACTTCACCGGGCTGGTACTTTATGGAGAACAGCGTAGAAGAACTGGATTCCAGTAGAGGTGATGGAGCACTGTGTGACGACATTCATTATTTTGAATGGGTCGTTGAATTTAAAGCTCGATTGACACCGTATCCCCATTGCACGCCGGATAGTTTATATTATGCAATCCTGCAAATTATGACTTTATCCGATGGAGAGATAGGAAACAGGGATATGGCTGCCTGTCTGACAGATTTAAAGAGTACATTCAGAGTGCCATTTACTTGTTGTCCCGGGCCAATTATAGAAATGTACACGGATACGATCTGTAGTGGTGAAACAGTGAATCTGAACTTTGCTGCTTCCGATTCTATCGAATTATACAGATGGTCAGTATTTCCCGGTGATTATGTCGAAGGAGCTACTCACGGGTACGGGCAGTCGATTAATCAGACTCTCGTGAATAATTCGTACGAAACTCAGATAGTCGAATATACCGTGTATGCAATGGATACTTCCAACTGCTACGGACCGCCTAACTTTTATCAGGTCACCGTACTCCCTAAGCTGGACATTAACGCTGGGCCGGACGAAGTGCTTATATGTCGAGATCATGAGTTTGTTTTAGGTGGTAATCCGACAGCACAAGGAGGTAGAAAGCCGTACAGCTACAGATGGAATGAACAGGGTCTAAGAGGAGCTAATCCCGTTATAAGTCCGAGTGAATCCCGTGACTGGGCACTTTTATTAACAGATGCCAATGGTTGTAGCCTGAGAGATACCGTTCATGTTGCGGTTACAGACTCTCCACTGGCTCTCGTGCCGGATGATATAGAAATATGTAGAGGAGATTCTACACTAATAGAAATTGAACTGGTCGGAAAACCACCGTTTACATTTAATCCTTCCTTTAATGGTATGCATCTGGGAAGCAGAACTACCAGTGAACGGCATCATTCCTTCCAATTTCTGGGAGCATCAACAACTGTTTTTAAGGTTGATTCTTTGGCAGATGCCGTATGTGCAACAGAAGCGGAGAACTCTATGAAAGTTATAGTAAGGGAATCTATCACAGTAAACTTAAATGCCTTTATATGTGGTGATGAAGTGTTTTCCCTCAACAACAGGTTTTATGATGAAACGGGAGTTTATGAAATTCACATGCCGGGAGCCAATCGCTATGGCTGTGATTCTACAATTATCTTAAATTTGACTGCCAATGAAAATATCCGTCTGAGAGATACCATTATCTATTTTGATGAAGAAAAGAAGACTGGAAATATCGCAGTTGTTGCAGAAGGAGGAACACCTCCTTATAGGTTTAACTGGAGTAATGGAGATAAGCAACGCTATATAATTGACGTGCCTGCCGGTGATTATTCTGTGACCGTGACCGATAGTAAGGATTGTGACCGGGAGTTTACCTTTGTACTGGTAGATCCAAAGACTGCGACTGAAAATCCGGTTACGCCTGACTTTGTTATGTATCCTCAACCGGTTAAAGCAGGCAATGATATTAATTTGTCCCTGAAGAGTCTCGAGCCGGGAATTTATAGCTTTGACCTATATTCCAGCAGAGGAGAGAAAATTTCAACCGAAAGCTTTAATTACAACAGTCAGTCAACTGTTTTCAAGCGAAAGATGGAATCTGCCGGGGTGTTTTACTGGCATATCGTGAAAGAAGGAAGAATAATTCTCACTGGAAAATGCGTTGTGATATAAATTGCTTTGTTTAACAAAAGGGAACAGGCAGAATAGGTCTTTTTGCTGGGATAGGTATAGATAGCAAGCTTGATTTTTTCGCAAAGTCGGTTGGCTAGGATATTTTAGAACTCTTAATCCCTTTCTGTGTCAAATATTGTAAGGATTTTGAAAAAAGAATAAAAGTGGGAAAAGTCTTGCCATAAGCTCACCTTGCCACGCTATTGTTTTGCAGGATATACGTATGTCAAATAAAAAGCTATATCTATTCCATTTGTATAGTAAGAATTGTTTTCCAAATTATTTGTGCCTTTAATCAAAAAAAGCCTATATTTAATCGCAATTATGGTTTTGATGTTTGAGTTCTCAACATCATCTTAACTTAAATTTGACAAAACACTACTTATGAACAAGAATTTCCTCTTCACTATTTTCTTCGTCTTTTTATATTCTGTAGTTTATGCTGGTCCCATTGATGAGGGTATTGCGAGAAAGGTTGCGGAAACTTTCATGTCCGGTCAGCAAAGAATGCAGCACTTATATCCAACTGATTTGACTCTTGCTTATAAATCAGTACCGAGCGGTCATGCAACTACATTAACAAACGACAACATAGTTTATTTTTATGTTTTCAATTCCGGTAATGAAGGCTTCGTCATAGTGTCGGGTGAAGACTCTGTTATTCCTGTATTGGGCTATTCTGATGAAGGTGTTTTCGATGGTGACAATATACCTCAGGAAGTTATGAAATGGCTTGAAGGATATAAGAATCAGATTCGATATGCGATTGAAAATGACCTGCAACCTACTGCAGAGATTTTGCAGGACTGGAAAGATTATATCGATGGAAATACCGATCGTTTTGCTGCATTGGGAACCACAGCGGTTAACCCATTGATTACTACTAAATGGAATCAATCTCCTTATTTCAACGCCCTTTGCCCGTATGATAATGCAAAAGGTGCAAGGACAGTTACTGGTTGTGTAGCGACAGCGATGGCGCAGATAATGAAATTCTGGAATCATCCTGCCAATGGTACCGGATTCCATTCATACAATCACCCTCGATACGGAACTTTGTCAGCCAATTTCGGAAGCACGACTTATCAATGGTCATCAATGCCCAATAGAGTCACATCAAATAATGATGCAGTTGCAACCTTGATGTATCAATGCGGTGTCAGTATTGATATGAATTACGGTGTAAGCGCTGAAGGTGGAAGTGGTGCTGCTACGCTAGATGTTGCTGACGCCCTCAAAAATTATTTTGGATATGCTTCGACCGTCAAGGGAATTCACAGAGCGAATTATACTGAAACACAATGGAAAAACCTTATCAAATCCGAGTTGGATGCCGGACGCCCTGTGCAATACGCCGGTACCGGATCGGGCGGTGGTCATTCTTTCGTTTGCGATGGATATGACAACAATGGTTACTTCCATTTCAACTGGGGCTGGGGCGGCAGTTCTGACGGCTATTTTACAGTCAATGCGCTGAATCCCGGCACTCTCGGGACCGGTGGTGGAACAGGTGGTTTTAATTCTAATCAAAGGCTAATATATGGTATCAAACCGGGCGGAAGTACGGAAAATTCAACTGATATCAGATTGTATTCTTCTTTGACAATGCCCTCAACTAAAATATGGTTTACCTCCTCATTCGGTGTGTCAGCCGATGTCGCCAATTATGGAAGTACAGCTTTTTCTGGACAGCTTGGTGCGGCCGTCTTTGATGCAAGTTATAATTTTGTTGACTTTATAGAGACTACTGAGTTTAATATTTCAAGTATGAAGTATAGGAGCATGGATTTTATCAATGATGGATCTCCCAAATTCGTACCAGGGAAATATTATATTGCGCTATTTTTCAAGTCAGGTTCGAGCGGCTGGACCATTGTTGGGGATGGCAGCTACACCAATCTGATCGCATTGGAGTTTTTTTATTCAGCTAACATTGAAGTGAATTCCAAATTCACAATAACAAATAATAATGGCAAGCTTATCCAAGGACAAACGGCGAGGATAAATGTCGATGTACTCAATACAGGAAATAGTACTTTTTATGGAGATATAAGGGTGAATTTAGCTAACCTTACCGGTAGTTGGGCGCAAAATATTGCGATATTAAATGAAAGCCGTGGCCTGCCGCCTAACTATCACTATACCGACGGTATGAATTTTGAGAACACCATTACTGTGGAGCCGGGCACTTATCTGATGGAGGTTGCCTTCCGGGAAGAAGGGTCGTCATCATGGTATTACGCCGGTAGTTCTGATTATTCCAACCCAATTTATGTTATTGTGGAGGAGTCTGCCCTTTCACCAGATTCATACGAACCTAATAACAGTGCATCAGCTGCATACAAACTTCCACTCTCTTTTTCAGGTAATAGTGTAACTATTAATACCTCCGGATCCAATTGTCACAATGGTGTTGATTATGATTATTACAAAATCCAATTGCCTTCAGGGTATAGTTATAAAATTGTTCCCAGACTTCACGATAGCTACAACAGTGGTAATGGAAAGAGTTATTCCCTTGATGCACTTTTCTCCTATTCTGTGGATGGCTCTAAATGGTCAGATGCGTATGATGATGTATTTAACGGCAGCATTGACGTTAATGGGGGAAAAACAGTTTACTTTTTTGTTTCTCCGTATTATACCGGAGAAACAGGAACCTATCTGCTTGACCTGAAGATAACCAGGTCGCCTTCCACTGCTGTTGAGATTATAGACGATGACGGTTTGGTGAATGTATTCCCGAATCCCGCTCAGGATTTTATCAATATAGACTTCGATCGATTCCCGTATGATGTCTCCTCCGTGTCGGTATATGACGTTACCGGCAACCAAATTATTTATAAGGAAGTGACTAAAGCCCAGCAAAAGTTTAGATTAGAAACTTCATCTTGGCTCGATGGAGTTTACTTTGTAGTAATAAATACGGATCAAGGCTTACTAACAAAAAAGATAATCATTAAAAGATGAGACTCATTGGAATATTTTCGATACTGTTGCTGATTGGTAGTTGCAAGATGAATAATAAGGCACATAAGGTAGGTCCGACCACACCGGAATATATCCCTGGTGCACCAGTAATTGTTTATAAAGCGGTAGCCGATTATAGCGACCTTGTTCCTGTTTTATTATCGGATGATAAAACGGAGATTGTTTCATACCCGCATCCGCAAGATGTGAAGGTCGGCAAAACATTTTTGACTCCAACTTCCCTTAATGACGGATATTTGCTCGATAATAAAGGAATTGGAGAGAATGTTGCTTTTCTTAAATGGACTTATAAAGAGTATGCCGCTTTGATGCTCCTACCGTCAATTGAAGAACTATACAGGTCGATAGTTGATAAAAATCCGTTGGCAGAAATATATCAATGCGGCTATAAGTCGGATTTTGATAATATCCAACAACAGCTGAATAACCTTATCAAACGAAATGAACTAGATAAAATCTGTGAGGCTTTGAAGGTGAAAGATGGCAAATATTAAGGGAATAAGCTTTATTTGTAATGGAATCAATATCTATATTTTGACTGAGGATAATGCGAAAAACAGAATTTGGTTGAATGGAAATTGAACGCAAATTCTTAATTAAAAGTCAGGAATTTAAGTCCAGGGCGTATAAAACCCTCAGGATTACACAGGGATATCTCAATTCAAGCCCGGAGCGCAATGTGCGTATTCGCATCACGGACGACTCTGCCTTTCTCACAATTAAGGGAAGCACTTCAGAAGACGGAACGAGTCGCTATGAGTGGGAAAAGGAAATTTCTCTTGCTGATGCAAAGGCTCTTTTGGAACTATGTGAACCGGGGATAATTGATAAAACGCGCCATCTGGTAAAATACAGATCTCATCTGTATGAGGTAGATGAATTTCATGGTGAAAACTCAGGTCTTATTGTTGCCGAAATAGAATTGCGCGAGGCCGGGGAGAAATATGCCAAGCCTGCCTGGCTAGGGAAAGAAGTGACCGGAGTTAGAAGGTATTATAATGCCAGCCTGCTTAAGCATCCTTTCAGTGAATGGGATGAAGTGGATAAAAGTCTCTGAATAAAGGCTCGGCGTATAAATATTCAGCTCGGATAAATTACTTTGTGAATACGGTGGGTAATGTAAATAATCCTTACATTGGTAATTTATTTCGTACAGTAAACCTTCATTATGAAAAAAAACGGCCTTACATTACTAAGCTTTAGCTTCCTTTTTTTATTTGTTACCATATTAAATGCACAATCCTGGACTGCGGTACAATCCGAAACGACTCATGCATTGCAGCATTATTCTGATGGACATTATCAGCAAGTCGATGGAAAGATTTTTAAGATTCAGACCGGGCAATTCCTTGGCCGAATTCAATCCGGAAGTGCATTAAATGAAAATATTAATCTTGAGCTCCCTCTTCCCGATGGGAAAATCATTTCTGTAAACCTTAAAGTCAACAGACTTATGTCAAAGGGCTTACAGCAGAAGTTTCCGATGATAAGAAGTTGGACAGGAGATTACAATGGAACTCCTGTTTATGTCGATTATGGGGCAAATGGGCTCCATGCAATGGTTTTCTTCAATGATAATCCTGTTTATATAGATCCATTGGAGGTGAAGGAAGGCCTGTATATTTCCTATGAGGCGGACAAATTCCAATCTTCCAAGCAGAGAATGGAGTGCGGTTACGACTCCGATCTACATTTGCCGAAAGGCATAAACATCAATGAATCAGAAGAGCAGGATAAGGCAGTGTTGTCCTCAAAGGCAGCTCGTGAATCAATCTCAGTCATGAAGACATTCCGACTTGCTCTAGCCTGTACGGGAGAATATGCTAGGTTTTACGGAGGAACTGTAGAAGGGGCTTTGTCGGGGATGGTTACGACAATGAACAGGGTAAACGCTATTTATAGGAGAGATGTCGGAGTTCAAATGGAACTCGTTCCCAATAATGATGAAATAATTTACCTCGATGCGAATACTGATCCATATTCCAATAATTCATCAAATAGCCTGCTACGGGAAAACCAAACAAACCTGGATAACGTAATCGGAACTGAGAATTATGATATAGGACACGTGTTCAGTACCGGAGGAGGAGGTGTTGCCTACCTGGAGTCTGTGTGTAATCGAAGAAATAAAGCCCGCGGTGTAACGGGGAGTTCAAGGCCTCAGGGTGATCCTTATGATATTGATTATGTAGCACATGAAATGGGGCATCAGTTTGGAGCCAACCACTCTTTTAATAATTCATGCGGAGGAAATAGAGAGGATGCAACGGCATTTGAGCCCGGAAGTGGGAATTCCATTATGGGTTATGCAGGAATATGCGGACCCAATATTCAAAACAATAGTAATGCCTTATTCCACGGTGGAAATTTGATTGAAATAAATAATTTCCTGAGTAGACTGACTTGTCAGGAAGAAGAAGAATACAATAACTCAGCTCCGGAACTTGTTCTTGAATCCAATTATATTCAGATTCCGGCCAAAACTCCGTTCTTTCTGGATGTTACGGCAATCGATGCAGAAGATGATATTCTTAGCTATGCCTGGGAGCAATACGACACTGAAATCGTGTCGCAGCCACCTGATGGATCTGCAGTAAATGGACCACTTTTCAAGGGTTTTTTACCCGATGAGAATCCGGTAAGATATATACCTTCTCTTTCAGCGCTTGCATCCAATCAGAATATAACCTGGGAGCAGCTCCCAAAGAGAAACCGCATGATAAATATGGGAGTCACAGTCAGGGATAATCACTCGGACGCTCCACGCGTAAGCCAGGAATTTATTCAGATTGAAGTGATTGATGTCGGTGATGGATTCAGAATAACGCACCCTACCAGTCTGCATTATGTCCATGAAGGAAGTTATCTGGATCTTCAATGGAATCCGGCTAATCTGCAGGAGGCGCCCTTCTTTGTGAATTCAGTGGATATATTCCTTCTGAATAACAGCACATTTGAAGTAGTAGATACGATTGCAATTGATGTTCCTAATAATGGGCTTTACGATTTTCCATTTAATTACTCTCAGGAAATCGCTTATCGCATTATGATAAAAACACATCAGCGGAATTTCTTTGACTTGTCTTCAACTATAGTATCAAGAGATCGCATGGATGTATTTGTTTTGCCTGGAGATTACGAATATTGTCCGGGGTCTTCCGATACGCTTAACCTGTATATACTGGGAAGATATGAGAAGCCTATTGAAGTGAGTCTGGAAAATGTGCCGGCAGGACTGGAGTATGAATTATTTCCTCATGAGACTTATGGACGAGATACTGTATGTGTCGTATTCAATGACAATGGAAATCAACTTCCGCCGGGCGACTTCAGTTTCCAGGCATTATTTACTGTAGATGATAAAACGGAAACATTGACTATTGACTACAAGATAGGGCCGGGAGTGCCGTCCGCGCCGGAAATGAGCTTTAATACCTTAAGTGATTCACAGTTCAATATTGAATGGGAGGATGCGGTAGAGAATGAAAGCTATAGAATCCAGTATTCCGGTGATGGGAATTTCGCAAACATACTCTTTGATACAGTTGTCAATACTTCATCTGCCAGGAAATTCAATGCTGAATTTATACGTAACTATTTCCGATTCAGAACAGAAAATAGTTGCAGTACGAGTGATTGGGTAGTTGAGATGTATGAAGCTGGTTGTGCCTTAAATAATTTGTTGTCTGAATATAATGTCGACGGTGGATTGTGGGAAGTAAGTACTGTTGCTCCTATAGACCTTATAAGAAGAGACAACGGTAAATATGCTGCTTATATGGGAACTCAGAGCGGTCACAACGTATCTGAAATAAGCGGTAAACTCGATTTGCAGGGAATGCAGAATGCAATTCTAAAAATTCCATATACCATACTGGGAAGTGAGGTTGATTGTGAGGGAATTATCAGCTTTGAAGTGTATAATGGACAGAACCTTATTGCATCCAAAGTTATACCGCAATGCCTTCCTTCCGGTACAGAAGGGGAGGTTTTACTATCGTTCAATTGCGGAAATCCGGATGAAGATGTAGTTATGAAAATTACAGCAGATGTCAACAAGAGTTCCCGATTCTTTTTCAAGCTCTTGGCTATGGATCTGACAGGTTGCATAGAAGGCTGTGATTTTCCGTCTGAACCTATTGGTGTGTTGGTAAAGAGTGCATATTCCACCTTTTGTACCATCAATGCTGAGAACACTTTCCAATACCTCACAAGTGTGAATGATAGCTTGTTGATAGGCATTAACCCGACTGTACAACTCGGTACGGTAGGAGCAGGAGTGAAGAATGCTTATTATGATGATGTTTATGCTTCCGCAAATGGTGATCGCGTTGCTATTCTTGCACGTTCTTTTGATATCGACAATATCGATGATTGCATAGATCCGGGAAGCTATACAGCCCGTTTATTCTTTACTGAAGAAGAATTTACGGAAGTGATGGCAAGCAATCCTGAAGTAAATGGGCCGGGTGATCTGGGAGTCAGCTTTATTGCTGAAAATGGAAAAATATTGAATAAAAAGAATAAAGAGCTTTTACCGGTTTCTGTCCCGGATATCGGTAATTTAGCCTCCGGAATCATAGCATTAGATGCTGAAGTTCAGGAGATGAACGGCACCTTGATTATTCATGCATTGGGTGTAAAACTGGCAGATGTATGGTATGATCTGCGAACTGTAGAAGTTGACACATTCGTCGATTTACGCTGGGAATTGAAGATCAATGAAGACCTGGAGTATATGATCCTTGAAAGGTCAACAGATAATATCAATTTCACGGGGATTGATACGATAACTATTGTCTGGAATCAGACATATCCTGCAGAATTCACTTATGTCGATTACGATATTGAAAACAAGCAGACGTATTACTACAGAAATATGGTAGAAGACAAAGAAGGAAATGTGTATTACTCTCCGGTAATAGTCGTAGATGTAAACTATAGCTCTACTACTAATTTTGTAGAAGCGGAAATGCAGCTTTTCCCCAATCCACATAATGATTATGTGATTTTCAGACATCCTCAGGCAGCTGATTACAGAGTGGAAATATATGATGCTCTGGGGAGATTAATGGAAAGTCTGGAGTATAAGGAAAGGGAATACAGATATATGAGCTCCGGATTGCAGTCGGGGATATTTTACATGAAACTGTATCAGTCAGGAAAATTTGCCGGCGTTAAATCCTTTATCAAGATGTAATACAGAATAAAATCTATCCGGATGAGTCGCGTATTATCTTTTATCGGAATTAAAGTACCTGAGCCATTTTCTTTGGAGATAAGAAAATTTCAGGCGGAGATCGAAGTAAAAGAGAAGATTAATAAAGCGCTGCGAATACCGGTCCATATAACATTGATTCCCCCATTCTACACGGGGGAAGATGACTTGCTTGATCTCGCACATTGCCTAAGTAGGGCAAGACAGGACTATCTACCCATGCGCATTGAGGCGAGGAATTTTGGAGTATTTCTGCCGCGGGTTGTTTTCGTCGATGTTGTTAGAAGTCCGGAATTGGTGTTTTTGCAGAATGACTTGCAAGAGCGTTTACAGGAGGATGCTTTTATCGAAGCAGAAAAACAATATAGAGAATACAGGCCGCACATTACTATTGCGTCCAAGAGTCTGACAAAAAAGTTATTTGCGAAGGCCTGGGAAAAGTTCAGCTATATGCACTATGACGCAAGCTGGGTAGCGGAAGAATTTATCCGCTACCAACATATCGATGGAATCTGGGTAGAAAAGGAAAGTTATCCCTTCCTATCGTGAAATCAGGCTTGTGCCGGTGGCGTATTGAAATTCATCGGAGGCATATTGGCTCCGGATTTAGGCTCGACAATCTTGCCGTGCTGACTTTCGTACTTCTTGATATTCTCGTTTAAGGCTGCCAGAAGTCTCTTGGCATGGAAAGGTGTAACTATGACACGTGATTTCACTTTAGCCTTTGGAGCATTGGGTACGATACGCACGAAGTCGATGACGAATTCTGAATGCGAATGTGAAATTATTGCAAGATTGGAATATGTTCCTTCTGCAATATCATCAGGTAATTCGATATTTATTTTATTGCCTTCGTTCTGATTTTTATTATCACTCATTTTCTGTATATCTTTAATTCAATAATCTTATTAAGTTAAACTACAAAAATTTTCCCAACTTGTTTAAAAAATCGTATTAAATCAAGATTATAGGGCGGTTAATGAACGAAGAACAGTGGAATTTGTGTAAACTTGACAATTAAATAACTTGCGATTATGTAATTTAGCACATTAATAGATAAAAAAGCGAAGAATTATGCCTAGACTATTTAGATCGAAGATTGCCGGATTGGGACACTATGTACCGGAAAATGTTGTAACTAACCACGACCTTGAAAAATATATGGATACGTCCAACGAATGGATTATCGAGAGGACGGGAATTGAGGAAAGACGATACGGAACCAAGCATAAGGAGTCCACGACTTCCATGGCTGTCAACGCTTCTAAGAGAGCGATTGCCGACGCCGGAATCGATGCGAATGATATTGACTTTATCGTCCTTGCGACCTTGAGCCCAGATTATTATTTCCCGGGAGTGGGTGTGCTGCTGCAGCGCGAACTGGGAATTTCGGAGAATAGCTGTGGAGCTCTCGATGTGCGGAATCAGTGTAGTGGTTTTGTTTATGCATTGTCTGTAGCCGATCAATTTATCAAGACCGGGATGTATAAGAATATTCTGGTAGTGGGCTCGGAAATGCATTCTATGGGACTAGATTATACTACGCGAGGAAGGGGAGTAACAGTGATATTTGGCGATGGTGCCGGAGCTGTAGTACTTTCTGCCACTGAAGAGGATGAAGGAATCCTATCCACGCATTTGCATAGTGATGGGCGCCACGCAGAAGAGTTGGCCTTTGTAAGTCCGGGAGCTCATGGAGGATACTTTGAGCAGGATGATCTGGAAAAATATGGCTTTGAGGAGGAAGGATACGGAGGAGTGTTTATTACGCAGAAAATGATGGACGATGGAATGCTATATCCACACATGAATGGGAAATATGTCTTTAAGCACGCTGTTGTGCGATTCCCGGAGGTGATTATAGAATCTTTGGAGCATAATAATTTTGGCTTGGAGGATCTCGATATTCTTATTCCACACCAGGCAAACTTGCGTATAAGCCAGTTTGTACAGCGCAAGCTGGGATTGCGTGACGATCAGGTGTACAATAATATTCAGAAATACGGAAATACTACGGCAGCTTCAATACCGATAGCATTATCTGAAGCACGTGACGCAGGAATGGTTAAACCCGGAAACTTAGTTTGTCTGGCTGCGTTTGGTAGTGGATTCACCTGGGCGTCTGCTCTTATTAAATGGTAATTATGTACGGAAATCTTAAAGAAGTCGATATTCTGGCAATCGGGGTGCATCCTGATGATGTAGAACTGAGTTGTGCCGGAACTCTATTCAAGCAAAAATCACTGGGTCATACAATCGGTGTCCTCGACCTGACAGCAGGAGAACTGGGGACAAGAGGCTCACGGGAGATTCGTTTAAATGAGGCTAATGATGCTGCACGCATTATGGGTGCGGAATTCCGCGCCTATGTCGGCATACGTGATGGCTTCTTCCATGACAACCCGGATGAAGCAATTAAACTGATTCCATATATACGCGCAGCAAAGCCCAAGATAATCCTCACTAATACGATACGGGATAGACATCCTGATCATGGTCGTGCAGCTGAATTGACAAGAAAAGCTTGGTTTTTATCCGGCTTACGGAGAATTGAAAGCAAGCATCCGGTGACAGGAGAAGCTCAGGAAGCATTCAGGCCGGAAGTGATTTATTCCTACATACAGGACTATAGCTTGGAGCCGGATATCGTTGTCGATATTGGCTCTTTTATGGAGCAAAAAATGGAGGCCATTCTCGCATATAGATCACAGTTCTATGACCCGGAATCCGAGGAGCCGGAAACGCCGATTTCAGGGAAGGACTTTATGGACTTTATCCGCGCCAAGGCACAAATGTACGGACGTTGGACGGGCGTGGATTATGGTGAAGGATTTAAAGTGCATAGACCCGTAGGCGTTGATGATCTTATGGCAATAAATTAATCGGATAGATACGGCTCCACGATTGTGGAAGCAGGCTTGAAGATGAAAAATGGAAATATTAATAAATCAAATAATTTCTGTTTCAGATATTTAACTCTTTTCTTTGTTGACGTTATACTTTGACCTTTAAATCGATGAAATAAGCAGCTCGCGCGTGAAAAAGTTGATGAAATCCGGTATTTTTATATCACTCACAATACTGATGTGCTGGTCGGCTTGTGTTCCTGTGCAAAAACAAGAATATAAGCTCCGAAAAGATATGTCCGATAGTATTGTGGCGCAGATTTTAGTTTATCAGAATCAACAGAATACCAAGGAGATAGCTGCCTATTTTTCTCATCCAGATCCTACTTATCGCTATTATTCAGCCCGTGCTTTTCAGTCGTACACGGATTCAACCGTGCTTGATTCACTGGTTATGCTGTTAAAGGATTATGTAATAGATGTTGCCAATGCAGCTGCTTATGCACTGGGGCAGTCCCACAGTAGTTCTGTCGTTACAGCTCTGATAGAGAGTTACGACAATGAGGATAGCCTGGGACAGCGTGCCCTGATGAATGCAACCATACTAGAAGCCATAGGTAAAACCGGTACGGAAGATGAATTAAATCTCTTTACATCGATAAAAACTTTTCTACCGACAGATACTACGCTGTTTAAGGGACTTCTGAGGGGTGTTCTTGAGTTTCAGCTACGCGGTATTTACAATGCGGGAGCAGATGAATTTGTAGAAGGAGTGGCATTGAATTCCAGCTATCCGGAAAGTGTACGTTTACTTGCAACTGAAATAGCACAACGCTCAAAAACTATTGATCTCAAGGATAAATTTTTCACAATAAGAAGATTAATATCGGAAGCGAAGAGAAGTGATGTGAAAGTGTCCTATGTCCGACTGCTTAATAAAGCCAAAGGAACTGAGGCGAATAAATATCTGCAAAGTCTGGTGAAACAGGGGCCTGAACTGGCAGTAAAAGCGGAAGCGTTAAAAGGATTGTCGGATTACCCGTATAGCAGTATACAGAGCTTCCTCGACAGCCTTGTTTTTCATGAAGAAGTTCAACTGAGGAATATTGCACTCGATATGCTTCTGGAAAAAGGTACGGAGGAAAAATCATTTGTTTATCAGGGGGTTTTAAACAAGACCCAGGACCCATTTGCGAAAGCTAAACTATATCGGATTGTAATAAAGAAACTGCCCTTTTACTATGCTGTTACCAAGCGGACTATGAGGAATGAGATAGGGGCGAAAATTGCAGCTGCCGGAAACCCGTATCTGAAGGCTGAGTTGTACAACGCACTCTCAGAAGATGCCTATAACTACGACCTATTTATCACTGCATTATCAGACAAGGAAGCAATAGTGAGGACGACAGCAGCGCTAGGTTTGCTAAAAATATTACAGTCTGATGAGCTTAAAACACAGCTCAAATCTCAGGCCAAAAAGATAGAAGATGAAATTTACGCAGGAATTGATAAGGCCTTGCGTGAAAAAGCGGATGATGGATTGATTTACGAAGTGATTCAGGCTGCAGAGGATATAAAATTCAGCAGATTAACTGCGGCTTTATCTGCTGCTAAAGACAAGCTGAAATTACCGGAAAGTCTGGAGACATATCAGGCAATCTGTGAGAAAATCGGTTGTGAAACAGAGCTTAAGAAATCATACCTGAAAGAATATAGTTCTGCTGATATTATTGCATTGGAGGATACAGTCAGGATTTCCATATCTATGGAATTTGGAGAGATGGAACTTGAATTGTATAAGGAATATGCGCCGTTTACGGTGCTGGCTATGCTTGATTTAATCAAGGAGGGATACTTTGATAATAAGTTTATCCATCGGGTGGTATCGCAGTTTGTTATTCAGGATGGCTGTCCGCGGGGTGATGGATACGGAAGTCTTGATTTTATCTTGAGGACAGAAACTCCTCAGGTATACTTTGATAAGGCGGGGCTGATCGGAATGGCTTCTGCGGGCAGAGATACGGAATCCTCACAATGGTTTATTACTTATAAGAACACCCCACATCTCAACGGAAATTATACGATATTTGGGAAAGTAACCAAAGGGCTCGATAGCGTGCAACAGGCATGGCGCGGAGCCGGAGTAAATTATATAAAACTTAAATAAATAGATTTATGAAAAAGACCAGTCTTTATGATGTTCATGTGGAACTCGGTGCCAGAATGGTAGAGTTCGGTGGCTTTATGATGCCGGTTCAATACACGACAATTAATGAAGAGCATCAGGCGGTAAGGGAAGCTGCGGGATTATTTGATGTTTCACACATGGGAGAATTTATTGCTAGAGGGGAAGATGCGGAGGCGTTTTTGAATTCTATCACTTCCAACGATTTGTCCAAGCTTAAAAAGGGACGCGCTCAATATACTTGCCTTCTCAACGAACGCGGTGGTGTAGTGGACGACTTGATAATCTATAAAATGGCGGATAAAGCCGAAGGTGATCCGGAAGATAGCTTTATGCTTGTGGTCAATGCGGGAAATGCCGATAAAGACTGGGAATGGGTGAGTTCTCACAAGAAAGGAAACCTTACGTTGGAGAATATTTCTGATGACATGGCATTGTTTGCTCTGCAGGGGCCAAAGTCGTCTGAGATACTAAAGGAATTGACGGATGTGGACGTCGAAGGCGTTAAGTTTTATCATTACACAATCGGGAACGTTGCGGGAATTGACGACGTGATAATTTCCGGGACGGGATATACCGGCTCAGGTGGGTATGAACTGTATCTGAATAAGGATGGCGCTGAGAAACTATGGTTTGCATTGATGGAAGCCGGTAAAAAGCATGGTATGCTTCCTGCAGGCCTGGGAGCCAGGGACACGTTGAGACTGGAAATGGGGTATTGTCTGTATGGACATGAATTAAGCGAAGATATCAATCCGCTGGAAGCGGGTCTTGGATGGATTACCAAGCTTTCCAAGGATGATTTCATAGGAAAGGACAAGGTCGCAGCGGTAAAAGAAGCAGGAGTCAGCAGAAAACTCATTGCCTTTACTCTTGAAGGCCGTAGAGTGCCGCGCCAGGGTTATCTCATCGTAGCTGAAGACGGTAGCGAGGTCGGTGAAGTAACTTCGGGTACACAGTCTCCTAGCCTTGATATTCCCATAGGGATGGCTTATGTAGACGTGAATCGCGTTTCAGAACCACTGGGTGTACAGATACGCAAGAAAGTATTTCCGCTAGAGCAAGTCAAACTGCCTTTTTACAAAGTTTAAGATTTTTCTCTCTGCATTGATGACAGCGAGAAAGCCTGAATTTTGCATTGATATTAATAGCAATTTCATCTGACTTTTACGGAAGGACTGAACTTTTATATAAGGACTTCTATTTATATGCTAAAGTCAAATAATCCGATTTCTTCAATATAAGGGCGGATATTTCAATTAATCAACAGATTAATCCGGTATATAATGAATGTTTCTGAAGGCAAATTAAGGTTTATCGAGCACTGGGGTCGTATGGGGCCTGAGTGGGGGATCAATCGCTGCATGGCACAGATTTATGCTCTGCTGCTGGTCTCATCGGAGCCTTTGGACTCAGATACCATAATGGAAGAATTGTATATCAGCAGGGGAAGTGTCAATACCAATCTTCGTGCGCTGATGGACTATGGAATTGTGGAAAAGA
Organism: uncultured Saprospiraceae bacterium; assembly: GCA_964423575.1. Taxonomy (GTDB): domain Bacteria; phylum Bacteroidota; class Bacteroidia; order Chitinophagales; family Saprospiraceae; genus CAYRFF01. The sequence continues at coordinate 37,651 of CAYRFF010000012.1, read as the reverse complement.
AATTGATACCGGGAGAGAGAAAAGAGCACTTTGTAGGGGTGAAGGATATATGGGCGGTTTTTAAGAGTATAGTTGAAAATCGGAGGAAAAAGGAATTGGATCCATTGATAACAGAATTAAATAAACTTACCGAAGTCACGGGAGATACTGAAGAAGCAGAGGAGTTCACAGGGATTATATCAGAGCTGTTACTCGTAATTACAAAGGCAAATTCCGCTCTGGATATGCTCTTGCAATTTGATAAGTCCTGGCTGGAAGAAGAAGAGTTTTCTACAATAGATAAATAGAAGATTTCCTTTTCTGTGTCTTTTTCATAATTTTGGCTCTCTGAAATAAAATTGTATGAAAATATTTCCATTTAGGGCCATGCATCCAAAGCTCAATTTGGTTGCTTATCCGGATGAATTCTTTGCCAGTGCCAAGCTTCAGTTTCAGGATTACAGGGATAACGGGTTTTTCCAGGAAGAGGAAAAACAAGCACTTTACGTGTATGAAATCGTAGAGGCAGGAGTACATCACCTGGGTGTTCTGGCTTCCGTGAATATCGAGGATTACAGTGACGGAAATATTCTGATACACGAGCACACGCTTATTGAGAAAGAACAGCAGTTTATCGATCTGTATCTCGAGCGTAAGGCTATGATTAAACCCATAATGCTGACGCATAGTCCGTCTGATGAACTTCAGAAGACCCTCAGGGCAGTATCAGAAGGGAAAGAGCCTACAATAGAGGTCGCATTTGATTCCGATGATACAATACATCGCTTCTGGAGAGTTACAGAGGCAGAGCAGATGACAGAAATAAGCAGAGTGTTTGATAAAGCTGTAAGCCGTGCTTATATCGCAGACGGCCATCATCGTTCTCGCGCTACCGAGCGGCTGCACAAGATGGTTGTACGGAAAAAGGGCGGACTGAAATTTGACAGGATATTCTGTGGCGTCTTTGCTTTTGACCAGTTGAAAATCAGAGAATATAACCGAGTGATTTCCGTGCTGAATTCCATCTCTCCATCTTTGATAATGGCGCGCCTTTCATCGATTTGTGAAATTCGTCCTTTGAAAGAAATTCAGCTGCCTGCGAAGCCGGGTGAGATGACAATGTTGTTGAAGAATGAGGCTTATTCATTGCGCTGGAAAGAAGAAACTCTTGAAAATTATAACAGAGAACCCATGCTCGATGCGGTTATGTTCAATGAGTTGATATGCCGCGATATATGCAGTATTACCGACATAAGGACGGACAGCCGCATTAAATATATCAAGGGCGCTCATGGAATTGATGGCGTGAAAAGGCATACCGACTATAAGGAAGATGTCGCATTTTTCCTCTATCCATTGACGATGGAGGAGTTCAAGCATTGTTCCGACAATGAATTTGTGTTGCCGCCTAAGACCACATATTTCACTCCTCGCATGAAAAACGGGGTTGTGGTGCATCTTATCCATACGGAATAGGGCCATTATGACTGTGCTATTTTAGCTTTCGCAAATGTCGCTTTCTGCTACATTTTAAAATATTTTCACAAATTCTATTAAAAGTCCTAAAGAATTTTAACTATATTTATATCTTGGCTCGGTTCTTGGAGTGTTTTGATATAAAAGCATCGTGGTGTTTATTGTAACATCGTTAATGATAATATCTTTAAAAATTGTTCAAGGATAAAGAAACTAAGGAATAAGTTCTTATATTGTGTCGTGTTAATGCTGAAATAAGAGCCTGTAGGAGAAAATTTGCCGAAAGGCATATAATTAACTTTTACGAAGCAGCGTTTACAGAAAAAATTAATTCCTTTATAGAGACGCATAATTCAATCGGGGGATATTTAACGTATATTCACCGGGTAAATTTTTTAAAGAAGATTGAGAAGCTGAATAATATGAAGAAAATATACTTATATGCATTTGTTCTTGCGCTGGTATTTGTAATTGGGAAGGATACCAAGGCGCAGGATATCCATTTCTCACAATTCTATATGTCGCCGCTTACGCTTAACCCTGCTATGACCGGAGTTATGGATTGTACTGACCGTATTACTTTCAATTATCGTAATCAGTGGGCAGGTGTGGCTAAGAATTATGCGTACAACACCATAGGTGCAAGTTACGACAAGAAGTTTACCGCATTTAGGCGGGATTACTGGGGACTTGGTATAAATCTGTTTGGCGATAGAGCGGGTGCTTCCCGTTTTACAACCTCAGCAGTGGGGCTTTCCGGATCTTTCTCTAAGTACCTGGGAGGAAACAGAAACTTCTCCAATTATCTCGTCTTCGGTGCTGAACTTGGATTTGGAAACAGATTCTTCTCCATGGACGAATTGAGGTTCCCTATTCAGCATGACGGTAGAGGAGGATGGGCCAATATCAGCCACGGTGAAATCCTGTTTGATGATACCAGTATTTTCTACGGCGATGTAAACGCGGGCTTACTATGGTTTATGAACTGGCATAATGCAGGTTCTTTCTATATCGGAGGAGCATACTCTCATATTAATAAGCCTAATCAAAGCTTTGCATCCGATGCAACCGGAAGTAAAGCTGTATTGCTTTACAGCAAATATACTCTTCACACCGGTGGTGAGTTCCCTATAGGAGCTTCTGCATCACTTGTGCCGGGTATCGTGACTTTCCTTCAGGGGCCATCATGGCAATTAAACGGGGGTACAGCAGTGAGATTCAATATCGGAAGCCAGAGGTTCCAGACTCAGAATTTCCAGGTAGGAGCATGGGCAAGGCTCGTAAACAATTACACTTATAATATCTCAGAAGATTTACTACCTGAGGTAGACTATAGACTGGGACTTGATGCTATCATAGGCTCAGTGAGATTCCAGTACAATGAATTTACTGTCGGATTCAGCTATGATGCCAACGTTTCCCCCCTGAACAAGGGAACCAGCGGTAACGGAGCATTTGAACTGATGTTGATGTACGAATTCTGTGGCCCAGAACAAAGAGGTGTCTACTGCCCAAGTTTCTAGGAATATATAAGACTTAAAATCCTGATTAACTTTTATAAAGTATAGCACACATACTTAGTGTTCTTCTTATTCTATAAATGTGTAGGATAAATTTTAATCACAGCTTAGATAAAATCGAGTAGCTTATTATCGAAAGGAGGTTTACTGTCGGTAAAGATTAGACCTGAAACAGGATAAAAATTCTCCGGTCTTTATTATTAAACCAAAATTGACTAATTTTGGGGTAGTCCAAAATAATTAAATTAATTGCATGTTTAAAGCCACTGATAATAAAAAGAAACCTGTCAAATCCGGTTCAGGAATGCTGAACAGCATTGTAGACGGTACTCAGGTCAAAGGGGATTTGACTAGTGAAAGCGATATCCGTATTGATGGGAAATTGGTCGGATCACTCAAGTGTGAGGGTAAATTAATCATCGGAGAGTCCGGAATCATCGAAGGCGATGTACATTGCGAGAATGCCGTGATACAGGGGAGTTTTCAGGGACAACTCGTGGTTGCCAATACACTTGATGTCAAGGAGTCCGGAAAGATTAACGGGGAGATAAAAACAGAAAAACTCATTGTTGAAGCAGGAGCTGTTTTTAATGTCCGTTGCCAGATGGGTGACATGACATTTGGTGCCCCACCGGAGCCTTTTATCGAGAAGGCCGGAGGGAAGGCTTGACAATTATGAAATATGAATAAGGATCAAAAACCACTTATTGAAAGGACGAAGCTTGATTCATACCTCAAATACTCAGGAATAGCTTTTCAATTAATTGGAATTATTCTTATTGCATACTGGATAGGAAGTTGGGTAGACAAGAAGATGGAAACTAATAAGCCATACTGGACGGCTGGAGTGATAGTCTTTAGCCTTGTGGCTTTCATGGTTTCCACAATATTTAAGCTAGTGAAAGAAGATGATTAAAACACTGATAGGAACACATATCTGGACAGTAGCCGGCGCTGTTTTACTTTTCCTTATTCTCTATATATTTCACATCGACACACTGAACACATTTTCAGCCATTTCTTACGGTATATTCTATCTCATTACAGTCTTTACGATGATTGTCGCTATCATCACCTATGATCACCCCAATGCAATGCTCTTTGGGAATGCTGTTCTTGCGATGATGATGTTGAAACTTATAGTTACACCTTTTGTCATAATTTGGTATATCAAGAGTAATGAGGAGATCTCAAGACTGATTTTATTGCCTTTCTTCTTTTCCTACCTCTGGTTTACAGTGTATGAAATGTATTATCTGCTGAAAAAGGAGAAGGAGATTTGAAATCCAGATACGCAAGTGAATTATTTTTTTGCAGGGACAAATCAGCCTGATTTTATTTTCATCCTGATACCAGAGTCGTTTATTTTAGGGCGGAGGCAAACCTGCCTGATTTACCTACTCATATATTCTATCCTGCTTTGGATAAAAGGAATAGGGGATAAGTAGTATCAGGAATAAATCAGCCAGGTTTTATGGAGTTTAATTAAAGTCGGTTATACCCTTTCACATCTATGTCCATATACCATACTGATTCATCTATATAATTGTAGCAGTGTTTTTATCTTCAAAAGCCTTGTTGTATTCGTGAAAATTAATTCTCAGGTTGCTCATAATAATTGTCTGTACTTAGTTTTTAAGGCGGGTCAAACCTCGGAGGATTATGCTGGATAACTGAGTACAGTTAGTTGTAATTTGATGGTAAGGCCTATGATAAGTAGGTAAAACCTCCGAGGTTTTTTCTGCTTCACAATATAGAAACTCCTTTAAGCTTCTTGTGCAGGGTTTAAATTAAAGTCGATTCAGCCTATAGATACCACGCCCATAATAGATCAAGGTAGCCATGCTATTTACGCTTTTTATTCTATGAAAACCTTGTTTACCTCGGAGAGATTTAATCCACTGTGTCACTTAATTCATCACTGCCCCGCGTACGAAGTCTTCCAGATAGCTGAAAGTATCAGTCAACTCTCCATTTTTAGCAATGGTTGCTCGCTTTATTACATCGCTTTCTTCCATATTGTCGAGTTCCGGCAGTATATGCATAATAAACTGATTGCCGAAGTGCCTTGAAGCATCCTTGGGGAGCTCGTTGGGTAAATTGTCGATGGACATAATGTCGATGACTCCCTGTGAATGTGGCTCAACTTCTTCATAAGTTTCTCTGGAAATCCCCATAATCGGGTCATCGACAGAAGTTGAACGAATTGTCGTCGGTACAGAGGACTTAGGAGCAATATCGCAAGTTACATCAGCAATTACATTTACATGGAAATCATCGCGTTGAATATCATCGATATCAAAGAAAGCCGGAGCTCTGTTGTCCCAGAAAATTCCATTGATGAATATATCTGCAACCTGGAAAAACGGCTCAAATGTGCTGATGTAATCTGTCGGGTCTTCATAATAATCTTCTCTGTTGAACTCCATTTTAGGGTCAGCAGGCGCAATATAATCCTCGGTCTTTAGCTGAGTGTAGACTGCGTGGTCGTAGGTTTTAGTCAGGAAGTCTTCCGGGCTTACATTTTCAAACTGCATATCATTGAGAACTGCTGCAGCTCCGTTTCCTACTCTTCCGTGTCCGGTAAGAACGATTTTAATAGCCGGGAATTCTACATCCTTGTAGTAATTCTGTGCCGCCTTATAATCATCAAAATCCTTCATGCGCGGAAGATCAAATGCTCCTGTGCGTTGAGCATAGGTATATAATGCGTTATGAGCACCTACCATTCCCGCATGCCTGCCAAAGGCAATCAAGCGACGATATTTATCATCTGTGAGTACTTCATAATCGATCAGTCTGATTTTCTTCTCCAGAATACTTCTGAGTAAATCGCGGTTGTACTCTTGTTCTTTAATTGTATGAGAAAAGAAAAAGTATGTTTTGCCGGGAATAAGTTTGTCAATCGGCACTTCCTTTACTCCTAAAAGAATATCGCAATCCGATACATCTGCAACGACCGGCACTCCTCTGGAAGCATATTCTTCATCGGAAAAACAACGGATAGGGGAGCTCTGTACTGAAACCTTAACTCCTCTGTTCTTTATTAAATCTTCGCATTGTTCCGGAGATAAAGGTGCTCTAGAGTCCGGCTTTGCTTTTTCTTCTCTTATTATTCCTATATGTAACATATCTGTTTCTTCTTTAGTCTACTGTTAAATTTGGGGTCAAATTTTTTGACGCCCAAAAATAAGGAAATTTTCTGATATAAGGACTAAGGATTGTTGCGAGTAAAGAAGCGATGAAAAGGTTGTTTTACTCGTATCTCAAATGGTCATCTTCATAGTCATCATCTTCATCGTTCAAGTCAGGATAATTGCTCCTGTCCTTGGCAAGTTGTTGAAGATCCTCTACTGAATCCAGCTCATCGACGATTTCTTCTCCTAGTAATGTCTCGAAGACATCTTCCATAGTAACCAATCCTTCTGTACCGCCATAATCATCTGTAACCAGCGCGATATGTTGCCTTTGTGCAATGAGCTTGGTGAAAATCTCGTGAATCGGTGTGTCTTCCTTTATCACGGTAAGATCCCGTGCAAAATCCTCCATTTTCGTCTCATCACGACCTTCGAGAAGGGCGTTGAATAAACTGTGTTTTAATGCAAATCCGATTACGTTATCCTGCGTTTCCTGGTAAACGGGAATACGCGAGAAAGTAATGGGTTTGTTTTCTTCATAGAACTCCCTTACTGTCATGTCAGCCGGAGCCATGAGAAGTACAGTACGTGGAGTCATAATATTCTCAGCTGTTACTTGATTCAGTGCCAGCAGATTTTGTATGATTTCTGATTCTTCCGGTCGGAATATTCCCTCTTGCTCTCCTATGGAAGCCATTACGCGGAAATCCTTTCTACTGAAAACACCTTCCTCAGGTCTGTTTCTCAATAAAAATCCGGTGATTAACTGACTTAACCATACAAACGGATAAAGAATTTTCATGGTTAAATTAACACTGATAGCTGTAAACTTTGTCAACTTCTTCCAATGTGATGCCCCAAGGGTTTTGGGGATGATTTCAGATAAAATTAATATAGCCAGGGTTAAAACAGTTGGAACTATAATTGCCGCAACGGGTAAATTGATTGAAAGCCCAAAGAAATTAATGCTCCAGGCATCTGTAGGCCAAAGTTTCGCTCCCTGAACACCGATGACAGTTGCACCTACAGTATGGGCTGCGGTGTTTAAAGTTAATATCGCAGACAAAGGACGATCAATGTCATCCTTCAGTTTCTTTAATAACTTCCCGGTTCGGCTATTATCGTCCTCGTGTACTGCGACATAGGAAGGAGTAACACTTAATAATACGGCTTCCCAAATTGAGCAGAGGCTGGATATAATAATCGTTAAAATAAAAGTTATAACAAGTATTGCCATATTAATTACAAATATACGCTAATTTTCAATAATTGTTTTTTAAAGGCTGGAAATTTATACAAATAGAAAAGCCCGGAGGGTCACATCCGGGCTTGGTTCTAAATTAGGTTGATTTAACAGTTGCCATACAACTGTAATCTTATAATGCAGATAAATCAAAAACTGTTCCATTAATTTTATAAAATGTTTAAAAAACTCAAAAAAAAGCGAAAAAAGTGCTTCATATTAGAATAAAGGATTATATAATGCTCAGAATCAACCATATATATAATGAAAAAATTTAATGCGTTGGGCCCAAAAAACTTTAAAATATTTTAAAGTTAACTGTTTTGAGGAGTGTTTGACATGAAATCGGATTGTTGTCGAGGAGAAAAATTATACTTGTTTTTTAAGATTTCTTGCATGGATTTACAGTCGTAGGTGCATATTAATTTGCTAAATATACAGGAAAAATGAATTGGTGCCAATACAATCCTAAATCGGGAATATTAATTGTCTAAGTTCCTTACCTTTGTACAAAACTAAAATAAACTATGTCGGATAAGAGCAGATATAATTTACGTGGTGTTTCAGCCTCCAAGTCAGAAGTTCATAAAGCAATCAAAGACCTGGACAAGGGACTTTTCCCACTTGCCTTTTGTAAGGTTTTGCCGGATTTTGCCGGTGGCGATGAAGCCTGGTGCAACTTAATGCATGCTGATACTGCCGGCACCAAGACCTCTCTTGCATACCTGTACTGGAAAGAAACTGGAGACCTGAATGTGTGGAAAGGTATAGCACAGGACGCGATTGTAATGAATGTTGACGATATGGGATGTGTAGGAGCCGTTAATAATATATTGCTTTCTTCGACCATAGGCAGGAATAAGCACCTGATTACCGGAGATGTTATAGCTGCTATTATAGAAGGCGCCGTAGAGTTTATAGAAAAGATGGCTGAATACGGCGTTGATATATATATGGCGGGTGGTGAAACCGCAGACGTGGGCGATATCGTCCGCACGATAGATGTGGGATACACGACCTTTACGCGTATGAAACGCCGGGATCTGATAGTTAACGATATACAAGCGGGTGACGTAGTCATTGGCCTTGCTTCTTATGGACAAACTACTTATGAGACTGAATATAACAGCGGAATTGGCTCCAATGGACTTACTTCGGCAAGGCATGATGTTCTAAGCAGTGACTACAGACAGTTTACGGCATCCTATGCGGACGGGACTCCTATCGATCTGGTATACTCCGGCTCGAGAAAGCTGACAGAAGAATTGACATTTGACGAAAGTCGATATACCGTAGGAAAGCTCCTCCTTTCACCCACGCGGACCTATCTGCCGGTGATTGCGGCATTGTTGCAAGAAGGATTTAAAGAGAAAATTCATGGAATTATACACAATACCGGTGGGGCGCATAGCAAAGTGAATAAATTTGTCAGAAATAAGAGAGTGATAAAGGATAATCTTCTTCCTGTACCTCCGGTTTTCCAATTAATCAGGGAGGAATCCGGGACTGATTATCAGGAGATGTTCCAGGTGTTTAACATGGGTACGAGGCTTGAAATCTATACTGCGGAAGAAAATGCGGCGGCGATGCTGGATATTATCCGCGGTTTTGGGATTGAGGCAGATGTGATAGGTAGGGTAGAAGAGGCGGACGGAGAATCAGTGGATCTTCATTATGGAGGTGAAGCTTTTACCTATGCTTAAAGCAAATGTAGAGCAAGAAAAATGAATAATCAACGAGGCTGAGAGGTGAAAATGCTCAGACTTTAAAATTTTAATTATATGAGTTCAAACCAATCAGATAGTATAAGGGAATACGTAGACAGGTATAATCAGGTACTGAAGAATACAGAGGCGTATCGCGTTCTTTGGAGCGGGAGAATGAAGGATTTTATTGTTGCAGAACTAGAGAAAATCTGTAAGCAGTCAGGGCTTGAAGCTGCGGTAAAGGTCCGTAATAAAGTCTCCAATCTCGAGGCAATTGAATTGACTCTGGGAAGAACCAGGTCCGGCTTGTCGCATCGGGTAAATGAAGATATTGAGCGCGTGATGATTAAATATAACGGCGCTCTTATTTATCAGCAATTGTTTAATGGGAAAATCATTGCTCTCATACATTATCCGTATATTGAGGGGTATCTCGATCCAAGGGCACCGCGCACGCTGGCTATATTTGCGCCCGATGAACTTAAAGAAGGACATTTTGTGGAGCACTTCAGAGAATTTATGAAGGAAATAATCGCCTGGGAAGACTTTGAGCAGGATGAACCTCAGAACCAGATAGGCTTCCGCCTGAATTACGATCAGGATTCCGATAATTTCGAGTAAGAGCAAGTTTAAGAGGATTTTTGTACGGTTTTATGCATTAATCAGTGGAACTTTCTCTATTGAAAAGTATTTAATTTGTAGAGCAATCTTTATGGTATGGCTCTATAACAGTGAGATAGGTTTCACTTCTTTAATAACACTAAAGAAATACTTATGAAGACCTTAGAAATAAGAGTAAGTGGTCAAGTACAGGGTGTGCGGTATCGCAAGACGACGATGGAACGTGCCAGAGAGCTGGGACTCACGGGTACAGTAAAGAATAAACAAGACGGAACTGTTGAAATAATTGCAACGGGCGCGGAAGGGCAACTTGGCGAATTAATTATATGGAGTCTCGAAGGCTCTTCGGCCTCCAAGGTACACAAGGTTACAATCCATGAATTGATACCTGTCAGGAATTTTGACAGCTTTGAAGTTATTTATTAAAATTTAATTTAAGAAGTATGTTACGTGCAATTTCTCCTATCGATGGCCGTTATATCGGCAAGACAAAAGACCTTCAGGAGTTTTTCTCCGAATATGCAATAATCCGTTACAGGGCACATATTGAGATTCAGTATTTCATCTATCTCTACAAGCTTGGCCTTCCTGAGTTTTATGATTTCCCGCATCAGAAGATTGACGCCTTACGGCAAATTGCCAAGGATTTTTCTCCTGCAGATGCCGAGGTTGTAAAGAGATATGAGAAGACAACTAATCACGATGTTAAAGCCGTTGAATACTGGTTAAAGGAAAAGTTTGATGAACTGGGGATTGGAAAGTTTAAGGAGTTTATACACTTTGCCTTAACATCTCAGGACATCAATAACACTGCGATGCCACTAGCAGTGAAGCACGCGAGCTTGCGCGTATATATCCCGCTGCTTGACTCACTGATAGAAGATATACGGAAACTAGCTGAGAAAACAGCTGATATCCCGATGCTGGCAAGGACTCATGGTCAGCCTGCTTCTCCTACCAGATTCGGTAAGGAGATGATGGTATTTGTCGAAAGACTGGAAAACCAGAGAAATCTTCTGAAGGAAATTGACGTAGTTGCAAAATTCGGTGGAGCGACGGGGAATTTTAACGCGCATATTGTTGCGTATCCGGATGTTGACTGGAAAATGTTTGCGGATAACTTCGTAAACAATGGTCTTGGATTGAGAAGACTGCATTATACGACCCAGATTGAGCACTATGATCATCTTGCTGCATTGTTCCAGAATTATATGCGTATCAATACGATTCTGATAGATCTTGCTAGAGATATTTGGCAATATATTTCTATGGATTATCTCAAGCAATCTGTAGTGAAAGGGGAGGTCGGGTCAAGCACGATGCCGCATAAGGTAAACCCTATTGACTTTGAAAATGCAGAAGGAAATCTCGGAATTGCCAATGCACTATATGCACATCTGGCGGCCAAATTACCTATTTCCAGGTTGCAGCGAGATCTGACGGATAGCACAGTCAGTAGAAATATCGGGGTGCCGATGGCTCATTCGGTAATAGCCTTTAAATCACTGAAGCAGGGGCTTAAGAAAATAAAGGTGGATGGTGGTGCTATGATGTCTGAGTTGCAGGAACACTGGAATGTCCTGGCTGAGCCGATTCAGATTGTGCTGAGAAAAATAGGATACCCTGAGCCTTATGAAAAGCTTAAGGAGTTGACGCGTGGTACGGGCGAAGTGACACAAGAAAGCCTACATGCATTTATTGATAGTCTGGATATCGATGTAGGTTTGAAAGCCGAGTTAAAGCAGTTAAGGCCGGAGACATATCTAGGGATATAGATAGGAATCTGGTGCGTGTCGGTCCGTGGCGGAATCTGGTGATGAGTTATCTAGTGATCTGGTGATAAGTGATTTAGTGATGAGTGAGACTCATTTCTAGTCCCTTATTTCTCATTCCTTATCTGAGCTTCCCTAAATAGCGTTGACCGCTTTGCTTAATTATTGATTCTTATGTGTTTGTCGGGTCAAAACGAGGCATTAATCCGGAAAGAGAAATTCCCAGAATAAAAATGTGTCTATTGTGTTTTGTTGTGGCGTTATAGTTTGTATTCAAGTACTAATATAAGATTATTTTCTGTAGTCCTCGATCTCGTCCGCTGTCTTAATCAGATAATCACCGATTTTTCTGCTTCCTTTCTCTGTGATAACGTAATTGTCTTCAATCCTGATGCCTCCGAAATCGAGGTAGTCATGTACTTTTTGATAATTGATAAAGTCAGTAAATTTCTTTTCAGCCTCCCACTTCTCGACCAACTCCGGAATAAAGTAAATTCCCGGTTCATTTGTTATGACAAAGCCCGGCTCCAGTTTTCTGCCCAGTCTTAAAGCATTCAAGCCGAATGTTTTTAAATCCTTGGGTGCATCTTCTGTATAACCCACATAATTTTCACCCAGATCCTCCATGTCGTGTACATCCAGGCCTATCATGTGTCCGAGTCCGTGCGGGAAAAATAGCGCATGAGCACCATTTGCGGCAGCTTCATCCGGATTTCCTTTTATCAGCCCAAGGTCGGCCAGCCCTTCTGCCATTGTTTTGGCAGCAAGTAAATGCATTTCTTTATATGTAACTCCGGGTTTTATCGCATTCTCAACATTCATGTGTGCGGCCAGGACAATATCGTAAATTTCGCGTTGTCTGGAAGTGAATTTTTTATCTACCGGAAAACTCCTGGTTAAATCGCCGGCATATCCCATCGGTGTTTCAGAACCGGAGTCATTCAGTAGAATTTGCCCGCTAGCGAGGGTATTCGAATAGTCGTGGTTATGCAGCGTCTGTCCATTAATCGTAATTATCGGCTGATATGAGAAGACCTGTTGGTTCCTCTTGGCGACGTGGAGAATTTCTGCAACCAGCTCGTATTCCTTAACTCCCGGTCGCGCCATTTTCATGACGGCGAGGTGCATCTCATTGGATACGTTGACAGCCTTATCCATTTCAGCCAACTCTTGTTCTTCCTTGTGATTGCGTTGTGCGATTACAGCTTTCACAAATGATAGTGAAGGCTCCAATTCTGATATTTTCATGTCAAGTAAATCACTTAGGAGGATTTTGTTTACAGCTTGATAGGGTGGTAGATAATGAATTGTTCTCCCGCTATCAGATGCTTTTTTAATGTAGTCAAAGAGATCTTTGTAGGGGCTCGTATCATTTACGCCTGCTTTCTCTGCACGAGCTCTGATCGTCTCCAGCTGCCCCATCCAGACAATATCATCTACGGTAAATTCATCACCGAAAATAATGGTCCTGTCTTCATCGATATCGATAAGTGCGGCAATCCGAGGCTCCTGAATCCCAAAGTAATACAGGAATGTACTATCCTGCCTGAATGGATATTGGTTCAGTTCATAATTTCTGGGATTTTCAATATTTCCAAGAAAAAGGAAGATTCCGCTTTGAAAATTGCTCTTGAGAGTCTTTCTTCTAGTAGTATAAGTATCTTTTGAAAACATAATTGTATAGTATTTTAGAAAGTTAACCCGCAATATTCATGATTTTTATAAAACTTAAGAATAATCTTCTCATTGTCAAAGGATTAGGTAAGAGTAGTCGAAATGTTTATTACTCAGTTTTGGGCTATGGGTTGCGCTATCTTCAGGCATCTACTTCGTTGTGTATTCCTTGCAGTAGAAGGCTACAGCGGCGGAATCCACGCCTCGTATCTACCCAAAGCTAGCACTCATGAATAATCCGGGTTAAATTTACACAATTATTGCTGTTTTATCCTAAAAATTTAAGGACTTGCTGTTGTTCCGTATTTTAAAATAGCTTTTGCATTATGATGACTGTATTGGTTTTTAGGACGTTATAATTCTTTTGACTTATAAAGCTGTCAGGTAAGTTCCGAACGAATTCCCTGACTGCTTCTTCTTCCATGTCTATGCCTGCATTGAATAAAATGAAACCGCTATCGCTTACATTCTTTTCAATCATTTGCCAGAATTGCGGCTTATAGAATTTCTCAGGGACTTGAATGTCGATGAAAATATCAATGATAATTAAATCGTATTCCTGCTCGCATTGCTCGATATAGTCCCAAGCATCGATGCAGTGGATTTCAAGAAGCTCGTTTGCCTTGACTCCAAATTCATTTTCTGCAATCTCTATTACGACAGGATCTATTTCGATAGCAGTTACAGGACCTGTATAGTCGTACTTGTTTCTCAGAGATTCAATAATTGAACCCGCTCCTATACCTAGTAGCAATACCGATGTTACTTCTGTTATCGGTATTCTGTCCATACCGTGTTCCAGTACATCGACGAGGGTACCGTAGGAATAATTGGTATTTCTGGTGTTGAGTAACTTCTTACTGCCTTTAATTTATTATTGATTTTGGAAGCGATTCTCTTTATAATTCGCTCAGTCTCACTCATTTCATAAAGCTAAAACCAAAGAAATTATATCGTCATTTTTAAGAGGTCGATATGTATATTAACATTCCGATTTTTTTGCCGGAATGTCAAGATATACCTTTATTCCCTGAAACCAAAAATTGTAAAAATAATTGAGTAAAAACGGTTAGTTTTATGCTTCGCAGCTTACGCACTGCACAAGGTTCTGAACGACAGTTTCCTTGGCAACGCTCTGACTACGCTGGTAATACAATGTCTTAATTCCTAACTTCCATGCTTCAATAATTAATTTGTTTACTTCTTTCACAGGAAGTGTTGAAGGAATATTAATATTCAAGCTTTGCGACTGATCAATGTACTTTTGCCGGATTGACGCTTGTTGAATAATGTCCATTTGACTGATTTCCTTGAAAGTCTTAAATACAAGTTTTTCGTGCTCAGACAATTCATGGAGTTGTTGTACGCTGCCCTGGTTCAACATAATGCTTCTCCAAATTTCTTCGTTATCGATACCTTTTTCCTCTAGGAGTTTCTTCAAGAATTTATTCTTGCGTATGAAGTTTCCTTTGGATAGACCTGCTTTATAATAATTGCTACTATATGGCTCGATTCCCGGAGAAGTCTGACCCAAAATTGCGGATGAGGAAGTTGTCGGGGCAATTGCCATAAGTGTTGCATTCCTGACTCCGTAACCCTTCAATAATTCCGGCTCTCCGAAGATCTCAGCTAGGTGACGTGTCGCTATCTCAGCTTCATCGCGGATATGTTTAAAGATTGCATTTGTCATTACTTTAGCTTTTAATTCTTCATAGGCAATCATGTGCTTTTGAAGGTAGGAATGCCAGCCCATAATTCCCAGTCCTATTGCTCTATGCCTTTTGGCAAAATTATGAGCTGCAGTCAGATAATAATTTCCTTCCGTTTTATTAATAAACTCTTGTAGCACTGCATCCAGGAAGAACACTGCGGTCTGTACTGCGTCTGTATCTTTCCATTCGTCGTATAACTCAAGATTCATTGATGATAAACAGCAGATGAAAGATTCATCAATATCGGAAGGTAACATTATTTCTGAGCAAAGATTACTGGAATTAATCCGCATATTTTTATCCTTATATACCTGCGGTTTATTCATATTGACATTATCTGAGAATAAAATATACGGAAGACCTTTCTGCTGTCTCGATTCAAGCACTTTTGCCCAGATTTCACGATACTCCATATTTCCGTCTATCATTTCCTGCATCCAGTAATCCGGTACGCATACACCAAAGAATAGATTCTGAAGTGGATTTCCGATATTTTTAATTTGAAGAAATTCTTCTATATCCGGATGATCGATATCTAGATAAGCAGCAAATGCACCTCTTCTTACTCCACCTTGTGAAATGGTATCCATCGCGGTGTCAAATAGCTTCATAAATGAAACTGCACCGCTACTCTGACCATTATCTGTTACCGCTGTACCACGTCCACGCAGTTCACCGAAATACCCTGAAGTTCCTCCACCGATTTTGGTCTGCATGATCACTTCTCCGAGCTTGTGTGTTATTCCTTCGATATTATCGGGAATGTGAACATTGAAGCAAGAAATAGGTAAGCCTCTTTCAGTCCCCATATTAGCCCAAATTGGAGAACTCAGACTCATCCATCCTTTTTCTATAATCTCGATAAATTTCTCTTTTAACTCGGGCCGAAACAGTTGTGCGCTTGCTGCTTTAGCAATTCTTTCAATTGCACCCTGAACACTTTCCCCTTTCAATAGATAGCCTCGGTTTAATATTTGCTCACTTTCCTCGTTGAGCCACCATAAATTAGTCATAATATTTTGTTGTTATTTTTTAGGACAATTATTACATAAATATTGTCGCTCGATATAATTTTTAAATGCTAAGCCGGTCATTACAGGTATAGCGAATCCAAAAAGTGCGGTTTCTTTTTTGATTGTTACCTGTGCTTGAAAGCCAATTAAAATAAGTCAGCAGCGTGAATACTCTTGTCGTGCTTGGTATATGCGGTAGGTCTTTTGGCAAAGAAATCATCTAATTCATTCGCAAATACTTCCTCATCAAACCAGCGCATAGGAGAATATTCTTCCACAGTGACGTTATAAAGCTTTGGTATGCCTATTTTTTCCAAAGACTCGTCTACTCGATATTTCATGAAATTGAGCATATCTTCCTTGCTGAAGAAAACGAGTTCACCATATTCGTAAATCCAGTCTAATAATTCAGATTCATAAGTGATATATCTCTTGACATCTTCTGACATTCTTACTTTCATCTCTTCTGTAAGGAAACCTTCCTTGTCCAGGATGTTGAGTATAAAAACTCCGGCATCAGCGTGTGTCTGTTCATCAATTGATGTCCATGCGATGATATTGGAGGTGTTTTTTAGTAAGCCCTTGAATCTCGTAAAGGAAAGAATATTGGCAAATTGTGAAAATAAAGATGTGTTTTCAATAACTATGGTAAAGAATAGAAGCTTGGAGATGACGTCATTGTCAGCGTAAAGGCTGTTTTCTATCAGTTCAAGTTTCTTCTTGAAAATGGGAATGTCTACGAGATTTGCGAAAGCGTCATCATAACCCATCACTTCCAATAATCTTGCATAAGCCTCACCGTGTCTTACCTCACATTCTGCAAATGTAGCACCGAGGTTATTGAATTCAGGCTTAGGGAAATGTCGATAAAGATTACCCCAGAATAATTTGACTCCGACTTCTACCTGCGCTATACTCAGAAGGCTGCGCATCACAATTTCCTGCTCCAGATCGGATAAATTGGATTTATAGTCCTGGATATCAGCAGTGAAATCTATCTCTTTGTGCACCCAGAACGATGAATTCATACTATCGACGAATTGCATTATTTCAGGATATTCAAACGGTTTATAATTTAATCGCTTATCAAAAATGCTCATTGTATTATAAGATTAATAAAGTTAAACAATGGCATAAAAAGGAAGGGAAAAGAAAAGGTGCTTCTCTCTGGAACTCCGTTTTTATGCGAAAACAAAATTCAACCTTTGTGGCAGGTAATCTGGCTTACGGTAAGAACCGCTTACAGTTGCGCAACAGCTCGGGACTTACACCCGATTCCCCTGTTTTCTATTTATAATTAACAGACCACACGGCATTTATTTCAATTGCAAAGGTATTGGTTATAGGGTGATAAAAGCACATTAAAAAAAGATAGTTACTAACAGGATGTGCATAACATATAAAAGAAAGTGATAATAGGTGAGATAAAGGAGACTATGCACAATATTCGCGATTAGATTTCTAAATAGCTAATAAATTTATAAGTTCAGAATCATCTTTATGCTGAAGTTCCTTCCCATATTGAAAATGCCATTGCGCCCGGTAAACGGATTCAGCGGAGCATACTTCAGTCGGCTTAAGTGATGCTGGTATGCTACATCAGCCAGATTTTCTCCATTCAGATAAAGGCTTATAAAATCCTTTTTGTTAAAGACGTTGAAACTGGCACCTATTCCGGCACTTAATAAAGTGTATGATCCTGTGGCACTCTCTGTTTCATAAGCGCTGTAAATCTTATTCTGAGCAAAGTAATGATCTACATTGAACTTGACATAAAAGTCAGAAACATAAGCGGTCAGGTCTTTAAACTGAGCTTTTAAACCACCTCGATAATGCGGCGCTGGAATAAAAGGCAGATATTTTGTACTGTCAGACTGATTGTTTTGCACTCCTCTTACAAAGGAAAATGCATTTTCAATATGCAACCAGTCCAGCGGATGCGGGTGTACATCGAGGTATATTTCTCCACCCCAGAGGGTGGCATTTCCCGCCCTGTATTCAAATGCCGGTGATGGATCTTCCGGGTCAGGATAAATATCATTGCCTTCGGCATCTTTTAATTTTTCAATAAAAATATAGTTGTCGACAAAGTTGATAAATGGACTTATATCCAACGATACGTGCTCGGAATTTCGGGAATATGCCAGATCCAATTGATGACTGAATTCAGATTTTAAGTTCTGGTTTCCTATTTCATAGCGGAATGTGCCCTCGTGTTTTCCGTTGGAAGCGAGTTCGGCGATATTAGGAGCACGGAAACCATTGGAGAAGTTGAATTTTAAAGTCGAAGTATTGGATAGTTGGTAAGACATTCCAATGCTACCGGATAATCCATTATGGTGTTTACTGAAGTGAGCAAATTTGAGTTCAGAATTGTCATCGGGATTATCTGTAGGTTCTCCATCTTCGTCCAGGAATAAGTCAAAAGTACGGATATTCTGATTTTCAAATCTCAGTCCGCCTGCTAATGTGAATCCGTTGAACGATTTCTGAGTAAAGACGAATGCTCCGATATCAAATAATTGATAATCCGGGATTAAGAATTCTTCTCCCATGTTTTTATTGAATTGAGCAATTCCGCCTATTCCGACCGAAGTTTCCCAGCCTTTTATTTTATCTATGTTGTAGCGAGCGTTGTAATTAAGAGTATTCAATGCGAGGTAAAGCCCGTACTCGTCCGGATCTTCCGCCTCTTCAAACTCTTTTCTGCGATTATTCTGATATCCGATATCGATATTAATAGTCCCTTTGTTCAGTAGGAAAAGATTATTGGAAGCGATGCTGAGGTGGTTCACTATCTGATATGGAATTCCGAGTTTATAGCTTCTTAGTACATCTTCCGGAACTACAAGTTCATTGCCTTGGGTGTCTTCATAAATAAAATTACCTAGCTCATTTCTTTCTCCTTCGGCTATACCTAGTTTGGTATTGTATGAGTTGACAGAGAGATTGAAATGTCCGTTGCTTTTGGTAAGTCCCAGAGATAAATTCCCATTGTATTCCTGAAATCCGCTATTGTATACTTTACCATCATATTTGTTGCTGTAATTTCCCGCATATTTATTGGAGAATCTCCCTAGCCAATGGAAACCTTTTCTATTTCCGGCATTGGAAAGTGAATATGCTATAAGATTGTTATTACTCTGATAATTGCTGATAAATTGAGTACTGGTCATTCCTTCGTGTGGCGGCTTGGGTGGTAGGAAGTTGAGAACACCTGCAATTCCATCGGAGCCATAAAGTAAACTACCCGGTCCTTTGATAATTTCTACTCGGTCTATAGAATATTCATCGATTTCAATTCCGTGTTCATCACCCCATTGTTGCCCTTCTTGTTTCATTCCGTTATTGAGAGTAATAAGGCGGTTGTAACCAAGTCCGCGAATAACGGGCTTGGAGATATTGGGGCCGGTGGACATCTGTTCAACCCCCGGAATTCCTGTAAGCGCATCGATAAGATTGGTCGAACTGCTTTCGCGTATGCTTGCATTGTTTATAGTCGAGATGATTACCGGGTTGCGTTTTAATTCGCTGGTGCGTGTAACCCCCGTGACTATGACTTCAGATAATTCCGTCGCCGATGGTGCAAGTCTAATGTTTAGAACGGTGTCTTGTTTAAGGTCGAGTTTCAGAGAAAGAGTTTTGTATCCGGTGTAAGATGCCTCCAGGATATAGGAACCTCTTTTTAAGTCCGGTATACTGAAATTTCCATCCAGATCTGTAGCCGTACCTATCTTCAAGGAAGGCAGATATACGGACACACCGATTAATGTTTCATCAGAGGAAATATCGCGTATGGTTCCCGAAACTGTGACTTGAGCATACAAGGCAATGCTTAATATGCTGAAGCTTATTGTTAAGAAGAGATTTTTCAAGTTCATGTGTTTTAAAACGGTGGAAGTGGGTTTTTGTTGAGGGGGAGAGGGGATATTGGTTTCAAATGTTCTTTTTATGAATGTCATTTTTTTCATTGCTCCGATAACCCTGTGGAATTGCAGGGCTATCTGCCGCAGGCAGATATTTTTACGAAGTAAACTCCAAAATGCCATATTAATAAATCCCTGGAATATTATAAATGCACAAGTTCGGGATTGAAGCTGTTACCAAACATTTGCGAAAGCTATCATTACAAACTGGTTATGAATCTCCATTACTCAGTTGTTTTCTTTCTGTATGCATAATAAAAGACTTGAGGGAGTACAGTGAGGGCGAGAATCATACAGACTAATAATCCTCCGACAATCATAATTGCCAGTGGTTTCTGGATTTCAGAACCCATGCCGGTGGAGAGGGCAGCAGGGAATAATCCCATGGAGCCCATGAGCGCAATCATTACTATCTGCCTGATACGGCTGTGGACAGCATCGGTTATTGCAAGGCCGATGTCCATTTTTCGCATACGTTCTTTCATCGCTGCGATGAGTAAGATGGAGTTGATGGTGTTTACGCCAAAGAGAATTATAAACCCGATTCCTGCTGATATCCCAAAGATTGTTCCGGTAATCCACAGAGAGAGATAGCCTCCTATAAAAGCATAGGGGATTGTGCTTGCTGCGATAAGCGTGTCTTTTACGGTGCCAAAGTTGAAATACAATAAGAATAGAATGAGTAACAGCACTGCCGGTACAATAAGCGTTAATTGCTTGCTTGCTCGTTCCTTACTTTCAAATTCACCGGCCCAGACCATGTGATTGGCAGTCGGGAGATTGACATGTTCTTCAACAAGTGCCTTGGCCTCTGCTATCGTGCTTCCCAAGTCTCTACCTTCAACACTGAATCCTATTGCGATATATCGA
Organism: uncultured Saprospiraceae bacterium; assembly: GCA_964423575.1. Taxonomy (GTDB): domain Bacteria; phylum Bacteroidota; class Bacteroidia; order Chitinophagales; family Saprospiraceae; genus CAYRFF01. Next base: position 17,002 of record CAYRFF010000012.1, on the reverse strand, counting down.
CTGCTGCCGTCGCGATAGATAAATGTGGGCCCTGTAACGTAGTCTATACTGGCAATCTCTTTCAAGGGGACTTTACGGCCGTCCATGGTAGGAATCAGGATCTCTTTGATTTTGTCCTTGGAATCGCGATATTCCTTGGCAAAGCGGATGCGTACATCAAAGATCCGTTCATTTTCATAGAACTGGGTCGCGGAACGCCCTCCGATAGCCATTTCTATAACAGTCTGTGCATCGGCAATATCTACCGCATAACGTGCAAGCTTATGATCGTGTAGCTGAATAACCAGTTCAGGTAGGCCGATATTCCTGTAGACGTTCAAGTCTTCAATTCCCTCTACAGGTCGGATTGCATCTGCTACCTGGTCGGCATAATGCTCCAGATCTACCAGGTTGTCACCGTAGATTTTTACGACAAGTGAGCTTTTCACTCCGGCCACAAATTCCTCCACATTATCCTGAATCGGCTGACTGAAGCTGAAAACTGTGCCCGGATATCCTGCAAGTAAACGCTCGCGTAATTCGTCAGTGATTTCATCCTTACTTATTTTACGTTCCCATTGCTTTTCCGGTAGTAGTTCAATATGAAATTCATTATTGAAGAATCCCGTGGGGTCCGTGCCGTCATTGGGTCGTCCGGTCTGTGTCAGGACAAATTTCACCTCTGGATATTCCATGATCATCTGTCGGATTTCCTTGGATATTTTAACGGATTCTTCCAGGTTAATGCTATTGGGTAAGGTGGCGCGGACGTATAGGGCACCTTCATTTAATTTTGGGATGAATTCCGTTCCGTGATTCATAAATTTATAGCCGCTTATTGCAAGAAGAAGTAAAAAGGCAGCAATGGTAATGCGTTTCCATTTGTCAGTGAGTCTGAAAAGGAAAAACATAGATTTGTGAAAGAAAGAAGAGATGATATTTTTCCTTTCCCTGATATTCTTTGTCATCATGACTTTCATGAGTGCAGGCACATAAGTGATGCTCAGGATGAGTGAACCGAGAAGCGCATATCCGAGGGTGAAAGCAAGAGGTGAAAACATCTTTCCTTCTACTTTCTGGAATGAAAAGATGGGGAATAGTGCTACAATCAGAATCAATTGTGCAAAGACTATATATGGAGCTACTTTTCCTGCATGATGATAGATTAGACCCGATTTACTCATGCGGTTAAATCTATACATTCCGATTTGATTGGCTTTTCTGACCATACCTACAAATACTGCTTCCACGACGACGAGAGTCCCTTCCAGCAGTAGTCCAAAATCTATAGATCCCATGGATATTAAATTTGCCGGAAGGCCTTGAATTCTTAATAGGATAATTGCAAACAGGAAGGAAAGCGGAATAACGGAAGCGACAATCAGAGTGGTGCGCCAGTTAAACAGGAAGATGAAGACGATAATGGACACCAGCAAGATCCCTTCCAGTAGATTAGTACTTACCGTTTTTACCGTAGCTTCTACGAGAGTGGTGCGATCGAGAATCGGTTTAATTTTCACATCGTCCGGCAGAATGCGTTCATTAAGTTCAGTGATTTTTTTCTTGAGACTTTCAATCACTTCTCCCGGATTTTCTCCTCTGAGCATTACGACAATTCCCTGCACTACGTCGTCATTATCCTGATATGCAACTTGTCCGAGTCGGGGCTTGGCAGAAATATGTACATCTGCAACGTGTTTTACTAGAATGGGCGTTGTGCCTTTTACTGTAATCAGGATATTTTCAATATCTTCCTTACTGTCAAGTAAACCTACACCACGTACGACATAAGCCTGACTTCCTCTTTCAATGACATCGCCGCCGACATTGATATTGCTCTTGGCAACTGCTTCAAATAAATCCAGGGGCGAAAGATCATAATGGGCGAGTTGAGTCGGATGAATCTTTATTTCGTAGATTTTTTCTTCTCCCCCGAAGCTTACCACATCTGCAACGCCGGGTACAGCGACGAGTTCACGCTCGATAACCCAGTCTTGCAGTGCCGTTAATTCCTTGATGGGGCGATCACTCATTATCACATAGCGGAAAATTTCACCGGTTGCTCCTGAGGGAGGTTCGTTTTCTGCATGTGCGCCTTCCGGCAAATCTACTGCCTGCATTCTATTGGCTCCGTATTGTTGAGCGTAAAAGTCGTCTACATCATCTTCAAATATCACCGTAACAACGGATAAACCAAAAAGAGAAATGGAGCGCACTTCTGTCTTTCTGGGAATGGTGTTTAACTCCTTCATTATCGGAAGCGTCACAAATTTCTCGACTTCTTCTGCACTGCGTCCCGGCCATTGCGTAATTACTCTTGCACGCGTATTGGTAACGTCCGGAAAGGCTTCAATCGGAGTGTGGATATAGCTGTAAACTCCTGCTACCAATAATAAAAAGGTAAGGAAAAACACGATTATATGGTTTTTCAGAGAGAATGCAACGATACCTTGAACCAGATTTTTCATGGAAGTTCTTTGTTATAGGTTATTGATGACGGATTTTCTCAAAGAGGAGTAGGGGATTCCCGGCGATTATTTTTTCGCCCTCTTCAAGACCCTGCTGTATAAAAGCTAATTCTCCATTTTCGCTCAGTGGAGTGACTTCTCTTATATCGATCTTGCAATCGTCATAGTAGACAACTACATAGTGGCGGTTGTCGTAAAAAATGAGCGCTTCTTCAGGCACTGCCAATGCCATACTCTTTTCTGATTTTAAAACGCGTATATCTGCCAGCATTCCGGGTTGCAATTCTGCTGCAGTATTGGCAAGTGGGATTCTCGCTTTCAATACGCGGTTTTCTGAATCCATTGTACGTGTAATCTGAGCAATTTTTCCCGGTATGAGTTTATATGGCTCAGCGATTGTACTTACTTCTACGTCCATGCCTGCCTCTATGTGACGGACATTGGAGGCGTAGATGTCAGCCATCACCCATACTTCATTTAAGTCTGAGATGACAAATAGTGCTTCTTCCGAGTCGTTAATTTGCCAGCCCGGTCTTATCTTCTTTTCGGTAATATAACCGCTTGCAGGTGCTTTAATTTGAAACACTCCTTTTTCTGTACTTGCACTGTAAAGGCTGAGATGAGATAAAACCATTTCTCGTTCTGCTTTCAGTATTTCCAGTTCGCTTCCGGATTCCTGCCATTCCCGCTGGGTTATCATTTCATCCTGTAATAGTGAAGTCAAGGTCTCGAGGTGCTTTCCTGCTGCCGTAATCTGAACTTCAAGGGATTGTTTTTCTGCTTGTAGAGAGGCCAGTTCAGCGCTCCTTATTTCTGCAAGTAATTGCCCTTTGTGTACTTGGTCTCCGAGGGAGAAATAGGTATTTGATACGATTCCGTTTACCAAGCTGTGGAATTTCAGTACATCCTCGGGGTTTTCTTCAATAATTCCTGTGAGATGGATGTAATCGCTTACGGGTTTTTTCTCCACTGTATAAATAGTGATGGATTTCTTCATTTCTTCGCCGATACAAGGATCTCCGGCAATAGTAGTGTCTGTTTCTTCCTGAGATCCACAGGAGGAGAGAAGAATGAAAAGCAATGAGAAATAATACAAGTGTTTTTTCATGTTGAAATGATTATTTTATCAGGTCTTCTCCTATAAGGAAATTGAGATAATCAATATTTTTATGGACTTCCATTGCAGTTTCCAGGCCTATGATTTTATGGTCAAGCCAGGCTGCAGTAAAGTCATTGTATTGTAGTAATGAGATGTTTCTTTGTTTAAATTGCTCTGTATATCTGCGATATAATTCATCGATTTCTTCGTCAAAATCCGACTCTGGATCGGATAAAATTCTTACGGATTGAATCAATTGTTCTCTGGCATATAAAATTTCCTTATCTATTGCCGATTCCAGGTGAATACTGAGTAATTTAGCCTGCGAATGCGCGATTTTTGCATGCTTGATGTTTCCCTGATTTCTATCGAAGAGCGGGAGCTCAAGCCCGATTCCTATTCCTAGGAAGTTGTGGAAGAAGCCGCCTCGCTCATAATGGGCTTTTAAGTTTAAATCAGGTGCCTTCTGTGCTTTTTCAAGGAGATAGGTAGTATGCATAATCTGTTCTGTAGTGCGGGCTTGTTTTATGTCCGGCCGATGCTCCTTAGCTATTTCAATTAGGAGGTTTACATCGGGAATCTCCATGGGTAAATGACTTCTGTCGTACTGTATATCTTCGATTAGAACTTGTTGATTTGTCGGGATATGCATATTAATTTTTAACTCCTTTTCTGCTTCTCGCAAATCAGTTTCAAGTGCATGGATTTCTTTCTTTAGTTCAAGCGCTGATATTTTTAATCGTATCGGATCTTCCTTGGTAATTATGCCTTCCTGTGCTCTGGTTTCCATCAGTTGAATGATATTGAGCAGGCTGTTGTAGTGGAATTGATGGAATTCAATCTGACGCCGTAGATATTGCCAATCTGTGAGGTTGTTCCTGAAATCTATCAAGAGTTCCCTGAGTATTTCTTCATATTGTGCTTCTGCATGTTGTATTTCCTGTTTGCCTATTGAGATTCTGAGTCTTCTCTTTCCTGCTGTTTCAATTAATTGTTCCAAATTAAAGCTGAGTTGCATGTTCTTTCCGAATTTGCCGAAAATGGGCGGTAGTTCATCACCGAAATAATTGGGGTTGTTGGTGCCGGAACTCGTTGTCCATAGGTTTACTTCTTCAATACTTATCTCGGGATTGGGTAGGAGACGCGCCTGTAATAGCAATGCTTCTGCTTGTGATATTCCAAGTTTTTCGGCCAGGATCAGTCCATTGTTTTGAAGAAACAGGCTTTCACATTCTGTTCTGCTTAGTTTCAGAGTGTCTGAGGCTTTAGCATTTGCGAAAGCTAAGATTGCGAATAAGATAAATGCAAATGAGTTCTTCATGCAGTAAGTCTGATTTTTCAAGCTGCGAAGAAATCAAGAACAAGCTTAAAATTCCCTTAAAATGGATAAAATTATGCTTAAAAAGGGGAAATGTTAATAGGGAGTAAAGCAGCTGAGTTGTATAGAGTGGAATATCTAATTTAGTTTAAGACTTTCGGTTTGCTTTTGGCGAATATGTGGCAGGCTGACTAGAAATTCATTGATTCCATCGGTCGAATAGGAATACTGGATATCGCCCTCAAAGATGTCCAGGATCTTCTTGGAAAATGCTAGACCAAGGCCAAAACCATGTCTGCCTTTGCTATTGTTACCTCGGAAAAAGACACTGTAAAGGAATTTTTCTTCATCTTTTTCTATCGCAGGACCGGGATTGGAAATTCTGACTTTAAGTTGAGACGGATCTGTATTGTCAAATACGACATCTGCAGTATTTCCGGTGCCATATTCAGTTGCATTTGTCAGCAGGTTAAGAAATACCTGACGGATAAGGCTCTCATGGACCGTGGCCGTAAGTTCTGCTGCGTCCGGTGATTCCATATTATAACTAACGTGGAAGTGAAAGTCGGGGCGTAAGACGTGAATGCGTTGAATCAATTCAAATACGAGTTCATCAATACGCAGATTCTCGGTGTTTACGGGAGAACTGGATTCTATCTTTGAAACCTCCAGAAGGACATCGATAATATTGCCAAGTTCTCGCGATCGTGTAATCTGCAAGTCTAGTTCAGAAGCTGTCTGTGCATCCATGGTGTTATTGCGGATCCTTTCAAGTTCCGAGACCAGTACGGCAACCGGGGTTTTAAGTTCGTGGGAGATGTGTTGAATCGTGTGTTTTTGGAAAGTAAATGCTTCCTTAGTCCTGGAGAGAAGCTGGTTGAATTTTATGGTGAGGTTCTGCACTTCGCTTGAAGTCGATTCCTGGCTTACATGGGGAAGTTCTCCGTCTTCGAGATTGTATTGAGTTATTTTAGTCGCAAGACTTGCAAGCGGCTTAGAGATTTTTTCTGCCAAAAGACGCGATACAAAATAGACGATAATCGACATGGCCAGAAATATTGCAAATAGAACATTCCTAAGAAAATTTAACTTGGAATATCCTGAGTCATCAAGTGCTTTACTGATAGCGTAATAATCTTTTCCGCCGGAGAGAATATATAGACCTACGACATCGTAGTCATCTTCCTTGGTCTCAATCCAGTTGCGTTGAGGAGATAAATCACTCAGTATTTCTTCTGATTTCAGTATAGCCAAATCGTCAATACTTGAAAAGATTAATCTTTTATTGCTATCGTAAATCAGCATCTTTTCATCGTAAAAGTCATGAATGGTCAATTCATCCATCAGATGGGCGAGATCCTGACTCATTTCCTCGAATTCGACCAATAATTTTACGGTATATTGAGCTTTTTCTTTCTGCAGCTGCTGGAAGGACTCCTCTCGGTATTCTGAAAATAACCAGAAAATAAGAATGAGGAAGATTCCTGTTAAGAGAATAACAGTTGAAGAAAAATAAAGTAATATTCTGTTCTTAATCTTCATTATGACTCAAAATAATATCCATATCCGACTTTGGTGCGGATACTGTTTTTTCCAAATGGCTTATCTATTTTATTTCTAAGGAAATTGATATAGACTTCTATAGTATTGGTTGTTGTGGCAAATGAGCTGCCCCATATTTCTTTGATCAGGTCGTCTTTGGAAACGATTTCACTCTTATTCTCAACTAGTTTTTTAAGAATCTGATATTCTCTCGGCGTAAGTGAAATCGATTGCCCCTGTCGACTTACTTCTCTGGTGGACGGCGTTATTACCAAATCGTCAGCGGTCAGATTTTTAGTGCCTTCATCTGATGTAGAATATCCGGATCGTTTTATCAATGAATTGACGCGCAGAATCAATTCGCGCATATAAAATGGCTTGGTAAGATAATCATCAGCACCACTATCAAATCCCTGCACTTTATCTTCGAGTTCGCTGAATGCGGTAAGCATAAGTACGGGCGTCTCCTTATTGTAAGCCCTGAACTCACGACAGAGATCAAAACCGTTTTTGCCCGGTAAATTGACATCGAGAATGACGCAATCATAATTATTCTGACGCAGCATCCGCTCAGCAAGCGCACCATCGAAGACAGTTTCCGATGGGATAGATTCTGCACTCAGAGCAGTATGGATGTTCTTACTCAGGACTTTGTCATCTTCCACGATTAACACCATAGAAATAATTGTTTTCTTGTTTTAAGATATAAAGATAAAAAATTAAAAGAATGTGAAATTTACTTCCCTTATCTCTAATACGCGATTAAACAGGATTTATTTTAATATTCTGTAATTGTCCGTAGAATCCAACGGGAAGTATTTTAGATTCATCTCATCAATAGGAACTTCCTTAAAGCAATCCAGAAAATGATTGGCCGGAGTCTGAAGGAAAGCCGTAGTATCTGCTGCGGGAATTATTTTGAAAGTCCTCGCAATACCATCTTCCGAAGTAAGGGAAGTCAGTAATGATTCTGAAGGAAGCGCCCAGGTCATTATATATGTATCAGCATGTGTTTCATCTTCCACAATTAATGCCTTTGTCATATCTGATGATCGCATTTGTTCCAGGTATGTCGTAGTCTTTTCCAGTCTTAATTTATATGGTTCAGCAGCCTGGTATATTATAAGAATGCAAAGGGCAAAAATAGCCAGGAGAGCAGTGCTTATAATACGTTTATCCACCAATTGCGGAGCATAATAAATTGTCGGTAGGGCATAAATGATAGTCAAGGGAATTAATTCGCTGACGGAATAAAAGTCAACCCAGTTATCAAATGCTGCTAGAAACAACAGATGATAAGCCAGGATAATTCCAAGGTATGCTGCCAGTAGAATGTATTTCCTTTTGTGCACCAGAAGGAAAAATGAAGTCAGGAAAAACATTGTTGCACCTATAAGGCTACCTAGATATTTGCTTATGAGAGCGGAGGCAAGAGGCTTTTTAAATAGGGCAAGGGGAGATGTCAATAAACCTGATTGGACTGTTGAAATCTTGTCCTGGTCGTACCAGCCTGCATAAAAACTGAAGAAAACTCGCAGGCCGATTCCTAGTGATAAGAGTAAAGAAAAAATAATTATCTCTCGATATTTGCCTTGAGCTTTAATATCAGATAAAATCTCAAATAGCCAGATGAAAATCATTATAGGAACTATGAGAGGATGTGTCATTGCGGCCATAATTCCACTCAGTCCGAATGTCGTATACCTTAGTCCTATTGAGCGGTTTACTCTTAATTGGTAGCGGTATAATCCCCACCAGATAAAGGTCCAACCCATTGCCTGATGGATTTCGTTATTGGTCCAGTAAAAAGTACTTCCCGCCATTAATGTGAAGTATAAGGCGAGTAATATCGCCAGGCCGTATTCTTTCCATTTAAAAACAAGTAGTGCTCCGACAGTGAGATAAAACAGGTTAAATGAGGCATTATACATGTGCATTAGGCCTGTTAACGAGATTCCCATTTCTGCCCCCAACCAAGGCCACATCTGGGTGATGATGGAACCATAGCGATGCTCCTGAATCATAGGATAGCCTGCATTGACAAAATTGATCAGCATAAAGGATGCGTCCATATAAAGCATGCGTAGCTTCATATATGCGATTGCCAGAGTCAGTAGTATAAACAATACTCCTACTGCGATATAGCCGTCCTTTCTAGTTAACTGATTTTCTTTTAACATTTTGTCAAGCTTGGAGAAATATCCTTTATTATCATTGCATTAAATCGGTATAAAGCTATAAAAAATAATCTTTCCACGTGTGGGACCGATAATTCCATGTACAATCACCAGCCGTTGTTGAGCTTTTCCTGATTGATTTCCTCAATTAGTTCCTGCTTTCCCGGAGAATCTGCTTCTAAAGAATTTACGAGTTCCAGTGCTTTTTCCAGATGTCGTTTTGCTTGTCTTTCATCTGATGGCAGAAGTAATTCATACAATTGCAAATAGAAATCATAATACTTGGGATAATAAGAAAGAGCCATTACATATACAGCAATTGTATAGTCTGTTAAATCACTGTTCCAATACCGAGATGCTAAACCATTTAGTTCTGCAATTTCCGGTGCGTAGTAATGCCCACCTAGATAGGAAGCTGCTAGTAATTTTTGCATTTCCTCACTGATAGTTCCCGGTTCAGAGATGAGTTTATATTCCTGATCTACTTTTGCAATAGAAGAAAATCTATCATTAAATGCAGAAAATATCTTATTGAGCAGATATGGAGTAGCAACTATCGGTACAGCATTATGGCTTGCATCATCAGCAATAAATATGTTGATTTTACTGAAAAACTCCGGAAATTCTTCTTGAAGTCTGTCAAATGCTTGCCTATGGTAATAATCTTGATTCTCCGCCTTGCCACCAATAGAAATAGAAATCTTTGAAAGATCTGTTACAGGTTCTTCCTCAAAGGCCTCCACCAGTTCCTTGAAATGATCTAATGGCGTATGCGCTATCACTGCTGAGTAATAATCCGACGCTTTTAAATAGGAGTAAAGTGCAAAGGAAGCAGAGAAGGAGTGTCCAATAATTATTTTATGCGGATTTGGCCTGTATTTCTGTAATTGCTGCTCAACTTCTTCCGTTATAAAAGTATGCAATGGCAGCTTGCTTCCTTTAAGACTTTGGATTGCGCATTCCTCATAGCGATTTTCCAAAGGAATACTCACTATAATTGCTTCTGGTATCTGATGTGTGTATTGTAGATACTCTATCGCAGATAAAAGAGGATTTACAAACCATTCATGTTGTCCATCCAGGATATAATATACCGGCAAACTCAGTTTGTCAGACCTATACTTGTATGACTCCGGAGTGCTCACGTAGATTTCTCTGTCTGTAGCAAATGCTTCAGAGTAAAACCTTAAGGTGTCTGTCTGTTGTGCAGAAGAGACAACAGCAATAAGAAGTACAGTAGTAAGAGTTAAAAAATCTTTCAAGATATAATTATTAAACTAAAAGACTCCTTTTGCAGAAATGGTCAAAAGGAGTCTGTGTATCAAGAAAGCAAGTTATATAAATAAATTCAATTTGCGGTAGCTTATGGGAGCATCTGTGTCAATACGCCGCCATCCACGATGATATCCGTTCCTGAGATAAAGCTAGCTTCATCACTGATTAAGAAGCGTGCTACCTGTGCAATATCTTCCGGTTCTCCGTATCGATGTAGAGGTGTCATGTCCAAAGTCTGCTGCATGATTTCCGGATGTTCTTCCAATGCTTTTTTGGACATTGGGGTCATGATAACTCCCGGTGAAATTGCTGAAATTCTGGCACCTTGGCGACCGAGTTCCATTGCAAAGTCCTTGGTTAATAATAGTATCCCGCGCTTGCTAAAGTTGTACATATTATCGGCATCGTTTTCGATGAATTTCTCAATGACTTCGTAAGCGTCTTCATTATGAGGATTTCTTAATGCTTCATCATAAGCCGGATTGGGCGGTACTGTGTGTCCCATCATGGAGGAAAGCAGAACTATGGAGCTTCCTTCCCCAAGGTGTGGTTTAAAAGCCTGAACCAGATTGTAAGAAGCCAGTAAATTAATATCAAATACGAGCTTTGGCTTACCCACTGTTCCACTCACGCCTGCTGCATGGATTATACCTTTTAATGTGCCCTGTTTTCCGGTAAATTCCACTAGCTTATCAATGGAATCCTTATCGGTAATATCACAGGCCATTCCTGTAACTGAATAACCATCAGTTTTTAGTTGCTCTACTGTCTTGGCGACAACATCAGAATTATAGTCAGTGATTACGAGATTGTAGTCCTTGAGTCCGTGTGCGCAGGTTAATCCTATTCCACCGGCTGCACCGGTTACTAATACGATATCTTTATTCATAGTACTTTATTTTATGGGTGATTTAATCATTGTTTCAACTAATAGTATACGAAAAATAAACGAGAATGACAAGCTTTTAGCTGTATATGTTTATAGCTAGGATTAAGTGTCAGTTTTTAATAAAATCGCGCAATAATTGGAGTTGAAAGAGAATGTAGCTTAGTAGACTTACGTCAAATGACTTAGAGGTTAACGCAACATTTGCGGAAGCGGGAAAATAAAAAAAGAGGGAAAGTTTAATCGCTAGTTTTCATTAAAAAAATAGAAGGAAGCAATTAAATAGCCCTCTTGTCTTTTTATAAGTATTCCGATAGAATTATATCGATATCGGAAGGTTTTATGCCTTGTTCTACAGCAAAGATAGTATTTGCCTCATTGATATCCAATGTCTTTTTACCCCGAGCTGTAATATGCAGATTCAGGAGATCATAAAGATTTGGTTTAACCGTGGACACCATCGCCTTGTTGATAATCGCCAGAGATGATAAATTGTTATGCACGTTATTATTGGCCGATGGATTACTCTTCAGTGCCAGGTCGGTCCAGATAACTTTCCTTTCAATCAGGTCGACAATCATCGGTATTGCAAGCTTGGTATTTGCCGTAAGGTCAAACTTATTGCTGACTGTCGCCGGCTCATAAATCTCACCGCTTTCCGGGTTCTCTCTCATCATAAAACCGGCAAAGCAAATCGGCAAATCCGAGTATGGCTGCCAGGTATAGGAGTTGACACTCATCAGGATGTACCTTATTTTCTGCTTGGTACATTGAGGAATATTAATGTCGATAAACTCGGATGCGCCCTCGGGTGCAGAGGTAATATCGCCGCTGTGATAGATGCCCGATTCCTTCAGATTGTAATATGCGACTGTCACTTTATGACTGCTTTTCTCGTCCAAGGCAAGCGCTGACAAGTCAATATCTGTTCTGTTACTACCATCTTTCCAATAGATGAAAAATCGGATTGTATCGCCTTTCGGCAAATTGATTCTGCTTCCTGTGGGAATTGTGTTCAAGGTCTTGGAGGCGGCACGCTGGGCAAATGGCACAGTATAGTTTTTCAGATTTTCGTCCAAATACACTTTCCCCAATGGCTTATAATTACTGAATCTTTCAATCAGCGTTTCTTTACATATTGATGCGGCCTTGCGGCAAATGTCTTCCGGGATTTCAGGCAGGTTGTTATCAATAGCCCGGACTTTTGCTATATCTCCCTTTGGGAAGAAAACTCTTAATTCCCGAGGATTATTCCGGTTTTCAAAGTGCGTTTTTACCTGCAATAATACCGGCGTGGAAACGTCTTGCGCTATAGCCTGAAACTCTGAAAGGACGGTTTCCGGATAATCCGAGATTCTAATCAGATGATCCAGTCTTCTTGCCATTTCTCCCGGCCTTTTCTTCAGTAAATGAATAGCTGTATGCAAGTCCTTCTGCACTAATGCCTGCTCAACTTTACTATTAAAAGTTGCAAATGGTTTATCGTTCCTGATTACATCAAATGCCTTGTAAACTTCCGGGAATTGCTTCTTGTACTCAAATGGATGCAATCTTTCTCCCAGTCGTTTCCACCTGTTTTTATAGCGCAGCATATCTTCTGTAATATTGCCTGCATTTTCCAGTAATTGCAGGAGTAATCGACGGTGTTGCTTAGAAATATTAGCAAATTTGGTGTTGGATGCAAGGCTGATGTCGCCATCGGATAGTGCGACGGCAATCCTCAGAACATCTGTAGCTGTTTTTACCTGAGATATTATCTGTGCGTTGAGTTCTATGCCGTTTTTCAGCAAATAAGCAATGAAAAGAGCCAGATTTTCTTTGAAAGGAATTTCTTCAGGTGTGATGTTGAGCACATTATTGCCGTAATTCTTTATATACCATTCGATATCTTGTTTGTCAGCTTCCGAAATGGAAGATTTGGCAGAAAGTAATCCGGTGAAAATCGCATTAAATTCATCTTTGTTGCCGAGATTGATAACTTTTAGTTGAACTTCATCTTTGAGTGGTTCTCTTTCTTTTTTCTCATATTCCGGCATAATCCTCTCCCCAATCCAGTCGCCAATGTAATGCCAGAATGCATTGGTTTTCAATTCTTCATCGCTTGCTTCGATAACCTGTTCGGGAAAATTGGGATACATGGGATTGTACTCGACATAAGCACCGACCATTTCATCCAGATCTCTAATCAACTGCTTGTAAAAGGACTTAATTTTACTTTCTGAAAGTGTGCTGATAACTTCCAGTAGTTCCGGAGAAAAGGTAAAGCCCAGGCTTTCAATATCTGCCAGCATATTGAGGAGGAAGTCTTTAGGAAGCGAGTTGTTTCCTTTTTCCAGATAGAGCTTTCTCTTTCGCCTTAAGTAAATCGAGTTGTTCATGTATAATCGGCTGCTGTTGAGTTAACCTATGGCCTCAAAGATAAACAAATGTGGAATTGTTTTCAGAAAAGGGTAGGGAAGATTATGGTGCTTTAGCCATAACCAAAGGATTATATTACCTATATATATCCACCTGATTGCCAACATTATTACGTAAGACTTCAATTAGTCAACTCTTCAAATTCTAATCTCGTCGTTGTTGTGTCATAACCTCCGATTCTGTCTTCTTGATGTCTATTGATTCCAGTATATTCCAAACTAGCGTCTTCGTAGCGCTTAAACTTAAAAACGGCATCGTTCATTTTAGCGGAATTGAATACACCAAGACTTTCTAACAGAGCAAAATCATTAACGGTTAATCCGGTTACCTTTTTAAATAATTGTGGTTCCAGTTGTGTGATAACATCTCTTAAAGTATGTTCTCTAAAATCAGTTAAATACATGAAAATCGGAATCCGTGTTGCAAACTTGATGAGCTTTTCCTGAATCTGTTTGCGCTTGCTTTTTACTTCTTTTTCTTCAGCGGTTAATTCTTTTTTCTTCTTTTTATCTAAGTCTTTGCCTTCTTCAGATGCTTTTTTACGCGCGTTTTTTATAGACTCTGATTTATTGATTATCGTTTTTAAATCTTCATTTAAAGAGCGGAAGCCTTCAATGCTCATCAATGCCTTCATTGCTTCTTCATTGTTTAATAGTCGTTGCAATGTGACATTATCTACATTAACGAGCAATGCACTTTGCCATCGCTGTGCAAGTAATGTCGCTGTGGTTCCACTAGTAGTGATATCGAGAATTTCCACAGCATCAATTTCTTTCATTGTACTTCCATCATAAGCTAGAATCGGTAAGAATTTAATGAATTCAGCGACTTTTAATTCAGGACTCTTGCCTTCTGTCATGTCCAGCTGATTACTATAGGTTGCGATTTGATTTAATGCTCGATTTGGAGCAAAATCAAATACATAGCATTCTTGCTTGATGATTTCCTCTTGATTAGGTGAATTTTTATCCGGGTTTTTTACCGTCCAGGGCGACTGAACTCTGAACACTGCCTGAAAATAGGTTTCCGGACTGGAAGAATTTCTTAGCATAAAAATACCCGTCCAAGGTTTAACTGTTACACCTGTTGTTAATTTTCCACAGGATAAAGTTATGGTTTTAGTCTTCAGTGGATTATCCATTGCATTTTCAACCGGGATTAGAGCTTCTACTCCGATTCCTGCTTGTGTTCCTGCTGCAACAACAATCCGGTAATCGTGATAAAATACATTTTGTCTTTTCTTTAAAAGATTTGCCATTGCATAACAGGAAGCTACTCTGGGAAGAAACCAAAATGTGTGTTGTAAGACATTTAATAATCTTATATCGGAGTAGGGCATCGGCGGTTTCTTTTTGCCTAATTTTAATTCATCTACAATGGTTTCTGTGTATTGTCCGCGTATTAAGTTTAACCACTTTTGAACCTCTTCTTCATAAATAAATCGTGCGTTTTCGCCTTCCCCTTCCGCTGAAAAGAAAGTATTGAGATCAAACTCATCATATTCTCCTTTCAATGCCACATCTTCTATTTCTCTGGGAAGCTGATAAGTGAGCATAACCATTCTTGGAAGTGCTGCATAAGGATTTTTACCATTGCCTTCATCCCATTCTTGTTTCGCTTTTTGCTCGTCAGAATAAGTCCAGTTAAAAATCTGTTCTTCAATAAATTCTCCCGAACCAATAGCGCGAAAAGGCGTTCCTGAGAGGTAGAGATAATGACTTGTACTTATTGGTAATAATTCTTCATCGAAGTAATCCGGATTTTCAAATTCCCATTCTTCTGTTTTTTCGTTCTCGTATTGTTCTTTCTCAAACAAATCTTTCGCATTTTCACGCCAGGCACCATAATGATATTCATCGAATACGACACAATCCCAATCTTCTTTATGGACCCATTCATTTTTCGGTTTGATACCTTTTGTTTTTGAGTCTTTTCCTAAAAAATCTTGAAAGGAACCAAAGCACACAAAAGGCTTGGATTTATCTACATCAGCAATACTTATATCTTCTTCCCGATTGGAAACAAACTGCCATTCTTCAAAATCCAAGTGCCTTACCAAATCATCTTTCCAGGCTTTATGCACAGCTGGTTTAAAAGTTAAGACCAGAACTTTCTTCCATCCCATTTCAATTGCCAATTGATATGTGGTAAAGGTTTTCCCGAATCGCATTTTTGCATTCCAAAGGAAGTGTGGCACGATTTCTTCTTCTTGCTCGAATGAACGGAAATAATGAGCTGTTTTATCCACCGCTTTTTGCTGTTCAGGACGCATCTTGAAATCTAGAGAGCGATTTTCTTCGTTGAATATTCCTTTTCTTTCTGCGATAATACTCGCTTTAACGTCCTCAACAGTGCATTTATACCATTCACCCGCTACTTTCCTAATTCCTTTTGCCTTTAGGCGATCGTGGATTGCATGATCCATAAAAAATGTTCCGTCTTCACGCACGGCAATCTCCTCCAGTTCTATTTTATAGGATTGGTGGGGGACAATAGTCGGATATTGATCTTTGACTCGTTCTTCGACAGATTTTGCAGTATATCCGATCTTTAAACAGCCCGGATAACGGGTATCAGAGTATGCATAAATCTTAGGAATGTTCTTGGAGGGAAAATAGGAATTCATAGTTTTATATTGTATATTTGATAATGTAAGGTTAAATTATTCAGAGATGAAAGGGGTGACTTTTGAAAAAGATAAGGACGGTAAAAATCGTTATGTGCGCTTTGATTTAAAAGAGCATGGGGAAAGATTACGTCCGATTTTGGAAGAAATTGAAGATAAGAATTCACTTGATGGTTGGGACGAAGCTCTAACGCCTGAAGAATTCGTAGCGGAAGCAAAGAAAATAATGCGTCGTAAGTTTGAAGAGAGAAGTAAAATTTGATAGGAAGGTGTTGACTTTCTTGGAAGAATTGAACAAAATTCTTATTGAGAATGAGTACTTGTCTTTTGTAGAAACGTCGGATAAATATATCGACGATATTGTCAATTTTATCCTTTCGGATATTCATACTTTCCCACATAGAAAAGCTCCCGATTTCTTTGCTAGATATGGTAAAGACTTGTTTTGCATATTTTATAATAGAAACAAACATACCACTTGGTACATCTTTTTTGAAAAATCGGAAACACAATTCCTTATTCGTCATATTTCTAATAATCATGTGGTAGGACAGTATTTTGAGTAAATCATTTTTCATTCCATAGGTCTTATCATACTTTCTATAAAATCAATTTCTTCTTCATTTAAGCCGTATTTTTCATAGAGTTTCTCGTCAGTCCAGGGTTCGGAAAAGTCTTGGAGAGGGACAAATAAAAACTTATTTCGAGAAATATCCTGAGAACTTAGTGCTTGTTGAAGTAAAAAACGAGCCATTTTGGTTTTCAAATAACTAATGAAGTTTAATGCCTCTGTTTCACTATCATAAGTGCCTCCCACTAGATAACTTTGAGTGCAAACAGTATAAGGAGGTAAAAGCCTTAACGTTGAAAAGACGAGTCGTTGTCCATCTTTATTTGCTTGTCCTGCATGCTCTGCTGATGCTTTTGAAAAGGTTACTTTGTATTTGCTTATCCATTGATTATTGCGGATTATTGCTGAATGAGGAGCGTAGATAATACCTGAACTTGAAAAAACTTTTACTGAATTCTCAAATTCTTCTTTTTCACCCTTGTAATTTGTATATAACCCAAACGGTGTTTGAGAACTAACCTGCTTAACAAGAGTTGGTTCTTTCAATTCTAAAACTTTATGGATAATAGAAATTGCTTCATTATATCTTGGAAAAACAGGAAACTCATTTAGTTTCCTTTTTAATGATGTTATCGTATTATTA
>CAYRFF010000011.1:49568-72469 GCA_964423575.1 uncultured Saprospiraceae bacterium | reverse complement strand
CGAAGTAACAGACCCGCTACCTGGCTTGAGTGCAATCAGCTATGTAAGTGGTGATTTGAATGCTAACGATACATTAGAGATAGATGAAGTCTGGATCTTTGAAGCTACCTATGAAGTAACACAGGCAGATGTAGATGCTGGTGGAGTTTGGAATAACGCTACCGTTACGGGAGATGATCCAAATGAGGATCCTGTAGAAGACGAAGATGATGAAGAAGTAGAAATAGAACAGTATCCTGGAATAGCGGTCGTTAAATTGCACAATCTATCTGATATGGGCGATGATTGCTATAATGTTGAAGCTGGTGATGAGATTATCTATACATTCATTATATCTAATGAAGGTAACGTAACATTAAATGATGTTAACCTTATTGATCCTTTACCTGGCTTATCTGGAATAAGCTACGTTGATGGAGATTTGAACGGGAATGGTTTGTTAGATGTAGGTGAAGAATGGACTTATGAGGCTTCCTACATAGTCGATGCAGATGACTTGGATAATGGATTTATTGCTAATCAGGCTATTGGTTCTGCAGTTGCACCTAATGGTGATGAAGTAATGGATTACTCCGGAACTACTGTAGAAAATGATGATGAGACGGTAATTGTTATTTGCTTGGTATGTAACGTCGTTGTTGAAAGTCATGTAAGCTGCTTCGGTGGTAATGATGGATCAGCTACTGTAAGTAGAACAGGTGGAATAAGCCCGTATTCATACTTATGGTCTGATGGTCAGACTACAGAAACTGCAATAGACTTGACAGCTGGAATCTATACTGTAACAGTAAGTGATGCAGATGGAAGAACAAGTGTATGTGCAATTGAAATTACTGAACCGGATGCTCCGACAGTAAGCTGTCCTGGAGATATGGTAATCAGTAGTTGTGAAAGCCAGGTAGAGATTAATGCAGCTTTCGCAAATTGGATTGCACAGTTTGAAAATTCTTGTGATTGCGAACTCGTTTCAATAACTGATTTGAGTCTCTATTCAGCTCCTGACAGATGTGGTGGAGAAACTGTAGTTACCTATACTGTAGAAGATGAATGTGGAAACATCGCAAGCTGTACAGCTACCTTTACGGTTGAAGATGCGCCTGAAGTAATAGTAAGTTGCCCAGCCCCGGTAGAAATAACATCTTGTACAAGCCAGAATGAAATTAATGCTGCTTTCGCAAATTGGATTGCAGGATTTACGTATGAAGGAGGTTGTGAGGCAACTGCTTCAGACCTGAGTGCTTATACTGCACCGGATATGTGTGAAGGCGGCACGGTTACGATCGTATATGTAGTTACTGATGCCTGTGGACAGAGTGTCAGTTGCACATCGACCTTTAGTGTTGAAGTTTCTCCTGTTCTGGAGATAGACTGTCCTGGTGACATAGTATCACAGTGTGATATTAGTCAGGTGCCTGCATATACTAGTTGGGCACAATTTGTGGCAGCAGGAGGAAGTGCTTTAAACACTTGCGGTGTTGATGAATCCACCTTTACACTTGTATCTGAAGTGTCTGACGGGGCAAAATGCCCTGAGGTTATAACGAGAGTTTATTCAGTCACAGATGTTTGTGGTAATACTGCATTCTGTACTCAGACGATTACTATTAATGATACTCAAGCTCCGGTATTAACAATTGTTAATCCTGAAATTCAAGGAGTTCCAAATGGTGGTGTATTAGAGGTACAGTGCTATAGCTATGATCCATACTGGGAGGTGCCATCATTTAGTCTGGATGATTTACAGGCAAGTGATAACTGTGAAATAGTAAGCTTTGATTTGTTTGTTGAAGTAGATGATTCATTTGACTGTAAAGAAGATGGATATTACCTTCAAGTACACTATCTGTGGATAGCAGTTGATGCTTGCGGTAATACAAGTCAATATGGATTTTACATGCGCATTATCGATAATATTCCACCGGTATTCCTCGGAGTGCCTGAAGATATTACTTTAAGCTGCGGAGAAATACTATATGATGTCGATGTTCGTATTTGCGACAGCGAGCCGGGTATGGGAGTGATTCACGTTATAGATGAATGTGAATGTGCAACTGTAGAAGTGGAATTGGATACAATTCCTGGTGGATGTGCAAGCAACTACACTATAGTACGACGTTGGATAGCAACTGATAATTGTGGTAATACCTCAGTAGCCGAGCAATACATAACTTATGTAGACGAGTCGGGTCCGGTATTCAAGATGTTGCATCCGGAGCTTGCAAATATTGAAAATGAAGGAATCTATAAGATTGAATGTACAGATGGCGGAATGCCTGATTGGATCCTTAATTTAGGTGCGTCCTCAGTCTTTGTTGTAGACAACTGCACAGATATGACAGGTGCGGAAATTAATTTCAGCAACGAAGAGATTGATCGCAATATTCATTGTAGTCCTGATAAGCCATACTTTATTCGTCACGAAATAAAGTGGTCAGCTGTTGATGACTGTGGAAATGTGGGAGAGTTCGTTATTTATGTGGATCTTATTGACAATACTCCTCCTGTAATTGAAGGCGCTCCTGAATATGTATGTGGACCGCGTTCAAATATCTGGGAAGGTATAACCGTGTACGATGAGTGTACGGGAGATGTGCGTAAATCATCACGGGAATACCAGGGAATTGATCCTTGCACCGGTGAGCGCGTATGGATAAGAGAACTGATAGCTGTAGATAATTGTGGTAACACAGCTGTAGTGACTCAGTACTTATTACCTGAAGTGATTGAAGGACCTACTATTAAGTTGTTGGATCAGCGCTATAACTTTGGAGATACGATAAGAGTAAGATGTGACCTCCCATTACCGGAGTTCACTATAGATGACGTTCAGATAAATAGTGGTGATTGTGAGGAAATGATTGATAAGTCCTTTGAGTACGTTTGGGTTGACGATAACGTATGTACTGAAAGTGGATATTCAGGAATAATGAAAGCTGTCTGGAAAGCAGAAGACAGATGTGGAAATGTGACGACTGCGGAACTTGTAATTGGTTTAGTAGATAAGAT
Organism: uncultured Saprospiraceae bacterium; assembly: GCA_964423575.1. Taxonomy (GTDB): domain Bacteria; phylum Bacteroidota; class Bacteroidia; order Chitinophagales; family Saprospiraceae; genus CAYRFF01. Next base: position 69,463 of record CAYRFF010000011.1, on the reverse strand, counting down.
GCCTCCGTTATTCACTCGTTACGATCGAATAGTAATGTTGAGCTGCGGTGATGTATTGCCGGATCTGATAGCAGTAGATGCTTGTAGCTACGATCTGACCTATACGGTTACCTGGGATACGCTACGTTATGACTGCTATAATGACGCTGAGTATATAAGAACTGTTGTAGCTACTGATGAATGTGGAAACTTCTCTTCAGTGAAGCAGCGTGTGATATATGTGCCGACAGAAGGAGTAGAATTCATGAATGTTCCTGAAGATGCTTGTGGTACCTTTGATGCAAATGGCGTATACGCGCTTGATATGTGCACCGGAGATACCTTAACAGTCAGCTACGTTGACGTTGAACTGGAGAATTGCGGTGAGACTGTTATTGTAGAAAGGACATGGTATGCAGTTGGAGAATGCGGAGTGATGGATAGTATAAAACGCCATCAGATTCTCAACTCGACAGGGCCGGAATTTGTAGGGGTACATCCTGACTTAGTAGGATTGGAAAATGGAACTGTCTTGTTCTTAGACTGCATTGACTTTGCTTTACATGGTGAATTTAAAGCATCGGATGTTGCTGCGTATGATGAATGTGGAAATGAACTTCCAGTCCAGTTTAAGATAGAACGCTTTAATCTCCACTGCGAAAGGGATGGAGCAAAAGAGCGAATCAATTACTACTGGATAGCAGAAGATGTATGTGGCACGGTTGAAACCTTTAAGGTTACTGTGAATCTGGTTGACAATATGGCTCCTGAACTTATAGGTGTGCCGGATGATATTACAATCATTTGTGATGTTCTTCCTCCTGTACCTAAAGTTCATGCATACGATGATTGCGGTGATGCAATAATTGGATTCGAAGAGTGGCAAGTAGGAAGTGGCGATGAGTACGATGTATATCGTCGATGGACTGCTACGGATGCTTGTGGTAACAGAACTCAGAAGACTCAGCGTATCCACATGTATGCGGAATCAGACTTTGAGTGTGAGATTTACGGTCCTGAAAATGCTACTTGTAATAGCAAGGAAGTATATCTGTATGCAATCGTACATAATGGTCACGGACCTTACAAATACGAATGGGAGATTGTCAGTGGACTGTGTCTGATTCTAGATGGACAGGGTACAACTCGTATCCATATCTTTACTGGATTCAGCGAAAGTGTTATCCGCTTGAAAGTGACTGACAGACATGGTTGTGTAACTGAATGTTACTTTACAATTGAGTGTGAATTTATTGCCTTGGATGACGATAGCCAAAGCCTTGATCTTGAGATTCGCTCAAGTGAAGCGCTTGAAATGGCCGTAGCTCCGAATCCTGCAAATGATTTGATACAGCTGTCTACTAACCAGGGTATGAATAATGTCCGAGTTGACTTTGTAAATATGCTTGGTCAGGTAGCAAGTACGTACGAAACAGGTGAGTTGCACCACGGTGGCTGGCATGCAGTTGATGTATCCAACTTACAACCAGGTACATATATAATGCTTGTCCATAGTGACTCAGAGCTCGTATACCGTGAAAGAATTGAGATAGTGAAATAATTTCATTCTGATATATAATTGAAAAAGAAGCCCTCAACCATGAAAAATGGTTGGGGGTTTTTGCTTTTAATATGCTTCTGCAAGAATTGGAAAAGAAATTACTTCCTCAGCGTTTGACTTGGATGGAATTGAATATGATGAGTTTTATTTAAAACTTGTCTTTTATCCTTTCTATCGCATTGAATAGTATTTTGTGGTACTAGAGTTGCTGTGCGTAAAAAGGGGTAGTTATTTTTTCAGGATGAAATGACTTCTCTTTTTTTTGGGTTCCCTTGCGGTGAATTCCGGGATATTCTAATAAAAGTGGTTCCATTTTTGAAGATTGGCTAGAAAAAATCAGGGAATAAATAATTTGCCGAAAGGCCCCGATACACAATAGAAATGAGCAATAATTCAGGAGGTATAAAGTCAGCGAAAATGAAATATTCTGACAAAATTGTGATAAAAAGAAAGAATCTTTATACTTTTAAGAAATATATTAAAATCCGTTGGATAATCCGATGCCTTTCGGAGCTAACCGATGGATTGTATTTAAAAAACAATTGCAGCACATAAAATATGAAAAATTATCACGCCCTGCTTAGAAGGATTATACAGGAAGGCCATAAAAAGGATGATAGAACCGGGACTGGAACCTTGAGTGTCTTTGGGCATCAGATGAGATTTGATCTTTCAGAAGGGTTTCCATTAGTGACGACAAAGAAACTCCACTTGAAATCAATTATATATGAGTTACTTTGGTTTCTGAAAGGAGATACCAATGTCAAATATCTTCAGGATAATGGGGTTAGAATATGGAATGAATGGGCTGATGAAAATGGTGAGTTGGGCCCGGTATACGGAAAGCAGTGGAGATCGTGGACAAGATGTGATGGTAGCTCTATTGATCAGATTGAACAAGCGATAGACACGATTAAGAATAAGCCGTATTCCAGAAGAATTATAGTTTCTGCATGGAATGTTTCAGAGCTGGATGAAATGGCCCTTAGCCCCTGTCATGCATTGTTTCAGTTTTATGTGGCCGATGGAAAACTGTCGTGCCAGCTTTATCAGAGGTCGGCGGATTGTTTCCTCGGAGTACCTTTTAACATAGCTTCCTATGCATTATTGACGATAATGATGGCCCAGGTGACCGGATTGGAGGCAGGGGAATTTGTGCATACTTTTGGAGATGCTCACTTATACCTCAATCACCTGGAGCAGGCGGAGTTACAGTTGAGCCGTGAACCGAGGGATCTGCCAAGAATAAAAATAAATCCGGAGGTGAAAAATATTTTTGACTTTGATTTTGATGACTTTGAGTTGCTGGATTATAATCCATATCCTCATATCAAAGCTCCGGTTGCAGTTTAGAATTAATCTAAATAGGTTAATATTAAAAATATAAGTTGGCAATATTGATTGCAGAGTATATTTTTGTGACAATTACTTTACAATAGAATAGAGTTGATTACTATAAATAAAGTTTCAGATAAACAGTTTTACATGGGATCGTTGAGAAAAATTGCACAGGCTTTTATCCTTGTCTTGTTTGTATTGTCTTCAGCAGTAGAGGCACAAGCCGGAGATCCGGCTTTGGGCGAGGAGTTGTTTAGATTGAATTGTGCTGCGTGCCACAATAGAAATATGAAAGATGACCTTACCGGTCCGGCATTGGCAGATACAGACAAGCATTGGGCTGACTATCCTCGTGAAGATCTTTATGATTGGATAAGGAATTCAGGAAAGATGATTTCGGAAGGACATCCGAGAGCAGTTGAATTGTGGGATCAGTGGAGTCCTGTAGTGATGAACCCGTTCCCTTCACTATCTGATGACGATATCGAGGATTTGATGGCATACATCAATGGCGTTGCCAGTGGGGAGTACGGGAAAACTGCTGCAGCTGCTGATGATGAGCTGGTGCTTACGCAACCGGGATCAGAAAATGCAGTTCTGTACTTGATTCTTACAGCGATTCTCTTTGGATTGGCTATTGTGCTTGCCCGTATCATTTCTATTCTTAATGCTATGGCTAGTATTCAGGAAACGGGTGTAGAACAACCGGCAAAATCCCTGAGAGAAATACTTGCTTCACGTACGGTTCTTGGCTTTATTGTTTTTGCTATCATAGTTCTAGGCGGTTATACAACAGTTGAGAACTCTATGAATATTGGGAGACAACAAGGATATCAACCTACACAGCCGATTAAATTCAGCCATGCAACTCATGCCGGACTGAACGAGATTGATTGCCAGTATTGCCACGATGCTGCCAAAAGATCTCAACATGCAATGATTCCTGATGCAGGTACATGTATGAACTGCCACAAGGCTATCAAGACAGGTTCATTGTATGGAACAGCAGAGATTACCAAGATTTTTGCTTCTGTAGGATTTAATCCTCTTACAGATTCTTATATCGACAATTATGAAAGAGTGTCTCAGAAATCTATCGAAAATGTTTATAAGAAATGGATTGAAGAGCAGTATATGAGGAGAGAAGGAATTACCAGTATTGACTCCAAAGGAAAACTTAAGGTTGATAAAGAGTGGAGTGAGATTGTCGAGTCCTTAACAAACGATGAAAAGAAAAAAGTTCAAGGCCCTATAGAATGGGTAAGAATCCATAACTTGCCAGATCACGTATATTTTAATCATAGCCAACATGTTGAAGTTGGAGAGGTTGCTTGCCAGCAATGCCATGGTCCTATTGAGGAGATGGCTGAAGTATGGCAGGCGTCACCACTTTCCATGGGCTGGTGCGTGAATTGCCACAGAGAATCTAAAGTGTCCGGGTTCTCGAGTAAGAATAACTATTATATGCATTCTTACAAAAATTACGTGGAAAAACTCGAAAATGGGACAATGGATCAGGTTACTGTTGAAGATATCGGCGGTATTGATTGTCAGAAGTGCCATTATTAATTGAGTTTGAAGTGGATTATTATTTCATAGAATTTAAGTGATAAAGTCAAATGAAGGAACATAATAAAGGTATATGGATAGGTACTAAGGATCTTACGGGGTCAGAAGAACTTCTAGAACAAGCAAAGCAGGAGTTTTATGAACTGCCCGCAATGAATGATCTCGCCAATGATGATGTATATGAATCGGATTCGGATAATACAAGTAGAAGAGATTTCCTTAAGTACATGGGATTCGGTATCGGTGCAGCAGTATTGGCAGCATCTTGTGAAACTCCTGTTCGTAGAGCATTACCTTATGTTACGAAACCCGATGCAATTGTACCGGGTGTAGCTACCTATTACGCCAGTGCTATGGTGAGAGGTGGTGATTTCTGTCCGATTCTCGTAAAAACAAGAGAAGGAAGACCGATTAAGATTGAAGGAAACGTGATGTCGTCTATGACCAAGGGCGGTACTAGTGCCAGAGCACAGGCCCTTGTTCTCGAGTTATACGACAGGTCAAGAATTAAAAATCCCGGCAAAATTGTAGATCCCGAGGATGGAGAGGTTCAGGGTATGAAATGGTCTGATGTGGATGCTGCAATCATGAAAGGATTGAATGCAGGTTCTTCCGTAAGAATTGTTTCAAATACCGTTATAAGCCCATCCACACTTCAGGTAATTGAAGATTTTAAAGGCGCATATCAGAATACAGAGCATGTAATGTATGACCCGGTCTCTTTCTCTGCACTATTGGATGCTCAAGAGCAATCCACCGGTTTAAGAGTAGTGCCTGATTATGACTTTGACAAGGCAGAAATGATCGTTTCTTTCGGAGCTGATTTCTTGGGGACCTGGAATTCACCGGTTGAATATGCTTCAGGATTTGCTTCCAAGCGTAAAGTAGATTCGGATAAGCCTTCTCAGTCAAGATTCTATATGGTAGAGTCACACATGTCACTTTCAGGGTCTAATGCGGATAACAGAATTCCGGTGAGACCTTCAGAAATGGGAATTGCCATTGCGCTTGTGCATGATGTAATCGCTAAAAATAGAGGATATTCCACTGTGGGTGCAAGCGATAAATTTGCCAGCGAAGCAGCTAAAGATCACCTGACGAAAATGGCTCAGGATATGATGAGAAATTCTTCTGCGGGTAATTACAGTATTGTATTCTCAGCTTCCAATAACGTTGCTGAACAGTTGCTGATTAATCATATTAATGAAATGCTCGGCAATGTGGGTAATTCAGTGAAGTATGGCAATCACAGCAATCAGAGAAAGGGAGATGACAAGGCGATTGTAAAACTTATGCAGGAAATGAATGCGGGAGTTGTTGATGTGGTTATCTTCCTGGATGATGTAAACCCGGTTTATGATTTGCCGGATGGCGATAAATTTGCGCAAGCGTTATCAAAAGTCGGATTGAAAATATCTACGACAAGCATGCGTAATGAAACAATGGCGCTGTGTGATTATGTATGTCCTGTGCACCATAACCTGGAGTCATGGGGTGACGCAGAACCAAAGAATGGCTTTTATACTGTTGTTCAACCTACTATAGAGCCATTATTCAATACCCGATATAAGGAGTCATCGCTTCTTAAGTGGGCAGGAAACGAAAGCTATTTTGATACGGACAAGGATCCGTACTATTTATATATTAAAGAAAACTGGAAAAAGAACATTTTCCCAAGGCAGTCTCAGTACGCTGATTTTAGGGCTTTCTGGGATATGACAGTGCATGACGGTGTTTTGGAAATTACTCGCGGAGAGCAAGTAAGTTCCGATACTATCGTTGCAGGACTTGGTGGGAGAATTTCCAAGCCCGGAAGTGCTGAACTTGAAGTGTTTTTCTATGAAAATGTAAACGTGGGGACTGGTACTTATGCCAATAACCCTTGGCTTCAGGAAATGCCGGATCCTCTGTCAAGAACAGTATGGGATAACTTCATTAATATCCCGGTGGCTTGGAAAGAGCCGAGATATTTTGTTGGCTATAATAAGTTGGGAAGTGGAGATATCGCTACTCTTTCTATAGGAGATACAGACTTGAAAATGACTGTAGTAGAATCATTTGGCCAACCGGATCATTCAGTCGCAGTTGCCCTGGGATATGGGCGTACAGTATGTGGACCTGCTGGACGTAATGTAGGTGTGAATGCTTACCCTGCTCTATCCAGAGACTCAGAAGGTTATATCCAGTATTATGCAAGTGATGCTGATTTATCCGGTAGACAAGGAGAGGACAAAACATTTGCTTCAGTACAGTATCACCATACTTATGGATTGAAGGGAGAGAGCCAGGGAGAAACAGTCAACTTAGGTGAAAAGGCTGCTACTACTATTGCTGCCGGATATCAAGGAGGAATCGTGGATAGAACAATTATCCGCCAGGCTGACCTTTCGCAGTTGGGAGAAGCACTTAAGCTACTCGATGACGAAAAACAAGCTGCAGAGGAACTGAATTCTCAGACTCTGTACAAGGGGCATGGGAATCTTTATGGCGTCGGACATAAGTGGGAGATGACCATTGATTTGAGTGCTTGTATAGGTTGTGGTGCATGCCAGGTAGCATGTATTGCTGAAAATAACGTACCGGTTGTAGGTAAGTATGAGGTTAAGCGTCACCATGAAATGACATGGTTGAGAATTGACCGATACTATTACGGTGAATTTGGTAATCCAAACGTAGTTTATCAACCGATGATGTGTCAGCATTGTGATAACGCGCCTTGTGAAAACGTATGTCCAGTGAACGCTACTAACCATAGTTCAGAAGGATTAAATCAGATGGTTTATAACCGTTGTATCGGAACGCGTTACTGCGCTAACAACTGTCCGTATAAAGTAAGGAGATTTAACTGGCTTGACTATACATCCAATGACTTATTTGGACGTAACGAGAACCAGCCATTTGAAGATGACGATGATGTACCATTCTACGCAGATAACCTTACGAGAATGGTGTTGAATCCTGATGTTACGGTAAGAGCAAGAGGGGTAATGGAGAAATGTACTTTCTGTGTACAGAGAGTACAAGAAGGTAAGCTTGCTGCTAAGACAGAAAACAGAGCTGTAAGAGATGGTGAAATTAACACTGCATGTGCTACAGCTTGTCCTACAGGGGCAATCGTATTTGGTGACGTGAATGATAATGATTCTCGAATTTCTAAGGAAGTTGATGATCCAAGATATTATCAGGCACTTATGGAATTAAATACTCGTCCGGGTGTAGGTTATAAGATGAAAGTATTGAACAGAAATGGCGATATTACAGATATCGATAAATTGGCGTTCTGATTTGAATAAATTGATAAAGTATATAAAGTATAGATACGTATGAGTTCTTATGCATCGCCGATAAGGGAACCTTTAGTAACAGGAAGTAAAACTTATCACGACATCACAGTTGATTTGATCTCTCCTACAGAAAAGACTCCGAGTCTTTCCTGGATAATTGCTTTTATTATTGCAGTTTCAGGAGCAGCTTTATACGTGTTCAGCGTTGTTTGGACAATATGGGTTGGAATTGGTAGCTGGAACCTGAACCGTACTATCGGATGGGGCTGGGATATTACCAACTTCGTTTGGTGGATTGGAATCGGGCACGCTGGTACTCTGATTTCTGCTATTCTTCTACTATTTAGACAGAAGTGGAGAACTGCCGTGAACCGAGCTGCGGAAGCGATGACGATATTCGCAGTTATTTGTGCGGGGCAATTCCCTATTATTCACATGGGGCGAGTATGGCTTGCGTTCTTTATTATGCCTTATCCAAATACGAGGGGTCCTTTATGGCCAAACTTTAACTCGGCGCTCTTGTGGGACGTGTTCGCAGTATCTACCTATTTCACTGTATCTCTTTTATTCTGGTATACCGGCTTGGTTCCGGACTTTGCCACAGTAAGAGACAGAGCCAAAGGCTGGCGTGAGAAGTTTTATAATACACTTTCGTTTGGCTGGACAGGATCAGCGAAGCACTGGCAGAGATTTGAATCTTTGGTTCTTTTACTCGCGGGTATTTCAACTCCATTAGTACTATCAGTACATACAATCGTATCTTTTGACTTTGCGACCTCAGTGGTACCGGGATGGCATACGACCATATTCCCGCCATATTTCGTTGCAGGAGCTATTTTCTCCGGATTTGCGATGGTATTGACACTGATGATTATAACAAGAAAAGTATTAAATCTACAAGACTATATAACGATAGCTCACATCGAATCCATGAACAAGATTATTCTATTGACTGGTACTTTGGTGGGGATTGCTTATCTGAGTGAGTTATTTGTAGCTTGGTATTCCGGATACGTTTATGAGCAATATGCATTCTATAACAGAATTACCGGTCCATACTGGTGGGCATATTTCTCGATGATGTTCTGTAACGTGATACTGCCACAGTTATTCTGGTGGAGAAAAATCAGAAGGAGCATCCTCATAACCTTTATTGTTTCCTTGTTTGTAAACGTAGGTATGTGGTTTGAGAGATTTGTTATTATCGGAACTACTCTGGCACGTGACTTCTTGCCTTCAAGCTGGAGTTACTATGTACCTTCATGGGTTGAGATCGCGATTTTTGTAGGATCAATAGGTTTATTCTTTATGTTGTATTTGGTTTTTGTGCGTATAGCACCGGTAGTCGCTGTTGCAGAAGTGAAGGAAATATTGAAGACTCATGGTGACCAATACATTGAAGACCATAAGAAGAGAATTATCGAAAAGCAATTTCAGGACGAAAAAGCATAATATAAAACGGTTATGAAAAAAGGTGATATTATTCAATACGGATTATACGACGATGAGCAGGACTTGCTTAAGGCTATCGATGTAGCTAAGAATAAGGATTTGGAAATTGCTGATGTATTTACTCCTTTCCCTGTCCACGGTTTAGATAAAGCTCTGGGAATGAAGGAGTCTAGATTGCATATCGTTGGATTTTTATTTGGCGCACTTGGCTTGATTACAGCTTTTGGAGGTATGAGCTGGATTTCAGTGTCTGACTGGCCTATTGTATTTGGGGGTAAGCCGTTCTGGGCTGCGCTTTCCTATATACCGATTACATTTGAATTGACGGTTCTTTTCTGTGCTATCGGAGTGGTAGTGACCTTTTATCTGATTAATGGATTGGGGCTTGGAGTAAGAAGTCCCATGCTTGACAGAAGAATAACAGATGATAAGTTCTGTATAGCATTTGACGTGACTGTAAAAGGAGAAGCAAGAGAGGATATAAGCGAGTTCTTTAATGAGACAGGCGCTACAACAGTAAATACGAAATTGATTTAAACAGGTTATCGAGAATTATGAATATTAAAGGAATATTATTTGTCGGCTTATCAGTAGTAGTTCTGACTTTGTTGTCATCCTGCGATAATAAAAAGCATCCCGGTCATGAATATATGCCGGACATGGGACACCCGATTTCCTATAAAGCTAATTATTACGATTACTACTCTTTTATCCATTGGGGTACTTCGGAAGAATATCATTCTTTTGCTCAGCCTAGGAAACCGGTAGAAGGGACTAGGCCGCGTGGATATATGGGATTGGCAAGCTCTGGAGATTATGCACAACGCATTAAGTATCAAGAAGCTATGAAGGGACTTCCTATGAACAGTTTTGTGCCGTTCTATTATGACGATACTGAAGAAGATAGAGTAAGGGCTTCTGATGAAATTAGGCAGAATCCTTTTCCGATTACTGATGCCAGCTTAAAAAAGGGTGAGCATTTATATGAAATATATTGTGGTATCTGCCATGGGAATGGTGGCGAAGGCGATGGTTATTTAGTGAGAGATGACGGACATTATCCGGCTGTTCCGACTAATTTGGTTACAGATGCATTTATTGATACTACAGCAGGTGCATTTTATTATGCAATTATGTATGGGAAAAACGTAATGGGACCCTATGATACTAAGCTATCATTTGAAGAAAGATGGGATGTTATCCATTATATCAGATCTCTGCAAGCTAAGGAGAGAGGTTTGACGTATTCCGCTTCCGCAAATACCCTAAATGAAGAGGCTGTCCCTTATGCGGATGTTGCTGACTTAATTGAAAAAGCGAAGAAAGAATTTGCAGAAAACGGCATGTATTCAGCCTATGAAGCACTTCAATGGGAAATGCCTGATGTTGAGGAAGAAGGCGCGGTAGAAGGTGAAGAAGAAAGCGAAGATTAATACTCTTGATGAGCTATAATCTAAAAGAAATAAATTTAAATTAAGGACAATACAGAAAGAAAAAGAAGTAGTATATGAACCGGTTCGAGTTTACATCCAAAGTGCGGAACATATTATATGGCTTTATAGCTCTAGGTTTAATATGTCTGGTAGTCATTTTCTTTAAGAGTGATGAACTAAATACCAGATTCTGGACTAATATCCTGATAAATAGTTTGTTTTTCTCAGGGATCTCATTTATGACTATGTTCCTGTATGCAGCTCATACAGTGGGCTTTGCTGGCTTTTTCACTATGTTTAAGCGCTTGTGGGAAGCATTTTTTAGTTTCTTGCCGATAGGATTGCTATTTATTCTCGTTATCGCTCTTGGAAACTACTTTAATTTTCACAGCTTATATCTCTGGACAGATAAAGGAGTTCTTGAAAATGATGTTGTTTTACAAAGTAAATCAGCATTTTTAAACGCAAACTGGTATCTTTTTGGAACGCTAATTATTGCTGGTTCCTGGGTGTTTGTTTCTAGAAAAATACGCACTTTATCCAAGGAAGAAGATGAGCATGGAACTTCCGAATTTGAGTATCATAAAAGAATTAGAAACTGGTCTTCGGCACTATTGCCACTTATTGGATTTGGGTCTGCGGCCTTAATCTGGTTGTGGTTGATGTCGGTGGATTCACATTGGTATAGTACGCTATTCGCATGGTATACTGCTACAAGCTGGGCAGTGGCTGCCTTCTGCCTCACTATACTTATATTGATCTGGCTTAAAGCTAATGGTTACTATAAGTCGATTACTGACGAGCACTTACATGATCTCGGTAAATACTTGTTTGCCTTTTCTATTTTCTGGGCATATCTATGGTTCTCCCAGTATATGTTGATTTGGTTTAGTAATATCGGTGAAGAGACTGTTTACTTTAAGACAAGATTAGATAAGTATCCGGTTTTATTCGCAGCTAACTTTGTAATAAACTTTGCTGTACCTTTTATCGTACTTATGAGAAATGATACTAAGAAAAAATATGGTACATTGATTTTTACTTCTGTTGTTGTATTCTTTGGTCACTATCTAGATACATTCCTAATGGCTGTACCGGGAATACTACACGCTTCTGATGAGATAAAAGGCCTAGGAGGAGCTGCAGTGGAAACGGCTTCATTTATTCCTGGTTTTACTATGCCTGGCCTTTTGGAGATAGGAGTTTTCCTTGGCTTTTTATCACTGTTCCTTATAGTGATATTGAGAGCTCTGACTAAGGCGTCTTTGATTCCTATGAGAGATCCATATCTTGAGGAGAGTTTCCATCATGAAGCCTGATGAATTAATATTGAATAGATATAAAGCGATAAATCTAATTTAGACATGACAGCGATTATAATTTTACTATGTATTATCCTTTTGGTAATCATTATTTTGCAGATCGGAAAGGTCAGTGAAGTAGCGGGTCGTATTAAAGGTGAGAAAGCAGTTCAGGAAGATTCCAATTACTGGCATTCAAGACTCTCTATAGTTTTTATGGTGGTGTTTCTGTTAGCAGTAATAATATCAACATACTATTATAAGAATTTTATGTTTGGGTATGGACCGCATGAATCTGCATCACAGCATGGCTTAAGACTTGACTTTAGCTTCCACATCACTCTGATTATTACAGGAATCGTATTCTTCGCTACTCAAATAATGCTTTTCTATTTCTCTTATAGATTTAGAGCAAGAAATGGGAAAAAGGCGAAGTTCTTCCCGTATAATAATAAGCTGGAGCTATTATGGACTGCCTTGCCGGGAATCGTATTGGGTGCTCTTGCTATTTATGGTGTAGATACCTGGATTACTACAATGAAAGATATTACTGCTGATGATGAAGTAATTGAAATTGAGGCGACAGGTATGCAGTACTCATGGATTCTACGCTATCCCGGTGCTGATGGTAAGTTTGGACAAAAGAACTTTAGAGAAATTACTGGTATAAATCCATTAGGGCAAGATTGGACAGATGAAGCAAACCATGATGATTTTATGCCTGACAGAATTGTATTGCCTGTTGGAAAAAAAGTGCGAGTGAGTATCAATTCAAGAGATGTGATCCACTCTTTCTATTTACCACATTTCCGTGTGAAAATGGACGCGGTCCCGGGTATGCCTACCTATTTTGTATTTACACCGATAAAAACTACGGCTGAGTACAAAGAAGAATTAAAAAAATATAAGGAATATCAGAGACCTTCAGATCCAGAAAACCCAGGTGGTCCAAGATTGTGGGAGACGTTTAATTATGAGCTGGCTTGCGCCGAAATTTGCGGAAGCGGCCACTTCTCTATGAAAAAGATTGTTGAAATTGTTACAGAGGAAGAGTATGAAGCTTGGTTGAAAGAACAGTCTTCTTATTATAAATCATCTATTCAGGGGACTAAAAATGATCCATTGTTGTCTGATGCGGAAATTGATATGGAGGGGTTGATTGAGGTCGGCTTTTTAGAAGACACTGAAGGAGTAATTGAAGATTAATAAATAATTATTGAAATCATTTTTGGTTTAAGAAATTTCAAATAAAATAATTATGTCAGAGGTAATTCAAATATATAATACTGATGAATTGATAGAAAAGTACGGACATGATGACCATTTTCACGATCATGAACATGGCGATAAGTACCAGTCTAACTTTTTTACCAAATATGTTTTCAGTACTGATCATAAGATGATTTCCAAGCAATTCCTTATTACCGGAATAATATGGGCATTGATAGGAGCATCATTTTCAATTGTATTTAGAATGCAGCTGGGATTCCCGGAAGCGAGTCTTGCTTGGTTAAAGCCAATTCTCGGAAAGTGGATTATCATTAGCTCTGACGGGGTAGGAACACTGTCACCACAGTTCTTCCATGCTATGGTTACGATGCACGGAACTGTACTTATTTTCTTTGTTTTGACAGCAGGATTAAGTGGTACCTATGCTAACCTCCTTGTGCCCTTGCAAATCGGAGCTAGAGATATGGCGGCGCCATTTGTTAATTTACTTTCGTACTGGTTCTTCTTCCTTGCGAGTGTATTGATGTTCCTTTCTCTATTCGTAAGTACTGGACCGTTTGCCGGTGGTTGGGTGGCATATCCACCTTTATCTGCTTTGCCTGAAGCCTCGAGTGGATCCGGAACTGGGATGGGCTTATGGTTATGGTCATTGACCTTCTTTGTTGTTTCAGTGGTTCTCGGCGGTATTAACTATATTGCTACGATTCTGAATATGCGTACTAAAGGGATGACTATGTGGAAAATGCCGCTGACTATGTGGGGAATTTTGATTACTGCAATCGTAGGTTTATTATCATTCCCTGTGCTCGCATCCGGTTTCTTTATGCTTATGGCAGATAGAATTATCGATACAAGCTTTTTCTTAAGTAATATTTATATCGGTGGTCAACCACTGGATCACGTAGGTGGATCTCCGATCCTATACCAGCATTTGTTCTGGTTCCTTGGACACCCGGAGGTTTATATTGCAATTTTGCCTGCGATGGGTATCGTGTCTGATATTTTATCAGTGAATGCGCGTAAACCGATTTTTGGTTATAAGGCGATGGTTTATTCCCTGGGAGCAATTGGGTTCTTGTCTATGATCGTGTGGGCGCACCACATGTTCGTTTCTGGTATTAACCCGTTCGTAGCATCTGTATTTATGCTTTTCACGATTCTTATCGGTTTACCATCCTCGGTCAAGGTATTTAACTGGATTACAACTATATGGGGTGGAAGTATACGGTTTAATTCAGCCATGTTATTCAGCATAGGTTTTGTTTCCGTATTTATTTCCGGAGGGTTGACCGGTATCTTTATGGGGAATGCTGCCTTGGACATCCAGGAGCATGATACTTACTTTATTGTTGCCCACTTCCACCTTGTAATGGGGGTTGCTTCCATTTTTGGTATGATAGCTGGAGTTTATCACTGGTATCCTAAGATGTACGGTCGCTTTATGAATGAAACACTTGGAAAACTGCACTTCTGGATAACTATCTGTGCTGCTTACGGTGTGTTCTGGCCTATGCACTATCTGGGAGTAGCCGGAGTGCCAAGAAGATATTATAACTTTGATAACTTTGAGACATTCAGACATTTTGGAGATATAAACGCATTCATCACTGTTTGTGCTATTATAGGAATTGGGGCGCAGTTGATTTTTGTTGTTAACTTCTTTTATAGTATCTGGCATGGTAAGAAGATGACGGTCAAGAACCCATGGGGTGCCAATACGCTTGAGTGGACTACACCTATAGAAAGAATTCATGGTAACTGGGAAGGTAAAATTCCTACTGTATACAGATGGCCTTATGACTACTCCAAGCCTGGAAGTGATGTGGATTATATACCTCAAGTAGTGCCTTTGGCTGAAGGCGAATTGGATGATGGTAAAACTGAGTGAAACTAAGATAAATTGAATCAGGAAGGAAGACATATCGGAAAGACAGACGTTGCTATGGATCAAGCTACTAAATCACTTGAGTTCAAATGGGCGAGAGATTTAAGTCAAATGGTAAAACTGAGACTTAACCTACTTGTCGTTTTCTCAGCTGTTTTTGGCGCTTTAATTGCCGGAGCTATAAATTCCTTTTCCTGGCTTAATCTACTATTTCTTGCCCTGGGAGGATTTCTAACTACCGGTGCATCTAATATTTTTAACCAGATATTGGAGAAGTCATACGATGCGCAGATGAAGCGGACCGAAGATAGACCTCTGCCAGCTGATAGAATCTCAAGAAATAAGGCAGTAATAATTGCCGGAATTTTTAGTATAGTAGGTGTGAGTTTGCTTGCCTCTATTAATGCTATCAGTGCAATAATAGGAGTGCTTGCATTGATAAGTTATGCATTCCTTTATACTCCTCTGAAAAGAATTACACCATTTGCCGTACATGTGGGTGCATTTCCTGGAGCCCTACCTGTTGTAATCGGTGTTGTTTCCGTTACAGGGAGTATTACTCCTCTGGCAATATTGTTGTTTACGATACAATTTTTCTGGCAATTTGCTCATTTCTGGGCAATTGCATGGTTGGCCCATGATGATTATACCGTAGCAGGTTTCAAATTGCTGCCATCGAAAGAAAATCAAAAGACTAAAGAAGTAGGGTTCCATACAATTTTGTATACCGCAGTTCTGATACCCGCATCTGTGATGCTATTAGTAATCCCTGAAATGGGTGTAATTACTATGGTATTAGTATTGATTACTTCACTTATTTATTTATACCAGGCAATTGTCTTTTATAGGGTAGGAGATGATAAGACTGCCCGGAGACTTATGTTTGGTTCATTTATCTATCTTCCGATTGTGTTGATAGTTATGTTTATAGGGTTAATGTTATGATAGCAAGACAAAGTAGAATTAATCCGGCACAATTTGCGCTCTGGTTGTCATTTGCATCTATTACAATGATGTTTATGGCCTTTACAAGTGCTTATATTGTACGTAGAGCTGCCGGGAACTGGTTGCATTTTTCTTTACCGATAGAGTTTCTTTTTAGTACCGGGGTGATGTTGCTAAGTAGTCTTAGCCTTCAGTACTCCTATAACTCCTATAAGAAAGGAATAAAGAAGAAATATGTGAGTTTCCTTTTATTGGCCTTAGTCCTTGGAATAAGCTTTGTTGTCTTCCAATATCTTGGATGGCTAAAGTTATCTTCGACTGGAATTTTCATTAATGGAAACCCTTCTGCGAGCTTTGTCTACCTTATTACAGCAATACATGTATTGCACGTACTTGGGGGGATTACTGCCTTGTCAGTTGCGACATTTCATGCTTTATCGCTAAAGTTTTATGTTTCAGAGAAACGGAGATTCCGATTTCAACTGGTTTTGCAGTATTGGCATTTTGTCGATATCCTGTGGATTTATTTATTAATCTTTTTCCTATTACAGCGTTAAATAGTTAATCAATGACGGAAACAGCAATAGTTAAAGAAGAAACGAAAGAAAACATCTGGAGTAGTGGTAAGTCTCCATGGGATGTGGAATATGGTAAAATGATGCTGTGGTACTTTTTGTTATCAGATGCTTTTACCTTTACCGGATTTTTGGCAGCTTATGGTGCACTACGATTTAGTAGCCCCACTTGGCCACAATCAGATTTCATGTTTACCAATGCACCATTTGGTATTGAAAATGCTCCTTTGATATTTGTGACTTTCATGTCCTTTGTGCTTATTGCCAGTTCAGTTACGATGGTGAGGGCAGTACAAGAAGGACAGAGAGAAAATAGGCGAGGAACTGCTTTTTGGTTGTTTTTAACCTTCTTAGGTGGTACAGCTTTTCTAGGATGTCAGGCTTGGGAATGGAATAACCTTATCGGTAAAGAACATGTCACCGTGATGACTAATCCTTTTGGAGCGCATGTTGAATCCGGAACTTATCTCGAAGGTGATGGTGGAGCTATTAGTGCTGGCGATCGATTTGATGTAGGAGATACATATCTTATCCACAAAGTTGATGGAGAATGGCAACCGTTAAAATATCAGACGGACGAAGGTGTGATAAAACAACAAGCCTTTGGTCCTCGTGCTTGGGGAGCTTTATTCTTTTTTATAACCGGCTTTCATGGGTTTCACGTGAGTATCGGAATTACACTGTTGTTAATTATGACGATTAACGTATTGAGCGGTGTCTATGTGAAGCGGAAAAATGGATACAAAATGGTCGAGAAAATTGGCTTGTTCTGGCACTTTGTTGACTTGGTCTGGGTCTTTGTATTCCTTGTGTTTTATTTACTTTAATAAATTTATTGAAATAGAAGAGTTATGAGTGATCTTTCATACGAACGAAAAGTAAAACTGGCATATAAAGGTTTATTCCTTCTAGCGATTGTGACCTTGATAGAGGTGTTCTTGTCACTGTTGCATAGAGGACATTTAATAAGTGGACTCGAAAACAATACCTTTATATTCTATGGTGCTGCCTTACTGATAATTGTACTATCTTTCTATAAGGCCTATTTCATTATTTATGAATTTATGCACTTGAAATATGAGGCCAAGCGATTTGCTACTACTGTATTGTTGCCTGCTGTTCTTCTGATATGGCTTATTATTGCTTACCTATGGGATGCAGATAGCTGGGGGAATTACAAGAAAACTAGAGGTGAGGATGATATTGAACAAGTGCCACAGACTAATGATGTGGGAATGATAGATGTGTATATGGGATTAGTAGCAACAGAGCAATCCTGAACTAAAATATTGTGATTGCAGTTAATGCATATACAATCACATACTTCATTTTAAATTATTTTGATAAAAGGTAAGTATGAATTCATACTCACCTTTTATTGCTTAAAGGTATATCGCGTGCGTAAAAATAAAAAAACCACAATTATTGCTGTTTTATTTATTTTGTGTGTATTCCCGATTATTACATATTTCTATCTGGATTCAGGATTGAAATTCAGACTGTCGATAGTCGGTGAAATTGCTCCTAAGGATTCTATTGATAATTTTATTATCTATGATTCTTTTAATTCATCTGCAATTGAGTTCTATGACGCACTTCCTAAAAAATATGCACTTCTCATTAAAGGTTCTTCAAACAAAGACACAGAAATTGAAGAGAGTGATGATGTGTATTTAATGCTGGAAGAATTCAGTGACCGAGAAGAATTATTTATCTTGTTTCAATCTGCTACACTGAAAGAGACTAATTACTTTGATGTAAAGGAATTGGCTCGTAGAGATGCTATAGGGTTGTATATAACGGATAGTCCTCTTGCGTTGGATATATTCCCTGATAGCCTTAAATCCGCCTTTGCAATGGCTTTAATCAATGATAAAGCAAAAGTCTTAAACTACTACGATATGAGTGATACCAGCGCTCTTAATTCTATTATTGAACATCTGTCTGTAGTATTGCCTAATCAACCAATGTTTACAAGGCGTTACCGCGGTGGAAAATAGTCTGAACTTGTTGATAGACGAATGACTTTTAAGAATAAATAAATTTAACTATCTTTATAGGTAAAATACTATAAGCATGAATAAAAAAAATATAAACAGAATAGGTTTGACCCTTGGTTTGCTTATGCTAGGAGGGGTTTATTTAACCATCTCGGCACAGTGTCCAATGTGCAGTATGGCTGTAGAAAGTAATCTTGCGGATGGAGGGAATAGCGGGAAAGGATTGAATGCTGGTATCTTTTATATTTTGGTAGCTCCGTATATACTCGCCTTTACTGTAGGAATAATCTGGTGGAGGCGAAGCGGAAGATTTAAGTCCGAGGAAAATGTTCTTATAGAAGAATAATGAATTATATAGAAATAAAAAAAGGCGAGAACTTCTCGCCTTTTTCTTTTAATGTGATCCTATCTCATAGATTAAATCACCTCAAGGAATAGTAATAACCAGTAGATGAAACATACTGTTACTGCTAGGCCAAGCAGTGAAGTGATTATCCATGAAATTCTCCATAGACCTGGGATGAAGCTGAATACAATTGATATTACAATTGTTAATACAGCTAGAATGATTGCATACCACAACCACTTGTTAACAGGGTCATTAATGCTAAAGTCTTTTTTAAGAACTTTATTCTGAACCCAGTTGGTCATTTTTTTAACTGTTTTGTTCTTCTTTAGGAACTTACCGATAATACCACCATCATAAGCTGCAGTTGTATTATTCACTTGAATGTTCTCAACAGCCTCAGCGTATTCAGCTGATACTTCAGCAACTTCTACCGGCTTTATAGCCATAAGCTGAACTGAGAAAACTAACATTAGTCCTAGTAAAATTACGTGTTTCATAAGCATTTAATTGGATTAAAAATTGATTTACAATACTACAAAGCTAAATATTTATCTTCACAATATGAAATAAATGAATCGGTACTTAAAGATTTTCCGGTAACTTTTATACTTAACTCATCTGAGGTATAATACCGACCGTGTTTGTGTATGTTTTCTTTTAGCCAACTATGAAGGTCTGCATAAGAACCTAGCTCTAAACTTTTCTGTAAGTTTGGCATTTGAGCGAAAGCTGAATCCAAAAACTGAGAAGCATATAGACTACCTAATGTATATGTAGGGAAATAGCCGATACTTCCATGAGACCAGTGAACGTCCTGTAAAATCCCGGATTTGTCATCAGGCACTTCTATGCCCAGATGCTCTTTGTACAGGCTATTCCATCTGTCGCGAGCTTCAGAAACCTTGATTTTCTCATGCATAAGCTCTTTCTCAATCTGATACCTTATATATATATGTAAGTGGTAATGAAGCTCATCAGCCTCAGTGCGTATGAG
>CAYRFF010000011.1:0-49468 GCA_964423575.1 uncultured Saprospiraceae bacterium | reverse complement strand
ACCTTATATATATATGTAAGTGGTAATGAAGCTCATCAGCCTCAGTGCGTATGAGATTAGCTGCAATTTTATTGACCGACCTGAAATATCTTTCTTGATCATAATCTTGTAGTGCATCCGGAAAGACCTCTTTCATCCTGGGGAACCACCTATTGATAAACACGCGACTTCTTCCGAGATTGTTTTCATATAATCTGCTCTGTGATTCATGGATACTGAGAGAGGCAGCCTCACCTAGTGGCAAACCAAATTGCTCGACCGGGAGCCCTTGTTCATATAGTGCATGCCCACACTCATGGATAGTGCTCCAGAGCATATACGCAAGAGAGTTTTCATCAATCCGTGTAGTTATACGTACATCCGTAGGGTGAATACCTATAGTAAAAGGGTGCTCAGATAGGTCTTGGCGACCAGCATTGAAATTGAAGCCTAAGCTTTCGCAAATTTCACTGCCGAACTCCATTTGTTTATCCGATTTAAAAATGCCGGCTGGAAGGTCTTCACTGAAATATTCGGAATCTAAATTGTTAAGAATTCTATGTATCCCCGGAATTAATGAATCAAATATTTTATCGACCTGTTCCAATTTGATTCCCGTATCGTATAGGTCGAGAAGTGTTTCGTATGGATCATCTGATGTCCCTAGGTGAGCAGCATATTCTTTGGTCAGATTTATTATATTCTCCAAAAATGGCTTGTATACTGAAAAGTCGTTTGCCTGTCTAGCTTCTATCCAGGCTTGAAAGGCCTTTGACTGTGCAGAAGAAATTCTTTCTACGAGAGAAGATGGAATCCTGCGTTGTTTTTCAAAGTCTTCGTAACTGCGTTCAATGTTCTTCTTCTCTGTATCTGAAAGATCTACATTATTCAGGTTCCTTTTCAAATAATTACCATACTTCTCGGAAGTACTTAAATCATGCACCATCGTTGCTAGTAAGGCGAGTTGCTCTGCCCTCAATTTTGCACCGTTTACAGGCATATACACTTCCTGATCCCATTGTAATAAAGCAGAACTTGCATTTAATCTTGCGATTTTCTGCAAATGACCTACGTAATCATTATATGTTTTCATGTTTTATATATTTATATGAACCTACACCTAATAATATCCAGGCAGCGATAAAAGTTAAGCCGCCCAGAGGCGTAATTGGACCCAATACCGGAGCAAAGCTATCCAGCTGCATTATAGAACGGGTGGATAGCAAATACAGTGAGCCTGAAAACAGAATTGTACCCAAAATAAAGAGCTTAAATGCGAGTCCGACTAGTTTATTACGACTTTGATGATAGAAGTAAAATGCAATTAAAGCAGCTATGGTATGAATGAAATGATAATTAACGGCGGTTTTATAATTGTCCAATGAGACTTCTGAGAGTTTACCTGCTAGTGCATGAGCTCCAAACGCGCCGAGCGTTACCGCAAGTGCACCACTGAAGCCTATTGCAATTATCCAGTTTTGATTGGTCTTTTTCATAATATGGTTTTATACGTAATGATGATTCTGATATACTAAATGACAATATTTTTGATGGTTTTATGTGCTTTATCTTTCGTTAAATTAAACTATAGAGCTCTAAAATATGTTTTAAAGCCGAATAAGTTATTAATTGTTTATTTCATGCCTTCAAAGATTATTCATACCTTTGTAGACGTAAGCGAGAGCTGTTAGAGCTCAATTATACGTTTAATTAAGCATACATTAAGAATAAAACCCGAACCAATATTCTGTATGATAATTGAAGTGTGAAATAAAATGAATAAAAGCCAATTCGGTGGCTTAAGTTATTATACCAATTTAAATTATTATTATGAAAAAGACCTTACAATATTTGCTATTATTTGTGTTCTTTATAGCAGGTTATGGTATGACTGCTCAGACAGATGGTCTACCTACTAACCCAAAGCCTGGTAAGTGCTACGTTAAGTGTGTTACCAAAGCTGAATTTGGAACTGAAACTGTAACAATTATGACCAAGCCTTCATATACTACTCTGGAAGTAGTTCCGGCTACATACAAAACAGTTTACGATACAGTATTAGTTAAAGAAGCTGCTAAAAGATACGAATTCACTCCTGCTGAGTATGAAGTTGTCGATGTACCTTATGTAAACAAAGCTACTAGTTCAAGACTGGAAGTAGTTCCTGCTGTACTGGGAGATGATTCTGAGGAAATTAAAATCTATCCGGAAACTTCAGGTTGGGAATACGAAGCTTATCCTTGCCCGGATCCAAGAAAAGAAGACTGTCAGACTCTGTGCTGGAAAGAATACCCTGCACGTTATACTACAGTGAATAAGAAAACTTTGACTAGCGATGCTTCTACTAAAGAAATTGCAATTCCTGAAACCAATGCAACTTATCAGAAGAGAGTTGTATCCAAGCCTGCTGCTATCAAGGAAATTGAAATCCCGGCAGAATATGATGTGATTGCAAGACAAGTAGTAGATCAGCCTGCTACAACCAGAAAAACAACAGTTCCTGCAGAATACAAAGAAGTTACTAAAACTGTTCTTGTAAAAGCAGGTGGCCTTACAGTATGGGAGGAAGTTGATTGTGAATTACTTACTCCAACAGAACTATCTATTCTTTGGGATTTTAACTCTGCAGTACTTAATAACGCTGCTAAGAGAGAAATTGACAGAGAACTTATCGCTCTTATGAAAGATAAGCCTGCTATTTCTATCGAGCTTTCTTCCCACACAGACTCAAGAGGAAACGATGATTACAACGTGGCATTATCTCAAAGAAGAGCTGATGCGGTTAAGAGCTATATCGTTTCTCAGGGTGTTAAAGGAGACCGTATCATTTCAAAAGGTTACGGTGAGTCACGTCTGAAAAACCATTGCAGCAACGGAGTTGAGTGCTCTGAAGAATTGCATCAGGTAAACAGAAGAACTGAGTTTATCATTCTTCAGAACTAATAAAGTTAAACCTGAATAATAAAAAAGCCTGTTCCAGATTCTGGAGCAGGCTTTTTTTATAGTATTACTTTCTTTATTGCAGTCTTTAGTTAATTTTCTACAAAACCGGGAACTGCTCTGTAAAAACGCCTTTCGATAGGCTTCTCCTGTATTTCAGCTTGATAATCATATTTAAATTGTTCCAGCATCAGGTTTTTGTATTGATAATGTACATTCCAATCAAATAACCCTTCAGGAGCACTTTCAAAGATAACCGGCTTTTCAAGCACATCTGAGAGTACAGCAGCAAATTCATTACAGGTCATATTATCAGCCTCAATTGTGCTACTTGAGATGAGAAGCTTATTCTCACCACCAAAATCAAAACTGTTCATATCCATAAAACTTGTAGTAGAGTCACACTTGATAAGCATTGCATCAACTAATTTGGTTTCCTGCTCAAGTCTGAAATTGAATCGTTGTGATAGAGACTCGACGATGCGATCCTTATGTTTATGATACAATTTGACAGGTAAACGAAGCTGGACTTGTCTATTCATATCTTCGCTTAAGGCAACATGTAATTCTCCCACCTCTAGTAAATCCGATAAGATAAATTTCAAGCTGCCTTGAAAATACATTTCCTGCGGACTTTCTATGCGCTCATTGTCAAGGCTGTATGGAGAAACCGTTAAATGCACAGTGTCGACATTTAAGAACTTTTTAATGATAAGGCTTTCATATTTTACCTTTTGAGCTTGAGGTAGTTCTTGAGCCTGTAAATTGAATCTCAGATTACTTTTTTTGAGTCTTGTTCTAGTTAAGGAATTGAGTTGCTGGGGAGAAAGGTCTGAGGGGTGCCCAAACCAAATCGTATTACCTAGATTATCCATTAAAACAGACTTTGGAATTGCACGGATACCGTACTTGGAGAAGTTTTTGGACTCATAATCGATTAACATTGATGTCGTAAAATTCCTCGATTCAAGGAATTTACGCACTGTATGTTCAGGTTCACTGGACATGCTGGCAAAAAATATCCTGTCCGAATAAAGGGATTGAAGGTGTTCAATATGATCCATTGACTTAATACAAGGTATGCACCAAGTTGCCCAAAAGTCTATGAAAATATATTGCTCACCCGTATATTCCTGCGGAGACGGGCCACTTATGTGTGAGCTATAGTCAATTATTTGACTGTTTGCCTTAAAGGCAAATGAAAATATCAGTAAGAGATATATGCTGTGTTTCATTAGTATACAGATGGTTACATAGTTATTATATATATAATATGTAACGAAGGTAAGAATATAAAAGTATAAAAAACAGGATTCACTAATTTAACGGAGGGATAAACCAGTTTATTGGCTCTTTACCTGATTTTTTAAGATACTCATTGGCCCTGCTGAAGTGATTGTTATTGAAGAATCCATTTCCGGCCAGTGGGCTGGGATGTACTGATTCCAGAACAAGGTGTTTTTGTTTGTCGATAAATTCGCTCTTGAATCGTGCAAAATTCCCCCATAGTAGAAAAACTAAGCCTTCAGTTTTTTCTGATAGAAGTTGAATGACGGCATTGGTAAACTGTTCCCAACCTATTTTTTTATGTGAACTTGCTTTTTTGTGTTCCACAGTCAGAATTGCATTAAGCAGGAATACGCCCTGTTCAGCCCAGCTGCTCAGATCACCGTGGTTGGGGATGGGAAGCTGGAGATCGTTATTGATTTCCTTGTATATATTTTTGAGTGAAGGAGGAATTCTCTCAGACTTGGGTACACTGAAGCTAAGGCCCATTGCTTGTCCGGGACCGTGATAGGGATCCTGACCTAGGATGACAACTTTCACTTTCCTGAATGGGGTTGAATCAAATGCATTAAAGATTTTTGGACCTGGAGGATAAATTTGCTTGCCCAGCTTTTTCTCTCTTTTAAGGAAATTGACAATCTCATCGAAATAAGGTTTACCAAACTCTTCCTTGAGAATGTTTTTCCAGCTTTCTTCAATTTGTACTTCCTTAAAATCCATAAGCCAAATATATACATTTATTCTAAATGATGCCGACTGTATCGGGGAGGTGAAGCGGCGAAGAAACATTATTCTCTTAAGGATCTGGATTTAAAAACTAGAATTCCTACCTTTCTAAGTGAAAATCTTGTATCTTTGCACGGCTTAAGGAAAAAATGGCTCCGTAGCTCAGCTGGATAGAGCAATTGACTTCTAATCAATAGGTCACAGGTTCGAATCCTGTCGGAGTCACAAGAGCATGAAAGGCGCCTGCGAAATATCGCAGGCGCCTTTACTTTTTCTGGCAATTGCAAACTCGTTTGCTATTTGACAGGAAAGTAAAAGAGCGCAGATGTGTCTGCGCGCCTTTCATGTTGACCTTGTTCGCCAAAGGAAAGGCGTAGCCAATCCTGTCGAACACAAAATCACTCACATTTTTATTCTGATCTCTGCTTGAAATCGAACTTGTTCGAGATTTGGCATAAATGAAAAAGGCGTAGCTTGCTACGTACTTTCATGTTGACCTTGTTCTCCAAAGGAAAGGAGTAGCCAATCCTGTCGGAGCCACCACTTAAAAATATTAAAGCGGTAAGTTGAATAAGATGTTTAGCGCTTTTGTTTTTCTCTGGATATTGTAGGGAAATGGAATTCTGAGGGTGTAGAAAAAACGAAAGGCACCAAAATAGCGCCCTTCGTCCGTGCTATATGAAACAACACAAAACAACGTGTTAAATATAGAGAATTATTTTACTCTTAAACTATGTCTTATGATATAGTTTTTTGGTGTTGCAGAAAAATACTCTTTTATGTTAGTAAGTTCTTCAGCCGAAAAGAGTAACTAATCCGCTCCAGCATAAAACCAACTCTAATATTCAATAATATACAAGTTACCCTAATCCAAAATATGATTACTACTGCTTTGGTAGATATGTATTTGATGTTCATACAAATCCGGCCAAGAAAATCTTCCTGATAAATAGTAATAATATTATTTATTACTATCTTTCAAGTATACTTTCTGATTATCAAGTAATCACGGGTGTTTTATAGATTCTCGTGACCTTCGTCATGGTTTTAATAGCTTTATATTATGGAGAAATTGTTGCCACTTATTTCTTTTCTTTTGATAAGCACTTTTCTTATTGCACAGACTGATGCAAAGCTTACTTCAAGTCTGAGAGATAGACTCAAAGGGGATGAGAATGTTGAAGTTATAATTGTTTTGAAAGAGCAGTTTGACTACAGTGAGGCTGCTGCGAAGCATGGTAAACTGGAAAAAGGTGTTTACGTTTATCAGAATTTGACGAAAGTCGCTAGAGAAAGTCAAAAAAACCTAAGAAAATACTTTAAGGAAAAGCAAATCCAACACCAACCTTTTTATATTATAAATTCTATCTACGCCGAAGTTAATAGTGAAACCCTCTATGAGATTATGAATCTTCCGGAGGTTAAGCGCATTCACCATAACTCCTACTATGCAATGATGGAGCCGATAGAAGATGATGGATCTGCTGTTATGCGGGCAGGTATTCCTTGGGGAATATTAAATATCGGTGCCGATAGTGTCTGGTCAGAATATAATGTAAGAGGTGAAGGCGTGGTAGTAGGTGGGCAGGATACGGGGTATCAATGGAATCATCCTGCACTGAAAAAGAAATACAGAGGATGGAGTGAAGGTGGCGTTGATCATGATTACAACTGGCATGATGCAATAGATGAAGATTATGAAGGCCATTCTGCAAATGGCAACCCTTGTGGCTATAGTACTATCGCCCCATGTGATGACCACGCTCATGGTTCCCATACTATGGGTACGATGATAGGTGATGATGAAATGGGGGAGCAGATAGGAGTAGCACCCGGCGCCAGGTGGATAGGCGCGAGAAATATGGAAAGAGGTGGCGGGTATTTTAGGTGGTATATGGAGTGCTTTGAATGGTTTCTCGCTCCGTACAGACATGGTGAAAATCCTGAAATAGATGGAAGGGTAGATAAAGCTCCGCACGTGATAAATAATTCATGGACTTGCCCGGATTTTGAAGGTTGTGATGAAGATAACTTTGAATTGATGGGAGATTTGGTAAGCATTTTAAAGGCAAGCGGGATTGTTGTGGTGGTGTCAAATGGAAACGATGGAGGTAATTGTGAAACCGTATTTAATCCACCCGGTTTCTATGAGGATAGTTTCTCTGTGGGAGCAACTAACTCAAATGATACTCGTGCAGGCTTTAGCAGTAGAGGTCCGGTAACCTATGATGGAAGCAACAGAATTAAGCCTGATGTCTCAGCTCCGGGAGTAGGTGTGCGATCAGCAAATAATAGTGGAGGTTATTATAATAGCAGTGGTACTTCAATGGCTGGGCCACATGTGGCAGGAGCAGTAGCTCTTATTATAAGTGCAATACCCACGATGGCTGGAGATGTAGAGGGAATAGAGAATCTCTTAGAGTCTACTGCGAGGCCTAAGACCGATACATGGCCTTGTGGAGGACTGGCGCAAAATGAAGTTCCTAACAATGACTATGGTTATGGGATTATTAATGTAATGGAAGCAATACGACAAGGCTTAATCCCTTTGCCATTGCGATTATTGAGCTTCAGTGGCCATGCTCTTGATAATAGTAATCTGCTTCAGTGGAGAACTGCAGATGAAAAGAATTTAAGTCATTTTGAAATTGAAAGAAGTCGGGAAGGATTGCACTGGGAAAGAATAATGACTAAAACAGGGACTAAACAAGCTACTTCTGTCAACGAATATGTAGTCATTGATAATAAACCGGCAGCAGGGAAAAATTATTACAGACTCAAACAGGTTGACAAAGATAATTCGGCAATTTATTCAGATGCTATATTGATTTATCGAAAGACCAAGACGCTGGATTTTACAATTTATCCGAACCCTTCCGGTGGGACGCTATATGTAAAGACTTCTGATGACCGTAGTCTACTGGGCTATAAATTGGAGATATTTAATGTGATGGGTCAATCAGTAAAGCATATAGACTTGAACTCTTATAAGGTTGAGTTAAATGAGGCTTCAGGCCTGTACTTTTATAGATTGATTGATACAGATGGTATTATTTGCAAAACCGGGAAAATTATTCTGGAATAATCAGCCATTTGCGGAAGCTTGAACAAATAATTGAATGATATCGATATGAAAAAACTTGCTTTTACCCTTCTCCTTCTTCTTTCGGGCACAATGATAATTGCACAAAATACGGATAAGATTTCCTCCGGATTACTGAGCGAATTTCAACAAAAAGATCAGGTGGGAGTGATAATTGTTCTGACGCAGCAATTTGACACCAAGACAGCAGGAACTAAATATGGAAAGTTTGAGAAGGGTGCCTATGTTAAAAAGCATCTGTTGGAGACGGCGAGAGAAAATCAGGAGAACCTACTGCGATTCCTGACAGAGAATCACGTGAAACACAAAAGCTATTACATCATAAATGCTATATATGCTGATGTTGATAAACAGACTCTATTCCAGATTGCGGATTTTCCGGAGGTAAAGCATATTATACTCGATTATAAAATTGAGATGATTCAACCTGAATACAATCATGATGCTGCACAGAAACGAGCAGGTATCGAATGGGGAATACAAATGATTAAGGCAGATAGCGTGTGGGAGCAATATGAGACGAAGGGAGAGGGAATTGTGATTTCCGGACAGGATACCGGCTATGAGTGGAATCACCCGGCGTTGAAAGCGCATTATCGTGGCTGGAATGAAGTTCTGGGAGTGGCGGACCATGATTATAACTGGTTTGATGCAGTAGATACAATAGGGCCTAGGCACGATGACCCCAATTTAATTTGTGATCTGAACTCTGAGTTTCCTTGTGATGATCATGGCCATGGAACACATACAATGGGCACTATGGTCGGGGATGATGGAGGAAGTAATCAGATTGGTGTAGCACCCGGTACAAAATGGATTGGCGCGAGAAATATGGATAGAGGTTCCGGATATTTTAGCTGGTCTCTGGATTGTTTCCAGTGGTTTTTAGCTCCTTATAGATATGGAGAAGAACCTGAGGATGGCAACCCATTCTATGCGCCA
This sequence comes from uncultured Saprospiraceae bacterium, assembly GCA_964423575.1. Classification (GTDB taxonomy): domain Bacteria; phylum Bacteroidota; class Bacteroidia; order Chitinophagales; family Saprospiraceae; genus CAYRFF01. The sequence continues at coordinate 40,491 of CAYRFF010000011.1, read as the reverse complement.
CATATCATTAACAATTCCTGGGGTGGTGCAATCGATATTGAGGAAGATACCATAGCTTATAATATAACAAGAGATGCAATTCTTACTTTAAGAAATGCAGGAATATTTGTAGTGGCTGCTGCAGGAAATAGCGGTAGTAATTGTCAGACGATTCTCTTGCCGGCATTGCTTGAAGAGGTTTATGCAGTAGGAAATATCAGGCAAGACAGCTTGCTCAGCGCTACTAGTAGCCGCGGGCCATTTGTTTATAATGGGGATAGGGTGAAGCCGGATATTGCTGCTCCGGGAACAGGAATACGCTCGTCTATACGCGGAGGCAATTATGGTAATAATAGTGGAACATCTATGGCTAGCCCTCATGTCGCCGGGGCAGCGGCTTTGCTTATGGCCGCAGCGCCGTTTTTGATAGGGAATGTGGCGGAAATAGAGCATGTATTGTCATCGACAGCAATTCCACGATGGGTAAATGAACCCTGTGGTGATCTCAATCCTGAAGATGTTCCCAATAATGAATTTGGGCATGGGATTCTCGACGTGCTGGCTGCTGTTAAATACGCCTTGGATGTGCTTCCGATTCGCTTATTACATTTTAGTGGTCAAGCTTTCGCAAATGGGAATGTTCTGTTATGGAAAACAACCGACGAAAGAAATTTTAGCCACTTTGAAATTGAGAGAAGCCCGGATGGATTAAGTTGGGAAACGGTTATAAAAAAGCCCGGAACAGATAGAAAGAATTCTTCTGCCATAAATGATTATCAGGCCATTGACGAAGAACCTCTAACCGGGAAAAATTACTATAGGTTACGACAAGTTGATAGAGATGGGGCTGTAGTGCGTTCAGATGTAATACTAATTTACAGTACCGGCAAGTCAGCTGATATTCTCCTTTACCCCAATCCTTCTTCCGGGACTATAAATTTCAAGTCCTCCGATATGAGCGGCCTAATGGGTAGCCGTTTTGAGTTGTTTGATATAATGGGGCAGAAGAGAGCTCAAGAAATAATTAATTCCGCTAGAATCAATCTGGATCTACCATCGGGCTTATACTTTTATCGCCTTACAAGTATTGAAGGTTATCCGCTTTCCAACGGGAAAATTATAATGGATTAAAAAGGAATTCCGTAATTCACCTGATTCCCAAGGGAAGTAAGAACTTCATAAGGAATTGTTCCGCTTGCAATTGCATGGTCATCTGCTGTAATAGACTCTATGTTGTTTTGCCCGAGAATTATAACCTCATCCCCTGATCTTACGAGTGGTAATGAGGACAAGTCAATTGCTATCAGATTCATGTTGACTATACCTAGAATAGATGCATAACCGTATTCGGTAAGCACTTTGCCTTTATTCCCCAAGTTCCTGAAAAAACCATCTGCATAACCTATAGGCACATAACCGACTTGCTTTTCAGTCGGACATTGATAATGCAGACCATAACCTATATAATCGTCTTTGGAAACTGTTTTAATCTGCATGATCCAGGAGCGATACTCCATTACCGGCTTTAGCTTTAGTAGCCAGGGAATGGAAGAGTTGTTTTGTAGTGGAGAGTAGCCGTATAGAAGCAGCCCTACACGTGCACCATATCTGTGCTCCTGATAGAAAGGAAGATTTGCACTGTTGTAAAAGTGAAAGTATTTGTAAGAATCGATTTCTGAACGGATATATGCCACCTGCTCATCAAATATTTCATATTGTTTCTTTACCCGTTTTTCATCCGGGCCTTCAGGCGCTGCGGATATATGCGAATAAAAACTAAGTTCGTGTCCGGCTTCTCGAGATAATTTTGCAAGTTGTATGAATTCAGAATTCTGAATATCCTTAATCCCCATCCGATTTAAGCCGGATTCGAGCATGACATGAAAATGTCCGACAGTAGGATCCTGAGCGAGAAATCTCCTCCATTTTTCATAACTAAAAATCGCCGGTTCGATCGAGAACTTGCTTATATCCCCTGCGTATTGCATCGGGAAGTCTCCCATAAGCATGATGTGAATGTCAGAGAACTGCTTTCTCAATGGAATTGCTTCTGAAATGTGAAAAACACCGAAGTGTCGATGTCCCATTTCATATAGAGCTTCAACCGTCTTAAATAAACCGTGGCCATAGGCATTGCTCTTGACAACGGCGTATAAAGGATATTCAGAATGGTAATTATCCTGTATTAAATTGAAGTTGTGAATGATGTGTTCTTCGTGTATTATCAATTTGTTACCTTGCTGCATACTATGACTTCATCTATTTGTCTGGTAAAATCTTACCGGGATTCAGGATGTTTTTGGGATCAAATAACTCTTTAATTCCTCTCATAAGGTCAAGCTGACTTTCGTCAAAAAAGATAGACATGTATTCCTTTTGCACATATCCTATTCCGTGCTCACCCGAAAGTGTACCTTTTAGTGACTTAACCGTCTGAAATAAAGAATTTATTGCATTTTTAAGCGTGGAATTCCATTTTTCATCGTCCATATCTCCCTTAAGGATGTTTATGTGCAGATTTCCGTCTCCTGCATGCCCATAGCATACGGATCTGAAACCGTATTCCCTGCCGAGTTCTTTAACTCGACGTAGAAGTGTAGGTAATTCATAACGCGGGACACAAGTGTCTTCTTCTTTATATACTGATTCACTCTTTACAGCTTCTCCGACAACGCGACGCAATTTCCAGATAGTTTCCTTTTGTTGTTGAGAATCAGCAAAGAGAATGTCTTCGCAGCCCTTTGATTCTAGCAATTCGTATATCTTTTCCACCTCTGCCATCAAGTCGTGTTGCGCATTGCCGTCAACCTCGATTATGAGGTGTGCCTGAACATCGTCTTTGATTTCTATTGCATTGTGAGAGCCCAAATATCTCATTGCAATTTCAAGGGCATCGCGCTCCATAAATTCCAGTGCAGACGGTGTAATGCCCAGATGGAAAATCTCAGCAATGGTTTTGCAAGCTCCTTCAGCGCTTTTAAAAGGGGCGAGAAGAAGAATATCCTTGGTGGGCTTGGGAATTAGCTTTAAGACAATTTCGCTTACAACAGCGAGAGTACCTTCACTGCCGACTATCAATTGCGTAAGATTATAGCCGGTCGCATTTTTTAAAGTATGAGCACCGGTGTGTATGGATTTGCCGGAAGGCAGAACGATTTCAAGGCTGAGAACATAATCCTGAACGACACCGTATTTAACAGCTCTCGGGCCGCCGGAATTCTCAGCAATATTTCCACCGATAAAGCAAGAACCTCGACTGGCCGGGTCGACAGGATAAAATAACCCACGTTCTTCTACTGCTTCCTGTAATACCTGTGTGATAACCCCGGGCTGAACCCGTACTTGATGGTTTTTTTCATCGATTTCGAGAATCTTATTCATCTTCTCCATTGACAGGATGACACCTCCGTGAATCGGCAGAGCGCCTCCTGACAGACCTGTTCCGGCTCCACGCACAGTGACCGGAATTATCTTTTCATTACAATGCTTCAGGATCGCAGAGATTTCTGCTGTATTCTCCGGAATCAGTGCCAGTCCCGGCATGAATATGAAGTCCTCTGTATGGTCTCGACCATAACTAGCGAGGGCATCTTTATCCCGGATAACTCGTGATTCATCCAGAATGGAGATGAATTCTGCAATATCGGATTCCGTTATTTTATTGTACATTTCCTTCTTCTTGATCTAAACAGGAAAGAAAATCCGGCCTTGGTGTCCACAGCTCGGACATTATCTTTGATGAACACAAAGGTACAGAATATGGTGGCATTTTGCAGTATAGATTACATATTATTTAAATATGTTCCGTGTAATTTGAAGTGATTTACCCTGGGTTCTGCCGGCTTTATGTGTACTGTGATTTTTCGCACTTTTTCTCTATCTTTGCCATAATAAAGGGACTGTTTTTAAACATTTATTGTCATTTTAGCCTTTCCCAATAATAGCCCTCAAGATATTTTTATGAAAGAACAGGCAAGAGCGCGGATTCCTACTGAATATGGAGAGTTTATTCTTATAGCTTACGCAAATAATGCTGAAGAATACTCGCCTACACTTGTGTTTATGACTGAGGATGTAGACACGACTAAGCCGGTAAATGTCAGGATTCATTCCGAATGTATCACCGGTGATTTGCTGGGGTCACAACGCTGCGATTGTGGCCAGCAGTTGGATTTGTCTTTGCGATATATTGCGGAGAATAGCGGAATCCTTATGTATCTACGGCAGGAAGGTCGTGGAATCGGATTGATCTCAAAGCTGAAAGCATACAATCTCCAGGATGAAGGTTACGATACGATAGAGGCTAATGTTCATCTGGGCTTCGAGCCGGATCAACGCACTTATGATCTGGCAATTGCAATTCTGAAGTCTCTCGGAGTCGAAGAGGTTAACCTACTGACTAACAATCCGGATAAAATCCACGCATTTGACGGAAGTCAGATAAAAGTGCATAAGCGAATTCCCCTGGAAGTCAGGCCCAATGAAGAAAATAAGGAATATCTTGAAACCAAGAAGATGTTTATGGGACATCTCCTTACGCACATGAAATAAGCATGCATATATCTGATGCATGGAAATCACAGAAATTGATAGCTGAAATTTAATATTATGGCCAATAAAGGAATTACAGTACAAGAGCCGGAAAGAAAGGCAGAATCGTTTAAAAGACTACTGCTTGTGATGGAGGAGTTGCGAGCTCTGTGCCCTTGGGATATGAAGCAGACCAATGAAACCTTGCGGAATCTTACGATAGAAGAAACGTATGAACTCGTAGATGCAATTGATAAAAACGATGATGAGAACATCAGGGAGGAAATAGGAGATATTCTCTTGCACATGGTTTTTTATAGCAAGATAGGGGAGGAAAAAGGAACCTTTGATATAGGGACTGTAATAGATAATCTGTGTGAGAAGCTTATCCGTCGTCATCCTCATATCTATGGTGATGTGAACGCTGAAGATGAAAAAACGGTAAAGGAGAATTGGGAGAAAATTAAGCAAAAGGAGAAGAAGAGCAGGGATGCTTCTGTTCTTGATGGAGTCCCGAGAGCATTGCCTGCAATGGTGAAGGCATATAGAATGCAGGATAAGACAGCTCAGGTGGGATTTGAGTGGAGGGAGACGGAAGATGTCTGGGATAAAGTGGAAGAGGAAATACAGGAATTCAGAAGTGAGGTTGCAGCAAATGCAAGTAAAGAGAAACTGCAGGATGAACTGGGAGATGTATTATTCAGTCTTATCAATTACGCGAGGTTTCTTGGGGTCGATCCTGAAACAGCTTTGGCAAGTACCAATAATAAATTCTACAATAGATTCCGCTATATTGAGAAGAATGCCGACAAGACTTTGAATGAAATGACCTTGGAGGAAATGGACACACTTTGGGAAGAAGCCAAGATGAAATTAAGTAAATAAGAGAAATTATCTGCTATCGTCACCTCCCATTTATGCGATTTTGGAGACATAAATCGCTAAACTACTGGCTTGACAAGAAGAACAGAAAGATTGTCTTGGTGGATTTGTAAAAAAAGCATACCTTTGCACCGCTAAAACTAATCCATGTGATTATAATTGGTAAACTTATAAATTAAAAAAATGGCAACTTATTTAACAAAAGAAAAGAAAAGCGAGATTTTCAAGCAGTACGGCGGTTCTGAAACGAATACCGGAAGCACAGAAGGGCAGATAGCCTTATTTACTTACCGTATTCAATCTTTATCACAGCATTTGCTGGAGAACAAGAAAGACACACAAGCTAGAAAAACATTGCTTCACCTTGTAGGTAAAAGAAGAAATCATCTGAAGTACCTTGCTTCCAAGGATATTCAGAAATATCGTGATCTCATTGCAGAATTGAAGATCAGAAGATAAACATAAAACGTAAAGATGCCGGCTATGCCGGCATCTTTCATTATAATTGAAATATTTTTATAGAATTACAATCAGGATAAAGACACTTATCAAGCTTTCAATACACTTTAAATTAGCTGATTTATCCTTAATATCTTCAGAATATAGCTCACCGTTAATCACAATGTGATGTTGTAATTCTTTCACATTAAATACATTATTATTAATTATGGGTGTTAAAAATCCAATTACTCAGTCCTTCAACTTACCCGATGGACGAGAGGTTATTATTGAAACCGGAAAACTAGCAGCTCAGGCAGATGGTTCAGTGGTTGTAAAATGTGGTAACACAATGTTATTTGCTTCCGTAGTAAGCAGTAGAAAACAAAGTGATGCTCCGTTTTTTCCATTGACTGTTGATTATCAAGAGAAATTTGCTGCAGCTGGAAGAATTCCAGGTAACTTTTTTAGAAGAGAAGCGCGTTTGTCAGAGTATGAGATACTTACAAGCCGTCTGGTGGACAGGGCAATCAGGCCTATGTTTCCGGATAACTATATGAGCGACACGCAAGTTCAGATTAACCTTATATCAGGAGAAGACGATACTTTACCTGATGCATTTGCAGCGTTGGCAGCTTCGGCAGCTATCGCAGTTTCTGACATACCATTTGCAGGGCCGATATCTGAAGTACGCGTTGCTCAGATTGACGGAAAATATGTAATCAATCCTCAGAAATCTGACCTGGAAAGAGCAAGACTTGAAATTATCATCGCTGCTGACAAAGATAACGTTGTCATGGTTGAAGGGGAAGCTGATGAATGCTCAGAAAGAGAACTTATTGAAGCAATTCAGGCCGGACACGAAGCTATTAAAGTACAGTGTGATGCGCAGGAGAAACTTGCTCAGAAAGTAGGAAGAAAAGCTCTTGAGAAAAGAGAAGTGCCGGAAGCGGTACATATTCCTGAAATAGATGAATTTGTAGTTACTTATTGCAAGGATCAGATTAATGCTGTAGCGCATAAGTCAACTGAAAAGTTTGAAAGAAGAGATGCCTTTGATCTTATCAAGGAAGCGTATGAGAACGCAGTCTTGGAGAAGTTTGGAGAAGAGTACTTCGAAGAAAACGCCGGATACATCAGCTCTGCATACGATAACCTTATGCGTGACCTTATCCGTGGAATGATTCTGGATGAGAAGCAAAGACTTGACGGTAGAAATCCACAGGATATTAGAGATATATGGTGTGAAGTTGACTATATGCCATCGGCGCATGGATCAGGAATCTTTACTCGTGGAGAAACTCAGGCACTTGCCACAGTTACACTTGGAACTAAGGAAGACCAGATGCTGATTGATAAGGCTTTGGAAAGATATGATGAAGACTTTTACCTACATTATAATTTCCCTGCTTTGTCAGTAGGTGAGGTTAAGCCTAATCGTGGACCTTCGAGAAGGGAGATAGGGCACGCCAATCTTGCTGCAAGATCACTGAAGCAAGTTCTTCCGGATGATTATGCACATACTATCAGAATCGTTTCTGATGTGTTGGAATCCAATGGTTCTTCTTCAATGGCTACTGTATGTGCCGGAACTTTGGCTCTGCAGGATGCGGGTATTCAGATTAAGAAGCCGGTTTCCGGTATTGCAATGGGTATGATCAGCGATGGCGACAACCACGTTGTTCTGTCTGATATCCTTGGAGATGAAGACCACCTGGGAGACATGGACTTTAAAGTTACCGGTACCAAGGATGGTATCTGTGCTTGCCAGATGGATATTAAAATCCAGGGACTTCCGTACGAAGTACTTGAGCAGGCTTTGATGCAGGCTAAAGAAGGCAGAATTCACATCTTAAATGAAATGGCTAAAGAAATTTCAGAGCCACGTGAAGATCTTAAGCCACATGCTCCACGTATTGTAGAGTTTGCAATTGATAAAGAATTTATCGGTGCGGTAATCGGGCCTGGTGGAAAAATTATCCAGGAAATTCAAGCAACTACTAATACCATTATCTCAATCGAAGAAGTTGGCAAGAAAGGAATCGTAAATATTGCTTCAAGCAATAAAGATGATCTTGACAGAGCGGTGCGCCGTGTTAAGGATATTGCCTATACTCCTGAAGTGGGAGATGTCTTTGAAGGTAGAGTTGATTCAATCAAGCCTTATGGTGCTTTTATTGATTTCAATGGTAAGAGTGGATTGCTTCACGTATCAGAAATTGATAACAAGCGAGTTGATGATGTAACTGAATATTTCCAGGAAGGAGATACAATTCAGGTTAAAATCATTGGAATCGATGAGCGTAGCGGAAAAATTAGACTTTCCAGAAAAGCTCTACTTTAAGACGATGCCGAATAACTCGGAATATAAATCTTAATATAAGGCTGTTCACCATGAGTGAGCAGCCTTTTTTTATGCTTTGAAACTTAAAAAAACAAACTCTATTCTATTTATAAGTAAGATGAAAAGACTTACCTTGTCAGCATAAATCTTATTTATTTACCTGTAAAATTATACTTACAAATGAACTATCGTTTACTATTTTTCTCAGTCTTATTCATGGCTGGCACAATAAGTTTTGCTCAGATTTCAACTCCCGGAACCGGAGTGAACTGGAATATGGATGACCTTATTGATGCTTTCCCTAATCTTATTAATGACTATGAAGAAGGAGGAGAAAGGATTTGTGAAATAAGCTCGGAATTAATCATCGCAGCTACAGATACATTAACCATAAGTGAACTTCATTTAAAACTGGGTGAGACTTCGAGAATCAGCAGTGAATTAGCTCATGTAGTTTTTGAATCTCTGACTTTGTCCGGGCTGACTAATGACACTTTCCCAAAAATGAGGTTTGACTCTACGACTGTTTTAATCGATAATGTTACATTTAACAAAGGAGGAGGACTGAATTTTGTCGATTCTGATTTTACGATAAATGATAGTAAGTTTTATAAGACACTTAGCCTTGAGGCAGGAGTGAGTCCGGCAATATCTGTCTTCCGCTCAAAAGGGCTGATTAGTAATACCTTATTTGAAGAAACTGAGAGTGCGGCATTAAGCTCCGGAGTGAATGCAGCGATAAGCCTGGTGATTGACCACTGTGACTTTATTGAAAATAACACTAAGAATAAAAACTCCCCACAGCTAAACTTTGCTGATACGGCAGAAGGGGATTCTATTGTTGTCAGGAATTCTGTTTTCCTGGGAGGAAATGATATGTCAGGTGGAATAGGTCTTACTAATCTTATTCAAAGACATGCTATCCTGATTGTAGAAAATAACCTGATACAAGGAAATCGTTATGGCATTACAGTTATCGGTAGTAACGTGACTTCCTCCATCAGAAACAACCATATTATAGGAAATAATATTCAGGGAGAACCCAATCTCGGTGGTAGCGGGATAAACCTGTACGGAACCGAGAGTAACGTCTCTTACCTGGCTGGAAATCATATTGAAGATAATCTCTGGGGCTTAACTATTCAAGCTTCCAATGCTGCGGAATTTATCGCGCCGATTGCGTATCTCAGTGAGCCTGACGGAGAGACCTTGCCTTATCCAACGACTAGAAATGCCTTTGTGAACAATGGAAATAGCGGCCAGATTTATGCTCTCTTTAATATGAATGATGAGACGATTTACGCTCGCGAAAACTATTGGAATACGGCTGATTCTGCAGAAGTTGAAGATGCAATTTTTCATAAAAATGACGATTCGTCACTTGGCTTGGTGATTTATGATGATTTTCTGCTGGTTCACCCGGATTCAATATCCGTATCGACCAAGAATCCTGCTTATCAGGCTTATGAAACGATGAATGTTTATCCAAATCCTCTGCAATCAGGAAATGATATTTACCTGGCTACCGATATGGGCGCCGGTTCATTGAAAGTGTTTGATAATGCAGGTTCAATGATTTATACTCGCAACTTTAAAAATTCACCGGAAAGAATTGAAAATCTGTCATTTGGAGCAGGACAATACTACCTGATGTATATTGCAGATAACGGACATAAATACAGATCAAAGCTAATTATCTTCGACTGATAACCGGCTTTTACAAAGTAAGCTTGATACAGGATTTTAAAAGTGCTTCCAGCCTTGCGCTTTTAACGGATGTATATTACCTCCGGTCGATAGCAAGTTGAGCCCCTGTTCAGGACCGACAATATCTCCGATAATAGAAGTGTCTGGAAGATGCTGTATTTTTTCCAGATCTTTTTCATCTGCGGTGAACAATAGTTCATAGTCCTCGCCTCCTGATAAAGCTACGGTGATAGGGTCCATGTTGAAGTCAATAGCCAGAATTTCTACATCCTGTCGGATAGGGACTTTGGCTTCTTCAATCATAACGCCCACGCCGGACATTTTGCAGATATGCATGATATCCGAGGCAATTCCATCTGATACGTCCATCATTGCAGTAGGGATGAAATTAGCTTTCGCAAATATATTAACCATCTCTACACGTGCTTCCGGCTTTAATTGCCGTTCAATGAGGTAAGCATGTTCATCAAGCGCGGGTTGCATATTTGGATCCTCAAGAAATACCTGCTTTTCTCTTTCAAGTAATTGGAGTCCGAGGTATGCCGCTCCCAAATCTCCCGTTACGCAGAGAATATCTCCTTCTTTAGCGGTGCTGCGTTTTACAACTTTGTCCTTTTCTCCTATCCCGACTGCGGTCACACTTATATATAAACCGCGGGGCGAGGAGGTGGTATCTCCTCCGACGAGATCTACGCCATAAGTTTCACAGGCAAGAGCGACACCTTTGTATAATTCCTCAAGTGCCTCTACAGTATATTTACTTGAAATTGCAATCGACACCGTAATCTGTGTCGGTCTGATATTCATTGCTGCTATATCGGACAAATTCACAATTACTGATTTGTAGCCCAGGTGCTTTAATGGGGTGTACATCATGTCAAAGTGAATCCCCTCCACCAGAGAATCCGTACTTAAGGCTATGACACGGTTGTTCCCTATATCGATAAGCGCCGCATCATCTCCAGCACCCAGATATGTACTAGCTTGTTTATTCTTGAAATCCTTGAGCAGATGCTCAATTAGGCCAAACTCACCAAGGACGTTTACATCAGTTTTTTTGTTCATATCGCTCATATATTCTATTAAATATGGAATTGAGTAGATTGTTCTGCTTCAGTATGCAAAACCTAAATAAACATATCAAAATGCCTCCAGACATCTTCTGCGGGAGGATTTACTTCAATATTTAATGTTTGATTATTTGCAGGATGTACAAATGAGACTTTCCAGGCATGGAGTTGAATAGAGCGATCTCTATTTCCTCTTTTAAAGCCATACTTGACATCGCCTTTGATTGGATAGCCGAGATTTGCCAATTGTGCACGTATCTGGTGATGTCGGCCTGTGTGCAAATTTACTTCTAGCAAGGCATAATGCTTGATTGAATCGATTAGTTCATAACTCAACTGTGCGACTTGCCCGCCATCTTCCATCCAGGATCGGATAAAACTCTTGTTTTTCTTCTTGTCGTGGAAAATCTTGTCTTCAAGAGAAATTTTTGTAGGCAGCTTATTGGTTTTGTTGACGACTGCAAGGTATTTTTTCATCAATGCCCTTTCCTTAAATTGTTTTGACAGATGAATACAGCTGTGCTTACTCTTGGCAAAGATTACTATCCCGGATGAAGGCCTGTCCAGTCGGTGGATAAGTTTTAGTGGGTGTCCACAATAGTCTTCTGTTATATCAATCAGAGAGTCATCCCCGGTTAAGTCAGGTGCTACAGGTATAGCAGCCGGCTTATTGAGGATGATTAAATCTTCATCTTCAAATAATATTCGCGGTTTAATCGCATCGACAAAGTCTCTTTCAAAAATATCGGCTTCCATAGCTTTAATAAAATCGTTTGCACTACATCTGAATGCAACTGTTTTTTAATCATGCCTGCTTAGGCCTCATCATCGTCGACTTCTTCATAGTCGATATATTCTCCTTCTTCATGTCTTCGGCCGCCATAATTATTATTTATAGGGCGCTGAGTTGAGTTTCTATAGTTTAAAAAACGAAAGACAGCATATACGACCAGGACTAATAAAATGATTCTAAACATAAAGCAAATATATAATATCCTTTACTAATACAATAAGATTGGCCACAGAATCACCGACTGATGCTTCCATAATTATATTATCGATTGAAGGTATTAGTTAATCGTGGACTCAATTGTTTCATTAAATAGAATAAAGACACAGAATTTACTATTTTTGCGTATTAGTTAAGAATGAAGGATTTTCAGAGAAGACAGAATACTGTCGAAGAAAATTCGTTACGGAAAAGAAAATAAGATTTAATAAACCTTAGAATCTATTATTTTGAAATATAGAAGTGCTTATAGATTATCCGGATGGCTAACGATTATTGTAGCTACGATTGTTTATTTTTTCTCAGTACAGAGAACAGGAAGCTTATGGGACTGCGGTGAATTTATTGCAGGGGCATATAAACTTGAGGTTGTACACCCACCGGGAGCACCATTGTTCCTCTTGATTGGACATTTGTTCGCCAAAATAGGCGAATGGTTTAGTTCTGATCCTGCAGATATCGCATTTATGGTAAACCTGTTGTCAGGTTTGAGCGCTGCATTTGCTGTGGGATTCCTTGCCTGGTCTACATTCCTTTTTGGGAAACTTGCATTGGTTGGTAGGGATGGTGAAACGACAGAATCACAGAATATCGCTCTTGCAATTGCCGGAATTGTCGCCGGACTTGTAGCAGCATTCAGTGTTAGTGTGTATTTCTCAGCAGTAGAAGGGGAGGTATATGCTATGTCCTTCTTCTTTACTTGTCTGGTCTTGTGGGCAATGACCGTCTGGTATGCCAAGCCCAATGAAAAAGAACACGATAGATGGATTGTTTTTGCCCTTTATGCCACGGGACTTTCCATCGGAGTACACTTGCTTTCCTTATTGATTATACCTACAGCGGCACTTCTTTATTACTTTAAAAAATACGATAAAATCAATGCAAAAGGTGTTCTGGCATCTCTTGCTATAGGCGGCGCGGTAGTGGTGTTTATAATGAAGTTTGTTATTGTAGGGGTTCCAACGATATGGGCTTGGTTTGATAAAATTATGGTCAATAGCCTGGGAATGGGCTTCAATACCGGTATTATTCCGACTATTCTGCTGTTGGCAGGAGTTTTCGCCTTTGGACTTCATTATGCTCATAAAAGAAACAGTCACATATTACAACTGACTTTTATGGCAGCGTTGTTAGTAGTGATTTCATTCTCAACTGTGGGTGTTGTGGTTGTGAGAGCCAATGCCAAGCCACCGATTAACATGAATAATCCACAGGATCCATTCTCTCTCTTACCTTATCTGAATAGAGAACAATATGGAGAAAGACCTATCATCTACGGGCCGGCCTTTGATGTAGTGCCAACTTCTACCGATATAGAACCAAGGTACGGCCGTGTAGGTGACAAGTATGAGGTTACAGGATACAAGATGTCTTATGTTTATAAGCAATCTGACAAATCGCTCTTCCCGCGAATGGGACATACCGACAGAGAATCGCAGTACAGGAACTGGATAGGTAGGCCCTCGGGAAGCCCCACAATGGCCGATAACCTTTCCTTTTTCTTTAGTTACCAGGTTAATTGGATGTATTGGCGGTACTTTATGTGGAATTTTGTAGGAAGAACAAATGCTAAACAAGGATATACCCCGGCTAATAAAGCCGATGGACAATGGGCGTCGGGAATCAAATTCATCGACAAGTGGCGACTCTATGATATGGATAAGGAACCGGAGTGGATGAAAAATGATGAAAGTCGGAATAGCTATTATTTTATCCCACTTATTCTGGGTATTGTCGGTATGGTATTCTCCTATAAGTACCGGAGAAAAGATTTCTTTGCCCTTATGACGATGTTCTTTATTACCGGACTCGGAATTATCTTATATTCCAATCAGCCTCCACAGGAGCCCCGGGAAAGGGATTATGTCTTAATCGGCTCATTTGCAACATTTGCGATATGGATAGGACTGTCCGTTCCTGCTATTTATGGCTTCCTGGGAGATAAACTCAAGAACATGAATAAGAACGTTCTTGCGGTTGTGGCAGGTGCAATCGTGTTGATAGCCCCTATGCTTATGGGCTTCCAGAACTACGACGATATGGGAAGAAGACACTTGTATGCATCGCGTGACTATGCTTCCAATTTCTTGAATTCAGTAGAAGAGAATGCCATTATCTTTACTTATGGAGATAATGATACTTATCCATTGTGGTATGCTCAGGAGGTGGAGGATATAAGAACGGACGTAAGGGTTATCAACTTGTCCCTTATTGCCGTAGACTGGTACATTGACCTGATGAGACGCAGGGTGGACAAAAGTGCGGCGATTGATATGTCTATCGCTCCTGAACAGTACAGAGGATACCGACATGATCAGCTATTCCTCTTTGACAGGGGTGGTGGAGTTCCGCAACGAATGCTAACCTTTACCCAGCTCGCTAATGAAATTAACTCCGGTAATACGGAATTGAGAGATCCTTCGCGAGGAATGTCACAATTTGGTATTGAAGCCGGAAGATTTTCTGTTCCGATTGACAAGAACAATGTCAAGAACATTTTTGGCTTGGATGATTCACTTGCTAGTGTAGCAACGGAAAATCTCTTGTTTGACTTCAGGAGCAAGACTTACTTGAGAAAGGATGAATTGGCTATTCTGGATATCATTGCTTCAAATATCAATAAGCGACCGATTTATTTCGCTACAACAATTCAATCTTCCAAAATGCTGGGCTTGAATGACTACGTTCAGCTGGAAGGGCTGGCGTTGAGAATAATTCCGGTGAAATCAGAATCAGACCAAAGGTTATCAATCTTCGGTTCAGGCAGAATCGACTCGGATAAAGTTCTTAATAATGCCAAGGAGAAGTTTATGTGGGGAGGCTTTGATAAAAAAGATATCTTCGTCGATGAGAGCTTCGGGCCTGCAGTACAGTCTCACAGACTTGTATTTTATAGAGCTTTAATGGACTTCATGGAAAAAGGGGAAACAGGTAAGGCTGAACAGATGTCCGACCTTTTCTTTGAAGGATTCCCCAATATGAATTTCCCTTATGGTTACTTTGAGATTCCGTTTATAAGTCCTTATGTGGAAAATGGAAAAATCGATCGTGCGCAGGAGTTGATAGATATAGCCTTGGAGAATGTGACGACTGAACTTGATTTCTATTCCTCACTGGATCAGTCAATTGTAAACTCAAGCTTTTCACATCCTCAGAACGTTGCAATGAGCTCGTTATTCAGACTTAACGATGTCGTGAAGGACTTGCCGGATTCTGCGAAAAAGGATAATTATGTGAATACGATTGAGCAATACATGGAGTTGTTGAGATAAAATTGATCATTTGTGAAAACTGGAGATATGAAAGTAATAGCAATGGGAGCCGATCATGCCGGTTATTTTTATAAGGAGAAAATAAAAGAATTCCTCCAGAAGAATGATTATGAAGTGCTGGATTTTGGGACGGATTCACCCGAATCGGTGGACTACCCTGACTTTATTCATCCTGTTGCTCAAGCTATAGAAGATGGGAAAGCTGAAGCAGGTATAATCATTTGCGGAAGCGGAAATGGAGTTGCTATTACTGCAAATAAGCACAGACATATCAGAGCTGCGTTGTGCTGGAATAAAGAGCTGGCAAAGCTGGCTAGAGCCCATAACAATGCCAATGTTCTTGCATTACCTGCGAGGTTTATAGCTCTGGAGTGGGCAATCGATATAACAGAAACATTTATTCAATCAGATTTTGAAGGTGGAAGACATGAAAGAAGAGTTAAAAAGATTTCCGATTTCTGAAGCAATCTTCCTGATGCTGGTCCTGTTCCTCCTTCCCTTGAATGTCGAGGCACAACAATATACTGCCCTGACTAAGCAAAGGATGAGGATGCACATGAAGTTTCTTGCTTCTGACGCAATGGAGGGAAGGGAAACCGGTACTGCAGGGCAAAAGAAAGTGGCGGAATATCTGGCAGATCAGATGGTTTATAGTGGTCTTCAGCCTGTGTCTGAAAATGGAGATTATTACCAGAAATTCGTTCTTTCTACTGTGCAATGGGACACATTAAGCCTGGAGATAGGAGGAGAAAGGCTCAAGGAAAATGTAGATTTTTTCGCTCCACGTCATCCAAATTCCTCTGCCGATATCAATGTCGATGAACTCGTTTATCTCGGATATGGAATCGACAGCGAAATCTATAGTGATTATCGGAAAAATAAAGTAGAAAACAAGCTTTTACTGATAAGAGAAGGCGAGCCGATGAAAAACAGTAAGGAGTACCTTCTCAGCGGAACAGAACTGCCATCTGATATGATGGAAGCCAATCTTGAGAAACTGAAGCTGGCTAAGCGCATGGGTGCCTCAGCTGTGATTCTGGTTACTGATAATATGAATGAAGCAGCCCAACGACTTCGGAATCAGGGGATGTACAGGAGATTGATTATAGACAGCGTCAGCCAGGTTCTGGATGAGTATCCACCCTTTGTGATTATTCCTGAGAAGCGTGCAGAGCAATTGCTTGGGAAACAGCTAAAAAAGGCTGAGAGACGTCAAGCTCGTGCAGTAAAGACAGGAAACTTTAAAGCAATTACCATTAAAAAAACGAATCTCAGCTTAACAGCCCATAAGAATATTGATTATATCTATACAGAAAATGTTGCAGGCATGCTTCCTGGCGTCGATTCTCCGGAAAATGGTTATCTCATTGTGACGGCGCATTATGATCACCTTGGGAAAAGGGGGAACTCCATTTATAATGGAGCAGATGATAACGGCTCCGGCACGACAGCCTTGCTCGTCATGATGGAAGAATTCTTAATCCAATCAAGGCTGGGAAGAGCTCCTATGAAGCCCATTTTGTTCATATTTATGACCGGGGAAGAAATGGGATTACTCGGCTCCAGTTATTATGTAAACAACCCTTTGCTTCCACTGGAAGATGCTTACGCAAATGTCAATATTGATATGATAGGAAGGATGGATGAACATCATAAAAATCCCGATTATATCTATGTGATAGGAGCAGATAAAATCTCTACAGAATTGGATAGATTGGTAAAAGAAGTAGCTGAGAATGTAAAGGACTCAATAAACTTGCTCCTGGATTACAGGTATAACTCTGAGTCCGACCCCAATCGATTCTATTACAGATCTGATCATTATAATTTTGCCCGAAATGGAATCCCCGCCGTGTTCTTCTTTACCGGAGTGCATGAGGATTATCACATGCCGACGGATACGGAAGATAAAATCATGTATACGCCGATGTTAAATCGGACTAGGTTTATATATGAACTTATAAAAGCTGCTGCCAACCGCACCGACCCATTCCCTAAGGATGTGAAATAGCGTAGCTAATGAATTAGCTATATGGCTAAATATTTGGCTGTAAGGAAAAATTGATATATCTTTGCTAGTGCAAGCAAGGAACAGAAAAGCTGTATCCCTAATTTTAAAACAGAAGATATGAAGAAATTAACGGAAGCAGAAGAACGTATAATGCACTATATATGGGAACTCGGCGAGGCTACGGTTTCTGATATAGATGAGATCATAAAAGAAGACATCAGCAAGTCTACCATTTCCTCCATTGTGAGAATCCTTGAGAGTAAAGGCTTTGTCAGTCATAAAGCTTATGGGAGAACACATCTTTATTTTCCTGTAATCGATAAGGCATCGTACTCCCGTCTCTCGATAAATGATTTTGCCAGACGGTTTTTTAGTGGTTCTATGAAAGATATGGTTCATTTTCTGGTGAAGAAAGAGGAAATAGATCCTGATGAATTGAAGGATATTATTGACAAGTTTAATGAGGAATGATTATGCTGTACTTTTTTGTAACTTCTGCGATAATCTGGGGGCTGACTTACCTGATATACATTATATTCATGGCTCGTGAAACCCGTTTTAGCTTTAACCGGATATTTCTCTTATCGGCACTGTCTCTTGGAATTTTCTTACCACTGGTTAACCTGCTTGTCCCCATAAGTAGATCTGATACAAACCCGGTCTTTGAACTTTCTCCCATAACTATCGGAGAGTTTTCTGAAACATTCGTGAATGTTTCCTCAACAGTAAATCTTTACATTATCTTTTTAATAATCTACATAACGGGTTCCTTATTCATACTTCTGCGATTTCTTATCGGCTGGACTAGAATACATCGCCTTGCGGCAAATGCTCAATTGCTGGATTCGGAAGCACCTTCAATCTTTATAAGTAAAGAACTGGAATCGCCCATATTTTGGAGCGGTAAAATTATACTGCCTGACAGCCTTCCTATAGAAGGGGAGGAGTATGAAGTTATATTAAGGCATGAGAAGGCACACGCTCAACTAAAACATCATTATGATCTGATTCTCCTCCATCTGCTCAGAGTTTTCTTTTGGTTCAATCCTTTATTTTACCTTATGGTAAGAGAATTGAGATTGGTCCATGAATATCAGGCTGATCAAAAAGCTTGTAGCAACTACAGTAGAAAGCAATATGGTAACTTATTAATTCAATTTTCATTGTCCGGTGTACAGCAGTATCAACAGGCACATGGAATATTTTCGCACCAATTAAAAAATCGTTTAATTATGTTGACAAGAAAATCCAGTACAAAGAAATCATTATGGAAATACCTTTCTGCAATAAGCTTGGTATCTGTTTTACTTGCCGGGCTGATCGTAATTACAGCACCTGGTACCCAGGCTCAAGACAGTACCTATGAAAGGAGTTTCGACGTAGCCCCGGTATTTCCGGGTTGTGCAGACTTGGAAGGAGAGGAGAAGCAGAGCTGTGGCTTACAGAAACTCCTTGGATTTATCCATGAAAATGTGAAATATCCTGAGAAATCTAAAGCAGATAAAATAGAAGGAACAATATATATTTCCTTTGTTGTAACTACAGACGGGCGAGTTGATGAAGTGGAAGTTTTGAGATCTCCCGATGAAGAAATTGAGAAAGAAGCATTGCGAGTTATGAAAGTGATGAATGAAGAAGGTATTATATGGGAGCCTGGCTTAAAAGATGGAAAGCCGGTCGCTGCTCGACTTCACTTGCCTATTAAATTTACATTAGATGAAGAAGACTCAGAGTAGGGTCATTAATTTCCGAATTATAAGAAGTTTTTAAGCCTTCGGGGAGTTGTTTTCCGGAGGCTTTATTGTTTTATTAGGCTTGCACCTGTCAATGTGGCGTTTAGATTTGCCGAAAGGCGTCAAAATGACACCTTAAGCTTAGTCGTTCTTCTTATTTTCTGTCAATATATCCGGGAAAATGCAATGGCACATAGCTTGCTTATCAATAAGTATAAAACATATTGAAAACAAATTAAAGATATAAGATATGCAAACTACAAAATTCAATAGACCGTATAGCAACGTAACATATAATGAGAAAGAAGAGAAATACTACATGGAGATTGCTTTGCCAGGTATAGGTAAAGAAGATGTAACGATTGAAACAGAAGATAATTTACTCGTGATTACGACTAATGAACTGGAAGCTGAGCATACTCCATTCATCAATCACTTTGGGAAGACCTGGAAATACAGATTGCCACAGAGAACCGATGTTGAAAATATAAATGCCAGCGTGGTAAATGGGATTTTGAATATTGAAATTCCACTGAAAGTAGTAAGAAGAAGCATTAAAGTTGCTTAATAAAGAAGAAGATTAAATTTTAACCTTAAAAACTTAAAGCTATGAACTTAATAAATTTTAGAAGATTTCCGACAAGAAGAGCAGTTCCTATGAACTCATTGTTTGATGACTTTTTCAGCAAAGGATTGACCGATTTCTTTCCTGATAACTGGTTCTCAGCTAATCCATCTGTGAACGTGAGCGAAAACGATAATGATTTTGTCATTGAGTTGGCTGCTCCGGGACTTGAGAGAGATGATTTCTCCATTGAACTGAAAGATAATGCTCTGGTAATTAAGGTAGAGAACGAGAAGACTACGGAAGATGAGTCCGATAACTACCTGCGTAGAGAGTTTAACTATTCAGCCTTTGAAAGACATTTCCAGTTGCCTGAAAATGTAAAGGCGGAAGATATCTCAGCTAAGTATGATAACGGAATCCTTGTGCTTAACCTACCTAAGGTGGATGCAAAGGAAGACAAAGCAATTAAGCGAATTGAGATCGCTTAATTAATTATATAAAATTGATGTAATGATGATGGGAGGGAGTCTTATGACTCCCTTTTTTTATTCGTCCTTTTGCGGTGTATTGTCGGTAGGAAACATCAAATCAACAACCTCATCAATCTCAGATTCATCGAAATATATCTTAGTTGAGACAACGAGGGTCTTACCCTTCTTATCTTCTCCTGTGAAATATCTCACGCCTTTATCTTGAGTAGTTTTTTTCTTGATGGAATCTTTTCCTCGTTTTTCAAAAGTATCTACAGTTTCTTTTCTGATTCGATCCGCTTCTTCCGTCGAGTCATAATATATAGATTTCATGACTACCACTCCGCTAGGCAGAGTTACTTGGAAATAATACTTCGATAAAACAGTTGAATACTTTACGTCTGAAATTGTCACATTTCCTATTACATCTTCGTTCTTCATGTTCTTTTAATTTTATAGCTACATTAAATAATATTTGTTCAGTTGCAGTTCTCCCATAGCTTTAATGTATATAGCTCGGCAATAAATATATGAATATTTTGACGGATTTAAAAATGAACACAGAATAAAGTATTTGAACTGTAATGTACTACCTGTCAGATGTGTCTTGCTGATGGAGGAAATACTGATTTTATTTTAGTCAAATGACAGTCCGAATTATTTAAATTAAGTGGTTATACTGGAGGTTCATAATCTGTTCTGTTACAATTGATTGGAATGATTTAGTACTTGCCTGCCGACTTGGTAAAGTTGATAAAACTCAGTCTGAAACAACTGTTTGTTGGATGCTTCTGTATTAAATTAAAACTGTGGCCTAAATAAAAGAAAATAGACCTTGGCTTTGCTGAAAAAACCTTAAAACCTCTGATGAAAGCTGATTTAAGTAGGGGGTATTTTAAAGTTGCGGACTAGCAATTTTCTGTACTGATATCAGGAAACCTTGATTTAATGACTTCAATACTCTTATTTAGTTGTTCCTCCTTGTTAAGGGATGTATTGTCTATTACAACTGAATCTTCAGCCATTTTCAAGGGACTGATTTCCCTGTGACTGTCGAGATAATCTCGCTCCTCCAGATTTCTTTTGACAGTAGCTCTGTCGGTGCTAAAACCTTTTTTTATTAGCTCTGCATAGCGTCGTTCAACGCGCACATCAATATCAGCAGTTACAAAGAATTTGACATCAGCATTGGGGAAGACGACCGTACCGATATCTCTTCCATCCATGACGATTCCGTTTTTTTCCTGCATTGCCCTTTGTTGTTCTACCAATACTTCCCTCACTGAAGCAATAGTGGAAACCTCACTGACAAAGGATGATACTTTTAGCGTTCTGATTTCTGTAGTTACGTCTGTTCCGTTGAGATAGGTGCGTAGTTCTTCGGTTTCCCGCTTGAATTCTATATGGATGTTTTCCAACGCTTTTTCTACCTCAACTGAATTATGTAAATCGACATCATTCTCAAGGAAATAATATGTTACAGCTCTGTACATCGCTCCCGAATCAACATAGAGAAGAGACAAGCAGTCTGCCAGTTGTCTTGCGAGAGTACTCTTACCGCTAGATGAATAGCCATCAATAGCAATGGTAAGCTGATTCTTTGTATTCATAGACCCATATTTGAAAATTCTCGTTGAGATACGCAATATCGGAATCCCGTATTGCTCACCGGCGTTTAATATTCATCTTCATTGAAGAGGAAATCATCCTTTCTAGGATAATCCGGCCAGATATCTTCGATATTCTCATAAATATCTTCTTCATCCTCCATGTTTTGGAGGTTTTCTATAACCTCGATTGGCGCACCTGATCGTATTGCATAATCAATAAGTTCATCTCTGGTCGCCGGCCAAGGCGCATCATCCAAATGATGGGCTAATTCTAATGTCCAATACATCTTTTATTTATGATTTTACTTAAAGAATTATAATTTTCTATTATTACTGCAAAGCTAAAATTATATATATAATATCCAAGCTTCGCCGTGTTTATTTCCAAATGCAAGAAAGCCCGGAAAGGTTCCACAGTTTGCATATATTTTTTGAATAACCTCTTTTACTAAAGTATAAGCATTGCGTCCCCATAAGCATGGAAGCGATATTCTTCTTTTATCGCCGCCTGATATGCATCCATAATTAAATCATATCCCCCAAATGCAGCTGTCATAATCAATAGACTTGACTGAGAAGGATGGAAATTTGTAATCATTGAATCAGCAATACTGAACTCATGCGGTTCAAAAATAAACAGGTTAGTCCACCCCTTGGAATCTTTTAGTAAATGCTCTGAAGATACTGAGGATTCAATCGCACGCATTGTCGTTGTACCTACTGCACATACACGACGATCTTTTCTTTTAGCGTTATTTACTATCTCAGCAGCGTCCTGAGTTACTTCAAAGTATTCTGCGTCCATTTTGTGCTTGGATAGATCCTCTACTGCAATTTTGCGGAATGTACCTAAACCTGCATGCAGAGTAACTTCAGAAAAATCGATTCCTTTCAGTTCCATACGCTTCATAAGGATTTCACTGAAGTGTAATCCTGCGGATGGAGCTGCAACTGCTCCGATATTCTTGGCGAAGATAGTCTGATAACGTTCCGTATCCTCAGGCTCTGGCTCTCTTGCCATATATTTTGGTAGGGGAGTAGTCCCTATTGTATATAACTCTTTTCTGAATTCCTCAGGATCTCCTTCATAGAAGAAACGTATTGTTCGTCCGCGGGAAGTAGTGTTGTCAATTACTTCAGCTGTGAGAAGGTCATTGCCATCATCATCCTGGAAATAGAGTTTATTACCCACTCGTATTTTACGGGCTGGATCAACCATAACGTCCCACAAGAAGGAACCGGCATTTAATTCGTGAAGAAGGAAAACCTCGATATTTGCTTCAGTCTTATCTTTCTTACCATATAGCCTGGCTGGAAAAACCTTGGTATTGTTGAAAATCATTGCATCCCCTTCATCAAAGTAATCGACGAGGTCTTTAAAGATCTTATGTTCGATTTTTCCGCTGTCTTTATGGACCACCATTAATCGAGACTCATCCCGGTTCTCCGCAGGATACTGCGCGATAAGTTGCTTAGGTAATTTATATTTGAATTGTGATAACTTCGTACGCATAGTTTAATTAAAATAGATTAACGGTTAAATTTTAAAAGATTACAAAGATAATAAATCATTCTCATCATTATTAAGCTTAGTTTTATCAGAATGTTTAAATATATGCAGGAATGCTGTTTAACTGTCAAAACTATTCGTTTATCTATAACATTTTGAAGGTAGAAGGGAAGCATTTAATTTAGAAGCATGATTGCATTTAGAATCCTTTATGAAAGTGTATTGCAGGCATGGCAACAATTGAGTGCCAATCGCCTCAGAACCTTATTATCCCTGCTTGGGATAACCATAGGGATTTTTTCGATTATTTCTATACTCGCTGCTGTCGATTCACTCGAAAATGAAGTTTTAAACAATTTTTCCAAGCTGGGCGATGATGTTGTATACGTTTCAAGAGAGCCATGGAATGAGCATCCAGGTTCACAATATTGGAAATACTTAAAGAGACCATATCCCGGCTATGAGGATTATCAGGCTCTGAAGGCAAGTCTTGATGGAAAGGATGAGATTTCCCTGTTTACAGCTATGAGCGCAGGGAATATTACCTACATGAATAATAGCCTGTCCAATATCTTCGTGATGCCGGTTACCTTTGAATATGACCGGGTATTCCCACTCAATATTGCCAGAGGACGTTATTTTAATAACTATGAATACGAGCGTGGAAGTAATTCTGCAATTATAGGCTACGATGTCGCTAGTTCACTTTTTGGAAACGCAGATCCTATAGGAAAGATAATTAAGATTAAAGGCCTTAAATACGAGGTGATAGGCGTATTTGAGGAGGAAGGACAGTCGCTTATAAATGTTATTCCCTATGACCAAATGATTATGCTTCCCTGGACCAATGGGAAGAAACTAATCAACTATAAATCGCGCTTTTTCTCACATTTCCTCGCAGTAAAGGCCGGAGAAGACAGAACTATGCAACAGTTGAAGGATGATATCACTATCCGTTTACGAGCTGAACGGCGGCTTAAACCTATGGAGGAAAATAACTTTGAGCTCAATGAAATTTCCATCCTTGCCAATGCCCTGGAAAGAGTCTTTGGGATCCTGAGCCTCGCCGGAATGCTTATAGGTGGTTTTGCTATCCTTGTAGGAATGTTTTCTGTAGCTAATATCATGTTTGTCTCTGTAAATGAGCGTATAAAAATTATAGGTATCAAAAAGGCTTTGGGGGCTCCATCCTATGTTATTCTGATGGAATTCCTCATTGAGGCTATCGTTCTCTGTGTGATAGGAGGTATAGCAGGCTTAATTCTCGTATACATTACGATGGCCGTGGTCAACAATTATGCGAGCTTTGAAATGTTCCTTTCTGCCTACAATATCCTTCTGGGAATCGGATTATCTGCACTCATTGGAGTTTTGGCAGGATTTATTCCCGCTTTCCGTGCTTCGCGTATGGATCCTGTCGATGCGATAAGGCATTGATATTAGTATTTTGTATTTATTTAAGCTTTCGCAAATGTTTCCTCTCTGATTCTATGAATGAGAGATACATAATTGTAGGCATCCGGAGTTTGAGAGATCTATAAAAAGAAAAAGCGGACTGCATCCGAAGACACAATCCGCACAGCCATGATTAATTCTTAATTATCTTACTGTTTATGCTACCTTATCTACGATAGCTTTAAATGCAGTTGGGTGATTCATTGCTAAATCAGCCAAAGCCTTTCTGTTGAGACTGATGTCGTTCTCTGAAAGCTTGTGCATAAAAGCTGAATAGGACATTCCGTGTTCACGTGCTGCTGCGTTAATACGCATAATCCACAGACTTCTGAATGCTCTTTTCTTATTCTTTCTGTCACGGTAGGCATACTGCAATCCTTTTTCGACTGCGTTCTTGGCAACTGTATAAACTTTACTTCTTGCACCGAAGTAACCTTTTGCTGCCTTAAAGTATTTTTTTCTTCTATTTCTTGAAGCTACTGAATTGGTTGCTCTAGGCATAATAGTTATTTTAGTACGTTACAGAGGGAAAACCACTTTAAACCTGTAACCTCGTTAAAAAATATAATTCAATTACATGCAAAGCATGTCTCTTACGGCTGAAAGGTTAGACTTATCTAATACTGTCTTTCCTTCAAGGCGTAATTTTCTACTCTTGGATTTTTTCCTGGCAAGGTGATAATTATTGGAACGCTTATGCATAATTTTCCCTGAACCAGTCACTTTAAATCTCTTCTTTGCACCGGAGTGCGTCTTCATTTTAGGCATAATCTTATCCGTTTTGATAATTTAGGTCAGCAAAGATATTCTTTGTAACCTGAAATAGCAAATTTATCCCAGAAATATTTTTAACTCTTCTTTTTCTTTGGGGAAACCATAACAGACATACGTCTTCCTTCCATTTTTGGTAGCGCTTCCGCAGCTCCCAGTTCTTCTAGTTCCTTTAAAAAGCGGAGTAATAATAGTTCTCCTCTATCTTTAAATACGATAGAACGTCCCCTGAAATGTACATAAGCCCTGACCTTGGCACCTTCTTCAAGAAAGCCCTTAGCGTGATTGAGTTTAAAGTTGAAGTCGTGCTCATCAGTATTGGGACCAAATCGGATTTCCTTTACTACTGTCTTCTGAGCATTCTTCTTGATTTTCCTCTCACGCTTTTTCTTATCGTATAAGAACTTGTTGTAATCGAGGATTTTTACAGCAGGGGGCTTTGCCTTTGGTGATATTTCCACGACATCCAGTTCCGCTTTTCTCGCCCACTCCTTAACCTTGGATGTAGGGTAAACGTCTACTTCAATGTCTTCACCGACTAAATCGCTGATTTCTTCAAGATCATCACCCACGAGTCTTACCTCCGGGACTCTGATATCATCGTTAACTCTGTAAGCGTTTTTATCTCTATCGTTATTTCTGTAATACTGACCTCTTGCCAAATGATTTTAATTTAAATTGAATAATGCTTTTATAAGTAATTGATATACAGGAGACAATGTTTTGCCTCCTGTATATTTAATATTTGTTCTATAAATTATATTTACGATTCCTCTTCTTCTGCCTTCTTCTTCGTGTCCACTGAACCTTCCTCACTTCTCTTAGCTTTTTCAACTTTGGCAAAACTTATCACAAGACTTTCTCCATCTTCGTCAAGATCCGCCACAAGAGCACTATTCTCTTTCGGCTTTTCATTAAGTATGAATTCTGCCAACGGGTCTTCTATGTACTTCTGAATAGCCCGATTCAGTGGTCTTGCTCCATACTGAGGGTCAAAGCCCTTCTCTGAAACAAATTTCTTGGCCTCATCGGATAATTCCAATGTAAAATCCAATTCACTTAATCTATCATATAACTGTGCGAGACTGATGTCGATAATTTTGTAAATATTCTCTTGTGTAAGAGAATTGAAAATAATCAAGTCATCAAGTCTGTTGAGAAACTCCGGAGCAAATGTACGCTTCAAAGCTTGCTGAATTACACTCTTGGCATGCTCATCCTTACCGTCTCTTCTCGCACTTGTCTCAAATCCTACACCTTGTCCAAAATCTTTTAGATTTCGCACTCCGATATTGGAAGTCATGATGATTAAAGTGTTCTTGAAATTGACCTTTCTACCTAAGCCATCTGTGAGCTGACCGTCATCAAGTACCTGCAATAAGATATTGTAGACGTCAGGATGTGCTTTCTCAATCTCATCAAACAATATGACTGAGTACGGCTTCCTGCGCACTTGTTCAGTAAGCTGTCCACCTTCTTCATATCCCACATAGCCCGGAGGTGCTCCGATAAGTCTTGAAATACTGAACTTCTCCATATATTCACTCATGTCCAGACGAACCAGAGCGTCTTCAGTATCAAACAGATATCTTGATAACGCTTTGGCAAGTTCTGTCTTACCAACACCCGTAGGTCCCAGGAAAATAAAAGAACCAATTGGCTTGTTAGGATCTTTTAATCCCACGCGATTACGCTGTATCGCTCTGGTTATTTTCTTAATTGCCTCATCCTGACCGATGACTTCTTTCTTAATATCCTCGCTCATTTCCACGAGCTTCTTGCTTTCAGATTGCTCGACACGCTGCATAGGAATACCGGTCATCATCGCAACAACTTCGGCAATATCGCTTTCTTCAACTGGATAGCGCATAGATTTGGTTTCTTCTTCCCATTTTTCTTTTGCGCGCTCAAGTTGGCGAGAGAGCTTGGATTCACTATCTCTGAACTCAGCTGCTTTTTCATACTGCTGATTCTTTACAGCCTTGTTTTTAGCAAGCTTTAGCTTTTCTATCTTTTCTTCAAGTTCCTCGATATGTTTAGGAACGTGTATATTCTTCAGATGTACTCGAGCACCGACTTCATCCAGAATATCGATTGCCTTATCCGGCAAGAATCTGTCGCTGATGTATCTGTCACTTAATTTGACGCAAGCTTTAATAGCCTCATCGCTATAGGTGACATTGTGGAAGTTTTCATAATTTTCCTTGATTCTCTCGAGTATATCGATTGTTTCTTCTACCGAAGGCGGCTCAACCAGAACTTTCTGGAAACGTCTTTCAAGAGCACCGTCTTTTTCGATATGCTGTCTGAACTCATCAAGCGTGGATGCACCAATACACTGAAGTTCTCCCCTGGCAAGAGCAGGTTTGAAAATATTACTTGCATCCAGAGACCCTGTTGCTCCACCCGCACCTACAATTGTATGAATCTCATCGATGAAAAGAATAACGTCATCATTCTTTTCCAGCTCTTTCATAATCGCTTTCATGCGCTCTTCAAACTGTCCACGATACTTAGTTCCGGCAACCAATGCTGCTAGGTCAAGCATGACGATTCTCTTGTTGAAAAGAGTTCTGGAAACCTTCTTGTCCCTGATTCTGAGAGCGAGACCCTCTACGATTGCAGTTTTACCCACACCCGGCTCTCCGATGAGAATAGGGTTGTTTTTCTTACGTCGACTCAAAATCTGAGACACGCGTTCAATCTCATTCTCACGACCGATAATGGGATCTAGCTCGTCTTCTTCCGCCAGCCTGGTTATGTCTCTACCAAAATTATCCAATACCGGAGTTCTGGACTTGGTCCTTACTTTTCTTGAACTTCCGTAACGGCCTGCGGCGTCTCCTTCATCATCTTCCATCGGCATATCTGAATCAGAAGGTGTTTCTGATGTGATATCCGGTCCTATGTAATCGCCTTCCTGAATGATATACTCGAGCTCTTCTCTGAATATTTCATAATCTACATCGTAATCAGCTAAGATATTTGCTGCCTCATTATCATCATGTTTCAGAATGGATAAAACAAGCATTTCAGGACTGATCTCAGTCAGCCCGAACAACTTAGCCTCAAGAAAACTAACTTTTAAAATCCTGGAGGCTTCCTTGTCAAGCTGAACATTGCTTATGTTGTAGCCTGATTTGTCGGAAACTGCTCTTTGTGAAACTTCTTCAAGATCCTCAATAAGATCGTCGAGTTCAATCTCCAGAGATTCCATTATTTTCTTTATATATACGGATTCTGATTTCAAGACACCCAGTAAGAGATGTTCAGGTCCGACAAAATTATTGCCGAGCCTAAAGGCTTCCCTGGTGCTCTCATGCAGAATTTCTTTCACGTCTTTTGAAAATTTTCTATTCATTGCTATTCCTGTGAATTTTTCTATATTTATAACGAATTGTCCTTTACAGACTATTCAATAGTAAATATATGCTTAAAAATTGTGCCATTACACTTTTAATGGATTTTCCTGACTTAATGACGCAAATTAGCCATTAAAAGTGCCATCCTGACCTGACTTTAACCCTATGTTAACGTTTGTTGTTTATTATTACCATTCCCGGACTATTGAGGCGATACATTTTTAAATTTTATATTCGATTCAAATTTGAGCCTTTAGGGTGCAATTTAATTACAATTATTGCATTATATTTATATTGACTATGAAAATAATATATTTAACATTTGCGTAAGCGATACTAAAAATGAGAGTGGGAAAGGGTAATTGTTTAAAAGCGTTTTGCACCATAGAAGAAGACTGCTATCTTTGCCCTGAATCAACTAAGTAAAAAAGAGGAACAGAATGAAATATTCACTAGATAAGCGAGAAAAGTATGCGATATTTAAAATTCAGGAGGAAAAAGTAGACTCACTGATCTCTCCGGAGCTGAAATCACAGTTTATTTTTCTCAAGAATGAGGGCGTACATAATTTAATTGTAGACATGCAAGAAGTCGATTACATCGATTCTTCAGGCTTGAGTGCCATTCTTACTGCCAATCGTCTATGGAAGGAAGAGGGCTTTTTTGCATTGACTAGAATTGACAGCGATAACGTGAGGAAAATTATCGAAATCTCCAGGTTACATACCATCCTGAAGATTACTAAAGATCTTGAAGAAGCTGAAAATCTGCTTTTGATGGATCAGGTTCAGAAACATAGTGAACAGGATGATTAAGGGTGAGCAGTGATTTTATAGTACATATCCTAGGCTCCAATTCCGCCTTGCCTTTTAAAGGGCGATTTCCAAGTGCCCAATATGTCCGATATGGCAAGTACAATTATCTGATTGATTGCGGAGAAGGTTGTCAATTCCGTCTGCAAGAATATAAATTAAGCCCCTTTGCCCTGGATGCGATTTTTATTTCACATCTACATGGCGATCACATCTTTGGACTCCCGGGATTGTTAACTAGTCTAAGCCTGAATAATAGGGAAAAGGAACTTGAAATTTATGCTCCTGAAGGATTGGGCACCTTTATCAACGGTTTTCTCGATATATCGGGAATTCAACTGACATACCCACTTACGTTTCATAATGTAGATTGTACTGAACATAAAGTTGTTTATGGAAATAAGCACCTTGAAGTACTGACAATCCCATTGGCACATCGTATTCCTGCAACTGGTTATCTACTCAGAGAAAAGATTACGGAGTACAATATAGATAAGGAAAAGTTGGAAGAATCGGATATTCCCTTATGGACTCTTGTTGAACTGAAGAAGGGGATGGATGTGGAGTTGAAAGATGGAAGAATTTTCAACTATAGAGATTATGTATTGCCTATGCGCGAGGCAAGATCTTATGCATATATGGCTGATACGATGTATCTACCTGAGCGCGCTCCTATGGTTGAAAACGTCGATTTGTTATATCATGAGTCTACTTTTCTTGAGGAAGCAGCTGCACGGGCAGAGAAAACCGGACATTCCACAGCTGCTCAGGCGGCGAAATTTGCCTTAAAGGCAAATGCAGGAAAATTATTGCTTGGACATTTTAGTTCAAGGTATGAAGATCTAAACCCGCTTCTTGATGAGGCTAGATCAGTGTTTCCCAATTCTGAACTTGCGGTAGACGGAACTTCTTGGGTGATAGAAAAGAAATAAATTAAAAATATTTATAAAAAAGATGAAATGTATTTTTGTCTTACAAAAAGAAATTTTATCTTTGCGTCCGTCCTTGAAAAATAGGGGGTATGACTCCGTAGCTCAGGTGGTAGAGCATCTGACTTTTAATCAGAGGGTCCCGGGTTCGAGTCCCGGCGGAGTCACTTCTCATTTTTAAGCCCCCTAAGCCCAATTTTCGATAATTTATCATATTAAGTTTATGGATCTGGCATTGCTTGGCTACTCTCTGGTAGAAAAGCAGATTGTGGATGTTTACCAGGAGTAGGTGAAAGAATAAGATTAGCTGGAACTTATGCCTCGCTCACTTTTTAGTGTATAGTAATAATAAAATAATGCCGATTATACTGAGAGTATATCGCGCCGAAAGGTGGAATTATTTATACAGAGGCAGCGTAGAAGGTGATTTATACGGGATTGATATCAACGAAGTTGGCCTTATATATATATATAACCATTACAGTGAATAGAACTATTGCAAGGAAAAGTTTCCATATAAAGCGACCCTTTGCGCCTTCATTTATTAGGTGATTAGGCATATTTTCTGAATTTCTTGCACCAAAGATATTGACTTTAGACTGCCCATACAAGAAAAAGGATTAATATTTTTCAGGTTTGGCTTCTGACATTTTTTATTCATGTATTTCAATAGGCGCACATTTCTCCTCCATCCAAAGCTTTTCCTCTTCATTCAGGTAGGGTATGAGGGTGCGTTTTACCTTTCTGTGATATGCGTTTAGCCATTTTAGCTCTTCCATAGTCATCCAGTCCGTATAAATCAGTTCAGAATCTATCGGGAAAAGAGTGATTGTTTTGTGCTCGAGGTAAGAAGGGAATTCTTCTGACTTTTGGCAAACTATTAAATTTTCTATTCTTATTCCGTATTCATTCTCAATATAAAGGCCCGGTTCATTGCTGCTCAGCATTCCCGGCTCCAGAATGGTAGATCCTCTCTCATCGAGATTGGAGCTGAAGCCCTGAGGTGATTCGTGGACGTTTAGAAAAAAACCTACCCCGTGTCCGGTTCCGTGTCCATAATTCAGGCCATGTTTCCATAAGTGACGACGTGCTTCAACATCCAGTTGAATTCCTCTGGTTCCTTCCGGGAAAATTGCTTTTGCAAGACCTATATGTCCCTTTAATACGAGCGTGTAATGTTTCTTGATGTCTACGGGAGTCGGAGAAAGATGAACTGTCCTGGTTATGTCTGTGGTGCCATCTAGGTATTGTCCTCCGCTATCACATAAGAGAATACCGTTTTTTTCGATTTGCGCGGATCCTTCCGGTGTAGGGCTGTAGTGTACGATTGCTCCATTTCCTTTGTATCCGACAATAGCATTAAAGCTCTCTCCGACATAACCTTTTTGCAGCGCTCTGCATTCGGCGATTTTGTTCGAAAACTCATACTCGCTGACACTTCGCTCTTCTAGAGTTTTCTCAAGCCACATAAAGGCTTTGGTTAACGCAACGCCATCTTTAATCATCGCATTATCTACCTGTTGTAATTCTGTTTCGGTTTTAATCGCTTTCCAATGTCTTGTGGGTAGAGTTGTCGTCGTGGTTGGGGCACCTATTTTGCTATGGAGATACACTGAAGTCAATCGGGGATCATAGAGAACTTTTTTGTCAGTTCCAATCTCCTGGATAAATACTGAGATGTCATTGTAATCGTGTAAATGTATGCCGTCATTCAGTAACCTGTCCGCAAGTAATGGTTTGAGCTTTATCTGATCAATGAAAAGGTGAGTGTAATCTTCGCCTGCAACCGCATAAGCCATACTTACCGGGTTGAATTCGACATCATTTCCACGTATATTAAATACCCAGGCGATATCGTCTAGTGTAGGGATAATCAGATAGTCCGCCTTGTTTGTCATAAGAAAAGACTTTAATTGCTCTATTTTTTCCTTGCGACTTACCCCTGTATTTGTAATTTCGTATGCTTCAGCACTTGGAAGTCGTGGCCTTTCATCCCATATCCCATCCAATAAATCATATTTTGTATAGAATTCACTGCCTTTCGGCAAATGCTTTTTAAGCAAGCTCAGGTCCTGCACCGTCAAGGTCCTTGGGTCAAATCCCACTACAGAACCCTCTTTGAGATTATTTGCCAGCCAGTGGATATGATTGGATGATGCATCTGAACTTAGTTTGTGTAGCTTGACTTCACTCTCGGATAACTGGTGCTCTGCTTGAAGGTAATACCGGCTATCGGTCCATAGTCCGGCATGATTCTCAGTGATGACAGCCGTACCTGCAGATCCGCTAAAACCTGTGATCCACTCTCTGCCTTTATAGTAATCAGGTACATATTCGCTCTGGTGTGCATCTGATGAAGGTATGATATAGGCATCGACCCCTTTTTCTTTCATTAAGGCCCGAAGCAGTTCGATTCGCTTATTTATAGTCATTTTTACTTGTCATTTTTGGAAGCTAAACCTCCTTTTCAAGAGTAGCAAATAAATATTTTTACAGGACAAATTATAAAAAATCGTAATTTGTTCTATCTTTACCGAGACAAGTTACGCTCTGATATTTAAAGTCCAAAGAATTTGCCGCAAATCAATGAGAAAGTTTTTTAGCGGACACTACGGGG
Source organism: uncultured Saprospiraceae bacterium (assembly GCA_964423575.1). Lineage (GTDB taxonomy): Bacteria > Bacteroidota > Bacteroidia > Chitinophagales > Saprospiraceae > CAYRFF01. The sequence continues at coordinate 7,412 of CAYRFF010000011.1, read as the reverse complement.
ATAAAACATAGAGTATTTAAAAAACGTTTATATTAATAATAAAGAGAAGAATTAAGTGGCAGGATTAAAACAACAGCTAAGTCAAAAAATGTTGCAGAAGTTATCTCCGCAACAGATTCAGTTGATGAAACTGCTTCAGATACCCACGGCCACTCTGGAGCAACGAATTAAGGAGGAACTCGAGGCAAATCCTGCCCTTGAGGAGGGTGATTATAGCGCAACAGAAGATAATTTTGATCTGGATCAGGAAGATAATAGCAAGGAAAGTGATTTTGAATTGGACGATTATCTGGAGGAATACATTGAAGATGATCCGATGAGTTATAAGTATCAACACAACAGTTCTGCAAATCCGCTCGACACTGAGGATAACTTCTATGTAGGAACTGCAGAAAATACTTTTCATGATCAGTTGGAAAAGCAACTTGGAATGCTGAGCTTAAAAGGTGAAGAGGAGCGTATTCTTGCAGAGCATATCATAGGTAGTATTGATGACGATGGCTATTTGCGTAGAGATAATGAGTCAATAGTAGATGATTTGCTTCTTTCAAGGAACATATATGTGGATGAAAGAGAAGTTGAGAAGACAATAGCTATTATACAACAGTTTGAGCCTGCCGGTATTGCCGCGAGAGATTTGCAAGAATGTCTGATTCTGCAGCTTGAGCGTAAGCTGGATAAGGATGAAGAATTGTCTGCAAGTGAGCGTGAAGTTAAAGAGCAGGCACTACTGATTTTGACTGATTATTTTGAACATTTCTCCAAGAAGCATTATGATAAACTGCTGGAGCAAATGGGACTGAGTAAGGATGAACTGCGTGAAACCCTGGAAGAAATTTTGAAGTTGAATCCAAAGCCTGCGAGTAGTATCTCCTCTGATGCGGTGTCAGGCACGAGACAATATATTATCCCGGATTTTATTTTAGAAAATAAAGATGGAGAGCTGGATATAAGGCTGAATTCTAGGAATGCGCCGGATTTATCGGTAAATTCTCAATATATGCAAATGCTCAGGACAGTAAGAGAGCATAAAGGGAGTAGCAGTTCTTCATTGACAAAGCAAGATAAGGATACTTATAAGTTTATAAAGAATAAAATTGATTCGGCTAAATGGTTTATCGACGCTATTAAGCAGAGACAACATACCATGTATAAGACGATGTATTCTATTCTGCAGTATCAATATGATTATTTCCTGACCGGGGATAAAACCAATCTGAAACCCATGATTCTTAAGGATATTGCCGATATGACCGGCCTGGATTTATCCACGGTTTCTCGTGTAGCTAATAGCAAATACATACAGACGGAGTTTGGCACGATCCTATTGAAGGATTTCTTTTCGGAGTCTATTACCAAAGAAGATGGCGAAGAAGTGAGCACTCTGGAGGTGAAAAATATTCTAGAAGAAATTGTTACGCAGGAAAATAAAAAGTCTCCATTGTCAGACGAGAAACTTAGGAAAGCCCTTAAAGAAAAAGGCTATAGTATCGCCAGAAGAACGGTATCTAAATATAGAGAAATGCTAGGCATTCCGGTTGCGCGCCTAAGGAAAGAGCTTTAAGTTGAATACCTCCGATGGAATCTGATGAATTTTGTGCCGGGCCTATGGCTTTTTATATAGCTAATTCTAGGATGATATCACAGTTTCCAGAGTAATGGATTCTAATTCACAAGATTACTCAATAATAAGGTGGTTAGATAGCGCAGGCATAGGGAAAAAGACTCGGTATTCTTGTAGTGGTCTAAAGGCTGAAAATGGTACAGAAAAGTAAACCTCATCGTTTTTTCTCTGCCTTAATTTTCAAAAGTGCATTGACCCGCGATTACTATTGTCTGAGGTTTTTATTCCGGTCCCCATCTCTAAACCTAAACCTAAACCTAAGCCTTAACCTTTATTGGCCAACTGACCACACGCAGCATCAATATCTTTCCCTCGAGATCGTCTGACTGTTACTGTGACGCCGTGTTTATGTAAATATTGAGCGAACCTATCCATTCGTTCAGGGCTTGACTTCTTTCTATGGAAATCCTGAATGGGATTGTATTCGATTATATTGACCCGTACTGGGAAATAACGACATAATTCAATTAGTCTGTCAGCATCCTCATAAGTATCATTAAATTCCTGGAAAGCGATGTATTCATAAGAAATTCGATTTTTGGTCTTAGAGTAGAAGTATTTAATTGCTTCCATTACAGACTGGATATCATTGCTTACATTAATGGGCATTAATTCACTGCGCTTTTTATCATCCGGAGCGTGGAGAGATAGCGCTAAATTTATTTTTAAACCCTCATCTGCTAGATTTCTAATCATTTTGGCTATGCCTGAAGTACTGACAGTAATCCTTTTGGCCGAAAGGTGCAGACCGTCTTCTGCTGTGAGATGACGTATACTCATAATCACATTTCTGTAGTTGAGAAGTGGCTCACCCATACCCATATAAACGATGTTAGTTACTCCCTTACCATAGCGTTCCTGTGATATCTTGTCAATAAGCGTAATCTGATCGTAGATTTCACCGGCGGTTAAATTGCGGATTCTTCCCATTTTGCCTGTGGCGCAGAAGTTGCAGGAGAGACTACAGCCTACTTGACACGAAACGCATACAGTATATCTGTCTTGTTCAGGTACGGGGATGAGCACAGCTTCGATCAGGTTGCCGTCATATAGTTTATAACGGCCCTTTACTGTCCCATCTTCTGAGTTCTGAACAATATCTTCCGCAATAGGTCTGAATTCATAATATTCATCGAGTTTTTGACGTAAGTCCAGGGATAAATTGTGCATCTCGTCAAAGGAGAGAGCACCTTTTTGCCATATCCACTGGTATATCTGATTTGCTCGGAAAGCTTGCTCGTTATTTGCTTTAAGCCAAATTTTAATGTCTTCACGACTTATTGCTCTGATATCAGGTTTCCTGCTGGTCGAAACTTCCATAATGCCTACCTTATTGAATTATATTATAATGGTAACTATTCTGCAAAGGTAGAAAGTATATGACTCGAGTCAAATATTTTTGCAAGTGCAATTAATAAATAGCAGATTATTTTCATGTTTTATCGACTGGGGCTTAACGGAAATCGTTTTTATGGTACGCTTTTTGTCAATAATACTTTAAGGAAAGTAAAGTAGAGTAAGAATTATTCAAATAATTGCCTTAATAAGTAGTAGAAATAGTAAATAAATAAAAACATGCTATAATACGTTTACCGTAAAATAGAGATGAATTTAAAGAGGTGAATAGCTACGTATTAAGAAAGAATAAATATGTAATGCTGACATTAAATAAAGAATTATCTTTGAAAAGGACGGGAATATATGTTAATATTGCCCTAGGAAAAGCATAAATGGGCTTAAAAGTTTGGAATTGAAGATATATTATAAAAGTAGCTATATGGAAGCCCCTGCTAAAGAGTAGGGTATAAATATAGGAATTTTTTAATATGTCTTCGAGAAAGACTGAGATCGTTTATGGTGTTGGCTTGTAGCTTAAATGTAGGTTTGTGAGCGTTCCTAAGACCAAAATTCGGTGGTTATGTAACCAATCGAAGTAAAGAAAAACTTTAGACCAAATAAATTTTTAAACCAAAATCAAAATCTCATGATGAATTTTAATTTTTTCAAGGATTTTGGGAAGATGAGGGAAATGACAAACAAAGTGCTGGGCTATGGCTTGGCGTTCATGTTTGTTATTTTTGCATCTGCATCCCTTAATTCGCTTAACGCACAGAGTAATTTGGTTTCCACGCATAATGAAAGTGTGGAGCTGAATGAAATTACTGTTAAAGACATCATTCAAGCATGGACTGCTGAGGTTGCCTATCTATCTGATGATATGAAGAAGGTGCCTCCTACGATTACTCAGAATGATATTCTTATGGGCAGCCCGTTTCACCGAGGAGTTATTTCTGCCTACAATAGAGGCATTTATAATCTTAGTAATGGAGGAGACGTGCAGAAACAGCTGTTGAGCATTTTAAACGGTCCGTTATTTAAAGATGGACCAGACAGTGCTTCTAAAGGACTGGTTTTAAAGGCTGGACAAAAACAACAACTTAATAATATCATTCAATTCGTGCAAGGCTGGAATCTTCAGGATGGAGACATATCTGACTTTAGCCAAGCATTGATGATGATTCGTGAACTTAAAAACTAATAATAATGAGAGATTTATACAATATTTCAATGCTGAAAAGTATCCAGTCCCATTTGCGGGCTGCAATGCTTGTGATGGCAGCGATTTTCCTGTTTAGTCCACAGGGGCATACTCAAGATGTAATAATCGGTGAGGGAGGAACAGTGACTTCATCCTATATTCCGATTTACTATTTCTATGACTATTCAATTTCCCAAGCCATTTATTTAGCTTCAGAACTACAGGCTGAAGGTGCAGAGGCAGGGGATATCGATCAGATAGCTTATCTGCCGGGAGCTTCGGTTAGTACTATAGACTGGAGAAACTGGGACATTTGGATAGGGCATACTAGTAAAACCAGTTTTACTGGAACAACTGACTGGATAGCTGTTTCAGGAATGACCCAGGTATTTAGTGGAAATATTCCTGCTAATACGACTGCTGACCAATGGATGGAAATTGACCTGACTACTAATTTCTCCTGGAACGGTACAGATAATATCGTAATTGCAGTAAGAGATAACACAAACGGCTGGGGAGGATCTCCAAACTGGAGAGGTTATGCTGCCGGAGCGCCAAATCGCGGAATATATGCATACCGTGATGGTACTCCTTATGATTTTAGTGCTCCTCCTGCAGCGAACAATACGACTGCTACTCTTCCACAGATTAAGTTTGGTGGAACTTTGTTGCCTGAATGTACCGCAGCTGATGCCGGTGTAGTTGAAGGTCCCTCTTTGGAATGTGCTAATGCTCCATTTACTTTGGAAGCTGTAGGCGCTAGCTACGGTGAGTCAGGCCTGGTAGGACAATGGCAGTCATCTTCTAACGGTACTACCTGGAATAATATTGCCGGTGAAACGAGTCCGACAATGATTGCGACTATTACCAGTAATACATATTTTAGATATACTATGGAGTGTACATATTCCGGTGACTACGATGAATCAAATGCTTTATATGTACAACTTAATACGAATGTTTCAGAATGCTATTGTCTTCCTGCAGGAACGAATTCTTCCTATATGATTAACGACTTTAGTACTACCGGTGGTACTACTACCAATATATCTAATCTTGGTACTGGATTCTCTCCTGGTGGATATGGTAACTTCTATAATGATCACTCAGTAACTCAGGATAATGGTGGTACTGTAAACTTTACAGCAGTAAATATGCCATCAGGTTACACTTATGGGTTTAGAATGTGGGTTGACTGGAACCAGGATGGTTTCTTTGACCCTGTTACAGAAGTTGTATTTAACTCTGGCAGCTACTCCAATACCCATACTGGTAGCTTCACTGTTCCTGCATCTGCATTACAAGGAGCAACTAGAATGCGTATTGCAAACCACTATTTAAACGCACAGGGAGATATAGATCCATGTTCTACTTCTCACACTTATGGGGAATTTGAAGACTATAAGTTTGTAGTAGGCCAGGAAAGTACCGGTGGTGGTACTTGGGTAGATTGTGAGCAGGATTACTACGCACTTGGTATGCATCCGGGAGATTATCCTAACGGAACTGGATTCTCAGATGGCAATATGATTGCAAACGATATTGTAATAGAGCCATTTTCAAAGTTCAGACCTGAGACGATGACTTTCCACATGTTAGCTATCGGCGGTGCTCCTGCTGATATAACTTTGCATTTACATAATGATAACGGTACCGGTGGAGTTGGAACAGAAGTGCTCCCTGCGACACCATATAATCAAGGTTCTTATACTGTTAACCCTGATGGTTTCTGGGCTGGTGCATATCCATTATTTGAAATAGTCTTGGATTTGACTCCTAATAACTGGGAGTTTGAAAACAATAACGCTACTGATGATTATAAGTGGTTGGCAATAGAGTCCAGCTTATCAACAACTGCTGATTGGACTTACTGGGCAGCATATAACTACCCTGGTGGACCATCGAATGTATTATGGAAAAGCTATACATCAGAAGGTAATGTGTGGGGACCACACCCTGATAACCTGGAAGGAGGTATGTTAGTAGAAGGTCAGTGCTTTGAAGCAACAGCTGATTGCTTTGTTAACTGTCCTGCTGATTTCACTATAGAAGCTGCAGCTCCTGATTGTGAGGTATATGTTGAGGTAATCGCTACTATTGAGGGTGATTGTGAAGGTGATGAAGTTGTAACTAACGACTTTAACGGTGGTGGTGCTAATGCAAGCGGAATGTATCCGATCGGAACTACAGAAGTGACATTCACTATGCCTGGTAGCGGTACTTGTACAGTATCTGTAACTGTTGTAAACACTCTTGAGCCGCAGATTGACTGTCCTGCAGACAGAACAGTAACAATGCAGCCGGGTGAGTGCTATTACTTCTTCTATGATGAGGCACCTAGCGTAATAAACTACTGTGGTGCAGGTGGAGGAGGAACCGGTGATGCAGAAGAGATATCTCAACTTGTTTCTTATCCAGTAAATATTGATGATGCAATTAGATGTGCATCTGTGAACGGTACAACCGGAGCTCACTCAAGAGCTTATGAGGCTTTACCTTATAATTTCAAGATTACCGGTATGGACGTAGCATCCTGGGATCCGGGTCAGCAGATAGTATCATTCTATGAATATACAGGACCAATGGGTGGACAGTTCCTTGACAGGAGTGCAATGACCCTGATTTATGAATCACCTGCGTTTACTGTTCCTGGTGGACAGCAGATTACGCATTATGATTTCCCGGATGATGTTATTATACCTGCGGGTAGTAACTATGTAGTAGAGCAGCATGTACCATCTGTGTATACAGGCTGGCTAATTGCATCTACTTATTCAGGACAGACAGCTAAATCATACATGTCTTGTACACCTTCAGCTGACCCAGAAGATTATGGTACATGGCAAGGAGGTTACTCCATGAGCTTGTATCAGGTCCTTTATGGCGAAAGTGTTGCTGGTGGATCTGCTCCTAAGGCAGAGCTTTGTGAAGGGGGAATTCAGCATGGCGAGGCACTAGGAATTGGCGATCATGAGATTTGCTGGACCTGGACAGATGATGAAGGAAATGAATATTTCTGTACATATACAATTACAGTTGAGGAGTATCCTTATGTTAACCCTTCCTTAACTTGTAACGATTTAATCCATGTGGATTTAGGAAAAGATTGTTTTGCATGTATCAATGCTGCACACTTACTTGAAGGTGGTCCTTACGGCTGTTATGAGACCAGATATACAGTAATCGTAGCGACAGATGCAGGTTTTACCAATATTATTGGTGAAGGTAGCGAAGTATGCTTTGACGGCT
>CAYRFF010000010.1:0-73793 GCA_964423575.1 uncultured Saprospiraceae bacterium | reverse complement strand
GGATTTGAAATGAATGGAGTGAAATGCTCTTATTTTAACTGGAAAAAGATGGATTAGTTGGTAATAATTGTAATAAAATAATGTAGTTATAAAACAATTTCGTATGTTTAAAGCATTGACTAACTTAAATCATACATTATGGAAAAGCAAAAAAGAAAAAAAATTTAAAAAAATGCTTTTAAAGCATTTTTTGTATTGCATTAGTTACCCTGACACTAGGGTTTCAGAATGAAGTTCTGTCACAGAACTGTGATCCTTGGGATGAAATAGACAATATACAGTGGAGTGAGGGATGGGCTACAAGTGGTAATGAGACAATTATTAATGGAGTTACTTTTATATCTTCCGTGTTTGATTTGGATACATCTAATATAATTGAAAATGAAGAGTTCTTTATATCGAACGGCTCATTAGTTATAGATGAACCAGTATTTTTTTCTAATTGCCTTTTTACATTTAAAGATGGATCTTCAGGATTTGAAATTTCAAATCCTGAAGGAATAGTGAAAATTGAAAATTGTAAATTTCAAAGTTTTGAGAATAAATTGTGGAAAGGTATTAATATCAGCCCTAATGCAGAAAATGTTATAATAAAAAATTGTGAAATTAATGATGCTATTTATGGTGTTAATATTGGTAGTAAAGGAATTACCGTTGTTGAGAGTAATAAGTTCAATCGTAACCTTTATGGGATAATTACATTTATACAATATGAGGGCGAAATAAATAATCTAGCTTTACGTAATAATTATTTTAATTGTACGTCTCCATTAAAATATAGCGAAAAACAATCCAAGCCGGATTATACCGGGAAATATTATAAACAATCCTATATAGCTATCGCATTAAATAATACCAATTTATTGTCTAGGAATAAAATAGGAGGAGGCTGTGATTTTTCATATGTGAAAAATCATTCCAATGGAATTGTTATAAAAAATGGACATCTAGATATCTCTAATTATATTTTTGAAAATATAAGAAGGAATGAACAAGATTATTACGATAACCCGACTGAAGGAAATGCCATTGCCGTAAATAAACTATTAGACTTAGATGAAGAAGGAGGAAATTCTAGCGATATTGTAAATTATATTAAGGTGGAGGGCTTCCAAACTGCCGGCAAGAATGCTCCGCCCTTTCCTACAATGAAAAATGTTGACCGTGGCATTTATAATATGAAAGGTAGCCTTAATGTATCAAAATTAAATATTGAAAATGCAGATTACGGTATTCATTCTCAAGGTGCTCAGGTATCAAGTAAAATTCGTAATAATTTGATGAAGGATATTAAAAATAGAGGGGTATATTTATTTGACTATAATGCAGGAGAAGTAACAATAGATAACAATAAGATAATAACAATGGAGTCGTATGCACCGGGTGCTATCGGGATAGAAATGGTGGAATTGTATACTTCTAACTGGACCTGGCCAATACGAGGTAAACGAGTTGATATTGCAAATAATGTGATTGAAATAGATGATGGTAGAGCCGGGATGCATTTATCTGGGATTCAGGAAGCCTATATAAATAGGAATATAATAAATCTTAATCATTACAATAATGGCAATTACGATAGTGGCATCCTATTAAGTGGTGGGGCGCGAAATCGATTTTATCTGAATGGTGTGATGGGAAAACCCGGATATACCGGTTCAGATTACTCAGGAATAAAAATACTGGGAAGCCCTGGAACAGATTTTCAATGTAATTCTATTGTTAATGTACCTAGGAGTCTTGAAATATGGGGGAATTGTGAAAATACGAATATTAATAACTTTATATTTAAAGAATATATAACGGGAGTTTTTCATAGGGAAGGGTCAGTTACAGGCGATCAGATGTATCAATATAATCACTGGAGTACATCACATCCAGCAACAAAAAAGTATAATGTATTTGATGGAAATAAGCTTATAGATGGACTTATTGTTACATATGTTGTCTATGAAGATGATATTGGTACGCACAGGGATCCCGCTCCTTGCTTTCCAATAATTGTAGCAAAATATGAAGGTTATGGAGATTATATAAAATGCGTTTCTCAGCCGTTTACCTCAATACGTGACACCACTTTAACGGAACTAGATAGGTTAATTGCTGTGGATAGTGCGATTACCAGTTCACATACAGCGGAACAACAGTGGCAGCAAGATTTTTATCTGTATTCTAAAATTAAGGACTATAATATATCAAATAATCTTAGTACCGCTTTTTCGGACTTTTATACCGGATGCCTAAGCAACGCTATCTCTGAGTACTATACAGCAGATAGTTTATTAAGAGCAGCAATGAACTTTAGCCAATTCTCGGTATTAAACGACACGCTTAGTTCTATAGGAGATTATATGACTTCTATTGCTTATTACGATTCCCTGTATTTTAATCAAGACATTTCTTATCTTAGCTATATAAGTCAGCGTGAGGCACTACTTGAAAAAGTAAATAATGCTACTGAACAAGGGAATGAGATATTGAATAGCTACGTTGAACAAAGGACTCAAAGGCTTCAAAATACAGTTATACCTGTGATTAATACCTTGTCAACGCCTACGACCGCATCAGATAATTACAAGCAAGCCTTAAAAATGGAAGCATTGTTTCATTTAAGGAATCTATCTTATTCAGACAGTTTATTTATTCTGAGTACTGCTCAATCTCCTTGTCTGGAGTTGAACCAGAATGGAATTCTCAGATTACAAGCATTATCTATTCTTTTAGGAGCTGAACCCTCGATTGAGGCGAACTGCAGTACCTCTACACCCAGGTCAATTGAGAATGCGGATGGCGGATTATGGCAGATATATCCCAATCCTGTATCTTCCGGTGTGTTGCATGTGAAAGCAGAAGAAATAGCTTCCGGAAAATTGTGGCTATTCAATCTTCAAGGAACCCCTGTTTATACAACAGAATTTAAAGAGCAGACGCAATTGAACATACATCTTTCCGATGAATTGTCAGGTGGAGTATATTTTCTGAAGATTGAAAGTGAACACGGCAATTTGACCGAAAAGATTATTATCCATTAAATTTTACGACTATGAAAAACTTGTTGATAATCACTGTCATATTCTCTCTGTTTTCCTGCCTTTCTACAGAGCTTCAGGCACAGCATGAAAGAGATACCTGGGTGGTGGGTAGAAATAATAAGGGTGAAAAAAGCAGTAACCGTCTGACTTTTAAGGATGGGGAGCTTGTAAATGTGGATGTAGTTAATCACCAGGGATCTTTACTTGCAGTAACTTCTTATTGTGATCCTGAGACCGGAAAGATGCTTCTCTACTCAGATGGATTTCACTTGTTTGATGGAGATGGTGAAATAATAAATACTGAGGAAATTCTGAATCCAACCTATTTTGCAAAGAGTGAGGTAAGGGGGTTTGAAAAAAGATATGGCTATACTTGTGGGACGCGAGCTGCCGGAACACTTGTTCTTTTACCATTGGAAGATAATCGGATGGGAGTTGTTCATCAGTATCCTACGAGGGGGATAGTGCACATGGGGGTTGATAGTCTGTATTATACAGAGCTTCAGAGAGATCCTTCTGAAAATACCTGGGAAATCATAAAAATGAATGAACTTATTATGTACGACTGGGATGAGTATCTGGCTAATACAGCATCTTTAACTGCGGTCCGTCATGGAAATGGCAGGGACTGGTGGGTGCTTGCCGGAGGGTTGAATACTGTGGCTCTCTGTAAAAATGAAAGCTGTTTTAGAGTTTATGTATTTTTACTAAGCCCTGAGGGGCTTAGTTTAGATCATGTAGAAGTCATCCTACCTGGCTACGATAGAAATAACAGTATCTGGTTTATCAGACCAAATATTGAAGGTTCCATGCTTGCCACGGTAGGAGTAGATATGAGAGATCCTGAATATAAACGATATGTTCATTTATATGATTTTGATCGATGTGATGGGACTATGTCTATGCGAGAGGGTGAGATAGAGATCGGGGAGGATGATTTAAATAGTTACGGTGGAATTGATCTGGACTATTCTGCTTCTGGAAATTATTTATATGTGCATAATGCCTCGATACTGGTACAATATGATTTAATGGAAGAGGAATGGTGGATGACGGGAGATACGGTAGGTATCTGGTCACAGGCAATAGATGATGATACGGGAGGATTACGACTTCCGACACAATTTGCCTGGTCTTCTCTGGCACCCGATGGAAAGATTTATATCAGCGCGGCAAATGACCTGTCAACCTATATGCACGTGATACACTATCCGGAGCGACGGGGCGTCGCCTGTGAATTTGAACAGAATGGGCTTGCACTGCCGTATGTGAATAAAGAAAGTGCTCCCTTATATATGAATTATAGTCTTGGGGCCTTAAAGGATAGTCCTTGCGATAGTCTCGGACTCAGTACATCCTTAAAGCACATAGAGAAAGAGAATTTTATTCTTGTTTATCCCAATCCTGCACGAGATCAATTAAAAGTTGAGAGTAAAAAGCCGATGAAGTCTTTTGCAATTTATAGTATATCAGGTGTGGCACTTCAATCTGACATAATGTTAAGAGATGAAGTGGATATATCTACATTGCCGGAAGGGACTTATATTATAAAAATAGATTTTAAAGATGGCTCAAGAGCGGCTGAGAAGTTTGTGAAGATAGGGGTAATTAGATAGATAATAGGAAACCCATAAAATGAGGTAGGACTTGGTCTCTCTCTAAGATTGATAAGTTAATGTCTGAAAATAACTTTAGACTCTTACTTCATTTTATGGGTTTTGTGTAAGCTTGTCTCAAGGCATATTCTCACTCCGACCCTCATAATACTCCACAAATGCTCTATTCACAACTCTCATTCCACCAGGAGTAGGATAATTCCCCGTGAAATACCAGTCACCTGTGTGTCCTGGACAAGAAGCATGTAAGCCTTCAATATTCTGATAAATAACATCGAGTTCAATGTCAATATCCTTGGGCCTGATTAAATCTCTGATGCGTTGAGTAATCTGGTCAATACTATATTCCTTATAAAGTGCTTTTACCGGATTATCAATGTTCTCACTGCTGCGCTCCAGATTCTTTAAGCATTTTTGATATGTTTCTTCCATTAATGCCGTTTTTCCATCCTCTTCCAGCAATGAAATCAATGCTCTGAAAGCAACAAATTCATCCAGCCCACTCATGTCGATTCCATAACAATCCGGATATCTTATCTGTGGTGAAGAACTCAGAATGATAAGACGCTTGGGGTTCAACTGCATAACACTTCTGATAATACTGTCTTTCAGCGTTGTGCCGCGCACGATAGAATCATCGATAAGAACCAGCGTATCAATATCGTCTCGCACAATCCCGTAAGTCACGTCATATACATGCGCAACCATATCCTGACGGAGAATTTCGTCAGCGATAAAAGTCCTCATCTTGGCATCTTTGACTACCAGTTTTTCAATGCGTGGATGTCTGTTGAGTAATTGTACAATCTCGTCTTTCGACAAATGGTCTTCTGATTCGATGATTTCAGCACTTTCCTCTCTTAAATCACTTTTGATACCTTCAATAAGACCATAAAAGGCTGTTTCAGCTGTATTGGGGATATAAGAGAAAACCGTATTTTCCATATCTCGGCCAATGGCCTCCATAACCTTTTCAGTCATTGCTCTACCGAGGTTCTTTCTTTCGATGTAAATGTCTCTGTCGGTTCCTCTTGAGAAATAAATCCGTTCAAAGGAACATTTCTTTGGTTTTACTTCCTGAAATATCCTTTCCTGCCATGCTCTGCCATCTTTTTTGATAATCAATGCATGCCCAGGGAGGATTTCTTTTACTTCATCATAAGGGACATGGAATGTAGTCTGAATTGCCGGACGTTCCGATGCCATGACGACCACATCCTCGTTTTTGTAGTAGAATGCCGGTCTTATACCGTGTTGATCTCTCAGTACAAAGGCATCCCCATGACCTATCATTCCGGCCATGATAAATCCTCCGTCAAATTTCCGCGTGGAGCGTTGTAACAGCCGTTTCACATCAAAGTCATTGCAGATGAGCTTGTTTACTTCGCGATTGGAATAGCCTTCCGGTTTATACCAGTTGTACAGGCGCTCAACTTCATCGTCCAGAAAATGACCAATCTTTTCAAGGATAGTGACTGCATCGGACTTCTCTTTGGGATTCTGACCGAGTTCTACAAGTTCCTGAAAAAGCTCATCGACATTGGTCAGGTTAAAATTTCCCGCAAGCAAGAGGTTTCTTGAAATCCAATTGTTTTGTCTGAGGAATGGATGACAGGATTCAATACTATGAGGGTTGTCCGTCGCATAGCGCAGATGTCCCAGATGCAGCTCGCCAATATAAGGCTTGTTCATTTTTAACCAATCTGCATCACAGAGTTTATCAGGACCTAGATCGTTAAAGCTTGCAAATATCTTGGTGAACAGATCTTTTAAATATTGTCCGTCTATGGATCGTTTTCTGCTGATGTATCTGCTGCCCGGCGGCATATCAAATTTTATTGTAGCGAGACCTGCACCGTCCTGACCTCGGTTACGCATTTTCTGCATCAGTAATTGCGTTTGCCTCAGGCCGTAGAGGCCCGTTCCATATTTATCGGCATAGTACTGGAGTGGTTTCAGGAGTCGGACGAAAGCGATTCCGCATTCATGCTTTAAAAGCTCGCTCATTGTTACTGTTTTTGGGGCTGCTATGTAAAGCACAAAGATAGGAATTGGCTTGTCAATTATGAATTAATAATTGGCAATTTATAATTATGCATAATAACGAGAAGAACGAGCATATCTGATTAAAAGAGGTTTCGTGATAAGACAAGGAATGCTTTCTGGCTTTCTTTTAAATCGTCTCGGCTCAGCAATCCGCTGTAACCAGCTGGCTTACCGATCCGGTCGTGTTGAAGTGAGTTAGATATGATAGTGATTTGTAATCTTACACCTTCTCAACCTAAATCTTGGCCTTAACCTCGATTCCTAAGCGAAGCCTGTAAGGCGAAGTTCAACCTTGGTTCCCGAGCGTAGTCGAGGGACAGCCTCAGCCTAAACCCCATGAAATGGCTATCGCCACTCGCCTTCGGCTCATATTCCACAGGGTGAACCTTAGCATGCGTTCCTCTGTTAACTATAAAAGTCGTAAATTGACCGCGATGAGATTTTTTAACTTATTTCAAAAGACAAAACACAAGCAATTTAAATACTATCCCCGCTACTATGACGAGGAAAGGGAAGAATTGCTTGAGCGTGTACGCAAGGCACAAGGAAGCCAAAGCAACGATATTGACGATATTAAAGTACGGATATCTAAAGGCTTTAAGAGCGGTGGGAAAAGTCAGATTGTTCCTAACGTGGAATTCCGCAGACGAGAAACCCGGAAGTCAAATCGAATGGTCGTTTATGTATTTCTTGTATTAGTTTTACTTACCTTAGTCTTCTTATTATAGAAGCGTAGAGAATAGATTTTATGTCAAATATTATTCAACTTCTGCCCGATGCTATTGCCAATCAGATCGCAGCGGGAGAAGTGATACAAAGGCCGGCCTCTGTTGTGAAGGAACTGATGGAAAATGCGATTGATGCACAAGCCTCAGACATAAAGCTTTTTATCAAAGATGCCGGTAAGACATTGGTTCAAGTGACAGATAACGGAAATGGTATGAGCGATACGGATGCGCGCATCAGTATTGAACGTCATGCTACATCCAAAATCAGAGAAAGTGCTGATTTATTCCGGATTAGAACCAAAGGATTCCGCGGTGAGGCACTTGCATCAATTGCTGCGGTTTCCCAGATGGAAATAAAAACCCGGCAAGAGGGCAATGAAGTGGGTACGAGAGTACGCGTAAAGGCATCAAGCCTTATCGAGCAGGATTTATGCCAGACACCGGTAGGCACCAATATCATTGTTAAAAACCTCTTCTTTAATGTACCGGCAAGACGCCGATTCCTTAAATCCAATGCCGTAGAAATGCGCCATATTATGGACGAGTTCAAAAGGCTGGCAATAGCTCATCCGGATGTGAGATTCTCTCTCTATCACGATGATAAGGAAATATACATATTGCGGGAGGCAAGTCTTAAGAAAAGAATCATTGATCTCTTCGGGGACAAACTGGAGACCAGGCTTATTCCCATTCAGGAGGAAACACCTGAAGTTTCAATCAGTGGATATGTAGGAACGCCCGAAAGTGCACGTAAAAGCATGCCGGATCAGTTCTTTTTTGTGAATGATCGGTTTATTCGCAGTGGATATCTGAATCACGCAATAAATTTAGCATTTGAGGGGCTTTTGCCGGAAGGCTACAGGCCTGCATACTTCATTTTCTTCGAGGTAGATCCTAAGTTTATCGATGTAAATATTCACCCGACCAAGGAGGAGATAAAATTTGAAGATCAGCAGTTGATGTATCAGTATCTGCGTGCAGCCATAAGGTATGGCCTGGGTAAGCATAATATAACGCCTTCGCTGGACTTTGATAAAGATGCTGGGCTGGATGATACACTGGCAATACATCATCAGGGAGATAAGAAGCCTGGTGGAAGCACTGGTAGCAGTAGGCTACCTGATTTTCCGAGAAAGGCAGATGGTGACGATTGGAAGCAGTTTTATGAAACTCTGTATAACACCGAAGACGAGGGTGATGATGAACCACTGACGCTGGACTCTCAGATGGATCAGGATGCATCGACGGAACAGGAAAAATTTGAGCCGACTCAGATCCATAGTTCCTATATCGTCGCTCAGATAAAGACGGGAATGATCGTTATCGATCAGCAGAAAGCACATGAAAGAATCCTTTATGAACGCTTTTTAAATGCCTCTGAGACCGGGATTGTGGAAATGCAGCAGTTGCTCTTTCCTGAGCAAATTGATTTATCGGCAGATCAACTCGTCGTTTTAAAAGAAATACTACCCGAATTGAAAAAAATGGGTTTCGAAGTGAACCCATTTGGACAAGGAACGTATATAATCCATGCGGTGCCATCGATGTTATCCGGAAAAGGAGATATTGTGAATATAATTGAGGCACTGGTGGAAGAAGTATCGGCTGACAGAAAAGCTAAGAATATTGCCAATGAAATAATTGCGCAATCGCTAGCTGTCCGCCTGAGTATGAATAAAGGAAAGAAATTAACAGTAGATGAAATGCGAGGCTTGATTGAGCAATTGTTTGCTTGTGAGACGCCTTATGTTACTCCGCGGGGTAAAGCATGCTTTTTTACATTGACCATGAATGATCTTGAATCAAAATTTAGTTAAAGGCTTATGTTTGGAAATCAATTGACCGATGCGGTAAAGCATCTGCTTATTATTAATGTTTTACTGTATTTTGGAACCATGTTTTTCATGGGTGATCCATCTGCGCAAAGCATGAATGCACTGGTAAACGAGATGAATGTGAACAGTTCATTATGGGGGAGATTCAGACTTGCAATATTTTATCCATCATCACCGTATTTTCAACCGTATCAGATTGTGACGCACATGTTTATGCATGCTAATATAAGTCACTTGTTTTTTAACATGTTTGCTCTGTTTGTTTTTGGCCCGCATCTGGAAGCTTTATGGGGGGCCAAGCGCTTTGCTACGCTGTATTTTGTTGCCGGGCTAGGAGCATTGGGATTGCACTTCTTTGTTAAATACCTGGAGCTGCATTATATGGGAGCTTCTCAGTTTTCGGCAAACATTCCTACCCTAGGAGCATCGGGAGCGGTGTTTGGGATACTGGCAGGATTTGCGATGAAATTCCCAGATGTTAAACTATTTCTTATATTTTTACCGATACCTATAAGGGCTAAGTATTTCGTATTGATATATGCCGGTCTTGAATTGTTTATGGGATTGAGTCCGTCATTTGGAAGTTCGGGAGTTGCGCACTTTGCGCATGTGGGGGGAGCTTTATTTGGATTTTTGCTGGTTTTATACTGGAATAAGAAAGGAAAAGCGTGATTAAAAAGAGATGTTTCAGTCTATTCTTCAAGATATAAAGAACGAATTTCAGCGGGGAAGCACCAGTACCCGCCTCATCATTGCAAATATTGCGGTATTTGTAGTGATAAACCTTATCCGCGTCTTTACAATAGGCTGGGCTCCGGGAGTGTATAACTCCATTGTAAATTATCTGGCACTTCATGCCAATATAGTTTGGGATTTAACGCATCCCTGGGTTTTCTTTACTAGCCTGTTCATGCATTCCGGATTCTGGCATATTCTGTGGAATATGTTGTTTCTCTTTTGGTTTGGTCGTATTGTCAGCGATTTAATCGGAGATCATAAGATATTGCCTATATACATTTTGGGAGGACTTGTAGGCGGATTTGTATTTATTTTATCCTCCTATATCTCCAGCTTTGTGTCACCTAATGCTTATGCAGTCGGTGCATCGGCGGCAATTATGGCACTGGTGGTTGCGGCGGGTGCATTGGCGCCGGATTATAATATGCGCTTGATTTTGATAGGAGATGTAAAGTTGAAATATATCGTAATTACGCTGGTTTTGCTGGATTTATTTGGCACTGCAAGTATGGGAAACACTGGAGGGCACTTTGCACACCTTGGTGGTGCTTTTACCGGTGCTATCTATGTCATGGGCTTGCATAATGGAAGGGACTTTGGTGCGCCTATAGAACGCGTGATAAAATATTTGCGAAAGCTATATTACAACATTCTCAGTCGCAGAATGGCGGGTAATCAAAGAACATATACTGCTCGACCACGACTGCAAGTTATACATAAAGAAAGTGATTCCGGGAAAATCAAGATTGAAAGAGAAGATCATAATGATGATTTACAAGCTGAGGTCGATAGAATTCTGGATAAGATAAAGGAGGAAGGCTACGAGAATCTCACGGAAGAGGAGAAGGAGACTTTATATAAAGCAAGTAAGAGTTGATAGGATGAAAATATTGAGGACTATTCTTCTGATTCTTTATGGAGTCGTAACAGTTCCGACAGTTCTTGCCTTGCTCAGCCCTGTTGTTTCACCGGTTAAATTTTACTGGCCTGCAGTATTTGCTTTACTCTTGCCTTTTTTACTGCTTTCGCAAATGGCTTTTCTCATATACTGGGCTATCAAATGGCGCTGGCCTGCTCTCTTGCCGTTGTTTATCCTGATTCTGGCTGTACCTGCTATTGACAGAACGGTTCAGATAGGATATAGTCCGGTGGTGCAGGATGAAAACGCATTTCAATTATTGATATACAATCAGCACGATCTCCGGGAACTGAAAGAGAATGAGAAGATTTCCGATGAAGAGGCGGAAGATTTATGGAAGAAATTTGAACGGTCGATAGATGGGTTTGATATAATGGCCTTTCAGGAATACGGTGGTAATTCTGAAGAGTTTTTTAGCCCTCGAAAGGAATTCCCACACATGGTCAATTGTGTGCAGTCACAGGATATCCGGATCTACTCGCGCTATCCGATAATTAATAGTGGCTGTATCGATCTTATTCAGAAACGGAATCAGGCTCTGTGGGCCGATATTAAATTGCCATCTGATAAAGCCGGGAAAGAGTCTTCCGATACTATCCGCATCTATAATTTTCACCTTGCTTCCAATGTTATCAGTCATATTTCTTCTGAACTTGCGGAGCAACCATCACTGGATCCCGAATATTTGTATACCAATGTCCGTACTATGTTTTCGAGATATAAATTCAGCGCTCCGATACGCGTACGAGAGCTGGAATTGATACTGGAGCACAGTAAAGATGTTACACGTCCGGTGATACTCTGTGGCGACTTTAACGATATTCCGCAATCATATCTGTATCGTCAGGTTGCAGAACAATATAATGATAGCTTTGTACAACGTGGCAGAGGAGTGGGAGATACTTATGCTGCCGAGATTCCCTTCTTGAGGATTGATTACATCTTTGCGTCGGATGACTTTGAGGTGATGGCGTATAAAAAAGGTCGTGAAATCCGCTTTTCAGACCATTATCCGGTTGTGGCTTCATTGAAGTTGAGGTAGGTTTTTCCTGGTGTTAAATTATCTCCGGGGTTTAAGAGTTTTTCTGTACATCTGCGGATTTACTATTTTGATTTTATTGTGGAGTGGTATAGGGCCGTGTTAAACCTACCAGACAGATTGCTTATGCAAGAGCGAGTTGTTATGATTTGTTTTAGTTAAATCATAAATAAAGCATAACTTAGTTGTATCTCTAAATTATAACTGCAGCTTATGAAAACACTTGATTTTAAATTGGTAAGAAATTCTATAATCGTGTCGCTCATAGGATTTTTCATTTTGTTTTCTACTAGCGCAATTGCGCAATGTGAGGTGACCACTGATTTCGGGTATTCTGCGGAGAATTTTGATCAGCCTAGGCAGTATGGCGAAATCTGTTTTTATTTTGACATAAACTTTGCAAATTCTAGGGAAATAGAATGCCTCTCAGAGTATATACTTGATGTAGAGTTTCCTATGGGTTCTTTTATATATACTGAATTTGATTCCGATTACGGTACCTGGGAGATCATAGAAGATTCATCAACAGATAATGTTATTTTAAGATTGAAGGAAATACCTTTAGTGTATGATCTAGTAATCTCGAAATGCTTTAAAGGATTAGTACAGGATCCCGGAGTTGAGCTGTATTATAAAATCTATAATCCTAATTCAAATCACGTTGCCCAATCTGCGGAGATTATACCCGAATAAGGGGGAGTTCTCCGCCGTTTATTTTTAATCCAAAACCCTTAGATAGGTTAATTCACTTTTAGTTTTAGAAATTAAGATTTTATCCCAAGTGGGTTTGTAGCCTTTTTTATTTGGCTTGTAATATTCATAGATATAATTCCATTTATTTTGATAGTTTGCTGTGAAAGTGGTGTCATTGTCGCTATATCTAAGTTTGTCAGTTCTTAAGTCAAACATATCGTTAACTTTTTCCTGATAGTTGTCTGATGAAGTTATCTGATTAATCAACTTTTCTTTATCTGAATGAGAAATTGATAAAGTGAATTGATGCGAATAATCCAGAAATCCACCTGACCTATTTGAAATGATTTTGAAGGGATCTTCAAGTGTGACATTGTGTTCATTCAGAAGTTCAATTGCATTTGATTTGAAGAAAAAGTGGTCTTCAAAAACAATATATAGTCCGACTGATATCACTAAAAGTCCATAAGAGATTGTTAAATATTTAGCTATTTTAGGATAGCCAAGTTTTTTAGGAACGTAGTGCAATAAAACTCCAAGTCCAATCGGAATTCCTACGAATACTAAAGTTAAAAGCCCTAGAAATAAAATTGTGTTCAAATGTTTATTTTCGTTTATTAGTTCAAACTTGTAAATATCCTGAACCGTTTTGGCGACTTGACTCATGAGGGACTTTTTTTACAAAGTCATTATAAAGATAATATTTTTGCTAAGATTCTAGATTCGGGATATCAGTCCCAGCGTCTCTACTTTTCCTAAATAAAATCTTACATTTGTGCTTATGAGTGAAGAATTGAGAATTTACAACTCCCTCAGTGGAGAAAAGGAAGTATTTAAGCCGATAAGAGAGGGCTATGTAGGTTATTATGTATGTGGACCAACGGTTTATAGTGATGTACACCTTGGCAACTGTCGTACATTTGTTTCCTTTGATGTGATATATAGATTTCTGATGGATCAGGGTTATAAAGTCCGATATGTGAGAAACATAACGGATGTCGGACACCTGCTCGATGATGGTGAAGACCGGATGTTAAAAAAAGCAAAACTGGAACAGCTGGAACCTATGGAAGTCGCTCAGAAATATACTCTTGGCTTTCATGAGATGATGCGAGTATTCAATACATTGCCACCGTCAATTGAACCACGTGCTACCGGACACATCCCTGAGCAGATCAAGATGATTGAAGCTATCCTGGAAAATGGCTATGCCTATGAGCGCAATGGCTCCGTGTATTTCAATACGGTCAAATTTGCTCAGGATTATGACGATTATGGTAAGCTCTCCGGAAGAGTCCTGGAAGATTTATTTGCGGAAACGCGAGACTTAAATAAGCAAGATGAAAAGGACCATCCTGCGGATTTTGCTCTGTGGATGAAAGCAGATGAAAAGCACTTGATGCGCTGGGATTCTCCCTGGAGTGTCGGTTTCCCGGGCTGGCATCTGGAATGCTCAGCGATGAGTACAAAATACCTCGGGGAGACATTTGATATTCATGGTGGTGGAAATGATCTGAAATTTCCACACCACGAGAATGAAATTGCACAGAATATAGGAGCTTGCAAGACGCATCCTGCCAATTACTGGTTGCATACCAATATGCTTCTGATGAATGGGAAAAAGATGTCTAAGAGTGATGGAAATACCATTACTCCGGAGGAGTTGTTCACAGGAGACAGCGAGCACGTTTCCAAGGGATATCACCCAATGGTCGTCCGATTCTTCATGCTTCAGACGCATTATCGCTCAACCCTGGACATCAGTGATGACGCCCTGGCTGCCTCTGAAAAAGGCTACCACAGATTGATGGAAGGAATGGAGTCTTTGAATACACTTACAGGAAAGGGTAAAGGAGGAGGTGAGACTGACGAGAAACTAAAATCTCTGATGGATGAAGCTGTGTCGGAGATGAGGGATGACTTCAATACGCCAAAGACTCTTGCAGTTTTATTTGAGATTGTGAAGATTGTCAACTCTTTGAAAAACAACCACATTTCCGCGGATACGGTTTCTACTGCAACTATTGCTGAAACACAGGCGTTTATGAAGAGAATGGTCAAAGATGTTCTAGGCTTGAAATCAATAACTGATTCCGGATCTGGGAAAACATTGGATACTGTGATGGATCTGGTTATTGAAATTCGCCAGATGGCGAGAGAAAACAAGGACTGGGCAACTGCGGATAAAATACGCGACCGTTTACAAGAGGCCAGCATCGTTATTAAAGATGGCGAAAGTGGCACAGAATGGCAACAGGGTTAAACAATCGGGTTTGCCGCATTTTAAGAATAGAAATGTGTATTAATCAAAGTTAATCTGAATCGGATTTATGAAGTTATCCTTTTTGAGCAAGGTTTTAGTAATTGCTGTTCTGATCGTGACAATTGCCTCATGTGGTAGTGAAGGAAAGCAAGAAGTAGTTGATACTGAGAAGAAAGAGGCGAAGACCGTCGATATTCCACGATTTGACAGGGATTCTGCCTATATGTTTATAGAAAAGCAAATGGAATTCGGTCCCAGAGTTCCGGGTACTGAAGCACATCTGAAAACTAGGGATTACCTAGTGGGAGAATTGCAGCGTTTTGGTTTGGAAACCAAGGTTCAAAATTTTTCTGCCAGAAACTATCTCGGGCAGGATATGCAGGGCTACAATATCACGGGAGTTTATAATAAGAAAGCAAAGAAGCGCTTGCTCTTGATGGCACACTGGGATAGTAGATTTATTGCAGATAATGACCCGGTAGCTGATAACAGAAATCAATTCGTCCCCGGTGCCAATGACGGCGCCAGCGGAGTGGGTGTTTTACTGGAGATCGCGCGTGTAATGCAGGAAAATCCGGCAGATATCGGAGTAGATATTGTGTTCTTTGATCTGGAAGACCAGGGAGAACATCAAGGCAACGACCCTAATACCTGGTGTTATGGTTCGCAATACTGGTCAAAGAACTTACCACGTCCTGCAACAGCTTATTCATACGGAATCCTGCTAGATATGGTCGGAGCGAAGAATGCACTGTTTAAATATGAGGGCTTCAGTAAAAGATATGCACCATCTGTTCTGGACAAGATATGGAGTCTTGCTTCCGCGATGGGATATGGAAATTTCTTTCAGAAAGAAGATATAGGTGGCGTCATTGACGACCACTATTTTGTCAATACGATTGCCGGAATCCCGAGCATAGATATCATCGATAAACGCCCTAATACCGAAACGGGATTCTTCAAGCATTGGCATACGGTGAATGATGATATAGATATTATTGACAAAGCTACTTTACGTGCGGTAGGGCAGGTATTGACCGCGGTTATTTACAGGGAGTCCATCGACTCTTTAAATTAAAATTAATATGAAGATTTCACAAAGAGTAGAAATTGATAATCCTTCCGGTGAGACATTATCGGGAGTAATTGAATGGCCGTCTCTTGGAGATATCCAGGCTTATGCTGTATTTGCTCATTGCTTTACTTGCGGAAAAGATAGTCACGCAGCTAAACGCATCTCAAGAATGCTAGCTGAACGCGGTATTGCTGTATTGAGATTTGATTTTGCGGGAATCGGAGACAGTGAAGGAGTCTTTGAGGATACTAATTTCTCCGGAAATGTTGAGGACCTTCTTGCCTTTATCGATTATCTGGAAGAGGAAGGAATGCCTCCACAACTTCTTATTGGGCATTCGCTGGGCGGAGCTGCTGTCCTGGCGGCTGCTGCGCAACGCGATGTTGTTAAAGCAGTAGCGACGATAGGTGCGCCCGCTAGACCTGAGCATGTAGCACATCTCTTGCCTGATAATCTGGAGGATCTGGGTGAAGATGAGGCGATTGAAGTGCAGCTGGGCATCAATAAGATGAAAATAAAAAAGCAGTTCCTTGATGATATAAAAAAGCAAAACACTTCAGAGCTTTTGTTTGGGCTGAATAAAGCAGTTCTCATAACTCATTCACCTGAGGATGAAATTGTAGATATAAAGAATGCAGAAGAAATATTTAAATCCCTGCATCATCCCAAGAGCTTTTTGTCATTGGACGGGATGTCTCATTTGATTCTGGAAAAGGAACAAGCAAGGTATATCGCTAATGTGATTTATGAGTGGTCTAGCCGATATGTTGAGTTTGCTGAGCTTGAAGAAGCTGATGATAGCGTTCATGGCGTTAAAGTTGTTTTGGATGCAGATAACTACAGAACTGAAGTAAAAGCCGGCAAACATGCATTTGTTGCTGACGAGCCTGTTTCATTGGGTGGACAAGACGTGGGCGCAAGCCCGTATCAGCTGGTTGGAGCCGGTCTGGCGGCTTGTACGGCAATTACATTGCGTATGTATGTCAATAGGAAAGGTTGGGAAGTGGGCAAAATAAGAGTGGATGTAGACCATTTTAAAAAGGATGGGGTCGACGAAGAAGGTAAGCCTAAGAAGGTTGACCATTTCGTGAGAACTGTGCATTTGGAATTGGATGTTCCGGAAGAGCAGAAAACCCGTATTCTACAGATTGCCAATAGATGCCCGGTTCACAGAACTCTTCTTGGAGAGGTGGAAATTCCGACTGAGTACGCATAAGCTTATCATGTTTTAAAAGGAAAGATTTTTGTTGCTTGAACCCGGTGAAGGGAAGATACTCACTGGGTTCCTCAATGAATTATCACTTTCTCGTAATGCACCTCATTGTATTCAAAGATAATTCTAAGAAAGTACAGACCTGAAGGGATGTGGCTGATATCGAGTATTGCTTTATTTCTAGTTGCCACAAATGAATCTACGTGGCGTGAATTGATGTCCAGTAAACGGATATCCTCACTGCCTTTCAGCCCTTCAATGATGAGATAGTTGTGTGCCGGATTGGGATATAATGCATAGGGATCTACTTCATAACAAAGACTTTCAAAATCACCATGGATGTCCCAATTTAAGATCGATAAAAGTTTATACCTGAACTCATCTGTAATTCCGGTATCATATTTCAGGTTATCGGCATTGACTTGTATGTTTTCCCTGCTTTCAAAATTGATTGCCCAGCCTTCAAGAGTAGATGTATAGTTGTCACAGTCTATACCACTATTTCCAAGGCCAATTTTTGTGACGTTCCTCAATGTCCATTTACCAAGATTCTGATTGAATTTCTCTGCATTTCTTAGGACATTATCCATGTCAACAACATTACTTACATCCCAATTGCCTATCGCTTGATTAAATCTGCCGGCAGACTCAAACATTCCCGACATATCGATTACATTACTCATATCCCAAACGCTTATATCCTGATTGAATTTATCATTGAAAGCAAACATATTGCTCATGTTCTCTACATTGGAAACATCCCATGATGTTATATCTCCGTTAAAGATAGAATGAGAGAACATATCGGACATTTCCTGTACTTTTCTTACATCCCATCGACCTATGTCTTGTGAGAAGTTATTCGTTCCGCTGAACATATATGCCATATCGGTAACTTCTGAGACATTCCAATATTCTAAGAGGTTTATTTCCTTTATACGAGTGTTTTGGAAAGCAGATTGCATGTTTTTTACATCATTTAAAATAGGTGAGGTTTTCGTTTCTACCACAAGGTTTTCACAATTTTTATAAGCATTTTTAAATGATGACCATTTTACAGCACCCCAGGCCTCAATTTTAAGAAGTTTATTCCTATCGTTGACTTCAGCTCCATGATCAATTCTATGAAATGGATTAGTATCTTTTGGGGTGATTAAAATTCTATAGGTTCCCGGTTTTGGAAAGGTAATAGTAATACTATTGGAGTCAATGTCGAAGCCATTAATCCATGGTTCTGAAATATTTTCCCAGAAATAAAAATACGTCCCCTCTGCGGGAATAATTACTTGATCGTCTCCACTCGCGCCTTCATTATCTGTCTTCCATATTGTTGTATAGGGGAATCTGATTTCATTGGTGCAATTTCCGAAGTTTTCTATGGAAATATACCAGCCGAGTTGTAGTAAACGGTTGCGGTATATTAAATCGTCATAATGCAGGTAAAGGTCCATAGACATGAGTGAAGCACCTTTGTTGGTTGTTGATTTTTCAGACCATCCTTTTAATGATAGGCCGAAGTTAATACAGTCAATTCCCGATAATCCTATTCCAATTGCCTTAACGCTTCTTAGATCCCACCCTCCTAGATTTTGATTAAAAGACGTTGCTAAAACAAGCATATTGTTCATTTCTTCAACTTTTCTTACATCCCATTTCCCGATGTCATGATTAAAGTCTAGTGCCGCATACAACATGTTGGACATACTTTCTACATTGCTGACATTCCAGTTACTTATATCTTGGTTGAAAGTGTTGTTATAATAGAACATATAAGACATGTCTTTTACATTAGCCACATTCCAGTTGTCAAGTGGACTATTAAATTCGCCATTTTCATAAAACATGTATGACATATTCTTTACGCCTCTTACGTCCCAGCTGTTTAAGTCAATATTCTGATAATAACACTGAGCAAACATAAAGGACATATCTTCCACATTGCTTACATCCCAGGGATTGATGTTTTGATTGAAATCTTCATTTCCAAAAAACATAAAGGACATATCTTTTACTATGGTCACGTCCCATTCTTCTATACGCGAAGCTGGTTCAGGTCCGAGATTGCATCCTGCAAATGCTGCTTTCATGCTCTCTACACGGCTGAGATCCGGTGTATCATTAGCAGTGATTTTCATATTGCTTGTTCCGTTTGCAGTGGGAATTGGCCAATTCCTATTAAAAGTCAGTGAGCCATAGGCATATTCAAAGGAAGACCATTCTACGTCTCCCCACTGTTCTATTTCCATGAGTTTATCCTTATCATTATACTCTGAATACTTATTTCCAAATTGAATTCTATGAAAAGGGTTTTTCCCGGTTGGTGTCATTTCTAGCCGATATTTTCCACTAGGCATGGCACGAAGTATCGTGATGTCAGTACCGGTGCCTCTTCCATAAAAAGATGGATCATCGATAAGTTCCCATCTATAATTAAAATCTCCGTGTGCGGGGATAACAATGGCATTTGATGTTGATGCTCCTGGTGAATCAATTTTCCACACTGTAATAAACGGCCGTTGCGCATACAAGCTACCGGAACTCTCAAGAAAGAGAGCTGCTACAAATAATAAAAAGAAAGAAATGGAGTATTTGTGCTTCATTTATGAGGAAATGTACTTTATGACAATTATTAAATACTATTAATGATTGCTTAAAATAAGCATTAATTAGAAGTAGAACGATTTTTGGGATGGATTTGATGCTTTGGATGGTAAAATGTATGCCTATGAGTAGTGAGAACAGAGTATGCTCCGAGGTTCTGATGATATTTGCGTAAGCTTACTCCTCCTCCTCAATCTCTTCTCCCTTAATCACCTTTTTATAGTTAGCCAGGCGTCTTTCATCCATGATTTTAAGGAGATATTGAACGGCTTCATGTGGCTCACGGAAAAAGTGGTCTTCACCTAAGGTATCTACAAAGCCCGATTTAGTTAAAATGTCGCGAATATGCCCGCGCAGGCCTGTGATATACAAGTCCATACCCCAGCCACGTAACGTTGAAACCATAATTTCCAGCTGTTCAATTGCGGTGCTGTCCATTGTGTTAATCGTGCTTCCGTCAATAATGACATACTCGGTGTTCTTGTTCTTTTTTTTGCTTTTAGACAGGATTACGTCTCTGAAATAATCGGCATTGATATAGGAAAAAGAGGCCTCAACTCGTATTATCAGAACATTTCTGATATTATGTGCATCCGGATTCCTTTCTATATCCATAAATAAGCGCGTTCCCGGAACGAGACCGAGTTCTGCAACGTGAGGTCTGGTATAGTGATAGAGAGTTTTTAACAATGATGCGAGAACACCCAGGAAAATCCCCTCTTGAATTCCTATAAATAAAGTGGCGGCGGCAGTAGAAACAGCAATAATACCTTCTGTTTTACTAGTTCTGAATAGGGTTTTAAATTCACGCAGAGTAATCATCTTTATGATGAATGCGATAATGATGGCAGCAAGAACCGTCATCGGCATATAATAGAAGACAGGAGTTAAAAACAGTAATGCCGCGACTACTACAACACCGGTAATGAAATTATGGAAAGGAGTACGTGCATTGGATTGTTCTGCAACTGCGCTTCTTGAAAAGCTCGCAGAAACCGGGATAGCCTTAAAGAAGCTACCTAAGAAGTTTGCTGCACCCACTGCAGTTATTTCCCGATTTGTATCAAAGATATATTTATGCCTTTTGGCAAATGTCCTTCCCAGGGCGGCAACATTCATGAATTGTATCAGGGTTAAAATGATTGCTGTGGTTAGTAATTTGCGGAAATCGTTGATTCCCGGGATGCTGAAAGTAGGAAGTCCCTTGGGTATATCACCGACCAGTTTTACACCGAGTTCCTCAACATTAAAGTAATATGCAATAAAAATACTCAGAAACAGAATGACGGCACTGGATGGGAATATTGGATATATTTTCTTTAAAATATATAATAGTACAATGACAGTGAGACCCCAGCCAAGAGACAGTAAATGCGTATCCTGAATATTCTCAACAACCTCTCTGAGCAGAATCAGAATATCTTCGGAGCGCGATAGTTCGAGACCGAGCAGATTGGACAACTGACTGGATGCAATGATTATCGGAGCTGCAAAAGTAAATCCGGCAATAATGGGTCTGGAGAAAAAATTGAGAATTGAGCCAAGGCCTAGAAATCCCATAAAAAGCTGGAACAGTCCTGTCATCAATGTAAGGATAATGACAAGACCTACGTATTCAGGTGTATTGGGAGTTGCAATTGCAATCATACCTGCCGATATAATCAGCATGTCAATTGCTACAGGCCCTATGGATATATGCTTGGATGAGCTCAGAAACGGAAATATAAGAAGTGGAATTACTCCGGCGTATAAACCGTAAATCGGTGGCATTCCTGCAATGATAGCATAAGCCATCGCTTGTGGAATAAACATCAGTCCGGTAGTAAGTCCAGCGGATAAGTCTCCGCTGAATTTCCTTTTACTGTATGAGAAAATCCAGTGCGTCCCGGGTATAAACTGTTTTATTTTGTTTAATATCTCCACTAAAACACCAAAGTAGGCTGATTTTTCCTGTTTCTCTTATCTTTTAATTTAAATGCGTCAAAGATGAATATAGGAATAAATTGCGTAGCTTGGTTTAAATCATACTTAATTTTCTTTTGCCGAAAGGGGAGTCAGCGTATAACCTGCCCTCTGAAGTAGTCGGATTACTCCTTGATCACCACCCAGATGTGCAGCGCCTACTGCAATAAAAGTTGGTTTGTCATGTACAAGAGAATCGATAACCGGAATCCAACTTTGATTACGGTCATCCAGAAGTACAGAACTGAATTCTCCCATATCTTCTGCTTCCTCAACCTCCGCAATCATTGCATTGATATTCTGGCTGCGGTAAATTTTCACCAGCCCATCAAATTGTCCACCGCCTTCTTCTTCAACGATAATCGCCGACAATAACATTTCTGCCTGTGCAGCCAGTGGAATTTTATCAATCTTGGAGAGTTGCATTTCAACGGTTTCGAGACCCATTACAGCCTTGCTGCTACCATCCTTATTCCTGGAATTATCGACCATTTTCTGCAATTCCATTTCATAAGATTTTATGCGGTCATTTTCCATGAAGTTTTGCCCGGCTCCATCCACGCCTACCATGGCAGAAAGGAAGAGCGGTTTAATGCGCTCCATAAACATCAGCGGCACTCCCTGCGCATTGAAATAATCATTTATCCGCTTGTAATCTTCCTCGCTATAAAGCATTCTTAAGGTCGTATCTCCGGGCATAAACATCTGATCTCGCACGCGCATTATTGCTGACATATCACTCATGATATTCATATCGATTTCAAAGGCTACTTGCTGACTTTCGTCAAATGCCGATAAAGTGCCATTGGGCCAGAAGAAATCTTCTGCCGGGATAATATGAATTGTTCCGAAAAGGTATGATGGGGCATCGAGTCCGTCTTTTTCAATTTTCCATAAAAGAGAATGTGCCAATGTGTCCACTTGTCTTTGATCGACAACTTGAACTCCTTTTTTTACATTACAACCGGTTGTAAGTACCAGGGAAAGTAGAAGAAGCGGGATAAATCGTAGTATGCGCATGTTGTATCGTTTAATTTGGGCAAAGATAAGAGAAGTACAGAAAAAGAAAATTGCTTTCCATAGAGTTTTACAAAGAATAGTTTAACTTTGCTACGCAATAATTGCGATGGGGGATTAGCTCAGCTGGCTAGAGCGCTTGCATGGCATGCAAGAGGTCATCGGTTCGACTCCGTTATCCTCCACTTTTTCTTCTTCATTTTTCTTTCTCTTTTCTTATCTTTCGACAAATAATGGATGAAATATCATGCCTTCATCGCTGAACATATATCTACTGGAGCCTTTTTACACCGGAAGTCACAAGTTGTGGGCAGATAATCTCATGCGATATTCTCAGCATCGCATCAGGCTGTTTTCCATGGCGGGACGGTTCTGGAAGTGGCGGATGAAAGGCAGTGCATTGCATCTGTCTGCCGAAGTAAATAAAGCACCAAGGCCTGATGTTTTACTTATCAGCGGGATGATAGACCTGCCCTTGTTCAAGAGTCTTTATAACTACAAAGATGTGCCGATAATCCTGTATATACACGAGAATCAATTTGCCTATCCCGACCGGGCAGAAGAGGATTTTACCTATGCTTTTCTCAATTATACTTCCTGCCTTACGGCAAATGCAGTCTGGTGGAATTCTGTGTACAACCGCGATAGTTTTCTGGATGGTGCGGGGAAATTATTTGAGCGATTGCCTGATTATACCGAGGTCACTTCACTGCATGAAATAGCCACAAAAAGCAAAGTTGTTTTCCCGGGAATTCCCCTGGAAAATCTGCCGGAGATAAGAGCTGAAGAATCAGAGATTCCTGTAATACTGTGGAATCACCGCTGGGAACACGATAAGGGCCCTCAAGAATTCTTTGAGGCATTGTTTAAGTTAAAGGAAGAAGGGGTAGATTTTTGCTTGATTGTATTGGGAGAGTCGTATAGAGAAAGCCCGTCAATATTTGCGGATGCACATGAAAGGCTCGCTGAGCGTATTCTGCACTGGGGATATGCTGAAAGCAGGGAGAAATATCTCGGATTTCTACAGATGGCTGATGTGATACCGGTAACTTCTCTGCATGATTTCTTTGGGATCAGCGTCTGGGAAGCTGTTTTGCATGGAGTTTATCCCTTATTGCCTGATAAGCTTTCTTATCCGGAGATAATTCCACCGGAACTTCAGGAGGTACATTTGTACCGGCCCGGAGAATATTATGATAGATTAAAACAAATTTTACTGGAACCGCCCGGAAGAATGAAAGGGGAGTTTATCCGTGTTTTAAGGGACTTAATTATACCAAATTACGTTAAAACTTATGACGCAGCCTTTGTTGAGGTGCTGGACTCGTATGGGCTGAGATAGCGCATCTCATAGCCCGGAACTGGGGAATAAACTTTTTGACTATTATCATCTAATTCTCTGATAAAGAGAAGATTATTCTTTGGTTTTATAAAATCATAAATATTGCGGGTTAACATTTGCGTAAGCTGAACAAGTATCTGTATCGGCTGTTTCAAAGGTATGGAGAAAAGAGATTTTACAGGAAAAGTCGCCTATATTACGGGCGGTACCAAGGGGATAGGAAAAGGGATTGCGCAGGCGCTTCTCGACATGGGAATGAAGGTTGCTTTTACGAGTAGATCGCAGAAAGCGGCAGATGAAGCAATATCAGCATTTGATGGAAATCCGGATAATATTCTGGGATTGGAGAGTGATGTGCGCAGTCTGGCTTCTGAGGAGGCAGCAGTTGCAAGGATTGTTGAAAAATGGGGTCAAATCGATGTCGTCATCGCCAATGCGGGCGTAGGAAACTTCGTTAATATTGCTGACATGACAGAGGAGCAGTGGGCCGATACGATTGATATTAATGTGACCGGAGTGTTCAATACAACCAAGGCAGGTCTGCCGTATCTGAAAGCTTCCAAGGGGTATTTATTCACGATTGCCAGCCTGGCCGGAACCAATTTCTTTGCAGGTGGAGCGGCGTATAATGCGAGTAAATTTGCAGTAGTAGGGTTTTCTCAGGCTGTTATGCTCGATGTGCGCAATGATGATGTGAAAGTGACGACGATTATGCCGGGCTCGGTGAAAACGCACTTTAATAATCACGAACCAAGTGATAAGGATGACTGGAAAATTCAGCCGGAAGATATCGGGCAGATGGTAGTTGACTTATTGAGGATGAATCCGCGCACTTTACCGTCCAAGGTGGAGGTAAGACCATCGAAGCCACCGGTAAAAGACTGAAGCCTTTTTATCTGGTGATCTAGTGATGAGTGCTTGTCCGCCCCTGGCGGAATCTAGTGATGGGTGCTTGTCTGCCATGGCGGAATCTAGCTATGAATGATTTTGTAATGAATAATCTAGTGACATATTCAATGCTATCTCTTAGCGATAGTACTAAATTGCCAAATCACTAGATATAGTTACCAGAGAAATAGCTTATTAAACCTGATGTCATGCTTCTCAAGGAGCGCCATATACTCATCTTCGAAGCTATGAGTCTTATGGTAATCAGTCTGATTGTTAATGTCCTCTTTTAATTCTTCCACATCACTGTGACTTACGGATAAGACGGTGTAGCCATCTTGCCAGTCAAAGCCCGACATTTCACGCCCTAGTTTCTGAATATGTCTGGAAGAGCGGGATTTTGCTTCCCGAATAAGATAAGCCAGCCCCACATTTCTCGATAAATCGCATAAGATATGAATGTGATTTTCCTGAATATTCATTGCGAGAATAGTGCATTGATAACTCTTGAAGATATCGGAGATAAATTCGTTTATGCTTTCTTCATGCTCAGGAATTATAAGGTTTTCCTGTCCTTTGGTTGTGAAAAGGATATGAAGGTAGTTTCTGATAATAGGTCTGGCCATAGAATCCGCTTAAAAAATTTGAAAGCCAAAGATAATAGGATGTGGGAGATAATAAAAGGAAGGGGATTATTATGCTTATATTTTACAACTGCAAGATATTTGGTTGTCAAAGCAGCGACAATTCGCATAGAATTCGCTTTAATTCGTGATAATTGGCATAAAATCGAACCATAAATAGCACAATTATCAAAAAAGAAAAAGACCACAAGCAGTTCTTGCAGTCTTATTCTTATATATCAACACTAGAAAAGAGACAATGAAACATTTACAATGTTAATTATCCATTGTTAATTATTCATTATTCATTATTCATTGTTCATTACTCATTGTTCATTACTCATTGATAATTGTCAATTGTCACAGCGTTCCGCGAAGCGCCTGTTCTCTTTCAATCGCTTCAAAGAGTGCTTTAAATGTACCTTTCCCAAAGGACTTGGCTCCTTTTCTCTGGATAATCTCGATAAACATAGTCGGTCTTACTCCGAGAGGCTTGGTAAATAACTGAAGGAGATAACCTTCATCATCCACATCGACTAGTACTCCGAGTTCTCTAAGGTCAGACACATCTTCATCTATAGGCCCTACTCGTTCTACAAGATCATCGTAGTAGTTAGTAGGGATGGTAAGAAATTCTACACCTCTGCTTTGTAATTCGCGGATTGTGCCGATAATATCATCAGTTGCCAGTGCCAGATGCTGTACTCCGGCTCCATTATAGAAATCGATATATTCTTCAATCTGAGAACGTTTCTTTCCTTCTGCCGGCTCATTGATAGGGAATTTGATTCTTCCATTTCCGTTGGCCATAACCTTACTCATCAGCGCGGAATATTCCGTCGAAATATCCTTGTCATCAAAAGAAATAATCTGTCCAAATCCTAGTACATCTCTGTAGAAATTAATCCAGGTATTCATCTCACCCCAACCCACGTTTCCTACTGTATGGTCGATGTATTTCAGTCCTGCTTCCTTGGGTTGATATGCCGGATTCCAAGGCTGATACCCGGGCATGAACGGCCCGTCATAGGCTGATCTTTCAACAAATATATGTACAGTTTCTCCGTAGGTATATATCCCGGAGCGTACAATTTTGCCATGTTTATCTTCAATCACTTCAGGTTCCATATAGGACTTGGCACCGCGCTTAGTCGTTTCTTCCCAGGCACTTCTGGCATCGTCCACCCAGAGAGCAAGAACTTTAACTCCATCTCCGTGTAAATCTATATGTCGATTGATATCACCTCCTTTTACTAATGGGCTTGTAAGTACCAGGGTGATTTTCCCTTGTTTAACCACGTAGGAAACGATTTCTTTTGAACCGGTTTCCAAGCCTTTATATGCCAATGGCTGAAAGCCCCATGCAGATTGGAAATAATGTGCAATCTGCTTGGCATTACTTACATAAAACTCTACGTAATCAGTTCCAAGAATTGGAAGAAAGTCTTCTGCATCCTGAACTTCAATTGGTAATTGTAATGATGTGTTGTCTTTCATAAATCTTTCTTTTATTCTTCTATGTATTTTATAATTAACAATGAAATTTCTTTGTCTATAGGGTATTCCGTTTTTATAGTAAACGGCTATTATCATTCTGAATACCAAAATCAGTAAACCGAAATAAACTACTAAGTTAAGGAATATTCCGGAAATATAAAATACCTCCTTATCTCATGTTACGGCAAATTGTAGAACCAATAGATAATACCGTTTTAGGCGAATTATTGATAATAAACAGGAGAATATTTAATATTTTACTATAAAACGAACGAAAAACCTATTTTAGCCGAATTCTATAATAGGCCGATCTTTCTGACAATCAGGTCGATGATAAGACCCAACACCAGAAGGATCCCAAAACGCTTGTTATAAACAAAAGCAGTCCTTACAAAGTAAAGAGGCCATCCCAGTCCCATCGTGCCTTCCGGCTTTTCTTTGGGGCGCTCCTTGAGATAGATTTTAACAGCATCTATAAACATCGGTATGGAAAACAGAACAATTGCAACGACAAAACTTAAATATCCGATATAAATCAACCATCCTAAAAAGATATACTGTAGAATCCAGGCACCGATAATGATATATCGCGAAGCAGTCTCACCGAGAATTACAGGAAGGGTGAATACCTTCTTTTTGCGATCTTCTGGTGCTTTGTCAATATGCTTTCCAAAGATTACCGCGGTCGGTCCCATTGCATATATTAATCCCAGAATCATAACCGGCCAGCTCCAGTGTCCACCCGTCGTGACAAAGTATGTACCACCGACCATAAGAGGTCCCCATACCGCTATAACTGTTAACTCGCCAAGTCCGATAAACTTAAGAGGCCAGGTGTAAAACAGTAGAAAAAACAATCCAATCAGGAAGAAATAAAAGGTTGTTATACCGGTCTGCCATATCAGATAAGCACCGCAGAGAATGGCGATTGTGAGTGAAACTGCAAGATAATTATAAATAGTTTTCTTTGAAAGCAGGCCGTGTTCTATAGGTTGTGGTCCGTATTGTGCTCTGAAATAATTGTCTTTATCAATTCCTTTTGCTGAGTCAGTCAAGTCGTTGACGAGATTGTTGGAAGCATGAGCAAATATTAATCCGAGAAAAGCAGCAATGAAATTGGAAACGATAAAAGTACCGTGATTAAGTGCCATGATTCCTCCGATAATACTCGAGATCGCGGTCATGATAAACACAGAAGCGCGTGTAGAAATTAACCACTTGGAGACGACATCCAGTTTTACCCATTCTTCTTTTTCGATACGGGGGATTGTCGTAAGTGCATGACGCCACATTTTGAAATTAATTGCAGACATGGTTTTAAAGATTTAAAGAACAAGTGAGAAAATTTGTTTCAGATTGTACAACAGAAGGACAGACCTTAGGTTGGTAAGAACTGTAATTCTTTCTATCAAATAAATCGATGCACCTTATAATTTCAGGATACTTACCGGATAATATACAAGTTCAGGGCAGAGCCAGGACGCTGTCCTGCCCACACATACAAGTTTAAAATAATTTCGTTCTGAATAACTGCCTTTCCTACTGACAAGCCAGACGTAATGCCAGCGTGTTGAATGTGAATCTCAGAATTGCCGCAGAATACTCATTCATATTGAAAGCAGTTTTTCCTGAGCTCAGGTTGTCAATATATTCAATTAGTTTTCCTGCAGAAGCAGTCATCTGGTGCTTCTGAATCGATTCATTGCAAGCTTCTTTGACATTTAGACTGCTTTTAATCGCGCGCACATTAGTCTCTGAGAAAGCATTTATAAATGCTTTGTTGACTTTAGTATTGAAAATGTCTGCATATAAAGCTTCTTTTTCATCTGCATCCAATACAGTTGTAATGGATGAGA
Organism: uncultured Saprospiraceae bacterium; assembly: GCA_964423575.1. Classification (GTDB taxonomy): domain Bacteria; phylum Bacteroidota; class Bacteroidia; order Chitinophagales; family Saprospiraceae; genus CAYRFF01. Next base: position 44,810 of record CAYRFF010000010.1, on the reverse strand, counting down.
AGTGCTTAAATGCATTTCCTGCCAGCTCCTCAATCTCTTCGGAAAATACGCCTGCCTTTCTCAGGTTGTGAAAAGTAAGGCTCTCATCAGCTGCGAAAGTTTCTACTAGTGCGGTAGCATTGGCATTTACCAATTCTTGTTGCAGTTGCTGAGAGAAGGTTTCATACGCTTTTAAAAAAGCATCAATTCCTGTCTGATATTCACTCTGTGCTGAAACAGACTGAAATGCCGTAATATTTAAAAAGGCTACGAGGCTTAGAATGATAAATCTTTTCATAAGTTTATTGGTTTTTCAGCCGATTAAGTTACGACAGTTTGTCTAAATACAAAAATATCGGCGTGCTCTATTACTAAAACACGCCGATATTTATTATTGGTGCAAGAAATCTGCGACCGATTTATCCGGTCTGCTTCTTCAATCGATAGATTATTCGCTGACTACTTCAAAGTTAACTATAACGTCAACTTCTTTATGAAGGTCGATAGGTGCGGAATAAGTACCGATGGTTTTGATTTCTTCTTCGAGTCTGATTTTACGTCTGTCTACATCGATATCAAACTGCTCTTTAAGTGCTTGAGCAATCTGTACGTTGGTTACTGAACCGAAGATCTTATCTGAAGAACCGACTTTGGCTCCGATTTTAAGAACTTTGGACTCTAGTAATACCTTCAGAGCTTCAATCTCGTCGCGACGCTTTTCAGCATGCTCATCCTCGCGTCTTCTGACTTCGCCGAGGCGCTTCAGGTTTGATTCGTTTGCGATAAGAGCGAGACCTTGCGGAATAAGGTAGTTTCTACCGTAACCATTTTTTACGGTAACTACGTCAAACTTATTACCCAACTTCTCGACATCGTCTAATAATATGATTTCCATGATTAATCTCTTTAAAAGTGATATAAGTTTTATTTCAGTAAGTCGGTTACGTATGGAAGTAAAGCCAAGTGTCTAGCTCTTTTAACGGCTACTGCCACTTTACGCTGATACTTAAGGCTGTTTCCGGTAATTCTGCGTGGTAAAATTTTACCTTGCTCATTCACAAACTGCTTAAGGAATTCTGAATCCTTATAGTCGATGTGCTTTATACCGTATTTACGGAAACGGCAGTATTTACTGCGTTTTCTACCTAACTTTGGGTTACTGAGGAACCTTCTATCTTCTCTTGATGCCATTACATTTTAATTTAAGGGTGAAACTATTTCTATTCTTCTTCGTCAATATTTCTTTGACTTTCATCTCTGCCGAGAGCTTCCTTTTTCTCTGCGTTAAGGGCGCGTCTTTCCTTCATTGTAGGAATTTCACCCGCTCTTTTACGTGCATTATAATCGATACCATACTTGTCAAGCTTGATAGTAAGGAATCGCATAATGCGCTCGTCTCTACGCATTGCAAGTTCAACCTTAGGCAATAATTCTCCTGTTTCGTTCTTAAATTCAACACTGTAGTACACCCCTGAGGTGCGCTTGTTGATGGGATACGCCAGTTGACGTAAACCAATCTCATCCACATGAACCAATTCGCTGTCTGCAGCTACTATATGGTCGATGTAGGACTTTGCTGTCGCTTCTATTTCATCGCTCGACAGAACGGGATCTACGATGAAAGTTAATTCATAATTACGCATGTGTTACCTACGTTTAATGTGATTTAATAGACTAATAAAATAATTTAGGGCTGCAAAGATAGACTTTTGCGTAAGCTTATGCAAAAATAATTGAAGGAAATTGAGGAGAGAGGCCGGTAAAATCGAAAAAACCTGTATAAACTCTTAAAGCTTACACAGGTTTTTAACTCTTAGAACCGTTGGGGGCTTAGTCCTCAACAGCAAATGATATCTTCAGATTCACACGATAGCGGGACACTTTGTTGTCGTTTACCTGAACGCTATGCTCCTGTACGTATGCTGAACGAATATTCTTTACAGTCTTTGCTGCTTTACTCACACCTGTTCTTACTGCATCCTCAAAACTCTTATCTGAATCTGCTAATACTTCAATTACTTTTAAAACTGCCATAATTATTTTTTAATCGGTTAATTAATAAAATCTTATTGACTGTTTAACGTCCGTAAGGCGATAATTGTTTTATTGGAGTGCTTCCAATTCCAGGGCTGGCCGATTATCATCCATTGGCAGATATTTCTGTGCCTCCATGAAATCATTTCTCGCAGATTCAGTATCGCCGGAAACTCTATGACATATACCCCTGTATAGGAAAGCGTTGCCATTAGTCGGATTGACATCCAGCGTTTTATTAAAGTAGTTATAGGCCTTATCTATCGAGTCTTGCTCGAGGTATAATATCCCGAGATTGAAAAATGCCGGTGGATAGTCCGGGAAACTTTCAATTATTTTTAAGTATTCCTCCTTGGCCAGATCAAGCTTGTCATGCTGATGATAAAAATTGGCAATTGAAAGATAGGCACCCTCATACTCCGGGTCGATTGCGATGGCGTTCTTATATAGCTGAACAGCCACTTCATTCCCCTGGAAAAACAGGATATCTCCCATTCCCAGCCAGGCATCCCGGTGATCGGCATTCAGTTCCGTAACTCGCTGGTAATTCTTAATCGCATTGGCAGTGTCGCCGACTTCATCATATATCTGTCCGCGTTCAAAGTATGCGTCAGGATTCTGAGGGCTTCTCTTTATCACCTCATTGAGATTGGTCAATGCGGGTAGATATTGCTTGACGATAAACTGAAAATGTGCTAGTTTTATCCGCACTGCATCCGAGGTCGGAAAGCGCTGGACAGCAGTCTCCAGAAGCTCAATTGCATCCCTGGATTCATTGTCTTCGAGCAATAGTTCTGCCTTCATCATCCAGTAGTTCACATCGGTGCTATCGCGATCCAGAGCTCTGTCTATATCCTTCAATGCGAGCTTGTAAAGACTGTTCTTGTAATAATAGGCAGCTCTGTCGTAATAAGGTCCTGCTGCACTGGTGTCTTTACTGATAGTAGAGTTAATCGCCTTTAATTCCTCATCCTGTGAAGAATCTGTTTCTACTACCGCAGAACTGTCTCCACATGCAATAATGGTCAGGCTAAGGAAAAAGAAAAAAAGATACGATAGTCTTGACATCATAATTTTGTGTAATTTTATAAAATGTGGTGTAAAGTTAAACAGAGCATTCCTATTGTCTATATTTTTTTATACCTGCTTTTAACAATACAGTTAAGCGGCCAAAGTTTTACATCTCATTCTGCGCCTGCCGGTCACGGAGACCAGATTCTTCAGGAACTGCTGCATTACGAGGATACAATCCTTATTTCAATGCAGGGAAATGGCTACTTTAACTGGGAATCAGTCGAGTTTTCCTATCCTGAAAGCGCTACTCTATTGTTTAAAACGACAATTATAGATAAATATCCATTAAATCACTTAATTTTTTATTCGGGATCGGGAAAAGTACGGATTCGGCATCTCCTTGACACGGGTTCCGGCTTCCTCATTACGGGCAATTATCTCAATTCTCTGAAGATAGGCGATATCGACTATATTGAAAATACATCGGCCTCGAGTGGAATTTTTATTTTGAAGACCGATTATAATTTAAACGTTCAGGATATCACGCATTACGAGGGCGGTATTGCGAGCCTCCCGTATTCTCTGCACATTTCAGATGACAAGCTCTTTCTTCCGCTTTCTGTCGAGGGGAAGTTTTACGCGGATGAGGAATATGAATTTGAGAAGGAGACCCTTGTCCTTATCGAGCATTCCTTGGATGATTTAGCTTACGCAAATGTTCAGGTACAGGATGATATGGGCAGCTTTCACATAGGTGATAATGCCTGGAGAGGAGATACTTTATATCTATGCGGCGAATTTAAAGACAGCATAAGTACAATCAGTGGGACAGTTTATAATCCGGGTTTTAATCCTGATCCGGTGATTTTGAAATATCTCCCCGATACCGGACTCTTTCACGCCTATTCCCTGGGCGGATCCTATCTTTCTTATGCAGATAGAATTATCATCAGCGGAGATACGACGATTGTAGGTGGAAATTTTATGGGAGGACTGAATCCAAAGCCCGGTGAGACGGTTTCTATAGGCGAAAGCTCCGGGATTTACATGTTCTATTATATAGATGGGAAATATAGGGATGCACAGGTCTTGTCTTCGGATGCTTTCCTGTACTATTACGCTGCAGAACTCATTAAAGGAAGATTGCTGATAAGCTTTTCATTTATCGGAGAGTTTCAGTATAAGGGAGAGAAAATCTCCTCGGTACCTGCTGTGAATTCCTATAGTGTATTTAAGGCATCCGGTCCGGAAGAGACGGGAAAAGTACATTTGATTCCTTATGTGGGGAACGGTAATTTTCGCTCATTGGCAATCGAAGATGAGGAAATAGTTGTCTTCGGAACATGCGACGGAGAGCTCTACGAGGAAGAAGAACTGACCGATGGATACGATATTATCCATTTGCGAAAGCAGAATAAAACACATACAATTGAGCCTGTTTTATCTGAAGATTCCTTTCTGATTTATCCGCAACCTGCCGGGGACAGAATATGGGTAAAGGGAGAGAACTTTCATCGGATTGCTTCTTTCGGCTTGTATGGAATGGATGGCCGCTTGCATGCGGAAGGGGAATTTACAGGAGAAATCGCCTTGAATAGTCTAAGGTCTTCCGCCTATATCCTGAATTTATATGACAAAGAGGGGAGATTGCTGTTGTCGCGCCTTTGTCTGGTAAATTGAGAAGTAAGGACCATTCCCGGCATCGTACATTTAAAGAAAATTACAGATGAACATCCACAAGTTAAATATATTATATATATTTGTTATATGAAAAGCCATGAGTCATAAAAATCTAATTCAGGAATGCGGATAATTGCACTTTTATTTTTACTGGCAGGAGTTTGCCAAGTGTCCACTGCTCAGAATCAAGCCTATGTGGATTATATCAATCGCTATCAGAGTCTTGCCGTAGAGGAAATGCAGCGTACGGGGATGCCGGCGAGTATTAAGCTTGCGCAGGGCCTTATCGAGTCCAATGCCGGTCGAAGTGAACTTGCGACAAAGGCATATAATCACTTTGGGATAAAATGTGGCTCAGGCTGGAGCGGTGGAACCTATCATAAAAAGGATGATGATTATGATAGCAAAGGACGTCTTGTAAAATCCTGTTTCAGAAAGTTTAAAAGCGCTGAGGATAGTTATATCGCACAATCGGAATTTCTCCGCGATCCCAATAAGAGTTATCGATACGGATTCCTGTTCAGGCTTAATCCTACGGATTATCACGGTTGGGCCTACGGACTTTTAAAAGCGGGCTATGCAACCAATCCTCGTTATGCTGAACTCCTGATTAAAGTAATTGAAGACTATAAACTGTACCAGTATGACAGACCGGTTTCAGATCTGGACTGGGTGATGGAAGAGGCATTTGAACCGCAGACTTTTTCTGTGAATGATGTCAAATATGTACTAGTGGAGAAGGGAGATTCACCGAGAAGTCTGGCAATGGACTTCGGCGTTTCTGCCAAGAAGATATTGAAGTACAATGAGAATCTTTATTCAGAAACCCAGGACCTAAGGCCGGGAAGTCGCGTATTTATCCAGGCTAAGCGTATAGCATATCGCGGCAAGAATAAATATCATTATGTGCAAGCCGGAGAAACGATGTTTGCAATTTCTCAGGAATACGGATTGAGACTAGACAGATTATACAAGCGAAATAAAATGGAAGAGGGAACGGAGCCGGCAATCGGTGAACGTGTTAAATTGCGAGGTCTTTCTGTCAAAGAGCGTCCTGTGTTGCGGACGGAAAAGGAGAGTATTCTCCCCAAGGCACCTAGTCAGCCATTGAATAAGGATAGTGAAATCAGTGTGGATATTTCAGAGGAAATGCTGGAGTACGGTGAACTTCGTTCTGAACCGCGCGATGAAGGAATTACTTATCCGGAGGATATGCAAATGGATAGAGATGAAAATCATCCGAGATATTACACTGTGCAGAAAGGTGATTCACTGTATAAAATCGCCACTAAATTCAATATGACAGTTGAAAAGCTGATCGAATTGAATAATCTGCCGGATTCCGTGATCCATCCCGGGCAGGCATTGAAAATATCAGAGTAGATTGACTAAGGTCTTAATGAACTTCTGTTTATGAAGACTTATTCATACATTTGGGTACATAATAAATAGAAAAGGATTATGAAATTCAAATGGATACTTGTCGCAGTAGTTGCTTTATTGTTTTCAGTAGATATGATGGCTCAGTCTTATGCCTTCGGTCTGAAGGGTGGTCCATCCTTAAACCGGCAGAGCTGGAGTATGGATGGTAACAGGGCTTTACTGGCTGCTTATTTTGGAGATATATTCATAGAAACTGCTAGCTCTGAAAAGTTTTCTTTCGGTGCTTCTTTTGGGTATCACATCAGGGGAAGTTCCCAGCGATTCAGTGGTGGTGCGATGTCCGGCGGTGGCTTTTATCCGTCTACGACTTATCCTTCCAGACTAGGGAATCTTTCTCTAGCACTGTATATGAAGCAGTATTTTCCGATAGATAATTCTGTACGGAGATTGTATTATGGCTTTGGAGGGCGCATTGATTATAACGTGATGCGTGACCTGGGCCGATTTGAGATATTTAACGATATAGTAAAACCTTTCACTTATGGCTTAATCGTAAGCGGAGGATACGACTGGAGCTTTGGCGAATTATGGGGAGGATTTGTAGAGTTTACGGTAGCACCCGATTTCTCCAATCAAATTTATATTCCTCAATCTACCGGTTTGCCTAATCCCAATACAGGAGAAAGATACACAATCAGAGAAGGAGCTGTAGTAAATCTTTCCTTTGAGCTGGCTGTAGGAATTCGTCTGATGCACCTGATAGAGTATATAGATTAGTGATTGAGTGATTGAACTTCCCTAAATAGGGTTGACCGTTTTGGTTAATTAATCACTGTCTTATATAGAGGTTTTTTGTTCTCTTTTACCGAAGAATCTTTGCGCGCAGTAAACCAGGAAGAGAAGAAAGAGCTTAATTTCTTTTTCAGCGGTTTTGAGCTCTTCTGTTATTTCAATCTCATAATCATACTTATAATCTTTCATGTTGAGCTTAGGTTTGAAAGTGGCGACAAGCTCGTCGTATTCATTGTAGAGCAGGAGTGTAGCATTAAAGATGCTTTTGGTTTTAAGAAAATAGACCCTATCCTTCCATTTTTCAAACACTGTAATAACATTGCCGCCTTTGAGTTTTAACTCATACATGAAATACTTTTTCGCTATTGATTGCAGGATAGTTTTTCCACTCCAGGGTCCATCGAGCTCGATGCTGAACTCTTGCAGATCTGTGTAGACTTTGGCATTTACAGTGAAATACTTGTCGTAGATGATTTCTCCGACTCTTTTCCCTTCTTCTAAGAGGATAGTGTTTTTGGATTTATTTACATCTGTGGAGTATGATGTCATGTGTACAAGTCAAGAGTATTGATTTAATTCGGTGGTAAAGATAGGAAATTATGGGAATTGGGTTGGGAATTGTGAAGTTGTAAAGTGGCCATACGCCATTGCAGTCTCTCAAATGTTTTTAAATGATTAAACCTATTGAAGTGGAATCGCGTAGTAAGTTACTATTAAGTTTTACCCTTCTTTTTAATTAAATTCTGCGAAACCTGTTAAGTTTTTTCCGGATAATAAATTAGTCCATACTCTTCTATTTAACGAATAAGAGATGTATTGATTTGAATAACCTGTCAGGTTTTTCGCTATTAAGAATAAATAGACTAGAACTGCTCACTCTCTGGAACCGAGGCTATAAAGCTATTTCTCTGCCTAGGTTCCTGAGGAAGCGAAGCGCACTCGGAGGACAGCTTCCGGTTCAGACTGCACCTGAATTCTTTTGATTGAGAAGTCGCCCTATAGCATAGACGAGAAAAAGGAGAAAGAGGTTCTTATCTTCAATTCTATCAAATTCATCTGTAACCTTTATCTTGAAGTCGTATTTGAGATTCTTCCAGTTCTGTCTTGCTTTTATACGTGCTACCTTTTCCCCATGCGAGTCATAAAGCCCATAGTTATTTTTTAAAATACTTTTACGTTTTACTCTGTATTCTTCGTTTGTCCGTTTATTGAAGACCATAATAATCGCTTCAGTAGTAGGGAGGTACTGGATGTCCAATTGGAAGTAAGTTCTGTGCTTTGTATGGAGAGTGGTTGTAGATTTCCAGCTACTTTGCCTGGTAATGGAAAACTCCTGTAGATCTGTATAAGCTCTGGCATTGGTAGAATACCAGTTATTGTATATGAGCTCTGCTACTCTTTTCCCGTCTTCCAGCAGGATAAGGTTTTTTGATTTGTTATATTCGGTGGAGTAAAGCTCCATACTCTAGTGATAAAGATTGTTATGCTTCCGCAAATATAGCAAACAGGAAATAGAATTCATCTAATGCTTCTTAACCTAGACCTTAATCTTAACTAAAAGAAGGCCTGCACCATAACGGCACAGACCTTCATCCACTTACTAAATTCTTTCTGTGATTAGTTCTTCACAAAGCGTTGAACCTCATTATTAATCTTTAAGAAATAAATACCGGAAGCAAGCTGGGAAATATCCACCCTTGTCTCAGTTCCGTTAAGTACTCCTGATGTCTCTGTCACTCCCAATGCATTGATAATGCTATACTTATTATAAGATGATTCCGTGTGTACCATCAGATAAGAGCTTGCAGGATTGGGATAGAATGTCGTGGACAGACTTCCGTCAAATGCTGCTGAACGGATTTCACTCAATGCACTATATCCATCATAATCTATCGAATTCAAGCGATAGTAGTTCATCTTGGCAGGATTGCGATCCACAAAGCTGTAACTATTTATACTTCTTAAGTTTCCATTGGTTTTTACTTCTCCTATCTTTTCCCAGCGGAAACCGTCAGTACTTTTCAGAACATCAAAGTGACTGCTGTTTACTTCTTCAGCTGTACTCCACTTAAGGATTGCTGTGCGTGCAGTACTGTTTCTTGTCACTTCAAAGTTAAGCATGGTCAGTGGAAGTGGCATTTCAACGATGATTTCATTACTATTTCCTGAGGTATGAGTACCATCAGTCGCTCTGACTCTGTAGTAATATGTTGCATAAGGATCAAGGTTTGTCGCTTCATAATCTGTAGCACATACTTGCTCATCCTGTAATTCAAAATCTGCCAAATATCCTTTAACGAAGATATCGTCCTGACGATTAGTTCCTGTTGATGCGACAGTTCCATTATTAACAGAAATATTGCTTGTCATTATCCAGCGAATATGTAATTCAGACTGGTCTGAGCATTCTTCAGGGAGTGGCAAGTCTTTTAGTACTCCTGTTGTATAATTATTCGCTACGGTAATTTCGCCGTTAGGGACATCAGTCCAGTCGCTTCCGCTTATCATATATTGTACTTTGAAATCACGAGGTCCGGTGCCCGAGCTTCGTTGTACACTTGAAAGCGTTAAATCAAAATATCCTTCCGTATTGATGATAATTTCCCAGTATTTGGAATCTGCCCCATCATCCCAACCGTTGGTCGAGATAGCGGATGTTCCCTGACCACCTGTTCCTTGCGGGTATGTATAAGTACCTGAAGTTCCTACTCCATTAATATCAACAAGATGATTGTCATTTTTTCCGCCTGCTGCTTGTTGGGTTCCATCTTCAAAATCCCAGAATGCCACATCATCTGATTCAGAAGCTTTTGTATATACATCGAGGTAGTAGCAAGTAGCTCCTGATACTGCGTTCCAGTTTGCCTGGAAGCTTGTCTGTGTTACGTCGCTTGCCTCTGTGGCTACAGGTGCAGGCAGGCTGCCATCATCTTCATCTGTTTTAAAGGATTCCTAATCTCCATAAGATGTTCCCTTGCTGCTTGTAGCATAAGCGCGGTAGTAATAGGTAGTTCCTTCATCCAAGCCTGTAAGTTCTACATCGTAATCTCCATCATTTAGATTGCTTCCTGCAAGCTGCGTTCCGGTGCCGGGAGTAAAATCTTCTGTTGTGCTATATTCAATTCCATAAGCAGTAACAGCGTCACAGCCTTCATCATCGATAGTCCCTGCACAGGTTGCGTCGTCTATGCCTATACTACTCGCAATTCCCGTCGTTACTGTAGGAGCTGAATCAACACCTGCTGCATCTGTCAATGTGCATGCTTCCGCATCTGCATCACCGCCTGTTACCGGGATATCATCTGCATAATTTTGCTCTATCGTAGGAGAGAATTTCACATAAACGGTCGTGCTGGCTAATGTAGGAGCGGTGTATGTAATATCTACTGTGCTCGAATAAGTAATGTCATCCAGACTAAACTCAAATCCTGCCAGTGGTCCTACGGTAATATCATCTCCATTTAAATTATCTCCTTCTACGGTAAAGGTTTCCGGCCCTGCGGTTTCTCCTAGACATATATTCCCAAACTCGGCGCTGATTTCGCCTACAACCAGATATGGATCATCACCGGCAGGAGTACCGGTTAATACGATGTCATCGACTCGGAATTCCGGAGCAGTACTTGGATTTGTAAAACGTATTCTTAAGTTTGAAGCAGATGGAATATTTCCAGCAGGCTCTATAAGGAGCCAGCCCGTAGTTCCAGTACCTGTTGGTCTTGAATATGAAAGTGATGTGTAGTTAACACCATCACTACTTACTTCAACTTGTAATTCATTGCTACTTGCGTTGGTAGCTTTACGATGTCCGAAACTTAACTTTATATCTGTATAATCAGATGCGTCAATACCGATAATTTCAAAGTAAACCTCATTGTTTTCACCTGTAAAAAAGACGTTGCCATCTCCACTAGCATCAGGATAACCAGATGAAGGATTGGTGCTTCGAACATCAGCATTACCTTCATAAGTAACATCACCGTAATTCTCCCATCCGGTATAGACATTTACTTTAGGATTCCCACTTGGTGGATTTCCCACATTCTCAGAAAATATGGTTACCTGAGAGAAAGCGGTTGTACTGAAAAATAAACCTGCGATAAGCAGCAGCAGTGTGCTGAAGAAAGCAGTATTAAATGGAATCTTCAGTCCCGGAACGTTTAAATGATTAATATCTGACTGGCCGGTAAAATATTTCTTCATAGTCTTTGAATGAAAATTTAGTATTATGAAATTAATCTATTCGTTGCGAATAGGAATTTTAGTTGTTTTATAAAATTAATCAGTGCACAAGTACCTCTTTTAACCCGATTCTTAGTTCATTGGTTTAAAATAGGTCTGAATTATCATCCGAAAATGATATATGTACTAAAGCGCAAAATAAACACTTTAATTGATGTATTGTGCATAAATTGATTGAGTAAGTTCCACTTTTTATACATAATGTGGGTGGAATTGCTCTTATGTGCCGGGATAGCAAATTATTATTGTGTGCAGTTGGCTTATTTGCGATCAACTTAAACATTTGCGAAAGCATAAAAATTGCAGATTCAATATTCTATAATAGGGTAGGGAATAATTACCTTGGGGCCCGAGAAATAAAATAAGAGATTGTGAAAATGCAGCTGATTTCGATTGTACTTTTTATTGTTTTAAAGGCATTTGCATGCCCTGATACCGTTGTGGGAACACAAGTGAATCCCGGTGAACGGATGCAGGGGAAGATTGTGAAGGTCTTTGACGGGGATACTTATGAGCTTATGCTGGCGGATAATACGACGGTGCGGGTACGGATGGAGGGGATTGATGCGCCGGAAGGGGGAATGCCTTTTTATCAGGTGTCAAAGCGCTACCTGACCGATCTCGCGGCGGGTGAAGAGGTGGAGATTCTGGTGACGGATATCGATCAATATAAGAGGATTGTGGCTTTTACTTATCTGGAGGATGGCCGGGAGTTGAGTCGCGAGATGCTAAGGGCGGGGATGGCATGGCATTATAAAAAATATAATCAGGATGCGGATATGACGGATCTGGAATTGCATGCGCTTACGGAGGGCCTGGGGCTGTGGTCGGAGCGTGATCCGGTGCCGCCATGGATGATCAGGAGAATACGCAGGACAGCTGTTTCGACCAAGAATTTACTTGTGTTCCGGGAGCGTGTTATGAACCCTGACGAAGCGGTTCTGCGCTCGGGTGATATACGTCTGGAGCTATCTACTGATGCTGATTCGCTACTGGTATATAAGGATGCTGCTTTTATTCAGTCTTTATCGCTTCCGCAAATGGATAAGCGGCCGATTATCAGTCTGGCAGATTATAATATGAATGGCGCGGTGGATATATTGATCTCGGATAATATTGATGATTATTACTACTATTTCTTTGACGCAGCCGACAGCCAATACCTGCATAATCCTGCTTGGAATTTTCGGATTTGGAAGCTGAATACGACGACGATGCAGATTCTCGTTTTCCCCGAAGGCTCTGTATATGAGGGTAGCGTGCGGCTGTATGAAATAGAAGAGGATGGAGCGCCGGTGGAGGTGAGGAGGGTGGAGTATGAGTGATCGAGTGATCTTGTGATGGGTGATCTTGTGATGGGTGATCTTGTGATGGGTGATTTAATGCGATGTAGCATGCGAATTTGTCGCGAATTGTAACGAATTTAATGCGAATTGAGCGATGCTTTACAATGAATAACGGACATGAGTGAAACATTAAAGAATAAGCAACCTGCAAAATGATAAGAACGAGCCTAAAAGGGTGCCTAGTATGACCGACTAAAGTCTTAGCATAGCAACTGTTAGCACTTAAAACGAGGCTTTCACCAGCAATATGTTGTGAGTTGATGGTTAATTTTAACGTAAACTATGTATTGGCTCGTAATATAGAACTGCAGTCTTTTCAGCAGAGATGAGAGCATAATCAACGAATCAACGGTCTCGGCACAGCCGAGAATTGCCTTTGAAAGCCTCTAGATCTTTTTGTTACTTTTTCCAGCAATGGGAAAAAGTAAATAGAAAATAAACATTAAATGCTTAGTGAGTGGCGTATGGAACTACGAGCGCCGCCTCACGGCAAATACTTTTTGCTAAAGAAATAAATATATAAATTTTACTTGCTGCTCGCAGGAGCTCGCAGTTCCTTCATCAATGGTCGATTTACGACCATTGGTCTCGACAAGCCGAGACTTCATTCAGTCATACTCAGGATGACCAGTGGAAACGTGGTAAGTAGTCCTTCTTCGTCTTTATGGAGAAAGATGACTCTAATCGTATTTTCAAATAACTCTATGCTAAAAGCATTAATCTGGTTGTGAAAATAATCAATACACAAACTCCCTTCTTCCGCCTATGGTGGAATGAACGGAGAGAAGAAACTGGGGGTAAGCAATCGAACAATTTATGTAATCCCGGAGTGGATTCAATAATTCCTTCACACTTTTTATGAATGTGCTGTATCGCCTTTTACCCCTTTTTCAATGGTTCACACACACACACACACACACACACACACACACTTATAAATATATACATTATGAGTTCTTACGAATAATGTATGTATTTATAACAGGATTGGGATCTGGAAACGGCAGAACGATGCTGCCCAGATTACCGGTCACAAAAACATTTTTACATGAAGGAAATAAGAATTTTAATAGGCGATATTAGCGTAGACACATTTACCGGCGCCAAAATCGTAAATCCTGCCACAGGGGAAGAGAAAGCTGTAAATGAGCTTCCAAAAGCATTGGGTAGGACTTATTATGCCAATACAGTGAAGGCAATTGTGCATCTCCGTACTCATGTGAAGGACATAAGAGCGAAGGCTGCTGATTTAATGAAGAACATCGGGAGAGAACAGGAGGGATTCATCATTACTGAGCCCGGTGAGCATAACTGGATGGGAAATGCAGACTTAGGCAAATTAACATTTCAGAAGATCTGGTCTGACTCGGAAATCAGCTTTTATAAGTATGCTTGTAAACACCAACTCCCGACTGAAAAGTTAATCAGAATCGCGGAAGGCAACTTTGAAATTGTGGGCAATGAAGTCCGTGTATATTCTATCCGTTCGCTTATGTATCTGGAACCGATGAAAGTAAATGATGTCGAATTATTTGACCTGATAATGGATATCACAGACAACATGTCCACAGATTTCCTTATCCCGGATTATCTGGATTCAGGCAAGAAAATCTCCTACCTAAATCCTGCGGATAAACGCCTTATGACGAGGGAGGCATATGTGAATTACACAAGACTGGCAAGTGTGGCACATCTTCCTGAAGATGGAGAGGATGATAAGGGGATGAAATTTTGATTTTTCATAGTGTGCTTTTTTGAGTTTAGGGCCGGGGCTTCGAGTCCGCGGAACGAGTTCCGCGCCTCAGCCACCGGCTGTTTTCATTGTGGAAAAGGGATAAAGGGTGTAGCGTTAATGGAGAAATAATCATGCGGATTAAGTGGTGGAACAGAATAGCCTAGAGCTATGAGTAAAATAGAAAACAAGAACACAATGTGCGACCCCTTCAGGGTCGACTTTCTTTTGCATGTTTTACCCCCAGCGTCGTCGCTCCGCTCCTTGCAAGGGGTTATGAACATTTGACCCACTATCGCGGGTCTTTTAGTAGGAGAATAATTCTAAAATTAAGCCTTAATGAATAAGCGCCTAGTAGAATATTAAGAGTAATCTAAAACGCAATCATTTCCAGAAATAGTCGTCCGCTAAGTGGAATTGCGGTTCTGCGATACGCACAAATAATAAGAAAGATAATTTATCGTAGGAAGTAGAAAGGAAATCTGAAGGGCACTCTTATGTCGCAGAACAAAAGCATGGAACGACCAAGCGGATCGACGGTTTCAGCTTGCTGAAAATTTCCTTAAATGATTGCTAGCCTTTTTCGTCATTTTTTGGCGATGAAAAAATGACATTATAAAAAACTATACAAGAAAGTAAAAATTAAAAAAATGGAGATGCAAACAGACGCGAACATTATTTCGACTCACACACATAAAATCATAATATAGAATAGATAATATCTCTACATATTCTGGTTTATCGGAATATGTAGGGATTTATCATTCCTCAATTTTCAAACCAATTTTTTAATTTTTCAAATTGCAATTACTATGAAAGACGTGAAATTTGTATGTGGTGATATTAGTTTTGGCACTTATAACCCGCCGGAGTCACACTGGCGAAAATTATGTAAAACCCCGCAAGAACGGAAAGCCTGGGAAACTATCTTCAATAATGTGGCACGTATCGATCATTTAAAGTGTTTTGTGTACATAAAACTGATTGATGAGCAAAGCGCGGATATTGAGATGATAAAGGAAAGCATTCGCGAGTCTGGAATGAAGTTTATGAATCATCGTAATTTTAATCCCGGACTTATTATGCATTTACCTGACCTCGGTGAAGGCATTTGGGAAAAAATAAACGGAATGGTGACCGTAAATTATGAAGATGTACCTATTGAGAATAGACTGGAATTAAGCAAAGGCGTAGTCCGTATTATACTGGGTGATGTGAATCGTGGTGAGCAAGTAGAACTGGCTAATGCATGTGCCGTCCTTTTGATTGAGCCGTTCGATATGGATGAAATTGAAATGTTTGACTTAAGTATGGGGCTAGCAGAGAAACTCAATGGTTGTGCATTGCCATACGAGGACCCCATATTTGCTGACGATGAAACGACTCGTCTCGCCACTGCTAAAATACAGCTTCGCTATTATGAGGAAAAGGTTGTCAGAGTGCGGTAAATGAAAGAATAAATTCTGATAACTTTTATCAATGAGATTGAAATTTGCGTGAATCACAGGAGCTTCCACACAATCATAAATATAGAATAGATAATATCCATACATCTTGAAGTTTACTAAAAGATATATGGAATTATCATTCTTTAATTTTCTATACCAATTTTTTAACGATAAACTTTAATTAGCATGAGAGACATAAAATTAATTTGTGGTGAAATTAACTTCAACAACTACATTTCGGATATAAGAAGCCGAAGAGAGATAGCGATAAAGAGGAAAAATTCAACTACCTCCTCATACATTATGAGGTATGTCGAAAGCTTAAAATGTATCATATATGTGAAGATTTTGACTAATGATGATGTAGGTATAAGAGCGATATGTGATAATATTGCAGATCTAGGCATGGATTATATACAGCCCTCTGCACGTGAGCATTGCTTCTATACAGGGAGAGCCGATGTAGGTCCGGATACCGCAACTAAGTTAAAAGATCGTGTTGAAGTGAAGTATGAAAAGATACCGTCAAGTCAGAAATTACAAATGGAGGATGGGATTGTGCGAATCCTCCTGGGCAATATTCGCCATAATGCGCCAATTAAGCGAGAAGATATCAATGCAATTCTTTTTATCGAACCGTATGATATGGATGAAGTTGAGATGTTTGAGTTTTGTTTGTCATTAGCTGAAAGGATAAACGGCTGTGTCTTGCCCTATGAAAGTCCGGTGTTTGCTGATCTGGAGGCTGCAGGTCTCGCTACTGCAGAAATTGGATTAAGTATTATTCCACAGGTGAAAGAAAATGAGGATCAGAAGTAAAGGGATAGCGGGGTTATGAGAATACAAGTCAGAGAATTGCGCCACAGCCGCCGGTAGTTTCATAAATATAGAATAGATAATATCCTTTAATACCTTGAGTCTTTACGAAAGGTATAAGGATATATCATTCTTCAATTTTCTAGACCAATTTTTTAACGAAAGACTTTAATGAGTATGAGGGATATAAAATTAATATGTGGCGAAATTGATTTCAGTAATTACTCTTCCAAAAAGGAAAATCGAAAAGAGACGTTAATAGGCGGGAAAAGATTTCTCCATTTCTCCCAAAATAGGATATATGTCGAGAGTCTGAAGTGTATCATATATGTAAAGTTTCTGACTAATGATGGTGTAGATATAAGTACGATATGTGACAATATTGCAGATCTTGGCATGGATTATATGCAACCTTCCACACTTGGAGATTGCTCGCTTACAGAGAGGATCGGAGTAGATTCAGATACCACTACTAAGTTAATAGATCGTGTAGCAGTGAAGTATGAGGAGATTCCGTCAAAGCTGAAATTACGCATGAGGGATGGAATTGTACGGATCCTCCTTGGCAATATTCGTCATGATGAGCCGATTATGGCAGAAGACATACATGCAATTCTTTTTATCGAGCCGTTTGATATGGATGAAGTTGAGATGTTTGAGTTTTGTTTGTCACTAGCTGAAAGGATAAACGGCTGTGCCTTGCCCTATGAAAGTCCGGTGTTTGCTGATCTGGAGGCTGCCGGTCTCGCTACAGCAGAAATCGGTTTGAGTATTATTCCACAGGTGAAAGAAAATGAGGATCAGAAGTAAAGGGATAGCGGGGTTATGAGAATACAAGTCAGAGAATTGCGCCACAGCCGCCGGTAGTTTCATAAATATAGAATAGATAATATCCTTTAATACCTTGAGTCTTTACGAAAGGTATAAGGATATATCATTCTTCAATTTTCTAGACCAATTTTTTAACGAAAGACTTTAATGAGTATGAGGGATATAAAATTAATATGTGGCGAAATTGATTTCAGTAATTACTCTTCCAAAAAGGAAAATCGAAAAGAGACGTTAATAGGCGGGAAAAGATTTCTCCATTTCTCCCAAAATAGGATATATGTCGAGAGTCTGAAGTGTATCATATATGTAAAGTTTCTGACTAATGATGGTGTAGATATAAGTACGATATGTGACAATATTGCAGATCTTGGCATGGATTATATGCAACCTTCCACACTTGGAGATTGCTCGCTTACAGAGAGGATCGGAGTAGATTCAGATACCACTACTAAGTTAATAGATCGTGTAGCAGTGAAGTATGAGGAGATTCCGTCAAAGCTGAAATTACGCATGAGGGATGGAATTGTACGGATCCTTATAGGCAATATTCGTCATGATGAGCCGATTAAGGTAGAAGATATTCATGCAATTCTTTTTATAGAACCGTTTGACATGGATGAACTAGAGATGTTTGAATTTTGCTTGTCGCTGGCTGAAAAGGTGAACGGTTGCACCTTGCCCTATGAAAGTCCGGTTTTTGCTGATCTGGCGGCTGCCGGTCTTGCTACAGCAGAAATCGGATTGAGTATTATTCCGTAACTCTGGTGCCGGCGCTTTCATAAATAATAGAATAGATAATTTCCTTAAAACACCTTAAGGTTTTCCGAAAGGTGTAAGGAATTATCATTCTTTGACTTACTGCATTAATTTTTAACGATAAATATCCCCGGTCCTTGAATTTTATATACCGATAACAGAAGCGCATATTGATGTCTGATGGTTGAAGGTTCGAGGGCCTGGGATTTTATCTATAGAGTGAGTCACATTAAAATGGAATGACCTGATTTTGCTGAAGTGAGAGAAGAATTTGAGGCATGCTAATCATAATAGACTGTTACATAACTTGTAATATTTAGAAAATTATTTTTTGTATATTTAAACCTTTGATAAAAATGAAGTCAGTTAATAAAGATTGGATTATGAGTGAAAATATCGTTGAAATTGCGCAAAGCATTTGGAAACATCGACTAAATGAAAGAGGTATAAGGGCCAACAATGAGGCAATAGCAAGGTTTAAAACGGATTATAATGGACTTGACTTGACTTTATGGATTGTAAGAAAACAACCTACACAGGTGGAGATTAGAAGGGATTTGCACGGGAATCCAATTGAGGTTCGTGAGGCTCCTAATACTACATATTTAGGCGATGGTATGCCTATCGAACGTGATTCTAAGCTTGGTGCAATATTAATTCAAAGTCAGGGTGGAGTACATAAGTATGATACTCCAGGAGGAGTAATTGATGTTACAGTAATTAATAAGTCAACTTATCGACCTACTTTGACAGAGCGATTGGCTTTAAATGTTATAGTGAAAGTTAAAGAAGATGAAGAAATTCATCCTTATCCTGATATTCTTGCAGCGCTTAACGATGGAAGAGTACTTAAAGCAACTAAGGAAAAAGAGAGTGAAATTTCTGCTTTAAGAAAGAAGGATCTAATAGATAAAGAAGAAGTTGAAAAATTACTGGAAGAGTTGGAAGCTCTAGGTCAAGAAAAATTAAATCTTGATGCCGCCAAAAGCTTCATTAGAGAAAATGCAAAATTGCGTATGCAACCGATTCTCGATCCAATTCAAGATAGAATTAGACGTTCAAAATTATTCGACAGTGATTTAATAATCAATGGAGGACCCGGAACCGGGAAAACAACCACATTGATTCAGAGAATTAAATTTCTTACTTCACAATCCTTAATTGAGTTTGCAGACTTAACTAAGGAGCAGTTGGATATTTTGACAAAACAATCATATAACTGGATCTTTTACTCGCCGAATGAGCTTTTAAGAGCTTATTTAAGAGAAGCGATGGTTGAGGAGGGACTTACTGCAACGCGCGAAACAGTAAAAGTATGGAATAGCCATAAAACTGAATTAATGATAGCTTATACGCTTTTCAATTCAGAAACCAAGAGGCCTTTTCTCAGATATAGAGGTAAGTTCAAAGATGAACCGCTTATTAAAAACACATCTGACGTATTAAAAAACCTTATACTGTCCTTTAAGACATTTTACATAGAAGATCATATAAATAAATTTTATCAAATTTTAGATTTGGATTTGGATGGATTGATTTGGGAACAGCTAGGAAAATCTATTCAAAGATACCTATATGATAAAACGGATATTAGGACATTAAATGATTTGTTTAGGACGTATAGATATTTGAATGAAAACTATCAAGAAGAATTTCAAAAAATATCAGAAGGGTATGGAGAAATAAAATCTAAAGTTGCAGCACATATTTATTTGGAGATAAAAGAAGATGAGAATAGGAGGATTTTAATAGAAAATTTATTAAAAGAGTGGCGGCAGCCAGCTGAGGAAGAGGTAGGAGAGGAAGAAATATTTGATGAAGATGAAAATTCAGATGATGATATTAGCCGTGAATTTGATTATAAATACGTGCTTAATTCCAAATTGGAATCTTTATGTAGAAAAATTGCTTTGGGAAAATATGATAAGAAAACAAGATTGAATAAGCGTGATCGTGATTTACTCGAACTTATACCTGAAGCTGAGAATAGAAATGAATATGAAGAGCTGGGTCAAATTGCTTATTTTATGAAATTTTTCACTCCACTTGTGGGTAAGATTGAAAATATCACCTTAAACAGGATTCCAACTGTTTATAAAAATTTTCGAAAAAATATTCTGACTAAAAAAGATGAGTTCTGGGATTTAGAAATATTAAATGAACTTGTGAAAACTGATGGTAATAATAGAATTCATCCTGATGAACAAGCATTTTTGCTGTATTTTATAAATGATACTGGTCGGAAAATTGCGAGGGTCTTTAAGACAATATATGAAAATTCATCTCACAAATATTTAAGTGCATATAAAAAGAATAACAAAGCAATCATTGCTATAGATGAGGCGACAGATTTTAGTTTGATAGATTTGCTGGCGATGCACAGCATGGGGAATCCAATAATCTCCTCTGTAACTCTTTCTGGGGATATCATGCAGAAAATGACTAAAACCGGAATTAATTCATGGGACTCAGTAATGGAGTTAATCCCTGGTTATGCCAAAGAAGATTTAATCACTTCTTATCGACAGAGTCCTACTTTACTAGAGCTCGCAAATACAATCTATAGGCATTCAACTGGAGTGGAAGCCGTGTATAAGCCGTTTTTAAGTAAAAGTGATAATGAACCTAAACCTTTAATATTTGAATCTAAAGACAGTGAAGAAAAACTTGAATGGATTGCAGGTAGAATCCTTGAAATATATAATACTTATGGGAAAATGATCCCTTCAATAGCTGTTTTCCTTTCGAATCCTGATGAAATTGATAAATTCGCTAGGGATCTAGGGGAAATTGATAGTTTGGCTGATGTAGGAATTGGTGTTAGAGCATGTCGTGATAGTGAAGCATTAGGTGATGATAACATGATTAGAGTTTTCCCATTAGAGAATATAAAGGGATTGGAATTTGAAGCTGTGTTTTTCCATGACTTTGATTTGTTATTGGAAGAAAGTCTCTCAAAGGATTTACTTGAGAAATATTTATATGTCGGCTTATCAAGAGCTACTTTTTTTCTAGGCTTAACGGTAAATAATGATCTTCCGGAGAGCCTTGATTATCTTAAGGCGCATTTCGAGGGTGGTGAGCAAGGCTGGAGGAGGTGACTATAGGGTTATGCAACTTATATGAGCCTTTGATAAAGTTGTTTGTTGTGCAGATAGGTCGCACAGGACAAGATTAGATTTGCAGTTGTAATGGATAATTTAACCCTTTAATCTATTTTAATTTATGAAGATTATGAACGAGAACATCACTGAACAACATCAAGACGAAGAAGCGAAAGCCATAAGGCAAGACTTACTGCCATTATTTGATATATTGAGAGAAGAGGGGATAAAATCTGATAATTATTACTTTATTCTCTTTGTTCTCAGTGTTTTTAGTGATAAAGTAATTCCTGAAGCTTCAGTCTTAAAGAATAAGATGAGCGCAGACGAATATATAAATGTTTTTAAAAGTCCCTTACACAATCTAAAGAGTCAAAAATATGCTCCTTTTATTTCAAGCTTTGAAGACGCACTTGGGAGGTTGAGTAGTTCCGGTTTACAGAAAATATATAGGGTATTAACAAATATTGATAATAAGTTAATTGCACAGGATTTTAATAAGCTATACGACTGGGTGCTATTTCATATTACTCAAGAAATAGATCAGTATTCTGGTACGTTTATACAGCCTGGAGAGCTTACACGTCTCATTTGTTCAATCATCGGTGATATTAATGGAAAAAATGTATATAATCCATTTGCAGGGAGTGCTTCATATGGAGTAACTCTTACTGGGACTTATGGCTATATAGGGCAAGAAATTAATGAACAGACTTGGGCGATAGGAAAAATGCGCCTCATGGCTTATAATAAAACTGCATCAGCTAAATTTGAACATCTCGATTCTATTGAAGATTGGCCTTCCAAGCAGAAGTTTGATGTCGTAGTCTCATCACCACCACTGGGAATTAAATTAGATAGGCAATTGCGTAAAAAGTATGGAGTAACGACAATTGAGGGGTACTTAATTAAAAAAGGACTTGAATCACTCAAGGGAGATGGAGAAATGTACATTGTCTTATCAAACCGTTTTCTATGGGGGAAAGAATTTGAGAAATTAAGAAGATTATTGATCAAAGAAAACTTAATAGAAGCAATTATTTCTCTTCCTGTTGATATATCAATGCGTGTAGGGGTTCAACAGATTATTCTAATTCTAAACAAAGATAAAACCAATAAAAAGATTAAACTTGTTCGAGCAGATAATTGCTTTGAAAAGGAACGACGTATAAATATTATTAAGGATAAAGAGATTTACCAATTACTTGAGGAAAATAAGAATGAAAAAATAAAACACCTCTCCATAAATGAGATAAAGGAAAATGAATATAATCTCAGTGTAAAAAGGTATTTTCTCAAGGAAGTGAAGCCTGAAAAAGGAGAAAGAATTATGAGATTGGGTGAATTACTTCAGCCAATTACTGGTAATAGGGAAAATTTACCGGAGAGAGGAAAGCTCATTAGTCTCAAGAATCTTAAAAGTGAAGGGATTCAATATAAGATTGATATTGAACAGGTCGATATGGTTGAAATTAGCAAACATGGGCAGCAATTAATTAGTGAGTCCTGCCTACTGCTAGCGGTCCACTCAAGTACTTTGAGCCCTGTCTATTTTGAATATACAGGAACACCAATAATTATAAGGTCCAATATTATAAGAGCTTTTAAAGTAAAAGGTGTTGATAAGATATACCTTGTCCAGCAAATTAATGCTAAATATGTAAAAGAACAAGTTTCATCATATCAACTTGGAACTTCAATACCGTACATCCGTATGGAAGATTTGAATAGGATAGCCATCAAAGTTCCTTCAATTGAGGAGCAGCGTGCTTTCTCTAATGCCATTTCAGAAGTGTCGCATAAAATGGCCGATTTACAAAAAGGAATAAAATCTATGCAGTTTAAGGAGGCACTAGCCTCTTATAATACTTTAGCCTCTTTGAAACATACTCTTGGGCGTCCTAGGCAAAATATCCTCAGCTGGACAGAAAATCTAATTAAATTCTTTCAAAATAATAATCAATTATTGAATCAAGTAGATTCTGAATTTAACTTGTTTTTTGATAGGAAGATCCTAAGCGTTTTAGAAGAAATAAAGAGGGATTTAAACTATATGACGAGTATACTCGAAAAGGAGGAACAAGGCTTTAAGCTTGAAAGCTATAAAAAGGAACTTGTGCCTTTGAGAGAAATAAAGAAAATAATCAATAATATTTCTGATGAGAGTTATAATTTTAAAATTGAAAAATCAATTGATATTGAAGATGGAAGAAGTGTTCGGGGGGTCTCCATTAATAAAGTGTTGTTAAGAAAACTGTATGATAATATTCTGGATAATGCAGATAAACATGGGTTTCCTGATAATAACCAGGGCAATGAAATGGTAATAGACGTAAGAGATATGGGAGAAGTTCTCATCATTGAATTTAAGAATAATGGAATGCCTTTTTCTAAAAACTTCACAAAGGAGATGTTTATCGAAAAGCATAGGACTACATATAGTGATAGGGGGAGTGGTCTTGGAGGATTCCATATTAATCAGATCGCCACATATTTTGGGAATCCTGATTGGGATTTAAAACTGGATAAGGAAGCATACTATCCCGTTATTTTTAGATTCAAATTTTTAATAGAAACAATAGATTAAATTATGGATAAGAAATATAGAATTCTGTGGATTGATGATGAACATGAAGAACTAAGTGGCTTCAAGGCACAGGCAAAACTGAATGGGATCATTTTAACAGCTTTCAGGTCATTAAATGCCGGATTAAACGAAATAGAAACTAATCCGGAAGCTTATGATGGGATATTGCTGGATGCAAAGTTCGTTGAAAATGAAGACGATGACGGTACTGAGGATACGCTTTATGTTCATCGGGCAAAGGATAGGATCCTCCAATTAGATAAGAAATTTGAGCTGTTTATCCTTACAGGACAAGCAGAAGCTTATAAAGACAAGACATTTAAAAAGGCTTTTGTAAATGTTTATCAAAAGGGTAACAGTGAAGATGTTGGAAAACTCTTTATTGCTTTAAAAACTGCTGCAGATAAACAAGAGGATACGCAATTACGCCATGGATACAAAAGAGTGTTTGACGTTTGTACAGGGAGATATATTGGCGAGGAATCTGGAGCTCGTTTTTTGAAATTGTTGAAAGTTAGAGATGATAATATTGGTACTGAGGAATACTTTAATACTCTGCGTAAAATTATAGAGGATCTCTTTGTAGCCTTTAATCAACATGGCTTATTGCCGGACTCTTTCGTAGAAAATGGTGTGGCTTTAAATCCATCTAGTCAATTTCTTTCAGGTGATAGAATTAATAGTAATAATTATAGTCATTATAATCATTTGGAAGAAACCCATTTGCCGACTCAGATTGCATATTATTTGAAAAGCATATTATTTGCTGTCCAGAACGGATCACATAGTGATAATGACATAATTCGACATGTCAAAACAGTAAATACCCCATACCTATATAAAAGCATACTCTATCAACTTATGGATGTAATTGTCTGGTTTAAAATATATATTGATTCTGAGCCGCCTCAATTTAATTGGTCAGAATAAATATATTTAAGTTGGCTAGGTTTTCGGGGAGGATACATGAGAGTTAGGCTTATTGAGATAGGTTTGTCTGGGAAATTGCATTGCTAGATATCACTATGCAAACCCACTGGGATTAGCGAGTCGGTGAGAAAATTGTTATCTATGCAGATAGACTGCACAGAATTGTTTTATATTTGCAGTGTTCAAATGAAATCGACTATGGCAACCAACAAACATGCGATAATCAGATACAAAGTCCTGAATAAATGTTTCAGCAATAGATATCGCAATTACTATATTGAGGATTTGATAGAAGAATGCAGTGAGGCCCTGAGTGAACACTTTGGTTCCGGTACTACCATTTCAAGAAGGCAGATATTCGATGATATGACTTTCATGAAAAGCGAAGCCGGATATTCCGCGCCGATAGATTCGATAAAAGACGGAAGGAGAGTGTATTATCGGTATTCTGATCCGGAGTTTAGTATTACTAAAAGACCTTTAAATCCCTATGAAAAAGAACAATTGGATAATGTGGCTGAAATTTTTGGCCGTGTAAAAGGGTTGGCAAAATACGAATGGATGGGCGAACTGGAAACCAAGCTGAGTGACTCACTGGATGAAAATGTTAAAGAAATTATAAGCTTTGAACAGAATCCATTCTTAAAAGGAATAGACTTTTTGAATCCTCTTTACAATTATATCAGGAATAAAACGGTTCTAAAAGTAAAGTACCAGAGTTTCAAAATGGAAGAGCCTGTGGATATTGTATTGCATCCATATTACCTGAAGCAATATAACAATCGTTGGTTTCTTTTTGGCTTGAATAATGAGTATAATTCCCTTCAGAACCTTCCGCTGGACAGAATAGAGTCTATGGAAATTCACTCAGGAGAGTATATCGAGAATACAGTTGATTTCGAGGAATATTTTGAAGAGATTGTCGGTGTGACAAATCCCTCAGAAAGGGAAGAAGAGGAAGTAGTACTGGAATTTCAGGAGAATAGACTTCCTTATGTGCTATCCAAGCCATTGCATGGATCACAGAGATATAAAGATGGACGGGTAATTTTAAAATTAAAGATTAATAAAGAATTTATAAGTGTTCTTCTGTCCTATGGAAGTGATTTACAGGTTGTTGCGCCGGAATCATTGAAGAAAGGCATGATAGAAGAAGTTGAGAAAATGAGAAATAATTATCAGTGCAGATAGACTGCATAGGTGTGTGATTACTTTGCAATTGAATAAACAATCACTTATACCAAAAAACGATATACTTTTTATGTTTGAAAAACAAATCCGAGAATTAAGAAATGAACTGACAAGATTGAGTTCTTATCCACATGATGAGTTTTTGTTTCTTGCGTTATTAATCTTTTACAAATATATTTCCATATATGGGGATGAGATTAATATTGATGTGCCGAAAGAAATATCTTTTGATACTCTTGATTTCCAAAATCAAGATATACACAGTATCCTGAAGAATAATTTTGCTCTTATCGAAAAGAGAAACCCTATACTTAAAGATGCATTTTTAGGACGTTTTTCAAAAAACAAGGTTAGCCTTGAAAAATTACTTTCTGTAAATCCATTTAAATATTTCTATGGTAACGAAGTTGTTGAATCAGAAAAAACAAGATTACGCATAGCCTTTTACTTGATAATAGATTTACTAGGAAGCTATTATGAGGTCTCTAGGATGTCTTCTTATGATTTATCGATACTTTTTTCAAGGATTATATTCTCCGAATTGAAAGAACAAAAATCCTTAAGTATATATAATCCGGTAATTGGCCTGGGAGAACTTCTTTTACCTTTTGGTGATAAATACCGAGTGTCGGCTCATGTTCAAGCTTATGATGACTGGGAGAGAGGATTTACAATAATGCATCTATTAATTAATGGGATTTCAGATATAGATTTCCGTGAAGGTGAACTTATTACTGAGCCCATGCATAGAGTAGGAAAACGACTAGATCAATTTGAATTAGTTATTGCAGATCCACCTTTCGATGATAAAATAAGAGAATATTCACTGTCGGATAAATATGGAAGGTGGGGTGAGGAATATAATTTGCCGAAGAAAATAGATAGAGTTGCGCCTTATGTAATGCATGTTATTAAAAGTATAAGAGATGGTGGTTTAGGAATTATGTTAGTCCCAAATTATTTTATAATCTCTTCAGGCTCAAATCAGAAAGTGCGAAAGTATTTTGTGGAAAATGGCTTTTTACATGGTGTAATAAATTTGCCCTCAAATATTCATAGGAATACTACAATAGCTACATCTATCCTGGTGTTTTCCAAAACTAAAAATGAAAAAGTTTTCATGATTGACGCATCGAAAGAATTCGAAAAGCTCGGGTTTGAGAATCTAATGATGTCTAGTCATATTGAGAAAATTATAAGCGTGTGGGAGTCTAAAGAAACTATAAGAAATTTTTCAGGATATGTTTCTTTGAAGGAATTGAGAAATGACAAATATGATTTAACTGCATCCAGGTATTTCTTTGATGTCAATAGAGAAACTGAAATAAGAAAGGGATACAAGCTTGTTAAAATTAAAGAGCTTGTTAACATTATCCCAAGAGTGAAACATGACGATGATGTCGGACCAATTTTACGGATGAGAGATTTGTCGGATAATTTCACTACTTGTCGAATAGATCTAGATAAAATGGAGGTGCAAAACCGGCTGGACAAGTCCTTAAATAAGATAAACACAGAGTTGCTATTACTACCGAGGCTAGTTCAGAGTAAAGGAGTGAAATTAGGATGGTTTAAGCCAGGGGATGAAGATGATTTCTTTTATGCTAGTCCTAATTTTTATTTGATAAAACCTTATCAGGATAAAATAGATATGGAATATTTAATCAATGAATTGTATTCTTTATCTGTTCAGAAGCAAATAGAAAGTGTAGCTAGAGGTACAATAATGCCTCGAATTAATAAAGGCGATCTATTAAACTTAGCCATACAAATTCCTGACGAACCTGATAATAAGACATCATTGGAAATTCAAAGGTCATTTGTTAAAACGGTAAAAGAACTGATAGAAAAGGGAAAAGATGAACAAGTTCAGCTACGGAAGACTGTTGAAAAATTGAGAAGAGAAATGAAAGCCAAATATAGGGCTGCTCTTCATAATTTAAGAAACAAAGAATTAGGTGCTTTGGATATGAAAATGCTCAATCTAATTGATTATGTTGATACTGAGCAATTTAAAGAAATCAGAATTGACGATTTGCCTGATTATAATTACAATATAGTTGAGTATATCAAGTCTATAACAGCACATATTGAAAATTTAAAATCTAGTTTAAAAGGATTTTTTGAATCAGCTGTTTCTGATATAAAATCTGTCAATTTTAATCTGTATAAATTTGTAAGGGAGTTTTTTGAGACACAATCTATTATTCAATTGGGAGAAAATACAGTTACGTTTATTGGTGAGGATGATGGAGAGGAAAAGATTAAGCCGGTAATTGAATTTGATAAAAACAGTTTAACTATAATCCTAGAGAATATACTTGATAATATTAAACGACATTCTGGAATTCAAGATTTAAAAAACACACCTAATGCCATAAGAGTTGTTTATGACTTTGAAGATTATGATAGCATAAGGTTTTCAGTTCAAAATATTGGTGAGACTGCAGAAATTACTGAAGACCAATTCTTTACGGCCGGAATTGGGGCGGGTAAGACGAAGAATACCGGATATGGAGGCGGTCATATCAAAGAGTTGGCTGAATTGAATGGGGCAGAAGCATTTATGAATACTTACGATTCTGCTAATGAAATGGATTATGTATTTGAGGTTGGATTTAAAATAAAGCTATATGGAGAAAATGTATAAAGTGTTGTTTGTAGATGATGAGATAGGTAATGATTTTACAACCGAATTCATTAGATATGCCAGGAGGAAGTCTATCGAAATTGAAGGAGAACAGTTTCATAAAGATGCGATAGAAAAACTAGTTAATGATAAAATCCACGAGTATGATGCTGTGATTCTCGATGTTATGGGTTATTATGATGAAGTAAAAGGTACTGAAAGGGAAATTGGAGTCGGAGAATCTCTTGAAGCCATAAGAGTCATTAAAGAAACTCAAGGAAGGTTAATACCATGGTTTATATTTACAGCAAAATTAAATGATGAAAGTGATGAAGGCTTTATTGAAAAAATAAGACTAACTCAGGAAAAAACAGATAAATTTAGTAGAGAAGGTAAGGATTTTTATGAAAAAACTGCTGATACCAATATTCTTGTGAAAGATATAATTGTTGCTATAGAAAATAGGAAAGAAACTAATGCTCTTTATAAATATCGCTCTCAACTGAAAACATTAATAGAACTGGGTGCTTCCAATAATGAAATAGATGGATTAAAGGACATTTTAAAATCAGTGCAAGCCCTAGATGATAAAATTAATCCTGTTCTTCACTTTAATACTCTCAGGAAATGTCTGGAATATGTGTACCGCGGATTGGTAACATTTAAAATACTGCCGCCAGATGTTATTAATGATAAAGATGAAATTAATCTTACGGAATCATCCAGGTTTTTAGCCGGACTTGATACATCTTATATTCCATATACATGTTCAAAAAGCCATTTCCCTAAGATTCTAGCGGAAAATGTAAAGCTTCTTTCCTATTCAACGAGTTCTGCAGGGCATACCTCTGAAAAAAAGAAAGAAGATTATGTGGATTACAATCATTATTCTCAAAACATTAATTCACCATTCCTGCTTTACCAATTTTCATTCGTGATTTTGGATTTATTGCTGTGGTATAAGAACTATACTGCATTAAACAATGATACAGAAGAGAACAAAAGGTCATGGGTGGAAAAGGATAATTCTAATGAGAAAATAGTTACTATTAAATATGACGGCCATGATTATTATTCAGGTGATTATCTGTTTTATCATAAATATGTTGAAGAAAATGAACATGAAGGAAGGAAGGTTGAAATTATTGTTGACGAAGAATATAAATATGGTAATAAGTATAAACGGTATGTAAAACGTTATAAAGTAATTGACTAAATTTTTATTAAAAAAATAAATCACCCACATGATCACAGGTATCTTAAAATCGCAGATTGACCAAATATGGAACGACTTCTGGACAGGAGGAATCTCCAATCCACTAGTCGTTATAGAGCAATTTACTTATCTGATTTTCCTCAAACAACTGGATGACAAACAAATCCTCATTGAAAAGGAAAAAGCACTCCTCGGTGCTACAAATAAAGCCCCGATTTATACCGAGGCACAGAAAGAATTGCGCTGGTCATATTTCAAGGAGAAAGACCCTGAAACCATGTATGAGTTGTTTACGAGGCCGCAAAGGCATATAGATGACTTAACCGTCTTTGATTTTATGAGGACGCTGGGCGAAAAAGGTGGGAAGTTTTCACAATATATGAAGGGCGCGACCTTTATGATTAATACGCCCAAGCTACTGGATAAAGTCGTGCAGCAGATTGATCAGCTGCCGCTTGGCAACCGCGATACCAAGGGCGATCTCTATGAATATATGCTCAGTAAAATTGCGGAAGCGGGAACAAATGGACAATTCCGCACACCGCGACATATTATCCGCATGATGGTGAACCTGACAAGGCCGCGCAAAGACGATACAATCATCGATCCGGCAATGGGAACGGCAGGTTTCCTGGTGGCGGCTAGCGAATATATCCACGATAACCATGAGGACTGGTTTCTGGATGCAGATTTCAGAGAACATTACAATGATAGAATGTTCAACGGGATAGAAATCGACCCGTCTATGATGCGTATTGCATCCATGAATCTGCAGTTGCACGGACTGGATAATCCGGGATTGAAAGACGGCAGTGCTCTGGCGGAAAGCAATACTTCTTATAACGAATATTCCCTGATTCTCGCTAATCCCCCTTTCAAAGGAGCACTGGATTATGACGAAGTGGAAAGTTCACTGCTGACGCTGACTAAAACCAAAAAGACGGAGTTGCTTTTTGTCACATTGATATTGCGCATGTTGAAACTCGGAGGTAGAGCAGCTGTGATTGTACCGGATGGCGTTTTATTTGGTAGTAGTGGAGCGCATAAAAGCTTACGCAAAGAGCTGGTTGAAAACCAGCTTTTACAAGGAGTGATTTCCATGCCGAGCGGTGTATTTAAACCTTATGCCGGAGTAAGTACGGCGATACTTTTGTTTACCAAGACCAACCGTGCAGAAACGGATAAAGTCTGGTTTTTTGATATGAAAGCGGATGGATTCAGCCTGGACGACAAGCGGAATCCACTGGTAGATGAAGAATTACTGGAAAAATGCTTTACCGATCCGGAAGCAGCGATAAAAGAAGCAGGAGAAAACTGTGATATTGCTGCTATCCTCAGTCAGTGGAATCAGGGAGAGCTCGATAAGGTAAAAGACGATCGTACAGCACAGTCATTTATGGTTCCCAAAGAAGATATTGTCGCCAATAATTATGACCTGAGCATCAATCGCTACAAGGAAATTATTTATGAGAAAATAGAGTACAAAAAGCCGGAAGTTTTGCTGCAAGAGATACGGGAACTTGATAAGAAAAGGCAAGATGCAATGGAAGAACTCGAACAATCAATTTTGAATGGGTAGGAAAATGGAGAAAGTAAAATTAGGAAATGTAGCAGAAGTTCAAGCTGGACAAACAGCACCGAAACCTGATATGTTTAATGATAACCAAGGATTACCCTTTATAAGAGCTGGCCATCTTGAGGAATTAATTTTAGATTACAACTCTATATCTTTATTACCTAAAATAGATACTGGGGAATATGATATTAAGTTAAAAATTGCTCCCAGAAACTCAATCTTATTTGCTAAGAGTGGAATGAGTATAATGAAAAACAGAGTATTACTCTTAAAGGATGATACATATTTTGTGAATCATTTGGCAAATGTAATATGCAAGGAAAGTCTCGAACCAGAATATCTACGATATTTTATAGAGTGGTATAAACCTGAAAGACTTATAGTTGGAGAGTCTTATCCCAGTATTAATCTGAGTGAAATTAAAGATCTCGAAATCCCCCTTCCTTCCCTTTCCGTTCAGAAATCCATTGCAGCACAACTGGATAAGGCGGATGAACTGATTCAATACAATCGTCAACTACTCGAGAAATATGATGAATTGCAGCAGAGTCTGTTTTTGGAGATGTTTGGTGATCCGGTGCTTAATGAGAAGGGGTGGCAATTAGTAACTATAGAAGATTTGGCGACAAATGATCAATATTCCATAAAAAGAGGACCATTTGGAGGAGCTCTCAAAAAAGAAATTTTCGTTGATGATGGCTATTTGGTTTATGAACAGTATCATGCTTTAAACGATGATTATACGATGGCGAGATACTTTATTGATGAACAAAAGTTTCAAGAATTAAAGGCTTTTGAAGTCAAACCAAAGGATATCATTATATCTTGTTCTGGTGTTTATCTAGGTAAATTGTCTATAGTTCCTGAAAGTGCTAGAAAAGGAATAATCAACCAAGCCTTACTTAAATTAACTCTAGATGAAACAATAATGAAAAACATTTTTTTTGTTTTTCTTTTTTCTAATCCAAACTTTAAAAATAAATATTTTGATTCAAACAGAGGTGCAGGAATACCTAATTTTCCACCGATGAAGGAATTTAAAAAATTTCCATTTATTTTGCCACCGATAGAACTCCAAAATGAATTTGCTTCTCGTATAGAATCCATAGAATACCAGAAGGAGCTGGTAAAAGAGGCATTGAAGAAGAGTGAGGATGTGTTTAATGGACTGTTGCAGGAGTATTTTTATGATGCGAATTGACGCGAATTTTTAACGAATTTTATGCGAATTGGGGGTAGCATGAGTTTTAGATCTTGTGTGGGTTTTAGTAACTACAGCCTTTGGTCATTGAGCACGGTCGAAATGCAGGCTGTAGTTACGGAGTCAAAGTCCTATAAGTTTTGTGTTGCACTTTTGCAAGCAAAAGTGTTGCGACAGAGTCGCATGAATTCTTAGGAATTCCAACACAAAACTATTTGTATGGGGCGTGCTTTTGTACCGCACCCTACATTTCGGGAGCCTCAATGACCTAGGATGCGGTTACTAACAAACTATTTCATTTCAGTTTTTTGATAGAACAGATGTATTTGATAAAGAATGGTTCACCTCGAACGGATCGAATATGATCTGGGGGGAAAGGTGAAGTAGTATTAATAATTTAACAACAATAGTGTCAAGTAAAATGCGTGATTTACTTGACATAAGAAAATTATTTACTATCTTTGTAAAGCAATGGGAGTTACGAAAAAAATAAGGAAGCAAGTCGATGGTTTGCCGGAAGGCATAACCTTTAAATACAATCAACTATTCATCGAGCCGCAGGAATATGTTGCAGCGGCTAAAGCTATTGAGCGGATGATCGCCAAAGGCACAATCAAGCGGTTATCAACAGGCGTGTTTTATAAGCCAAAAGTCACTGTTTTTGGCGAGTTGAAACCTAATGAAGAAGAAGTGTTAAAGCCGTATTTATTTGAAGATGGAAAACGTATCGCTTATATCACGGGAACATCATTGTACAATCGATTAGGCTTGACAACGCAAGTCCCTAAGGTCATAAAAATTGCTAGTCGAGATAAAAGAATTTCCGTTTCGAACGGTACGGTAAAAGCAAGTCCTGTAAAAAGCTATGTGAGCGTAAATGACAGTAATTTTTATTTATTGGAATTGCTTGATGTGTTAAAGGATTTTAAAAAAATACCGGATTTAGATAAAAGTTCCGGAATTAAAATTATATCGGAAAGAATCAGAAATCTTAACCCTAAAGAGATAAAATTATTGATAAAGCTTGGCTTGGCTTATCCGCCCAGAGTGAGAGCTTTCTTAGGAGCTTTATTGGAAAGCATGAAGATCGATATTGATTTGTCGGAATTGAAAAACAGTTTAAACCCTTTCTCGGAATATAGCTACGGTATCAATGAAGAACAATTAGCTACTATAGGAAAATGGAGAATAAGATGATCAATCCAATTGTGGTGGGATATATGTTGATTTGTGTTAGACTATTTTTCGACGATTTTTAATACATTAATCCTCAATCCATTCAAAAAGATATTCATCTTTGAATTCTATATTGAACTTGTTTAGAAAGTTCATATACTCCTCTTTAAATGATTTCTTTTTATGATGTTCTTTCTGATTTTCAACGTATCGAATCACATTGTCCAATGCTGAATGACTATATGAAAAAGCACCATAACCGTCTTGCCATTCAAATTTGTATCTCGTAAATCTTTTATCACTTATAAATTTATTGGAAGACTTTTTCACTTCTCTTACGAGATCAGAAAGACAACATGATGGTCGCATCCCGATTAGGATATGGATGTGATCAGGCATGCCATTTATAGCTAATAATTTTTGATCTTTATTTCTTATAATTCCGGTTATATATTTATATAATTCTTCTTCCCAAGTTGAATTTATAAGGCTTCTCCTTCCTTGTACTGCGAAGATAATTTGAATATAAATTTGAGAGAATGTTCCTGCCATAATTGAGGTGTTTTTGTGTGTTAAATTTGTTTGTGTTCGTAGAAAGGCGAAAGCTTTTCTTTTGTTGTCCTTGCTAAAATTATATAATTTAAATGGATTTCCACAATTACGCTATGGGAAAAGATATTTGACCCCTTCAGGGTCGCCATACTTGTTGTATTCCTATGCTATAAACATGCGACCCATTCTGGGTCGAGTGCTAAATTGTTATGATGTGCTATAAACATAGGAACCCTTCGGGTTCAATCTACAATACGTTCATATTGTCATAAGGAATGGACCTCGACGCAGTAGATTCTAATTTATAAGGAAGTATATCGTAGGACATCGAAGATGTCCCATGTCTATAATGTGGAAGGTAATGCAGGAGGTTATGAATAATTAAAGGACGCTGAAAGCGTCCCATGTTTATAGCAAAGGATTGAATTGCCTAAAAGACGCCGAAAGCGTCTCATGTTTATAGCATGGAAGTCGTAAAAATAATCGACCCGCAGACGGGTCGTATGTCAAATTATAGTGTAAAACCACATTGTTATCTAACAAAGAAATATCAATCACAATGCGTAAAATATCTGATAAAATGAAGGACGGAATTGAATCATGGACGTCGAAAATATCCCATGTTTATAGCAAAGGATTGAATTGCATAAAGGACGCCGAGAGCGTCCCATGTTTATAGCTTGAATATGAAATGAGAGCACGACCCGCAGACGGGTCGCATGTCAAATTATAGTGTAAAACCACATTATTGTCTAACAAAGAAATATCAATCACAATGCGTAAAATATCTGATAAAAACTACCCGATAAATCATATATAAAAGAATTATCAGTCGGCTTACGTTTTAATCTATATCCCCAGCGAAGAAAAAGTATTATCTTCGTATAAACAATTATCGGTAAAGACCGCAACAATAAAAGCGGAAACACTATCATACTCAATTATGCGGACGAATTTTGCTTTCATATCCACAGAATTTCCCGGCATCTACAAAGAAGCTGTAGAGGCTGAAAAGTATGTGAATACTGCACCGCGCTATTCCGCAATCCTTAGTCGCACAACGATAGAGAAAACAATCCTTTGGCTGTATGAAAATGATGCGACTTTATCCTTGCCTTATGATACGAGCCTTAGTGCACTGATGCACAACTATGAGTTTAAGGAGCTTATTCCCGAGTCGATGTTTGTGGAACTGAATATTGTCCGCAGAGTAGGGAACAAAGCTGCACACGGAGATAGAGTTAATCAATATGAAGCACTGCAATCCTTAAAATTCGGGTTCCGATTTTTATCCTGGTTGAGTCGTTATTACAGCGTGCATAATCCGGATATTCCGACATTTGACGAAAGTCTAATCCTCAAAGGGGACGAGCAGGACAAGAGCAAAAAAGAGCTGGAAAAGCTACAAAATAAGCTGGAAATACAGCGCAAGGAGTACGACCGGCAGCTGAGAAGGCAAATGCAGGCGGAAGTGGAGAATGCGGAGCTCAGAAAGCAGATTGAGGAACGGGATAAACGGCTGGAAGAGCGGAAGAAACAGAGGGAAGAGCAGTATAGAAATACGGTGGTTGTGCCGCCATTGACTTCCGAGCATGAAACGAGAAAGCAGCTGATAGATTTACTGCTATTTGAAGCCGGCTGGAAGCATCTGAGGGACGGTGTCGATACGGAATATGAGGTAAGCGGTATGCCGCGGACGACCAATCCATCCGGGATAGGTTATGTGGATTATGTGCTGTGGGGAGATGATGGGAAACCACTGGCTGTGGTTGAGGCCAAGTCCACCTTGCACGATCCTTCCAAGGGGAAACATCAGGCTTCTCTCTATGCGGATTGTCTGGAGAAGGAGAGCGGGCAGAGGCCTGTAATCTTTTATTCCAATGGTTACCAGACGTATATCTGGGACGATGCGTTTTATCCGCCGCGCAGGGTGTCCGGCTTTTACAGCAAATCCGAATTGCAGACGCTTATCCGCCGTCGCGGTGAGATGGATGATCTGCGTAATTTTCCGGTGAATGTGGATATCAGCGGGCGACCGTATCAGTTACAGGCAATAAAAGCAGTGGCGGAGAATTTTACCGGTGAGCAAAACGGCAAAATTGTCGGTCGTCACAGAAAAGCGTTGCTGGTCATGGCTACGGGCAGCGGTAAGACGAGAACAGCTGTTTCCGTGGTCGATATGCTTACGCGTTGCAACTGGGCTAAGCGCGTCTTGTTCCTGGCGGACAGGAATGCGCTTGTAAGACAGGCGAAGAACAGTTTTAAGGAACTTCTCCCTCAATTATCCGCCATAAACCTCGTTCAGGAAAAGAATGACAATACCGCCCGTCTCGTGTTTTCTACCTATCCGACCATGATGAATATGATCGATGACACGATGAAAGGCGGCGAGAAGAAGTTTGGCATCGCACATTTTGACCTGATTATCATAGACGAGGCGCACCGTTCCGTTTATCAGAAATACCAGGCGATATTTGATTATTTTGATTCTCTTTTATTAGGACTTACGGCGACTCCTGTCAAATATGTGGACAGGAATACTTACGAGCTGTTTGAGATAGAAGATGATAATCCGACTTTCGCTTATGAACTGGAACAAGCGGTTGCTGATAGATATCTGGTTCCTCCGAAAGCACTGGATATCCCCTTGAAATTCCCGCGCTCGGGGGTGAAATACAGCGAGTTGAGTGAAAAAGACAAAAGACAGTTTGAAGAATTATACGGAATTGATTCGGTGCAGGACGAAGGCGAGAAAAACCTCGTTATCCCCAGTTCGAAGGTCAATAAATTTCTCTTCAACAATGATACGGTAGATAAAGTGCTGGATTTGCTGTTTGAATATGGACTGAAAGTGGAATCCGGCAATAAAATCGGGAAAACCATCATATTTGCTAAGAATCATCGACATGCCGTCTTTATTGCGGAGCGTTTTTACAAAAACTATCCGGAATACGGAGGAGATTTTCTGGAAGTCATCGACAATTACAATGATAAAGCAGAGGATTTAATTGATAAGTTCACCTATGATAAGGGCGATGAGAAGAATCCGCAGATTGCCGTTTCCGTCGATATGCTCGATACCGGAATTGATGCACCACGTGTGCTGAATCTTATCTTTTTCAAAGAAGTAAAATCTTATGCCAAGTACTGGCAGATGATAGGCAGGGGAACACGCCTTTGTCCCAATATATTCGGGCAAGGAGATGCGCCGGAAAACCACAAGAAGTTTTTCCTGATATTCGATATTTGCGGAAACGCAGCATACTTTGAAAATGAGCAGCAAAAGTATGAGGGAATCAGTGGGAAATCACTGAATCAGCTATTGTTTGAAGCGCAGCTGGAGGTAGTTTATCACATAAATTCCAATGCCAATTCTACGGATGAGGAAAGGCAGTTTGCCCTGGATTATACCGAGGAATTATATCATAAAATCAAGGCATTGGATGAAAACCGCTTTGTAGTGCGCAAGCATTGGGAGCAGGTAAAAAAGTATAAGCAAAGGGAGGAATGGGATGATATTACCGTGAATAAAAAGTCGGAAATGAATCAGTATCTCAGTAAGTTGATTTCCTACGAGGAGGATACAGACGAGATGGCCAAGAGATTTGACCTGCTGATTTACAGGCTGGAGTTTACGCTTTTAACAAGTGATAAACGGCAGACGCGATTTATGGGAGAAGTCAGTAAAATCGGAGAGCGATTGCGCGCCAAGTTGAATATCCCATCGGTAAAACAGCGAGAGGAGACTTTAATTTCTCTATCTAAGTCCGATTTCTGGGATGGAATTTCCATGATGCGCCTGGAAAAACTGCGACGTGAACTGCGTGACATCATTCAATACCTGAAAGGTGAAAAAGAGGAACCTGTTTATTCGGATTTTAAGGATGAACTGGATTATTCCGATATAAAGGAAGTGGATATTGTTAATGTTGCCACAGATTATGAAAATTATCGGGCGCGTGTCGAGAATTTTATCCGCAGGAACAGCAATCATATCGTTATCGATAAAATCTACAAGAATATTCCCATTACTCCGGCAGAATTGGAGGAACTGGAGCTGTTTTTGACACATGAGAAATTTGATGTTTCAGAAATCGAGCGAGAATTTGAAACGAAGTCTCTCGCTGTCTTTGTCCGTAAAGTTCTCGGCATGGATATCACTGCCGCCAATGAGCATTTTGCGCAGTTTATCCGTGAAGAAAACCTGAACCACAACCAGATCGAGTTTATAAATCTCATCATCAAGTATTTAAACAGAAACGGCGTCCTAGATAAGAGGTTGCTTACACAAGCGCCATTCAATTCGATGAGTGATAATGGTATTTTCGGGATATTTGAAGAAGCTGGTAAAGCCCATAAGGTAATTCAACTGATTGATGAGCTGGAGAGGGGTGTGGGGTAGGGGGAAAGAAGCAAGGTTAAAATCTCTTGCTTTGGACTAAAGTTCAAATATTCAACTTAAAGAAGAATTTTCGCGAGCATTTAATCAAGTCTCAAGTTCTATTCGTAATTCTTCGAGTTCTATTTCTAATCTTGTTTTTATTAAGGAGAAATATTCATCCCAGTCGTCTATATTTGTTATTGTCTTGAAGGCCTCACTTTCTTTTATTGAGATAATCTCCCTTTCGAGAGCTTTAATCTTTCTTTTTAATTTAGCAATAGCAGCTTTTAATAAGTCCTTTTCTAATACTGTTTCTGACTTTAGCTTAAAGAAATTACCTTTTTTAAGTTCCTCAAGTATTTCTGAAACTTTTTCTAAATCATTCAAGTCATAAGCTTGCTTTAAATCAATGAAAATCTGATGCGCAGCTTCTTCAAATTCTTCACTCACTTTATCCGGATGGCATAAAAAAGCAGCCTTACGAAACTTCTTTTTTAATTCAATTTTCTGTTCATCAGTTAGTTCAAATATTTCTTTATCCTTTTCAGTGTTAAATTGCTCGCGGTATTCTTTTTCATCTTTTTCAGCTTCTTCGTATTTGGTCTTATCCTCTTTAAACTTCAGCTTACGAAGCTTTAATATTTCTAGAATAATATCGCCTAATTCAATAGTATGACGATGTTGAAATTCCGACAGCAATTTTTCTAGTTCAATCTTTTCGTTATCATAGCCATTAAGCTGATTCTCTAAAACTTTAATTTCAAGTTTTAAAGCTGCAATTTTAGGGTCTGTCCAGATAGAAAGTTCCTGATTTCTTGAAATAAAATTTTGAATTCTTGCAATTGCTGCCGCAAATTCTTCACTTGATATATCATCTATAATTTCAAGTAAATCAGTGTTGAAATCATAGTCTCTAAGTTTTTGAGTTTCCTTTTCTATATCATCGATGTCTTCGAGAAGTATATAGTTTTTAAGAATTTCTAATCTTTTTATAATCTTGTTTAATGGGAAATCAGTTTCTTTCTTTTCAGCATCGGGGTAATATTTCTTGCGAATATTCTCAAATTCCGTAATAAATTGCTCTGCTAGTGTTGTATCATTATTTGTAATGATAACATTCTCAAAATTGCTTTCTGCTTTGTAGCTCCAATTGTATGACCCTGTAATAACTGTACTATGATCAATCACACAGAACTTGTTGTGCATTAATTCTGTGTCGCTGTTCCCAATTTTATAGACCTTGGATTTGCCAGTAACTAATTGTTCAAAGTCAATAGAAGAATTGAGATTTATATTGTCATCAGAAATAATAAGAGAAACAGCGCAGCCCCTTTTTGCTTTATTTACTAACTCGTTGAAAAGGTTTCTATTTGTAAACCAGGCAACAGCAACAAATATAGATTTCTGCGCCTTACTGATTTCTTGTTGAATTCTCTCTGCTATATTTTCAAATATCGCTTCCATTTATTCTTCTTTTTTTTTTAACCAATTATATTTTAATCTGTCTGCTTTTGCTCCTTTGAAATCTTTTAGTTCCTCTCTTGCAATTCCCCTATTTTTATATGAATTAGCGTAATTTGGGTCAATTTGTATAGCTTTATTAAAATCCTCTATTGCTCCAAGATTATCCTTTAAAAAGACCTTAGCAGTTCCCCTATTATAGTATGCATTGGCATTCTCCGGATTAATTTCAATGGCTTTATTGAAATCAGTGATAGTTTCCTTGTAATGTTTTAAATAAAAATTTACAAGTCCTCTATTAAGATAAGCACTTGCATATTCTGGATTAAATTCAATAGCTTTTGTGAAATCAGTGATTGCTCCATGATAGTCTTCTAAAATCTTCTTTACAAGTCCTCTATTAAGATAAGCGTTTTCATATTCTGGACCAATTTCAATTACTTTAGTAAAATCAGTGATAGCTCCTTGGTAGTCTTCTAAAATCTTCTTTACATTCCCTCTATTATAGTAAGCATTAGCGTATTCTGGATCAATTTCAATAACCCGGGTATAATCACTGATAGCTCCCTCATAGTCTTTTAAATTGCTCTTTACAATTCCTCTATTGTAAAATGCATTGGTGGCTTTTGGCTCAATTTCTAATGCTTTATTATAATCCATGATAGCTTCTTTGTGTAGTTTTAAATAAAAATTCACAAGTCCTCTATTAAAATAAGCACTTGCATATTCTGGATCAAATTCAATAGCTTTAGTAAAATCAGTGATAGCTCCTTGGTAGTCTTCTAAAATCTTCTTTACATTCCCTCTATTATAGTAAGCATTAGCGTATTCTGGATCAATTTCAATAACCCGGGTATAATCACTGATAGCTCCCTCATAGTCTTTTAAATTGCTCTTTACAATTCCTCTATTGTAAAATGCATTGGTGGCTTTTGGCTCAATTTCTAATGCTTTATTATAATCCATGATAGCTTCTTTGTGTAGTTTTAAATAAAAATTCACAAGTCCTCTATTAAAATAAGCACTTGCATATTCTGGATCAAATTCAATAGCTTTAGTAAAATCAGTGATAGCTCCTTGGTAGTCTTCTAAAATCTTCTTTACATTCCCTCTATTATAGTAAGCATTAGCATATTCTGAATCAATTTCAATTGCTTTAGTAAAATCAGTGATTGCTTCATTGTAATTTTTTAGTTTTCTTTTTGTAATTCCTCTATTATAATATGCACTTATATATTTTGGATTTATTTCAATTGCTTTCGTGAAATCAATGATTGCATCTTGATAGTCTTCTAGGTTTCTATTTGCAATCGCTCTAAAGTAATATGCTTCCGCATACTTTGGATTGATTTCTATTGTTTTTGTAAAATCAGTGATTGCCCCATCATAATTTTTCATTTTCCTTTTTGCAAGTCCTCTGTTGTAGTATGCATCAGTGTATTCTGGATTAATCTCAATTGCTTTATCAAAATCTAAGATTGCGTTTTCGTAGTCTTTTAAAAATTGTTTTGTTAGTCCTCTTATATAATAAGTACTCTCATCCTTTGGGTTAATCTCTATAGCCTTGCTATAATCATTGATTGCCTCCTCAAAATTAATCAAATTGAGATTTGTAACTCCTCTGAATAAATGAGCATTTGTGTCTTTTGGATTAATTTCTATTGCCCTATTGAAATCTAAGATTGCATTTTCGTAGTCTTTTAATTCTCTTATCGTAATCGCTCTGAAGTAATATGCTTCTGCATATTTTGGATTGATTTCTATTGCCCTATTGAAATCTAAGATTGCATTTTCGTAGTCTTTTAATTCTCTTATCGTAATCGCTCTGAAGTAATATGCTTCTGCATATTTTGGATTGATTTCTATTGTTCTCGTAAAATCAGTAATTGCCCCATCGTAATCTTCCATTTTTCTTTTTGCAAGTCCTCTATTGAAATAAGCATTAATGTAAAACGGATTTATTTCAATTGCTTTATTGTAATCATTTATTGCATCTTGATACTTTTCCAAGCGATAATTTGCATTTCCTTTAAGAGAGTATGAAAAGAAATGCTTATGATTTATTTTCAAAACCTTGGAAAACAATTTAATTGCCTTTAAATAATTAATTTCTTCTTTTGCTCTGTATTTGAAATTCTTACGATTTAGATAATCTATATCTATCTCAATCCACATGCAATAGTTCTCTTCAATCCCTGGCAAGTCCTTGCTATTCAATAGGTAAAAAGCCTCATTAAATAACTGCTCAATATTACCAAATAGAAGTTTATTTACGATAGTAAGAGAGCTTGTAGTTTTAACTATGCTCCTATTACTACTGGGAACTATTGAAATATTGCTTTCTTTCTTGTCTTCCATAATCGAGGTGATAAATGTATTCCTAAGATTAGAAATAATATCTATTTTAAGAAGATTTGCACTGTCTTTTATTATCGAAAAGGTCGTATTGAAGTGCGTTGTTCGCTGTCATTCAGCTCTTTTGCTAGTTGCTTCATACTAGTCATAGTTTTTCTCGAGCAATACATAATCCAGAACTGTTTTTGATTACTTCTGTATTCATTTCAAAATGAATATGATTTTCGCTCTTTTCATGGCTTTCTGCCAATTCTATTTTTGAATTCTTTGAAACGTAAATGTCTTGCCCCTTATGTTTAGAAATTCTACATGAAAGAATATCAGACTCAGTTGAAGGCTTAGTTTTTAAAGACAAAATTTCATCAAAATCTTGGTTAATAATAGATTGGATTATATTAGTTTCTAGCCCAATGAAGTAAAATGCTCTATCAATAAGAAAAGTATTTCCTATTATGTTTTTGTTTTTCGTTCTTGAACGTGAATTTATAAAGCTGTCTGTTAATATAATTTTTTCAAAATTGTTATTAATTAGCGGGAATTTGTCAAGACTTTTATAGTCAGAAATAAATTCTATAGATTTAATTCTGTTAGCTAAAGCAATGGATAAAAATGACTGCTTTGAAAGTAAGCTTATTATTGAATGATAAAAATAAAGCCTTTTTAGTAGTTTGATTTTTTCAGGTGAACTATCAAAATCTTCTATTAATGGATCAACCAACCAAGATTGTAAATTATTTGTTCTGTCAGCCACTGTAATTATACCAATACAACTATCCCTACTATAATTATATTTTTTCTTAAAACCTTTGTCCTTTTTCTTATCAAGAATTTTCTTTTTTTGAGTTGAGACCTTACTAGGTTTTTTTGAGTTGTCATCTACAATACTGCCCTTTGCTTCTATATTAATGAATCTATCTGGAATAGAAGAAGCATGACTAAAGTCAAAGTCTTTATGGACAGTTGTGATCGGAATTCTCGTCCAGTCAGCTTGAGACATATTGTAAATTTCACTTGCGACAGATAGCCCTCCAGCAACGCCTAGCATTTCTGATACGTCGGTAACTTCTATGCTTTCAGGGAAAATACTTACAAGTTTGTTCCCTTTAAGTTCAAAATAACTATCGTAATGTCCCCAGTTTTGAGCCATAGGCTTAAGATCTATAAATGTCTGTTGATTTCCATTAGGTTTCTTGTATTGATGTCTGAAGAATGCGTATGTTTTAAAGTCTTCCAGTGGGATATTGACAGTTTCTCCTGCAATTTCTTTTAATAATATATAGTCCTTAGGGAAATTATTCTTAATGAGTTGTTCTTGTTTTTTGTCGTAAAAGTCTACCTTAATTTTAACTATATTCATACTTTAATATT
Source organism: uncultured Saprospiraceae bacterium (assembly GCA_964423575.1). Lineage (GTDB taxonomy): Bacteria > Bacteroidota > Bacteroidia > Chitinophagales > Saprospiraceae > CAYRFF01. The sequence goes on along the minus strand of CAYRFF010000010.1, from coordinate 1,030 downwards.
TTGTATCCGCCGCAATTTTATGCCAAAGACAATCATCGTATATTTCCCACTAATGTCTATCAAGCTTAACTTGACAGATTTCTTTCGACAATTTAATCAAAAAAACAAAAATTAAATCTATATTCTTCACTTCAACCGCATTTCAACATCCATGTGCTTGTGCAGAATCCTTATTATTTTTACAACCTTGCTCTGTGTGTCAATTTTATAAAACAGGTAATATGATATGATTTTTGAACGGGAATAATCTTTTCTGATTTTCCTATAATTTATCTTCTGATTAAATCGTAAATAAGGTCTGTTAATATATCTACATCGCTATTAATTGCTTTTCATATATCGATTATACACTTCTTTATCACGGCTCAGATATTTATAACTACTTCCCATATAGAGAATAAAGCTTGGATAGGAAATCGGATTCGTTTATCTCGTGATTTTTCCAATCAATATATAATTGTATTAATTCCTTTGTAGGCTGAAAACCTTCAAACATATTTGTACCTAGTGCATTAGCAGTGCTTTCCAGAGATTTTAGATTTGGAAATTTTATTCCCATTAAGGTGAGATTTTCTCTGTCTATTTTAAGTTTTTTATACATTTTCTTTACTGTATCCTTTAACCAAAGATACAAAAATATCAATGGAATATACTCCAGTTTATTGATACATATTATGCACTATATAAATCTTCATTTAACTAATCTGTTATTATTTTATGAGGTATTTCATTGATCCGGAACTTAATGACCCGCCACAATCACTGGCACAAATCAAACCGTAAAAAGTGGCACAACTCAATCCATAATACCCAATAATTTATTCTGGAGTAAAATCTCAACCGTTCCTCACTCACCTCAACCGCCCTTCCACACCCATTCGCTCATGCAACATTCTTATTATTTCTACGACGTTATTTCTATTGTCAATTTTATAAAACAGATAATGTGATTTAATTTTAGAGCGGAAATAGCTATTTCTAATTTTCCTATAATTTAACCCTCCTTCGCGTTCCGCTTCGGTGGACGAGA
>CAYRFF010000009.1:45774-75203 GCA_964423575.1 uncultured Saprospiraceae bacterium | reverse complement strand
GATAGTAATTAAGTAATAAGCACGTGGTGAATTGATAATGAATCATTATCGATAAATCACAGTTAATTACTGATGAATAAATGAAAGCCTGTCTTGGTTAACCGAGGCAGGCTTTCTTTATTGAGTGACCATACCATCTTGTGATCTTGTGATCTTGTGATCTAGTGATTTAGTGATTTAGTGATTTTGTGATTTTATGATGATGTGGAAGTGCTCAAAAATTCGGACAGTATAGATAGGCTTATTTTTAATCCAGGCGACTGGCTCTGCCTAAGACATCGGTTCCATGCCTCGTTCTGATATAGTCCATAGCATTCATTAGAATCATTTCTTATTGTGGATGCTTAAATAAGTACAATAGATAATTAAACTATAATCGTTTTAATACTTTAACTGTGATTCTGCGTTATATTAAGTAGATTTAGTATCTTAATTAAAATTCAAGAATGTATTTGCACGGTCGTTTACAGCGTAATTTTCTCCTTCTGCTTTTCACTATTATAATTAGCAGTTGTACTACCGTTGTTAAAATACGCGATGGAGATACTGCTTTTGAGCGAAAGCAATATTCTGTAGCAATCACTTTATTGAAAGCCGAATATGATAATGCTAATAGCGCCAATGTTAAAGCGCATAAAGCATTCTATCTTGGTGAATCATATCGGAGGATTGGCGAATTCGACAAGGCCAGGGATTGGTATAGTACTGCTGCTGAACACGATTATGGTTATGAAGCTTATGTACAATATGGGATACTTTCCAAACAGGTAGGAAAATTTGCGGAAGCTCAGGAAATCTTTCAATATCTGGCAGGCAGTTATAGTGGTGATGCCAGAATTCAAAAAGAACTTGCTACCTTGAGAATTCTTCAGGCATGGGACGAGGAAGAATATTATCGCGGTATAGTCCTCGAAAATATGGACTTTAATAGCGCAAATTCTGAATATTTTCCACGCAGATTTGATAAGGGCAAAATACTTTTTCTTTCTGATAGAAAGTCTTCCGAAAAGGAAGGCAAGTATAACTGGACGGGCAGAAATTACTCTTCTCTATATCTGTACGATGAAAGCAATAAATCTGTACAGGCTTATCGGGATATCCCTGCCGGTAGTTTCAATGACGGTATGATAGCTAGAGATAGTACCGGTAAGGTTGTGATATTTACTTCTTGTGGGAGTGATAGTGATAATCTGCACCGGGATATCTATTGCCAATTGTATCTACTGAAGAATCCCGGATCCTTTTATTTTGAGATTGAGAAATTACCCTTTGTCCAGGATGAGTTCAATTACATGCACCCCTCTCTGAATGAGGCGGGAGATCTATTGATTTTCTCTGCTTTTTTGCCTGAGGGATTTGGGAAATATGACTTGTGGTTCTCTCGCTTAATTGACGGAGAATGGACTGAACCTCGTTTGCTGAGTAATAGAATCAACACGCCCGGCGACGAACTTTTTCCGAGTCTTTACAAGGATACCCTATATTTTTCTTCGGATTACCATGCCGGATATGGTGGCTTGGACATCTTCAAGACTTACCTGCTTTCCGACGGAACATGGTCTGCTCCTGAAAATCTTAAAGCACCTGTCAATAGTGGTTATGATGAAATGGGATTTATTCCTGATTATGCTTTCGCAAATGAAAATAAGCTGGATTTTGCCGGCTATTTTTCTTCCAATCGTCCTAGTGGAAAAGGTGCCGATGATATTTATTTCTTCACTCAAAAACGCATTCCCAGAGAAGTCGCCAAAGAGGAAGAAGAAAAGCCAAAAGCTCAGCTTCGCTTGAATATCGAGGTTAAAAAGAAAGAATTTGTCGTCAAGGATAAACCCAATTCCGGAGTGTTGCGATTAGTCGATTTACCGGAAGCTACGGTAGAAATACTTGAAAATAGCGTATCACTAGGAAAGGAGGCTGTGAGCAGAAGGGGAAGACTCAGTGTTCCTATTGATACTTCTATGCAGTATCGGTTTAGAGTAGAGGCTGATAATTATCTGAATAAAACTATTGACTTTAATCCAAAAGGAAAGATTTTGCCTGATAGGGAAGTGACTACGATTATAGAGACGGTTGTACTTGATAGTATTTATACTAATATCGAAATTGTACTGGAAAACATTTATTACGATTTTGACCGATGGGAAATTCGAGCAGATGCGGAACCGACACTTGATACTCTGGCAATGCTGTTGAAAGATAACCCGGAATTGAAAATCGAGCTTAGTTCACATACGGACTGCCGAGGTGGGGTAGAATACAATAGAGAATTATCCCAGAAAAGGGCTGAGTCTGCTGTTAATTATCTCATAGGAAAGGGAATTGCAGCTATGCGCTTAACACCTAAAGGATACGGTGATAGTCGTCCGGCCGTAGATTGCGGCTGTGATGATTGTACCGAAGAAGAGCATCAGCAAAATAGAAGGACGAGCTTTACAATCTTGGAATAATGCGAATAAATTAATTTCGCAACTTCTGGAATCTGTTAATCTAGTTCTTAATTACTTTCTGTCTATACGTTAAACCATTGGATATTAATTCCAGATAGTAAACTCCCGGAACCAATGCTGAAATATCTATCTTCTCAGCATTAACCCAGCTTTGAATATATATGCCGGATGCTGAATATAAATTTAGAGCATATTCTCTTCCTTGCAGAGAGACTGCCAATTCAATATTAAGCAAATCATTTGCCGGATTAGGATAAATGGAGAAGCCTTTATCTTCAGCAAAGATGATATCTACTTTTAAAATCTGAACCGTAGAATCTAAAACACAAGAATTATTATCTGTGAGGCTGTATGAATAATCTCCTTTCGGCAAATTATGCCTCCTGAAGTCAGTGGACATATCGTCAAGCCAAATAATGGAGTAGGGCGCTTCTCCTCCTTCCGGAATTACTTCTACAGTATAATTATCATCATTTTCCTTGATTAAAAGATGCTCAGCAGCAAGAGGATTATCTACGAAAAGCTTCATCGATGACTCTTCATGCTTACAATCCTCAGCATCACTGATGGTAACTGCGTATGTTCCTATGGGTGCGTTCTTCAATATCGGATTGCTGCTGCCATCAGACCATGAGAAGTTTAATGGTGAGCTGTAATGTGGAATAATGAATTCAATACTACCGGTGGAATCGCCCACACATTCCGGGTGTGAAATAAGGATTGAATCAATAAATAAATTCTCTAGCTGATTCAATCTGATTAAATCAGTATTTCCGACACAACCATTGGCATCAGTAACAGTAACGCGATAATTCCCGACCCGGACAGGACCTAGAGTATCTCTGCCGGACTCATGCTTATGAACTGTACCATTATTCCAGTTATATTCCAGAGGAAAATCAAAGTCATTCAGGATTACAGCTTCAAGGTAACCCGTAGAATCACCACAATAAACGGGATCCAGAACTGAAATATCCATTTCAAGATTGTCAGCTCCTCTTGTCACTTGGAAAGTATATTTGTCGGACTTACAACCAAAGTCATCTACTACAGTCAGTGAATATTGACCCGGATTTAGGCCGTCGAGATAAGAGGTGCCGAGTCCCGTAGAACTCCATACGTAATTATATGGAGCTGTTCCGCCACTGAAATTTGTTTCTATAGAGCCATCACTACTCAATGGACAGCGTGTATCTTTTACAGAGTAATCCATTTCAAAGGGAGAAATCTCCTTTAATTCAATGGAATCCAGTATAAATGTGCAGTTATTGGCATCGTGGATTTCAAGTCTGTACATGCCTGCCGGCAAATCCAGAAACAGAGGCCCAGGATATATAGAATCAATTCCATGGAGCCGGTATGTATAAGGTTGTTTGCCACCCCCCACATTGGTGACGATTGAACCACCTTTTTGATCAGCGCAAGTTGGTGAAATGATATTTAATCTTCGCAAATGCAGCGGTTTAGGCTCAGCAAAAAAGAAGGAATCGGTACTTATTGTACACTCTTCCAGAAACGTCATGGTTACCGAGTAGTAACCCTCAGAAAGGTTGTTGATAGCTCTAGTAGTCTCACCGGTACTCCATAAATAAGTATGGGGCTGAGCTCCATGTAAACTTGCTATAAGGGAGCCATTACTTGCTCCTTGGCAAGAAATGTCTTTATTGATGTCGATTTGCGCTTTATCAATGAAGCTCTCCACCAGTTCTATAGATTCTATAATTTTTATGCAGCCTTCGGCATCACTGACAGTTACTGAGTAAACCCCGGCAGACAAGGAGTCTATAAAGTCTGTTTCTTCACCGGTATTCCATCTGAACGAATACGGTTCTATCCCTGCACCAGCCTGTACGCCTATGTAGCCGTCATCTATACCCTTGCATAAGGGCGAGCCTTGCGTGGTGACAATTGCGGTAATATTGGAATTGCTTTTTAATTCATAAAAGGCAGTCATGAACAAGCAACCATTGGGTGTTGTAAGCTCAGCATAATATACGCCTTCCGGCAAATTTTCAAGCCGGGTACTAGTGTCACCGGTATTCCATAAGATGTGAAAATCCATATAATTACTTACATCAATTTCGAGAATGCCATCGGAAATCCCCTTACAGGAAGGGTTTTGTTTCTCAATAATTGCAATATGAGGAGGATTGTCGACAGGAACTTCATCTATCAGCCCGTTGCAATTGTCGTCAATCAGATTGCAGGGGATTTCCTCTGCTCCGGGATTCACGTCCGGATTGTCATCGTCACAATCACCGGGAATTTCAGAATATCCTTCAATATATCCCGACCTGCAAAACCTGGTGCTTTCTTCTGTTATGCCATAGCCATCTCCATCGTTGTCCACATAGAGCAAATACCCATTTCTATGAATAGGCAGTGGCCCCATCATCGTGATATTATCAAGTGCAATATCCCCACGTGCGCCGATTGAAGGACCGGCAATAAACTCGAGGTTTACAGCCATGTCTGCATAATCGGATAAATCTATTCTTGCCTGAAGCCAGTCATCTCCCTGATCACCGGAAACATGAAACAGAGTATCCCATTCCCCGGACTCATTAGCCATAATCCTCAGGATTAAATTACTCACCTCATTTCCATCCATAGAATAGTCAAATGAAATGCCACAAGCCTGGATCGAATCAGGAACATAAAAGCAACTACTTTTTAAAACAGCGGGTATAGCACCACAACTAAAATCTGAAGCATCAAAGTAAATGTATTGATTGTTTCCATAAGGGCTTGAATTTGGACCTGTAAAATCAGTACGTGTTGCACCATAATTTACCTTCCAGCCATAATGATCTTCCTGATACCAGACGCCATCGAGAAGGCCGGGGTCACCACATTGAGCAAGTGCCATAAAGTCTTCGTCATTAAAATGCGCTATATCAGTCGGTAACCCGCAGAAGGTATGAATCGTTTCAGCACAGGAAACAGCAGAATTCACTGCCTTGCATTTGCGGTAAGCGTAAAAATCATATTCCGTATCCTCTATCAGATTTCCTATGGTGATAAGTGTATCAGTAATTGAATTTATGATAAAAGTATCGGATATGCCTGTACCACTAAAGCTAAATGGATGAACCCCATATTTATAAACGATGGTATCTCCTATATTTCCGTTAAGGATATTGAAACTTACTGATTCATTATCGTAGGAATAGAGTTCATGTGAAATAGCCTGGCAATTCCCCGAGCTAAAGGTCAAATTTAAGGAGATAACTGTTCCTGCATCACCTGGTGAAGCATCGCATATATCGAGTTGCCACATCCCGATAAGCTCATTAACAGGCACGGAGCTCAAGAGACCAATAGGCCTGAATTCACCTATAAAAGGACCGGGGCTATCCTGGATATAAATACAGCTGTTGTCCTGAAATGTAAGGGTCTCAATACAGCTTTCATCTTCCGGATTTCCGAGATTTTGGTGCCCGAGCGCCAGCCCTTCAAACAGTGGAATAGTCCTGCCTGACGGTGCAATAAGCGTAGCCCGTAAATCGGGCGGCCAAGCATGTTCGACTATCATTGAAACTGAGCTGAGCATTGCGCCTTCAATATGAGAAATATCATTGCTGTCAACTTCTATCAGCATGCGTTCTCTCCCGGAAAACCTACAGTTATTATCCTGTATAGGAAAGGAGATGGTGCAAGGATTATCAGCTTTAAAAGCGGTTCTTACTTTTAAGTTTACCCATTTGCTTTTACCATTGTCACAGACGGCGCGTAGATAAAGCGTATACTGAGTGCCTGGATTCAGGCCGCTGAGAACGAATTCTTGATCTGTGATATTACTATACAAAGGAAAGTCCGAAGGATTTCCTGACCCTTCTACATAATCAATCTCAAAGGCTGTCACTTCACTATCAAAGTTGAACCAGGATAGCCATACAGAACTTGCACTCACTGAATCTGCCTTAAACAGAATAGGGTTACTGCACGGATAAAGCGAATTTATCAGGCCAAACGAAAAAATAACAATAAGAAAAATTATCCTACGCATAAAACAACCACAGGTATTACCACTGGTTAATAAATTTTATGAACCGGGATTGATTTGTTGGGATAACAATATCAAAAAAATTCTTGAGCTATACAACAATATTCACCATTCTCTTTGGAACGACGATAACGCGTTTTATTTCTTTCCCCTCAATCCACTTGGTAATCTGATCATGCTGCAGTGCCAGCTCTTTCATCTGATCCTGTGTAGCATCGGCAGGAATCTCGATCTCTGCCCGTTTTTTGCCATTTACACAGAGCGGCAGCACAAAACTGCTTTCCACTGTATATTTCTCGATATATTCCGGAAACGGAACGGTAGATATACTAGTTGTATTGCCGCAAAGCTCCCATAATTCTTCACTTAAATGCGGAGCGAATGGTGCAATCAGTTTAATTAAATCCTCAAGAACAGCCTTGCTGCGCTTTTCAAGCTTTTGCAAATCGTTTACTGCCACCATAAAAGCACTCACACAGGTATTGAAAGACATACTTTCGATATCGGCACGTACTTTTTTAATACATTGGTGCAGAATTTTAAGCTCTTCTTTGGACGGTTCATCATCGCTGACAATCCAGTTGTCATTCTGGTCATAGAATAAAGACCAAAGTCTGTTCAAGAACTTTGCTACTCCGGAAATTCCTTGCGTATCCCAGGGTTTGTGATCCTGAATCGGCCCGAGGAACATTTCGTACATTCTGAAGCAGTCAGCACCGTAATCCTCAATTATATCTTCCGGGTTGACTACGTTATACTTGGACTTGGACATCTTTTCAATCTCCGGACGGAGCTTGACTACTTTTTCACCATCTATTTCCGTCCATTCTACCTCGCTTTCAAAATCGATATCCTGGTAGCGATTATCTTCTTGAGCCAATGCCTTTAATGCGCTGATGCTGATATAATCATGTTCATCAGCTAGCTGTATCGGAACATGGATTTCTCTTGCCCCGGTCTTTGGATTGTTGACTTTCAAGAATAAAGAACGACCGTTAATCATTCCCTGATTTACCAATCTCTCAAATGGTTCATCTGTCGGCACATAACCTAGATCATAAAGGAATTTATGCCAGAATCGGGAATACATCAAGTGACCTACAGCATGCTCTGTTCCACCGATGTATAAGTTGACATTTTTCCAGTAGTTCACAGCTTCTGAGCTGAACATTTCTTCATTGTTATTAGCATCCATAAAACGCAGGTAATACCAGGAAGACCCGGCGTAACCCGGCATTGTATCTACTTCACGAGTATAGCCTTCACGTTCATTTACCCAGCCCGGTAGAGCAGATAGGGGTGCTTTTCCGTGCGAATCCTGAATTTCATTTAGTTGAAGATTAGGCAGTTCCAGTGGAAGTTCTTCTTCAGGAAGCGTCTGAGCTATTCCCGTTTTATTATTGTATATCACCGGGAATGGCTCACCCCAGTACCTTTGACGACTGAAATTGGCATCTCTCAGCTTATAGGTAACTTCCTTGTAACCTATTTTTAGCTCTTCGAGATGATTACTCATCTTCTCAATCGCATCGGGGATAGAAAAACCATTGATAATATCTGAATTTATAAGAGTTCCTCTGTGATCGCCTATTTCCGCATCAGGAAATTCACTTCTATCGATAATTTGCTTAATCGGTATGTTTAGCTTTTCAGCAAATCTTTGGTCGCGTTCATCATCTGCCGGAACTGCCATAATAGCTCCTGTTCCGTAGTCTGCAAACACATAATCTGCGATATATATTGGTATCTCTTCTCCTGTCAATGGGTGGAGTGCATAAGCTCCTGTAAATTGCCCGCTGACTTTCTTCTCCTGCATACGTTCAACATCGGAAAGTGCGGCTGCATCTTTTTTATACTTTTGAACTGCTTCAGAATATTCAGCAGTAGTTATGCTATCAACAAGATCGTGCTCCGGTGCCAATACCATAAAGGTGACTCCGTAAATTGTGTCCGGCCTTGTCGTAAAGACCTCTATCTCACCATTTGCGGAAGCTAAATTAAACGCTAAGTGAACCCCACTTGATTTATTAATCCAATTTTCTTGTTGAATCTTAAGGGAATCGCTCCAATCCAGTGTTTTGAGCCCTGTGAGAAGACGCTCGGCGTAGGCTGTGATACGAAGTGCCCATTGCAACATAGGCTTTTTGACAACCGGATAACCACCGCGCTCTGAAACGCCGTTTACAACCTCATCATTGGCAAGGACAGTCCCCAATGCTTCACACCAGTTTACAAAACTTACCTTGCGGTAGGCCAGGCGATAATTCATCAGGATATCTGCCTTTTGCGATTCAGTTGAAGAATTCCACTGCTCAGCAGAAAACTGCTCCTTTTTATCTTTTTCATAAGAGAGGTTGCCCTCTTTTTCTAATATTTTAATCAACTCTTCAATGGGACGTGCTTTGTCTGCCTTTGTATCGTACCAATGGTTAAAGAGAAGGACAAAGATTTTCTGCGTCCAACGATAATAAGAAGGATCACTGGTGCGGAGTTCTCTCGACCAGTCATAACTTAGCCCGAGCATCTTCAACTGCGTGCGATATCTGTCGATATTCTTGTCAATGGATTCAGCGGGGTGGACGCCGATCGATAGGGCATATTGCTCGGCAGGTAAACCAAATGAATCGAAACCTATAGGATGCAATACATGATATCCTTGTTGTCTCTTATATCGTGCCGTAATATCGGATGCAATATAGCCTAGCGGGTGGCCTACGTGAAGGCCTGAACCACTGGGATAAGGGAACATATCCAGGATGTAATACGATGGTTTATCTGATCTGTTTTCTACGACAAAGGTCCCGTTCTCTTCCCATTTCCTCTGCCACTTTTTCTCTATTTCAAGAGCTTTATATGTCATCTTCAGTATTTCTTTATAACTTTACAAGGTAGTAATTATTTCTAAGGGAGTACAAAAATACGACTTCTTATCGACTTAACATATTAGACTTATGCTGAAGAGACTTTTTAGATTGCTGATTATAGTAGTTATCGCAATTGTAGCTTACAATTATTTTTATGGAGATGCCTCTGAACAGAAACAGTCCAAGGAAATTATTCAGGACGTGAAAGATCTGGGAAAGTCCATTAAGGATTTGTTTGTTTCTGAAAAGGGGAAGTTTCAGGAAGGAAAATATGATAATCTTACGGAGAAGATTCAGGATGCTTATGATTATATCAGTGAGAATATCGGCAAATTGAGCAAGAAAGATCAAGAGGACCTGCAGAAACAATCTAAGTCTATAGAAAAAGAGCTTAAACAGTTAAAGAAAGATCTTGAGGATAATCTTGACCCTGAGACTGAAGATCGGTTAAATCAGCTCCTGAAGAAGTTGAACGAGATTGAAAAGGAAATAAAGGAGAAGATTGAGTGATTACACCAGTTGTAAAACTTACTTACTTTTAAGATAATACTGCTTGAAAATGTTGAATAAACGAAATGCTGTAACTACTTGAATAATAGTTGATTTCAATCAAGCGCCGCTGCATAACTTCAGCTGGCGGATATTATCTATTAAAATATTACCCATTACATAATGGTTACCATCAGGGTAATATGCTTCAATGATGATGAAGTCATAATCGGAAGATGGTTCAAATTTCCAAGTATAGGTTTTCCAGTAATTATGTGTAATAAGTTCAGTATCAACGATTAATTCTTCCTTTACACATTGATTTTTGGCGAGCCAGATTTTACACTTTGCCGGATGCGTGTAGCCCGCATAAGAATATGAGTGGGCGAGATCCATTGTCAATTCGTAACACTGCTCAGCTTTCAATGTGATAGGCGTGCGTTGACCGATTCCTTCTACGGAGCCATCCATGCGTGTTATAAGACCTACATAAGTTTTTCCATGTGATGCTTCCAGATGAACTCCCCAGATTCCCGGTAAAATATCAGGCGTTGAATAATCGTTACAAGGTGACCAGCCGGCAGGGACAACTGCATCCATCGGTTCTCCTTCAAAGGAAGGATTATCCAGAAACTGAGCTTGTAGGTGCCATGGAAGAAACAAAAGAAGTACTACCGGGATATATCGCATATCAATCACTATCGTTAATTATCGCCACAATGTTAACAATTTTATATAATTAAGACGGATATTCCGTTAAATTATTTCATTCCCGAGGCTAATCTTATATATTTGTCGTTTGTATAATATGTATGAAATTTAGATCACAGAACATATTGACCATTATAAGTGTGGCACTCATGCTTTTTTTTGCAGGATTATATGTGATAATTAGCTGGCAATCAGATTATTTCATTAATCTACTTAAAGAAAAGGTTGAACTACTTGTTGAGCTTGACAGAGGTCTTGATAAGCAAATAGTAAATGAATTCATTACTCAACTGGATAATATGCAAGAAATAGTTGACGGTAGTCCTCATTTTATATCGGGAGAGGAAGCACTTGCAGAGATGGAAAATGAATTTGGAGAAGATTTTTTCCTTGAGGGAATGGAAAATCCCTTTAACGATGCGATTTCCTTCCGTTTGAATGCTGAGTTTTACCAGGATGATTATATGAAGGAATTGAAGCAGATTCTTGAGAAGGAGACCTTCGTCAAAAACGTTAGCTACCGACAGGATATCTTTGGACCAATACAAGGAAATCTAGGCAGACTTTCTAAAATTATATCCATTCTTGGTATACTGTTGATATTTGGGGCGCTGGTCTTAATCCATAATACTCTGCGCCTATCGCTGAATGCTCAGCGTAAAGTGATAAAAACCATGGAAATGGTAGGAGCCAAGACCGGCTTTGTTTTAAAGCCCTTTATTTGGCAAGGTTTTCTTCAAGGCTTTTTAGCCGGGGTGCTGGCATCATTGATGATTTTCGGCTCCCTTTATGCACTCGGAGAATGGTTGCCTGTGTTTAAAGCACTGTACACGACCAGTCGAACTCTGATGGTAATGGGAGGCTTGGTTATCTTTGGTGTTTTAATTTATATCATTGTGACTTACTTCACCGTTAAACGTTATCTTCGCTTGCAAATGGAAGATATTTTTTAGCAACGGGAATATTTTGTAAATTTGCAACTCAAGAATAGATAAACTATGGCAAAAGCTAAACAAACAAGTAGAACTAAGACGACTCCTGCACCCTCAAATCTATTGTGGGATAAGCACAACTATCTTTGGATAATCATTGGCTTTGTCGTTATTCTGATAGGTCTGCTACTTATGACCGGTGGTGCAATGGATTCCCCGGATGAATGGGACCCAAATAAAATATATAGCTTTCGCCGCGTAACTCTGGCACCAGTCGTTATTCTTATAGGACTGATTATAGAGATCTACGCTATTTTTAAGAAGAAGCCGGAAGCATAGAAATCCTTTAAATCATAGTAAGCCTTCTCTTTTGATTATGCTGTCTCAAGGATAAGTTAATAAATGTCATAATGACTTTTATTAATTGTCGGCAACATTAATCGATCATAGAAAATACGCTACAAATCAATTTGTAACAAAATTGAAAATGTTGAACTTTGAAAAAATTTCTATGTTTTCTGCACTGGACACGGTGATTTAATTCAAACTATATAATTACTTTATGATTTTAAACAGAGTTAATCTAGATGAACTACAACCGGATACATGGGATATCCGTGAAGGGGCAGTTGCACTAGTGGATAAACCGCTGGAGTGGACTTCCTTTGATGTAGTGAATAAAATAAGATATGCTCTGTCACGAGCTTATAAAAAGAAGCGATTTAAAGTAGGGCATGCGGGCACTCTTGATCCTATGGCATCAGGACTTGTATTGATTCTGATGGGTAAAGCGACGCGTTTGCAGGATGAATATATGAAGGAAGATAAGACCTATGAAGGTGTATTGGAACTTGGTTTTGTTACGGAATCCTTTGATCGTGAAAAGGAAAAGGTGAAATATGGAGAGGTCGAAGGGATTACCATGGAAAGTCTGAAGAATACTGCAGAAAAATTTATCGGTAAAATAGAGCAGGTTCCACCTGTATTCTCTGCAATAAAAGTGGATGGTGTGCCATTATATAAGTATGCCCGTTCCGGAAAGGAGGTGGAAGTTAAAACCCGGATGGTGGAAATCTACGATTTTGAAATTGAAGATTTTAAAGATAATCTTGTGAAATTTCGTGTAAAATGTGGCTCGGGTACTTATATTCGTTCCCTAGCACACGATTTTGGGATGGAACTGGGTTGTGGGGCGTATTTGTATGACTTGAGGCGGGTAGCAATTGCAGATTATAAAATAGAAGATGCAGTAAGCATAAATGAATTGGTTTCCGTTATAGATACAAGATATAAGAAATCGGAAGAAGAGATTTAAAATGTCGGTAGAAGTAAAAGAATTAACCAAAATTTATGGTACGCAGCGAGCTGTGGATAATATCAGCTTTAAGCTGAATCCTGGGGAAATAGTGGGTTTTCTGGGCCCTAATGGTGCCGGGAAGACTACAACGATGAAAATCATCACCTCCTACATCTCTCCAAGTTCGGGAAATGCATACGTCGACGGGAAGGATGTAGCTAAACACTCTATTGAAACGCGAAAAAATATAGGATATCTGGCAGAGCACAACCCTCTGTACCTGAATATGTACGTCCGCGAATACCTACGCTTTATTGGCTCTTTGCATAAGCTTAAAAACATAAAAAAAGAGGTTGATAGAGTGATTGACCTTACCGGCCTTGGAAAAGAACAGCATAAGATTGTACGACAACTATCCAAGGGATATCGTCAACGTCTTGGCCTGGCTCAGGCATTGATTCACGACCCAATGGTTCTCATACTGGATGAGCCGACTTCAGGTCTTGATCCCAATCAACTGGTGGAAATACGCGATGTGATAAGAACGATAGGAGAGAATAAGACAATTCTGTTTTCTTCTCATATCATGCAGGAAGTGGAAGCACTCTGTGAACGTTTAATCATTATCAATAACGGGAAAATCGTGGCTGATGCACCTATCGATGAGATTGACCTTAAAGGAGGAGAGTCACAGACAATTGTTTCTATTGAACTAGACAGAGTCGTGGAAGTAAAAGAACTGCTTGCTATTCCCGGAGTAGAGAAGGTTATTAAAAAACACAATACTAAATATCATATTCACGGAAGCAGTAATGAAGATCTGCGGATTTCGATATACGATCATCTGCAAGCTGCCGGCGTGAAAATCCTTGAAATGAAGAGGATAAAAAGACAAGTAGAAGATGTATTTCAGTCATTAACTAAACCGGAGGAGGATTCAGAATAATGAAGGGAGTTTACATTAAAGAAATATCAAATTACTTTAGCTCGCTTATCGGCTACATCGTTATCGGCATTTTCCTGACCTTGCTAGGATTAATGTTGTGGGTGTTCCCTGATACAAGTATGCTGAATTATGATTACGTGAGTTTGGATCAGTTGTTTTCCATCGTACCGTTCCTGTTTATATTTATTATTCCGGCAGTTACGATGAGTTCATTTGCTGAAGAAAGGGGAACCGGCACTCTTGAGTTACTGATAACCAAACCGATTTCCGACCTGGACATAATTATCGGTAAATACTTGGCTAATCTTACCCTGGTGCTGCTGATGTTATTGCCTACACTTATTTACTATTATTCGATATATCAGCTTGGATTCCCCCGTGGTAACCTGGATTCAGGCGCTGTAATCGGCTCGTATATAGGTCTATTCTTGTTGTCGGCGATTTTTGTGGCAATAGGACTTTTTGCAAGTAGTCTGACAAGAAATCAGATTGTAGCATTTGTTCTGGCGACATTCCTCAGCTTTTTCTTTTATATGGCATTTCTCTACTTGAGTGAATTGCCGATTTTTATAGGTAGCTGGGATTCTATTATTCAGAGAATGGGGATTGAATACCATTATGAGTCGATTTCCAAAGGACTGATTGATACCAGAGATGTTATTTATTTTCTGTCTGTGTCAGGATTTTTCCTATTCCTGACTATGCTGTCATTAAGAATGCTTAAAGAATAGTGGTATGAAAAGACAGCAATACATAATACAAGCTTTACTCGCTCTGGCACTAGTGTTCCTGATCAACATCATTGCGGGCTTCTGGTTTGGGAAAATCGACATGACAGAGGAAAAGAGATTTACTCTGACGGAACCGACTAAGGAAGTGATGCAGAATCTCCCAAAGAATGTTTTTGTCCGCATTTACCTTAAAGGTGATTTTCCGGCACATTTTAAGCGACTGGAGAATGCAACACATGAAATGATTCAGCAATTGGCTTCATTGAATTCCCGTGTTGAATACGAATTTGTAGATCCGAGTATCGGTACAGTTGAGGAACTTAATGAATTCCGTATGATAATGTCGGAGAATGAGGTTTATCCGGTCACAATAAACATTGAGAAGAGTGGAGAGCGCGTGCAGAAGCTCGCTTATCCTTATGCTGAACTCAATGTCGATGATCGTAAGACATTTATTAATTTACTGGAACCTCAGGGAGCTGGATTCAGTAAAGAGGAAGTAATTAATAATTCGATAAACCTTCTCGAATATAAATTTGCGAAAGCTTTCCAAAATACTAATCCCCGTATTGCCGCAACAGTCGGTTTTACTGTAGGGCAAGGGGAATTGGCCGGGACGAGTATTGCCTCTGTCCGCGATGGTCTATCCAAGTATTATCGTACTGATATAGTAAATCTAGACTCGGTATATTATATCAATAATCAGATTGATGTGCTGATTATTCCCCGTCCACTCAATACCTTTTCTGAGAAAAAGAAATTCATTCTCGATCAGTATGTGATGAACGGCGGAAAGATAATCTGGTTGATGGATAGGCTCAACATCCGGCTTGATAGCCTGAATGGAGTTGATCGGTTTTATCCGCAGATTATTAATCACAATCTCGAGGATCTGTTCTTTAATTACGGATTCCGTCTCAACGATGATGTTATTCTCGACCTGAACTGTTCTCAGATTCCGCTCAGTACCGGGATGCAAGGGAATATGCCTCAGATAGAGTTATTTGACTGGGTATATCATCCTGTTTTGGTGCCTTCCGGCAAATCTGACATCACCCGTTCTCTCGACCTTATTAATATGAGGAATCCGGGAACATTCGATACGATTAAGACAGAGTTGAAGGTAAAGAAAACGCCGTTCTTGTATTCCTCAGAATATAGCAGATTGCAGCGAGTGCCGTTTGCAATGTCATTTGAATCCTTGCGCTATGAGCCAGATCCTTCTCTCTTCGATAGGGGACCTTTTCCGACAGCATTGCTTCTTGAAGGAGAATTTACTTCCTTGTACAGAAATCGCGTTCCAAAGGAAATGGAAGAAGGACTGAGGGAAATAAATATTGAATATAAAAAACAAAGTGTGCCGACTCGTATGTTGCTCATTACGGATGGTTCCATAATCGAGAATGAAGTAAGACCCGGAACCAATGAGTATAGAGAAGCAGGCTTCAATAAATATAATCAGGTACTATACGGTAACAAGCAATTGCTCATCAATGCCGTTGAGTATATGGTTGATCCGGAAGGAATCTTTAAGGCACGTAATCGTGATATAAAGATTAGGCTATTGAATATGGTGAAAGCTGATCAGGAAAAAGTGTATTGGCAAAGCCTTAATATAGTATTACCTCTTGTGATTTTGATATTGTTTGGATTGATATATAATTTTATGCGGAAACGCAGATTTGCCGTTAAAAAATAAACATGAAAAAAACAACTCTCATCTTATTTGTTTTGGTTCTTGCCATCGGTGGGGTAGTCTATTATATGACCAGTGGAGAAAAAGTGGCAGACCCAATGTACAGAGTAGACAATGAACGAGATTTTTCTATTCGCGATAAAAGCGATGTGTATCACGTGATGATTGCCGATTCCAAGGGTAAAATAATCACATTGGACAGAAAAGGGAAAGACTGGTATATTAACGATAAATATATTGCTAGGAAGTGGTCAGTGGATAATCTTTTAAATTCTATAAAAAATACACAGCTACGTTCTATTCCGCCTAAAGAAGAGTATAAATATCTTCAGGAAGCATTTCAGGTAAACGGTATCAAAGTAGTTTTAAGGGATAAGGAAGATAAGATTATAAACAGCTTTATCATAGGACCTAATGCTGTCGATGGTGATGCTTCTTACTTTATGAAGGAAGGAAAGGGTATTTATATGATTGAAGTCAAATACCTTAAAGGTTCCCCTCGCAGAATATTCCAGTTTGAAGAAATTGATTATCGTTCAGTAGACTTTGTTTTGAATGAAGATCAGGATATTGAAGAGATTATCGTTGATTACCCGGCATTTAAGAATGAATCCTTTGTGTTGAAAAAGGATGGTAAAAAATATGAGGTAGACAGATTGCATGACTTTCCTAAGGCATCTACTGAAGTAAACCAGAAAATCGTGTCCGATTATTACCGGGAATTTGATAAGATTTTTGGAGAAGCTTATTTCCCTGAAATGAGTATCGCAGATTCCCTGTGGTCCGTAGATCCATTTGCTACGATTACGATGATACGGGAGCAAAGTGATACTTCAGTTGTAACCCTTTGGCCCACGCCAAGTGTCCAGTTTATCAAGGATATCGGTAGCATAGAACCCAAACTCGGTGAAGAAAGTATTCCGAGATTTTGGGTACACACATCAGAAGGTGATTGGCTGAATATGCAAGTTGAAGCAAATATTGGTATATTACGAGGCTATAGCTACTTTTTTAACTGATGAAAAAAACAGCCCTCTATATCGTTTCTGCTTGTCTGCTTGCAGTTTTATCCTCTTTCATACTTATAGAAAAGATAGTGGAAGACGATTGGGGATTCTTTGGGCACCGTCTTGTAAATCGCATGGCAGTTTTTACATTGCCCCCTGAACTTATCGCTATATACAAAGACCATATTGAATATGTGACGGAACACGCAGTGGATCCGGATAAACGCCGTTATGCCAACTCATTTGAAGCGGTAAGGCATTTTATCGATATCGATCACTGGGGGACGCCACCATTTGATAATCTGCCCAGAGAGTGGGGAGAAGCTCTGGCTAAGTTTACCATTATCAACGCAATTGCCGGTGAAGATACCTTGGAAATATTTAATTTTCCGACACATGAGATTTTTAATGTTGATTCTGTAACTCTTAATCTGCCTGACGGCAAATATCTTACACTTGGAAAGTGGGATTATGTCCGTGCCTTCCGAAAACATTTTGTCAAACAATATTACTCGGGAGAATGGAAAGTTGAGCTTGCTGATTTTCTGAAAGGAATTGATGTGGAATTGCCCGGGGAGAACTATATATTATTGGGAGAGGATAGATTGTCTCCGGAAGGCATAGTGCCATACACGATGTCCGATTTTCAAAATCGACTTACGCGTGCATTTGAGTCCGGTGATATATCTCGTGTGCTCTTTTATTCGGCTGAAATCGGCCATTATATCGGAGATGCGCATGTTCCGTTACACACAACGACTAACTATAATGGACAACTCACCGGTCAGACGGGATTGCATGCATTTTGGGAGAGCAGAATACCTGAACTTTTCGCTGATACCGAATACGATTTCTTTGTAGGTAAGGCTGAATATATAGAAGACAAACAGACTTATTTCTGGGATATAGTTCTGGAAAGTTTCTCCTATGTTGATTCTGTACTATTGATAGAACAGCGACTCCGAAAGTCATGGGATGAATCCGGGATATACTGCTATGATGAACGCCTGGGGAGAATTATCAGAACTGAATGTGCCGAATATGCAGAAGCCTATGATAGAGCGATGGGTGGCATGGTGGAAGCACGCATGCGTGGTGCTATTAGATCCATTGGGTCTGCCTGGTACACTGCCTGGGTAGATGCGGGGCAACCGCAGTTGTCGGAAATCAGCGATTCTCTGTATAATTATGTCGATGAGGAGTTTCTTAAAAGCGACAGTAAAAAATTCCAGATAAGAGGGCACGAGTAAAAAGAACAGACGATTTCCTTCATTTGAATAAGATAATTCCTTAGTCTATATTTCTCTTTTTTCTTTTCTGAAAATATTTCCTTCTGGTTGAATATGTATTCTGCAATCAAAACACATTACGAATATCTTGTATATGTTATTTATTTAATATATATTTGTCCTGTATTGAATGTTTCAATTCCGGAAAAACATTATTTACACTCAGAAAACGATTTATTATGAATAAAATATGCTTATTTTTTGCGGCCGTATTTCTCACATTTGCGCAAGCGATAAATGCACAGGAAGGCGAGGTAGATCTGGCTAAGGTCTATAAAAACATGGGAGACTATGATAAGGCAATTTCCCAATATGAGAAACATCATTCTGAACTAGATGAGTTCCAGCTTTATGAACTCGCTGAATTGTATCTTGTAATGGGACAGAACACAGAAGCTATTCTAGTTTTAAAAGAGCTGGTAAAGCATTATCCTGACTTCCAGAAAGCTTATTTGCCACTGGCAGGAACACTCAGAAAGCTGGGAGATTATGGACAGGCAATGAAATATTATGAAGTTTACGGAAACTTCGATCCTTATGCAAGTAGCCATTATATAGAGTCTATGAGATGGGCGGAGGAAACTCAACTTGCAGGAAATGTAGTATCTCCACGCAATGGTCTGAATATTAATACGATGAATTTCGAGAGCTTTCCGGTGGCTTACAAGGACAAAGTAGTTTATGCATCGACCAGAACAGATATAAAACGAAATCATATTACAGATGGCAAAATGACAACACAAATGTTTAATTCCTTTTCCGGTAAGAACCAGGAAATGACTTTTCCGGCTTTCCTGTTAAAGGATTTGCAGGCATGGAGTGGTATGGCTACAATCGCTATGCACCCAGAAACAAATGAAGTTGTTTTTACTAAGATATCGCAACCAAATATCTTCCAGGTTCTTAATGGTGACCAGAAGGGGATGAGTCTTTATATTGCGGAACTGGAAGATGGAGAATTAAAACACATTAAAGCGATGCCGTTTAACAGCATCAGTTATAATACCGGTGGAGCTGTGTATTCAGAAGATGGAAATACAGTTTATTTTATGAGTGATATGACCGGTGGTTATGGTGGCTATGATATTTATAGTTCTACGAGAAATTCTACTGATGGATGGTCAGAGCCTATAAATCTGGGCAAAGAGATTAATAGTTCCGGTAATGAAATATTCCCTGCAATCAATGATGGAAAACTGGTATTTGCGAGTGATTGGTGGCCTGGCTATGGAGGTTATGATTTATTTGCTGCAACATATAATACGGTAAATTCTCAGTGGACAAATTCCGTTAATATGGGCTATGGCATTAATTCACAAAGAGATGAGTTTGCTATTTCTAAAATCGGGACTCATTATTTTCTTACTGCGATGAACGAAAATTCTGTAAGTGATATCTATAACCTGGGTGCTGTGCTGTGGACTACTGAAGCTCCAGCACTTGTGTCAACTTCTTACAGAGAAAAGACTCTTGCGCCTGTAGAGCATTATAGAAATGCTTTCATAACTAAAAATACGGAAGCAGGAGAAGAAAAGCTTCTCGGTGTTGAAATGAAGGAAAGCACTTATCGTACCATGGATGTTTCCGAATGGCTAAGTCTTGAAATTCAAGAGGCTCTCCAGCAAAGAGATTTAAACGGACCTAAGAAGATTTATTCGATTCAGGTAGCTATCGTTGAAAAAACAAGTTCTGATCAGATGCAATTTTATGCTGACCGTTTCAGTGATATTGATGAAGTTTATAAAATTTACTTCCCGAACGAGGTGAAAATCAGAGTGGGAAGCTATGCTTCCAGAGAAGCTGCTGCTTCTAAATTACGCATAATTCACAACAGAGGTTATAGAGATGCCTTTATAGTTGAAGAAGAGATTATGTATTCATCTTCTGCTAACGATAATTTTGTAGCAGAAACTGCAAAGAAGACTGAGACTGTGAAAGAATCGCCTTCAACGACAACTCAATCTACACAAGCTGAAGTAACTAAGCCGGTTGATTCTAAAACTATAAGTTCTATGACGCAAGTAAATTTAGTTCCGCTAGGCGATGGGAACTATAAGGTCAGATTAGCTGCTTATCTGGAGCCTAAGTGGTTTAACGCTGATAAAGCTAAAGTACTTGGTAATATCCAACGAGTGAACAAGGATCAGTGGGCTATCTATTTTGTAGGAGATTACAGAACAATAGATGAATCGAAATACATCCTTAAACAGGCAATTGAAGCCGGGTTTAATAATGCAGAAATAGTCGAATTCAGAGATGGAGATTACCATAAGGTAAAGTAAATTTCTTAGTTAAATTATAATGAGTGTAAAGGCGGGGAGGAATCTCCGCCTTTTTTTTGTTAAATATTTCTCAAAGTGCCTTTATAATTTTATTTAAACCTAGGAATTATTAAGTTTGTTAATCCGTTTTGAACTTTAAGCTTTGATGGAGTGGAAAAAGGATTGAACCTGATACAGTGGTGGTGATAATGAATAAACCTTTCATTTTTATTCCTCGAGTTTCTGCAATTAAATAATATGAAGAGATATATATTTCTAGCGATAAGTATTTTAGCCTTTGCCGGATCGGCATTTGCTCAAAAATCAATTATACGTGGTAGTGTCATAGATAATGAAGATGGCTCTGCAATTATGTTTGCAGACGTATTTATATTAAATACTGATTATGGTACGATTACCGACGAAGGAGGTTTTTATAATCTGACCAACCTGGATCCCGGTGAATATCAACTTGTAGCACATTATATAGGCTATAATGCTGACACTGTTGCAGTTTCTCTGGGCGAAAATCAAATAAGGACGATTTCATTCAGTCTGTCTAAGACAGGCATAAAGATTGAGACAGTGAGTGTTTCTGCTGAAAGACAACAAAGGCGAAAAGATGTCAGTGTGTCAAGTATCAGTGTGAGTGCAGAAAAAATCAATTTACTTCCTTCTACCGGTGGTGAAGCAGATATTGCACAATACCTTGCTGTATTACCGGGCGTGATATTTACGGGCGACCAGGGCGGGCAATTGTACATCCGCGGTGGATCACCCGTTCAGAACAAGATTCTGCTCGATGGGATGACCATTTATAATCCTTTTCACAGTATAGGATTTTACTCCGTGTTTGAGACGGATGCGATTCAGAATGTCGATGTATTGACCGGGGGTTTTGATGCATCTTATGGTGGGCGAGTATCTGCGGTAATTGATTTGACCATGAAGAGTGGGAACAGGAAACGCACTTCCGGTCTGGTTTCAGCATCTCCTTTTCAAGCCAAAGCTTTACTTGAAGGACCGATTATTCCGCTTACCGATGATAATGGCACTAGTTTGTCATATATTATTACAGGTAAAAAGTCACTTTTACCTTATGCATCAAAAAGCTTGTATAACTACGCTTCCAGAGATGAAAACGGTCTGCCATTTGATTATGGTGATATCTATGGTAAATTCTCGATTCTTTCCAATCTAGGGACTAACTTGGAGGTGTTTGGATTTAGTTTTAATGACGAGGTTCACTACGTTGATTTGGCGCGTCTGCGATGGAATTCCTGGGGAATGGGATCCAATTTTAAAATCATTCCTCCGAGATCCAATGTAATTATCAATGGAGGTGTTTCTACATCTACTTATAATATCGGCTTGAACAGATTTGATAATAAGCCTAGAAATAACAGCATACTCAATTATGCTCTTTACTTAAATCTCTCCAATGTTTTCCGAGATGATATTTTGGATTATGGAATCAGAATTGAAGGGGTCAATACTAAATTTGACTTTGTGAATAATCTCGATTACCTATTTGAGCAGGAAAAGGAAGCAATTGAGATGAGTGGATTTGTTAAGTACAAGAAGATAATAGGTGGACTGGTCTTGGATCCATCTCTGCGACTTCAGTATTATTCTGCATTCGGAGAGGTACAGCTAGAGCCTAGGATGGGTATTAAGTATAACGTTACTGATAATTTTAGATTGAAAGGAGCTTCAGGATTGTATTCACAAAATCTGATTTCTACCGTGAATGAGAATGAAGTGGTAAACCTGTTTTATGGTTTCCTATCAGGACCTACAGTAAGATTGAATAACCCTATAACGGGTGAAAAGGCAACTACCCATCTTCAGAGAGCAATCCACTACATTGCCGGCTTGGAATATGAACCGATTCCTTCACTTAGGTTGAATGTTGAGGCATATTATAAAGATTTTTTGGATCTGATTAATATTAACAATAATAAGAGAGTGCTTACCGATCCGGACTATATTAATATAGTAGGAAGTGCGTATGGGGCTGAATTCTCAGCCTTATTTAGCCAAGGGCCTTGGTATCTGTGGGCAGCATACTCCTATGGTTTTGTCAATAGAGATGATGGAGTCCAGCAATATAATACAGTTTTTGATAGAAGGCATAATTTGAATTTATTGGGTACCTATTCTTTTGGAAGGGATGACTCCTGGTCATTGAGCGTCAGATGGAATTACGGTAGTGGTTTTCCATTCACCAAAACTAGAGGATTCTATAACTTTAATTCTTTTGTAGGTGAGGATAAACCTAATTATACGACATCCAATCCTAAAGAAATCGGCGTGCTATACGATAGCGAAAGACTGGGAGGAAGATTGCCTGATTATCACAGAATGGATATCTCTGTTAAAAAGGACATTAGATTTAGCAGACATACCGGGCTAGAAGTTACGGCTAGTATTACTAACGTTTATGATAGGGCAAATATATTCTACTTTGATAGAGTTGAATATGAAAGAATCGATCAGCTACCAATTTTACCTAGTATTGGGATGAAGTTTTACTTTTGAGAATCAATATTCTTTTTAGTAACACATCGATCTTGGCAATAATAAAAAACCTCTTTAGATAAGTCTAAAGAGGTTTTATTTTTTAACATTCAGGCATTGAATCTAAGCTAGCCACTTAAATCACTCCTTCCATTTAGCGGAAGGATTTACGGTATACGCAAATCCTCTTCCTTCATACCTATGCTTTAACAATACTTTTCGCTTGTTGGCAAGTTTATGAATAGAGCGGGAAATCCTACCCTTAATTTCTTCCTCTGTTTCGTCCGGAAATGCTTTTGCTGCTGCATCGTGGATTTCCTTATTAATAAGAGGCTCCGATGCATTTTGAATAGTTTCTATAATAAAGAGATCCCAATCGTTGAGTTTATAACCTCCCTTGGATCTACGTCTTCTCCGTTTTGTCCTTCTGACATAACCGTCTATCGGATCACTAGGGCCACTATACGGACTATGGCCATAAAGCGGAGTCGTTTCATTCAAAAAGGCATTAATATCCTCAGGATTCTCCAACATGTAATTGAGCTCCGACAGAGTTTCCTGCGTTTTAGAAAGTTGAAATAATAGTTTTTTAATTTCTGATTGATATAAATTCATCAGATTCTTAATCTCTAATTGAGTTAAATTTGAGTTATCCATTGTTTTTAAAATTTTGTAAATAGATGCTTGATATAAATAGAAGATATTTATAAATGATAATATGAATAGAATTGTCCTCGTTAAAACGAGATAGTATAACTAAATCCTTCATGCAATGTTTTTATGTACGTTTTACATATTAATTAAAACGAATTCTAAATATAATTGTTGTTTTATTGAAACTTTAATATTGCTTACGATATTTTCTTTTTCTTTTCTAACTTGTGCTTTCGTTACAAAAATAAATGATCCTTATGAAAATCCTGAATGGTAAAATACTGTCGACAATTATTAAAGAAGAGATAAAAAAGGAAGTAGAAGAATACATCCGCGATGATAACAGAGCCCCACATCTTGTTACAGTTCTCGTCGGTGACAATACTGCATCAGCCACTTATGTAAATAGTAAGATGAAAAGTTGTCAAGAGGTAAATATGAAAGCGACTTTATTACACTTGCCTAAGGATACTTCCGAAGATGAATTATTGAATACTGTCCGTAAATTAAATGCGGATAGAGATGTGGATGGCTTCATAGTTCAGCTTCCTCTACCAAAACATATTGATGCAGATAAGGTGAACCTCGCAATTGAACCCAGGAAGGACGTGGATGGCTTTCATCCGGAAAATCTCGGTAGAATGATGCTAGGACTTCCTGCATATATTTCCGCGACACCTTATGGAATTCTTAAAATTCTTGAGTATTATGAAATCGAAACCTCCGGTAAAAATTGCGTGGTGCTTGGGAGGTCTGCAATTGTAGGAAGACCGATAAGCATACTTCTTTCTTCTAAGAGGAATCCTGGAAACTGCACAGTAACAGTTGTTCATAGTGGTACCAAAGATGCCGAGCTTTATTTACGTGAGGCTGATATCGTCATCGCTGCGATTGGGCAGGCTAATTATCTGAAGCGCTCAATGTTGAAAGAAGGAGTGGTCGTAATTGATGTGGGGATAAACAGGATTGAAGATGCAACTAAAAAGAAAGGGTACCGCCTTGTAGGCGATGCTGATTACGAAGATTTGAAAGATTATTGCAGTGCTATCACTCCCGTTCCCGGTGGAGTAGGACTGATGACTGTCGTGTCACTCTTGTTAAATACTTTAAAAGCAGCACGTAAAGAAGTTTATCCTGATTAATCCCAGTTGATTATCTCTTGATAGACCCTTTGAGTGGGCAGACCCATAATATTGTTATAGTTACCCCTGATTTCGATTACATGCGCATGTCCGATCCATTCTTGAATCGCATAAGAGCCTGCTTTATCCAGTGGATTGTATTTTTCCACATAGTAGTCGATATCTTCCTGTGAGATTTCTGAGAATTTGACTATGCTTTCGCAAATGAATGATACCGTTTTAATATGATCAGACATTGCCACTGCAGTTAAAACTTGATGCTCATTACCTGACAATATGCCCAGAGTTTCTTTTGCGGAAACAGCATTCTGCGGCTTTTCAAGAATTTTATCACCTAGCAACACAATCGTATCAGCACAGAGAATTATCCCGTCATCCTTTATCTGCTGCAATGCTGAATTGAGCTTTTTTGAAATAATATACTCAATAGCCTCTCTGCCATTCATTGATTGTGGGTGACTTTCGTCAAATGTTACTTTGTGCACAGTAAAGCCCAGATCCAACTGTTCCAGAAGTTGCTGCCTTCGAGGTGAAGAAGAAGCAAGTCGTATGATTTTGTTTTTATTCATATACTTAAATTAAGGACAACCAGATAAAATAATCCCAGGACCATCAAGCCTTTCAGGCCCATACTTATTCTGTGAAAGTCCTCTTTACTGGTAGACCTTGCAGTTATTATAATCAGATAGATAGTTGCGGGAATTATTAGTAAAGTAAAATACAGAATTAATCCCAGTGACATATATTTATACAGAAATGCAGTCCAGAGTATAAATGAAAGCAACATAAATCCGGATAATTGTAGGATAAATCGCCTCGACCTTTGGATGCCGAATACTGTAGGAATAGTTACTGCACCGACAGCCGCATCGCCTTCCAGATCTTCTACGTCTTTCACTACTTCACGGATGAGATTGGTAATAAAGGCAAAGTAGGAAAAACCAAAAACTGTAAACAAGTAAATACTCGTCCTGAAACCGGGTTCAATAACATTTTTCCATTCCGGAATCAGGAGAATTAAAGGAATACAGGCTGTAAATACGGACACTATTAGGTTTCCTGATAAAGGCAGTCGTTTAAACCATCTTGAGTATGACCACAGCATTCCAACAGCAAGCGGGTAAATGATAAAGAGGCTTAATTTTCCAACTTGATAGGCGAGGAAAATTGCAATTAATGCACCACTAGCCACAAGAGTAAAATAAAAGCGATATCCGTGTTCGATGGATATCTTATGCGCAATTATTCTTCTGTCAGGCTTGTTGATTTTATCGATTTCAACATCGTATAAATCATTGACGACGTTTCCTCCAGCTGCGATAATAACTGTACATAGAACCAAGAGGAAAAATTGGAAATGTGAAAGGTAGGGGAATAGACTATGTTCATATAAACCTGGTCTTATCAGCAAATACTCGACAAAGTACTGCGCCAATGCTATGATAAGCAAGTTTTTCCACCTAAGTAATCTGAATAAGTCTTTCACCTTTTTATAAATTTTACAGATTCCATAGATTGCGTGACTTAAGAATCTGTTCACATATATCGCGTATACAACCTCTGCCTCCGTCGTAAGGGGAGATATATCCACTTTTTTCTTTTACCTCAGGGACTGCATCTGCAGGACAAGCAGAAAAGCCTGAAACTTCCATCACTTTTCTATCCGGAATATCATCTCCTACGTATAGCACTGATGAAGGATCCAGGTTCTTGTCTTTACACCACTGAAGAAATACCGGAACCTTATCTTCTGCCCCGGTGAAAACATCCTCCAGTCCAAGATCTCTGAAACGCCTGACAACTCCCTCGGATTTGCCACCGGTGATAATTGAGATCGGGAATCCGGTTGAAATTAATTGCCTGAAAGCGTAACCATCCTTTGTATTCATCGTCCTGAGTAGTTTTCCTGACTCCGTAACAAGGATGTCTCCCGTGGTAAATACGCCATCTACGTCAAGGGAGATGGCTTTTATCGCTTCTGTAAAGAATTCTTTGTCACTCTGCATTTCTTCTCTTTCTTTATACCGATTCCATGAACTCAAATATGCCACTTTTTAAGCCAAGCTGGTATTTTTAAACTGAAAATCTCATTTGCCAGGGTTTGCTCCACAGTGGAACGTAGTTTATATGGATTGATTCAAGAATTTCGGGATTTTTTATAAGTATTCCGTAGTTATGGAAAGTAACGCTTGCATTCCATTTTCCTGAATTTCTCAATTCTTTCCAGGCTTTGAACATGTCTGAGGACCACAATATATCGTCGATAATCATATAAGAGTATTCCGGCATCATTTTCTCGAGTTGTGTCGCATATTCAATTGTGTGTTTATACGTGTGGTGCCCATCCAGGAAAACCAAATCATAAGGTCCGTCTGCAAAAGCCAGGAAATCCGAGAAGGTCATATTATGAAAATTGATCTGATTTAAATTGAGTTCTTCTACAATTGCCTTTGCTATGTTGACAAGATTGGGATCAGCTTCAACTGTGTCAAATTTTGCGTCTCTTCTTGCAGCAGCGAGATATGCAGTAGAAATGCCCAATGAAGTCCCAAATTCCAGGATGTTTTTAGGTGCGCAGAATTCTGTAAGTCTGAATAATTCTCGACATTGAATTGCGGAGCTTAAATCCGTACCGGCAATATCCTTTATTCTACGTTCATTAGTCTTAGAGTTCCGGCTGCCTGCACCATAATCCTTCCTGAGGATAACGGAGTAATCCTTAAGGAGTTCCATCCTTTTTTTCTCTATTCTGTCAAAGATGCTATCCTTTCTGGATTTGTCCTTTATGTAGTTGATGAGTTCGTAAAGAAAGGGGGAATGCACTTTGTAAATTGTATCTGCATTTTGATAATAGTACCACACTTCTTTGAAAGGGATCTGCATATTTTTAATTGCATCCGGAACCAAATATAATCCTATTAAATTCCGTTTGATAAAATCAGTTTCAAAGATAAGCAATTTGCCAGCGATTGTTTCTGTGCTCCCTTAATATATTCTCAGTAGGAAGATTTAAAATTTTATATTTGAAATTTTATAGTGCTGAATTCATCAGCACTTTAAAATAAAGTGAAGTCTGATCTAGTTAAGAATTAGATTTGTGCAAGATGGACGCGCCTGATAAAAAGGATGTTAGCTGATTGCGATGAAATATTAAACGAATGAGGAATTTAAGAATACTGTTATTGTTGCTGACTATACTGTCATTTGCGGAAGCTAATGGACAATCCTACAATACGGCTGGCGGAATGCGTTTTGGCTCGGAATGGGGATTGACTTTTAAGCAACGCTTGGCTGATCGGATAACGGCAGAACTTATGCTTACTAATAACTATAAACCATATAACGGGGCAGTGGATTTAACTTTTCAGTTTCATAATCCGGTACTCAGCAGACGCATGAATTTTTACTATGGAGCCGGTGCGCAACTCGCTTTTAAAGATGAGGCGGTAAAGGATAATGGGATAGCGGTAGGCGTAGATTTAATCGGTGGACTTGAAATAACTATTAACCGATTGAATATTTCCTGGGATTTAACTCCTACGATAAATGTGTATAATCATGATAAGCCGATGCACTTTAGTTCTGCGGTTTCTGCACGATATGTAATTAATAAACGGAGCCTAAATCCTTTAAAGAAAGAGGATAGGGAGAAAATTAAAAAGAAACGACAAAAGGAGAAGGAGAAGAAAAAGAAGGTGAAAGCCAAGGAGAAAAAGGCTAAAGAAAAAGCTAAGGCTAAAGCGGATAAGACTAAGAATAAAAATAATGGCAGCAGCCGGAAGAGCAAAAAGGAACCTGAACCGGAAAAAAAGAAATCGCCATTCGACATTTTTAAGAAGAAAGATTAAGTCTAAAAAACTACGAACCTCTTGTAGTAAGTAATGCACTTGAGTTGAAACTAATTCATTTAATAATTTATTGACCTACCGTCTATTACTTACGAATGCACTCGACAGAATGTAAATCATTTAATACGGTTGATGCAATACAGTCATTGAGGTGACTGAGTGTAGTCTCTGCGTAGCAGAGACCTACGGTCGTAAGTCGACCATAGACGAAGGGTCACGCCTTAGGCGGACTATAGACTGATCTCCGTCGAGCAGCAAGTACACTTGACTTGAAGCAAAGTCGTTTAATAATAGATGAGCCTTTTGCGAATGCACTCGACAGGATGTACATCATTTAATTCGGCTGCTGCTACACGGTCATTGAGGTGACTGAGTTCAGTCTCTGCGTAAAAGAGACCTATGGTCGTAAATCGACCATAGACGAAGGAACTGCGAGCTCCGTCGAGCAGCAAGTAATACACTTGACTTGAAGCAAAGTCGTTTAATAATAGATTGGCCTTTTACGAATGCACTCGACAGGATGTACATCATTTAATTCAGCTGTTGCTATACGGTCATTGAGGCGGCATTCGTTTACGAATGCACTCGA
>CAYRFF010000009.1:0-45674 GCA_964423575.1 uncultured Saprospiraceae bacterium | reverse complement strand
TCATTCCAGCTTTGCTGCTTGTGGTAATCATGTCCAAAGTAATCCAGTATAGGAAGTAGTTGTTCCACTGTTTTGTAGCCCTTTATTGGTTGGATTGTATTTAAATCTTCATCCAGGAAAATAAAAGTAGGATAGGAGAGTCCGGGCCTGCTACTGTTTTTCATAAATTCTACTGCGAGTTCATGGTACTTACTCTTTCCACGGCGGATAAGCTTATATTTCTCGCCTTTGAAAGTAATGACTTCATTTTTTTCTGCATTGAATTTAACCGGATAATATTCTGAATTCAATTTGGCAATAATTGCGCTATCCTTAAAAGTGGTAGCATCCATACGTTTACACCAACCACACCAGTCAGTATACATATCGATAAAGATTTTCTTCTTATGAACTTGTTGAGCTTCTATGGCTTCTTCTATGGTCATCCATTTGATACCAGCCTGCCCGTGTGTGGTCGTAGAGAAAACAATTATTGAAATTATAAAAAGCAAAAACCGCATGCTAAAATGACTTTTTGAAATATCCCTTATCCGTTTTACACAGCATTAACATCAAAAGATAGCTGTTTAGCAAAGAAAATTAACGGTTTAAGTAATATTTAACATTTATTTTAACATATCAGCGGAAGTTCTATACATTAAAGAGGAATTCGACTACGTCCCCATCTTGCATAACATATTCTTTCCCTTCGATGTGTAATTTCCCTGCTTCTTTAACAGCAGCTTCAGAGCCATATTTGATAAAATCTTTATAAGCTATAATCTCTGCGCGGATAAACCCTTTTTCAAAGTCCGAGTGAATCACACCTGCTGCCTGAGGAGCTTTGGTACCTTTTCTGATAGTCCATGCGCGTACCTCTTTAACTCCGGCAGTAAAGTAAGTGATGAGATTGAGCAACTTATACGAGGATAAGATGAGCCGATCTACACCTGGCTTTTGTAAGCCCATTTCCTCGAGAAACATCATTTTTTCTTCTTCGGAATCTAGATTTATAATTTCTGCTTCTATATCTGCGCTGACAAGAAGGATCTCTGCATTTTCATCTTTTATAGCTTCCGCAAATGCTCTAGTATGTTCGTTCCCATCTACCACAGAAGCTTCATCAACGTTACATACGTATAAAATCGGCTTCCCCGTAAGCAGCATCATGTCCCTCAGTAATTCCAATGCAATTTCTGAATCATCTTCAAATGTTCTGGCCGGTTTCCCGTCTTCAAGATGCTTGAGAATGGCTTCGCATATATTTAGACGCGACATTTCCATTTTATCCCCGCTTTTGGAAGATTTTCTTAATCTGTCGCATCTTCTTTCTACCGTTTCTAAATCTTTCAAAAGCAATTCTGTATCTACTACTTCCTTATCTGAAACAGGGTCAATTTTACCATCAACGTGAATGATGTTGTCATCTTCAAAACATCTTACAACGTGGATAATTGCATCTACCTCGCGAATGTTGGCAAGAAACTGGTTTCCAAGTCCTTCTCCTTTACTGGCTCCCTTAATCAATCCTGCAATATCTACAATTTCTACAGTAGTAGGCAGAGTGCGTTGTGGTTTAACGCATTCGGCAAGCTTATCCAGACGCTCATCCGGCACACGGATCATTCCCACATTGGGATCCTTGGTTGCAAATGGATAATTTGCAGACAAAGCTCCTGCTTTTGTAAGTGCATTAAATAAGGTTGATTTTCCTACGTTGGGAAGCCCCACTATTCCACATTTTAAAGACATTTCACGCTATTTTTTAATTTGGCTGCAAAGGTAAGCTTTTCTTCGCTTAATCTAAAAGAATATTTACTCTGTACAAGAGCAGATTTAATATGTGTTTTTCTATATGATACATTAGATTTTGTTATAATATGTAGAATTTGTAAATTGCAGGAATGAATTATCTGGCACATCTCTTACTGTCCGGAGAAAAACCCGAAATAATGGCCGGGAATTTTTTTACGGATTTTCTCAGCCTGAAAGAGCTGAAGAAGTTACCCGATCTTATGCAACGCGGTGTGGAGATACATTTGAAAATTGATAACTTCACAGATAATCATCCCATTGTGAAAGACCTTAATGAATTGCTCTGGGAGTCTCAGGGAAAATATGCTCCTGTAGCTCTGGATATTATCCTTGATTATTTCCTTAGCTATAACTGGAAAACGTATTCGGATATGGAATACGAACAATTTTGCCAATATGTTTATATTGTTCTGGGAAGATTTGTTAGGTATCTGCCGGATAGGGAAAGGAAGCATATAGAAACCATGATTTCTCATCGATGGCTATCTGTTTACAGATCAATCAGTGGTCTGAATGACATCATGGACAGGATGGACAGAAGGACAAAGTTCCCTTCACGTTTTTATAAGTCTATTGATGTAGTACAGGATAACTTCAATTATTTCAATAAACAGTTTAATCTATTTTTTGCAGAGATTTATGAATACATAAATGACGAACTTGCAAAAATTGATTGAAATGCCAGCTCTTTTACTCTAATCGCTTGATATACTGTTAAATTGCTTCGACAAATTTTCATCTTGTCAGGCGTGAAGCGTACCTTTGCGGCTGTGAAATTAAGAATATGGATTTAAGAGTTCGGATAAGAGAGGAAATAGCAGATTTCCTGAGAAAAAATTATGGCTGGGAAGGTGTGAATTCTGAAATTGAGCTTCAGGAAACCAGGAAGGAATTTGATGGAGAATTTACCTTTGTGGTATTTCCATACCTGAGAATTGCCAAGGCAAAACCGGAAGTCCTCGCTGAGAATATCGGTAATTACCTTAAAGAATCAGTAGATTATATTACTGGTTTTAATGTGGTAAAAGGATTTTTAAATATTAGTATCAGTTCTACAGGCTGGATGAACTTCCTACAAGATGAAATAGGAGCAGACTTTACTTATGAAGTTAAGCCTGAAAAAATACTTGTGGAATTCTGTTCACCCAATACTAATAAACCTTTGCACCTCGGACATATAAGGAATATTCTCCTGGGAGATTCTGTATCCAGAATTCTTAAGGCGGTAGGACACGAGGTTATAAATACACAAATTATAAACGACAGAGGAATTGCCATCTCCAAGAGTATGCTTGCGTGGATGCACTGGGGTAATGGCGAGACACCTGAATCGACCGGAATAAAAGGCGACCACTTTGTGGGGAACTTTTATGTACTTTTCGATCAGAAATTATCTGAGGAATATAAAGCATGGCAGAATTCAGAAGAGGGGAAAAGTGTTTTTTCTGACAAAGGGAGAGATAACGAGGAGGCTGAAGAATTTTACAAGGGATATAAAAACGATTACTTTAACGAGTATTCACTTTTAGGTAAAGAAGCTCGTGAGCTGCTGCTACGATGGGAAGATGGTGAGAAAGAGGCCAAGGATGTCTGGGAAATGATGAATGGTTGGGTGATGGGAGGATTTGAGGAAACTTTCAAAAGATTGGATGTAAGTTTTGATAAGAATTACTTTGAATCCGATACTTATCTGCTGGGACGTGAGGTAGTTGAAGAAGGGGAGAAAAAGGGGATTTTTACCAAACGGGAAGACGGCTCAATCTGGGTCGATTTATCCGATAAGGGATTGGATCAGAAAATCCTGCTAAGAGCGGATGGTACATCTCTGTACACAACGCAAGACATAGGTACTGCGCAGTTGCGTTTCGATGATTACGGAATGGACAGAATGATATATGTGGTGGGAGACGAACAGGAATACCATTTCCAGGCATTGTTTGCCATATTGGAAAAGCTGGGAGTTTCCTATAGAGATGGCCTGTATCATCTATCCTATGGAATGGTTGATTTGCCTTCCGGCAAAATGAAATCAAGAGAGGGCAATGTAGTTGACGCTGATGATCTGGTTCAGGAGGTGATTGAAATCGTAATTGTGAATACGAGAGAAAGAGGAGAACTTGGAGAATTGTCAGGCGAAGAATATGATGAAACAATAAGAAAGATAGCATTGGGTGCGCTGAAGTTCTTTATTCTTCAGGTGAATCCGCGTAAGAGGATGATGTATGATCCTGAACAATCTGTGGATTTGCAAGGACATACGGGACCGTATGTGCAAAATGCTTTTGTAAGGATTCAATCCCTGCTGCGTAAAAATTTGCGAAAGCAGGAAAACAATTCTTCCAACGTTGATATAGAACTGCATGAACAAGAGATAAACCTATTGTCGGAGCTGCATAAATCAAGGGATAAGGTAGTGCAGGCTGCAGAAGAATATAATCCATCACTGGTGGCGGACCAGGCCTATTCCATCGCCAAAGCATTTCACAGGTTTTATCACGATGTGCCAATTCTGAGAACTGAAAGTGAAGATGTTAAACAATTTAGGATAAATTTGTGTGAAGTAACAGCACGACATCTTGAGTATCTGTTTGGATTACTCAATGTAGGAATGCCTAATCGCATGTAAGGAAAAAAGAAGAGTTATGTCAGAAGAGAATTTAAAAAGTCTGAATTTTGTAGAAGAGATTATCGAGGATGATCTGAAAACGG
Source organism: uncultured Saprospiraceae bacterium (assembly GCA_964423575.1). Lineage (GTDB taxonomy): Bacteria > Bacteroidota > Bacteroidia > Chitinophagales > Saprospiraceae > CAYRFF01. Next base: position 41,171 of record CAYRFF010000009.1, on the reverse strand, counting down.
GGAAACATCATAATATAAGAACCCGTTTCCCGCCCGAGCCTAATGGATATCTGCATATTGGTCATGCTAAGGCTATATGCCTGAACTTTGGCTTGACGCAAAAGTATGGAGGAACTACCAATCTGCGCTTTGATGATACTAATCCTACTTCTGAGGGACAAGAGTACATTGATGCAATAAAGCGAGATATAAAATGGCTGGGCTTTGAATGGGATAATGAGTTTTATGCCTCAGATTATTTCGATGATTTATATGAAATGGCGGTGAAACTCATTCACGATGGGCTGGCTTATGTCGATGAGTCAGATTTTGATACGATTAATGCAATGAAAGGAGATACCAATACTCCAGGAACTGAAAGTCCGTATCGCAATCGCCCCAAGGAAGAGAGTTTGAGACTGTTTGAGGAAATGAAAGAGGGGAAGCACCCGGAAGGTAGTATGGTATTGCGTGCTAAAATAGATATGAGCTCTCCCAATATGCATCTGAGAGATCCGATTATCTACAGAATTAAATATGATGAGCACGTAAGGACAGGAAAGGAATGGAATATATACCCAATGTATGACATGGCTCATGGGCAATCAGATGCCATTGAGAATATTACCCATAGCCTTTGTTCTATAGAGTTTGAAAATCATAGACCATTGTACAACTGGCTTATTCAGAAGTTGGATTTATTCCCTTCCAGGCAAATTGAATTCTCCAGAATGCATCTTGCATATACGGTGGTAAGTAAGAGGAAATTATTGCAACTGGTTGAAGGCGGCTATGTAAATGGCTGGGATGATCCGCGTATGCCTACGATTTCAGGGATGCGCAGAAGAGGATATACACCGGAGTCTATCAGGGATTTCTGTGATAGAATCGGATTGACCAAAAGGGAAAATCTTATCGATTATTCCTTACTCGAGTATTGCGTGCGTGAGCATCTGAATAAGATTGCTCCGAGGGTAATGGCTGTCATCAATCCGCTTAAACTCGTTATTACTAATTATCCTGAAGGCAAGACAGAACATCTTTCTGTTGTTAATAATCCGGAAGACCCGGATTCAGGTGAAAGAGATGTATTGCTGACCAGGGAAATTTATATAGAAAAAGAGGATTTTTTGATCGATCCTCCCAAGAAGTACTTCCGACTTGCACCGGGTAAAACTGTACGTCTGAAATCTGCCTATATAATTCATTGTGACGATTATAAAATCAATGAAGAAACTGGTGAAGTGGAAGAAGTATATGCAACTTATTATCCGGACAGTAAGAGTGGTCATGATACCTCAGGAATTAAGCCTAAGGGGACGCTGCACTGGGTTTCTGCTGAACATAGCAAGGAAGTAGAACTCAGAATGTATGAGAGATTGTTTACAGATCCAGAACCGGATTCGCATGAAGGAATAGACTTTAAGGAATTCATTAATAAGGATAGCCTGGAAGTAATTAATCACAGTAGAGTAGAAACATCGCTTGCAGATGCTAAGCCGGGTGATAAATTCCAGTTTTTCAGAATGGGATACTTTGTAGTTGATCCAGACAGTGATGGAGATAAGCTGGTGTTTAACAGAACAGTTTCTCTGAAAAGTGCCTGGAAAACCCAAATGAAGGAAAATAATTTATAAAGACCGCGCAATGGCTGAAGGAAAAGTCATACTGGAAAAAGGACGATTTGATTTAACTCTGCGGAGACTTGCTTACGAGTTGATTGAAAATCATTCTGATTTCGCCAACTCAGTAATTCTCGGTATTCAGCCGCGTGGAACTATAGTGAGTGATAGGATTCTCGAGATTCTGAAAGAGGAAGTCCCGGATTTAAATCCCGGATATGGGAAGCTTGATATTACCTTTTTCCGGGATGATTTTAGAATCAGAGAAGAACCTCTGCGCGCTTCTTCAACTGAACTTGATATTTCTCTTGAAGATAAGCGGCTGATTCTTATCGACGATGTTTTGTATACGGGAAGAACGATACAAGCTGCTATGGCAGCGGTGCAGCAATTTGGCAGACCTGCAGAAATTGATTTACTGGTACTGGTAGATCGCAGATTTAATCGACATTTTCCGATTAAAGCTGATTATATCGGTATTACGGTAGACTCTGTGGATGAAGCTTATGTCAAAGTATTATGGTCAGATGACCAAAAAAGCGATTCTATAAATATTTATCCATCTAAAAATGGTTGAGAAAGCAGTAAGTCAACTATCGACTAAGCACCTTCTGGGGATAGAAGATTTAACTCCGGAAGATCTGGATTTGATATTTACAACGGCGGATGAATTTAAGGATGTTATTAATCGCCCTATCAAAAAAGTACCGAGTTTAAGAGACATCACTATCGCCAATCTTTTCTTTGAAAACTCAACCAGAACTAAATTGAGCTTTGAGCTTGCAGAGAAAAGGTTATCGGCTGATGTCATTAACTTTTCGGCTTCTTCTTCTAGTGTAAATAAAGGCGAAACGCTACTTGATACGGTCAATAATATTCTCTGGATGAAAGTCGATGTTATCGTAATGCGTCATCCTACGCCGGGAGCATGTGCTTATTTAGCTGACCATATTGATGCCAAGATTGTCAATGCAGGAGATGGTACGCATGAGCATCCGACACAGGCTTTACTCGATGCCTATTCAATGCGTGAGAAACACGGCGATCTCAAGGGGAAACGCGTTGCGATTATAGGAGATATTTTACATTCAAGAGTAGCATTGAGCAATATTTTCTGCTTACGCAAATTGGGTGCTGAGGTACTGGTCTGTGGCCCGCCTACATTAATCCCAAGACATATTGAATCACTCGGCGTGAAGGTGGAATATGACCTAAGGAAGGCACTAGAATGGGCGGAAATAGCCAATGTGCTGCGCATTCAACTGGAAAGGCAGAACATCAAATATTTCCCAAGTCTGAGAGAATACAGAAGATTTTATGGAATTAATGCTGACTTACTGAAGAGTCTGAACAATGATCTCACAATTATGCATCCCGGACCTATAAATCGCGGGGTGGAAATTACAAGTGACGTTGCGGATTCCGGTCAGTCCTTAATCCTCCAGCAGGTTGAAAATGGAGTTGCTGTGCGTATGGCAGTTTTATATCTGCTTTCACGCAGTAGGTAGGAGAAAATTAACCTATAATTGGACACTAATTATTCTTTTAAACAAATGGTTAATGAGATAATTAATTCAACATTTTAGACCATTACGTCGTTTTAAGCATAATAAAATAAAAACATATCTACGGATGAAATATATTAACTTTCTAAGTCTATTATTCCTGCTGCCTCTGGGCCTTAACGCTCAATATTCCATTGATGTAGTAATGCCGGAGACAGACATTGATACAATGCTGTTTGGGTACTTTTATGGAAAAAGCCAATTTGTGCTTGATACAGCATATAATGTGGATAACAGATTCGTCTTCGAAGACGATGAAAAAGGACACAATGGTATGTTCTTTCTATATGTACCCAATAGAGGAACCGTGCAATTTATGATCGATAATCAGGTGAAATATAATATTAACCTGGATGAAGAAATGAAAGCCACCTTTGCCAATTCTCCCCAGAATAGCGCCTTTTATGGATATATCGATTTTATTACGGAGCAAAGAGTAAAGTTGAATGATGCGGAGACAGGAGGAATGGACTCTTTACAACTAGCAAAATTCAGAGAGAGTATAGATAAGGAAGTGTATTCATATCAGGAAAGACTAGTAGAGCAATATCAGGATTCAATGCTTGCGGTTGTCATAAATTTAAACCGTAACGTAGAAGTTCCGGACTTTTCTGAGGCAGGGGAGGACGAAAATGAAATGAGATACAGATATCTCTATGATCATTTCTTTGACTTTATGGATTTAAAGGACAATCGTTATATCTATGCTCCCGGATTCTATTCCCGTGTAAAGCAGTTTGTCGATAATTATACGGTAATGACTGCCGACTCTATTATTAAATCGGTGGATATAGTACTGAATAAGACTGATCTGGAAGGTCCTAATTATCGTTATCTTCTGGTTGATTTCCTGAACTCTTATGCTGCTGCTGAGGTGATAGGTCTGGATGCAGTCTATGTCTATTTGATTCAGAATTATTACGCCAAAGGGCTTGCTCCTTGGGTAAATGAAAAACAATTGGATAAGCTCGTAAAGAATGCTGAAAAGCTCGAGAATATCCTCATCGGTAAGAAAGCACCTGAACTCAGTATGAAGCTGAAAGATGGAAAAACTCTAGCGCTGAAAGATGTTGAATCTGATTTAGTGGTATTGGCTTTTTGGACACCGGAATGCGGGCATTGCAGAAAGGCAATTCCCGCACTTGCAAAAGAAATGGAGGAATTCAGAGGAAAGAGTGTAAAAGTATTTGCTGTGTGTACAGAGTTAATGGATGAAGTTGATAAATGCTGGGAGTTTATTGAGGAACATCCTGAAATGGCAGAGTTCATTAATGTTACAGACCCATACTTACGCAGTAACTTTAAGGAGAAGTACGATATCTTTGCTACACCAAAATTCTTCTTGCTAGATAGTAACAAAGAAATTTTATTAAAGAATTTTAGCACAGAGCAGTTACCGGATATATTGAATCATTTTCTTTCAACTGGGAAATAATTAATCCGGGCTAGGAATGTTTAAAATACTCGACAAATATCTCATTAAGACTTTTCTGCCCACGATGATTATGGCGACTTTGATCGCTGTATTTGTTCTGACGATGCAGCAGCTATGGCTGTATCTCGATGAGATTATGGGAAAGGGAGTCTCCTTCTGGGATATTACCGAGATGCTGGTCTATATGTCGGTATCTTTCCTGCCATTGGGTATGCCTATTGGAATTCTTATAGCCTCCGTAATGCTACTGGGAAACCTGGGCGAACATTATGAACTTGCCGGCATAAAGTCTGCCGGTGTTTCCCTGTCGCGCGTAATGTTGCCACTAGTGTTGGCCGGGATAGGTTTGGCAATATTTTCATTCTATACTGCCAACAATCTTATTCCATATACCAATCTGAAATCCAAGACTCTTCTCTATGATATACGGAAGCAAAAACCTACTCTGAACCTGAAGGAAGGGGTTTATAATTACGATTTCAAAGGCTATGCGATTAAAATAGGCGAGAAATCGGATAATGGCCAGGATCTGAAGGATGTGTTCATTTATGATCACAGTAATATGCGTCGGAATGAAGTTATAATCATTACTGCACGTAAAGGGAAAATGTACACTACAGCTGATGAGAAATACCTAGTTATGGAACTGGAAGATGGCCATCAGTACCAAGAGTTAAAAGATAACTCCTCGGATAGAAGCTTTCCGGTAATGCGTTCTGATTTTGAAAAGTTTGAAAAGATATTCGACTTATCGGAATTTGGGCTGACCAGAACCAGTTCGGATGTTTTCAAGCAACACGAGAGCATGCTGAATGTAGGACAGCTTTCTTATATGGTTGATTCTCTGCGCAGTGAAATGGTAGATGCCAAGACAGAACATATTGCAGGATTGATATTGAAGCAGGACAGTACAGATCAGACACTGGATAAAAGGTTTTCTGATGACGACATTAGATATCAACACATGGATTCTTTGCAATTAAGTGATTATGCAGAAAACATGCCTTTCTATCTGCGCTTTCATGATGGGATGAAAGATAAGATAGTTGGACGTGCAATCGGTAAATTACGCTACTACGATACGAGAGCAAACAGCCTCAATCGTAAGATACAGACAAATACTGAAAAGATTTCCCGATATACTTATCAGAAGCATACCAAGTTTTCTCTCGCTGTGGTCTGTGTAATATTTCTCTTTATAGGTGCGCCCATGGGGGCGATTGTAAGAAAAGGGGGAGTAGGTTATCCCATGTTAATTGCGATCATTTTCTTTATGCTATTCATCGTTATTACGATGTATAGTAAATCTATGGTCGATAAAGCGATGATGAATCCTTATCTGGGTTCATGGCTTTCTTGTATAATTTTGTTTCCACTGGGTGTGTTTTTAACGATTAAGGCACGTAATGACAGCAAATTCATTCAGATCGATGCTATCATTGCGTTTTTTGAACGCTTATTTACGAGAAAGAAAGATAAGGAAGAAGGTTTAGCTGAATCGTAATTTAATCCTCATCTGCTTCCAGCAAGGAGTGCACTGCTTTGCTGGTTGCACGTAAACTTTCCTGGCAGTATTTCAACAATTCCTTGGCTCGTACAACTTTATGATGTAGCTGATCAAGTGGCGTATTTTCTGCTTTTAAATCCTGTAAGATTTTCTGTAGTTCTGCGTATGCTTTTTCGTAGGTTATATCTTCCATGTTTATGGTTTTAGCTTGATTTCAGAGTCATAAAATTGAATATGAACTAATTCCTCTTTGTTTATTTCTTCTGCACGTCTTATTACCTTATCTCCTTGACGTACTATTGCATATCCTTTTTTCAGAATATTCTCCGGTGAAGCAATTTCAAGGAATTGCTCCATCTTTTCCAGATTTACTCTATGTCTGTCAAGGGCAAGCAATACCGAGTTCTTTACTTCGCTCTCAAGTAACAATAATTTACTAGCCTGTTGGTCGAGTAATCCTTTGGAATATAGATATAATAGCTGACCAGAATTGGCGAGTGTCTTTTCTTTGTTCTCCAGGAAATTCAGAGATATCTGACTTATGTCAAATACTAGGTTATTGATTGTTTCCTCAAATCTATGATTGTATTGCACGATGAATTCTGCTGTCGCAGTGGGTGTCTTTACTGAGCTGTGCGCTACAAAATCTGCAACGGATTTATCGATTTCATGTCCTATACCGGTGATAACGGGAATGACTGAGTTTGCAATTTCACGTGCTACTTCATAATTGTCAAACCAGGCGAGATCTACTCTGCTACCACCGCCTCTGACTATACAGACTACATCCCATTTGCCTTGAGCTTGAATATTACGAAGCGCAGCAACAACCTCTTGTTCAAGATTGGCGCCCTGCATAGAAGCGTTAAAAAGGCTAATGTTGAAAGTATATCCAAAACGGTTATGCGTCAATTGCTTGATAAAATCCTGATATCCCGCGGCAGTTTCAGAACTGATGACAGCAATATTTTTCAGTGCAAGCGGGAGAGCAGTGAGCTTATTCTTATCCAGTAACTTTTCATCCTTTAAGCGCTGCAGAATCCTGGTCCGCATGAGCTCCATTTGCCCCATAGTGAACTCCGGATCAAGATCGTGAATTATCAACTTATGCCCATAGACAGGGTGATAATCCACGGAAACCAAAATTTTCACATGAATTCCCGGCTGAATGAGATCGTCAAATTTATTTCTAAGCTTCTGCCGTATGATATAAGAAGTATTTCTCCATATAACGGCAGAGGATTTAGCCAGGATATCAGAACCGCTCTTTTCGACAAGCTCGATATAAAAGTGACCGCTTCTTTCTGTTATTCTAGAGATTTCGGCCTCGAGCCATACAAGTTCAGGGAAAGCTTGTTTAAGAGCTTTCCCTATTAAAAGATTAAGGCCTGAAAGACTATAAATTTCCATAGGAAAATCTTTAAGCGTAGAAAGACATCAACACATTCCCTGCGGAAATCTGCAAAGTGTCTTGTATTAACCTACCGCTTCACGGACGAGGTCTGCAGCATCCTGCAGTAGAATTGCAGAGCGCACGTGCAAACCTGATTCGTCAATTATTTGCTTACCCAGGTCAGCATTGGTTCCTTGCAGACGCACGATAATCGGAACATTGATTTCTCCGATATTTTTATATGCCTGAACAATACCATTTGCAACGCGATCGCATCTTACGATTCCACCGAAAATGTTGACGAGAATAGCCTCGACATTGGGATCTTTAAGGATAATTCTGAATGCCTTTTCAACTCGTTCAGCATCTGCAGTACCACCTACATCGAGGAAATTAGCCGGATTCCCGCCACTTAACTTAATGATGTCCATTGTTGCCATTGCAAGACCTGCACCGTTAACCATACAACCTACGTTGCCTTCCAGGGTTACATAGTTTAATCCGTATGAGTTAGCTTCAACTTCAATAGGATCTTCCTCTGAAAAGTCACGCATTTCAAGAATGTCCGGATGTCTATAAAGAGCATTATCATCAACGCTCATTTTGCAGTCTACAGCTATAATTCTGTCGTCAGCTGTCTTAAGGCATGGGTTAATTTCAAAGAGTGATGCATCTGACTTGACAAATGCCGTATAGAGTTTTGAAATGAATTTTGTCATTTCTTTAAATGCCTTTCCTTCGAGTCCAAGATTGAAAGCGATTTTTCTAGCTTGAAAACCTTGCAATCCCTGCTCGGGATGAATATGTTCCGTGAAAACTCTATCCGGAGTCTCAGCAGCAACGGCTTCTATATCCATACCACCGTCCTGAGAATAAATAATGACATTATTCTTGGACTCTCTATCCATCAGGATTGAAACATACATTTCCTTACACGCATCAAAGTCAGGAGCATAAGCGTCCTCTGCAATCAGGATTTTACTCACTAATTTGCCGGGGCCTTCGAGACCACCCGGTGTCTGAGGGGTTTTTAGCATCATTCCTAGGATGTTGCCTGCATGTTCTTTAAATTCTTCTTTATTTTTAGCGAGTTTTACACCACCGCCTTTTCCACGACCTCCTGCGTGAATCTGTGCTTTCACAACGACGAAGTCAGTTCCTGTTTTTTCTTTCAGCTCGTCATATTTCTGCATAGCCTCTTCTATAGTTTCTGCTACTAAGCCGCGCTGTATCTCAACTCCAAAACTTTCCAGTATTGATTTTCCTTGATATTCGTGTAAATTCATAGTCTTAATCCTGATTTTTATTAGCTGCAAAGATACAAATAATGTCTAGTAAATAAAGGGTTCTTTGCTGCTATTCCTAAATTTGTCAATTGTAAGTGGTAATGTTAATGGGCGGTCATTTGTTGATTTGCTAGTGCTGGATGAAAAGTTCAGCCAGCGAAATGTAAGCTTTGTACAATTTCAAGGGTAATATTTTTTATTGTATCAACTTTAAGATGGTCAAAATGCGTTATATTTAGACTGAGGTATGGATTGATTGCGTTTTAAATCAGTAGCTTAAGTATAGTATACATTCTGAACATCATAATAATCTCATAAATTACCGGAAGTAAATAAATTACTCAATTGCAGGAACGGGCCTTAAAATACCAGACTGAAAAGGATGCCTTAAATAGGTTGCAATGGATTGCTAGTGACAAATATCGCTGGTGGTTTCATGTAGCATTCTGGTTGTTTATTTATATAGACCAGGTCCTCGCTATATTGGGGCTGACAGATCCGCTTCAATTTAGCTATTCTAAGCTTTTTATACTCTTGATTATTGACCTGACAACGGTTTATTTTAATCTGTATATCCTCATTCCGGCTTATTTTCTCCAGAATAAGGTATTTCTGTATATATCGTTTACAGTAATTTCTATATTGCTTAATGTTGAGGGAAGTTTCCTCGTGAAAATATATTCGTCGGGGGATGAATTCCTGGATTTTCCCGCGGTTTCTACGATAAGTATCCTTCTTTCTGACCTCGTATATACGACCTTTATGCTCGCGACGGCGATAGGAGCCAATTCCCTTCGGCGTTTTATTAAAGGTCTGGGTGAGATAAGAGAACTTGAAAATACCAATCTGAGAACTGAGTTAAAGTTTCTCAAGGATCAGATCAACCCGCATTTTCTTTTCAACTCTCTGAACAATATTTATGTACAGACTAGGAAGCGTCCGAAGGAAGCGTCCGAATCTATCCTGCTCTTATCTGATATCCTGCGGTATCAGTTGTACGATTGTGCTCAGGAAGAAGTCTTGCTGGAAAAGGAAATCAATTATCTGAAAAACTATCTGCAATTTGATAAAAGCAGGGGAGCTAATTCTAAACAAAGCTTCAATATAAGGGGAGAAGTAAATAATCAGATGGTAGCACCATATATTTTTAATACCTTTGTAGAGAATGCAGTAAAGCACGGTTACAGTAGTAAGGAAGGAGCCTTTATCGACATTGACTTTGATGTCAAAGAAGACGAAATTGAGTTCTCGATTAAAAACTCGGTAGCCAGATTAAAACACAATGGTAATTCGAAAGGAGGAATCGGCCTGAAAAATGTCCAAAGGAGACTGGAATTAATTTATCCCGGAAGACATGAACTCAATATAACCGAGGAAAATGACGTTTATCATGTATACCTAAAATTGAAATTATATTCTTATGAAATGCATAATCGTTGATGACGAGCCCTTAGCAAGAGAAGGTATAGAAATGAATATCGAAGAAGTAGGTTTTCTGGAGCTGGTGGGACAGTTCTCCGGCCCGATAGAAGCTAATACCTTCCTGGCCGAAAACGATGTGGACCTGATGTTCCTCGATGTAGAAATGCCTGAAATGACCGGACTGGATTTTCTGAGGATGTTGGAAAATCAGCCCATGACTATTCTTACTACTGCGTACTCTGAGTATGCATTGGAAGGGTATGAACTAGGAGTAATCGATTATCTAGTAAAACCTGTAAAGCTTGAAAGATTTGTGAAAGCTGTTAACAAAGCCAAGAGCCTTTACGATATGAAAGGTAAAATCGACAATCCCGCACTATCTACAGCCGATGATTATATCTTTTTAAAGTCCGACAGGAGATATGTGAAAGTCCACCTGGGTGATATCCTCTATATCAAGGGGATGAAAGATTATGTCATGGTCTATACCAAGGAAGGCCGAATCATGACAGCTATGAACATTAAAACTATTCTCAAGCAATTGAATGAAGAGATTTATGTGAGAGTAGCCAAGTCTTATGTCATCAATATCAACTACATTGAGGAAGCATCTCAGACGAGTGTCTTCATCGGTGGCAAAGAGATTCCTATCGGAAAAACTTATCGGGATAATTTTATAGATAATTATATAAAAAACCGACTTTTGGAGCGGTAATTGACGAGTTCCCTGTCCACGTTCGGGACGCAGTCAATCAATTCTGAAAACTATTAATAACTAAATTTAATCTGTTAATAAAAAATGCGAAGTATATTTTTAATGATGTTTGCCGGCTTGTTCCTTGTAGCATGCGGTAGTTCAAAAGGTTTGTCTGAAAAGAAACTGAATGAGTTGAATTATCAACAGGCTGAAAGATTTGCCTTGCAGGAAAGACCTCTGCCTGATCAATATCCTATGTATCCTAATGGAGGATTGGGATTTGTAAAAGACATGAAGCAGGAGCAGGTATATCCACCGTCTTTGAGAGCCAGAGGACTTAAAGGAACCGTTCAGGTAGAATTCGTAGTGGATAAATCCGGAAAGGTGAAGGATATTGTTGTAAAGGAAAGTTTACATCCGACTTTGGATGCAGAAGCAATCAGAGTAATTAAAACTCTCAATAAATGGCATCCGGCTCAATTGAATGGGAAAGCGGTAGATTGCAAAATGGGAACTCCTTTCTATTTCGATCCTGCTGAAGAATAATTCAACACTATTGAATTATCAACTTTCTTGACGGAAGTTGTAACGATTTGCCAAAAGGTTCTTTACTGTACGTGAAATGCAGAAAGTATAAGCCTTTTGGCAAATTTTTACCTGCCAGACTCCATTGGTGATATTCAGTAGGGAACATTAAACTCTCCTCATAAATCAACTGCCCTACAGGACTGATTAAACGAACCTTCCAGTATCCGACTTCCGGACTTTCTACTTTTACATTGATATTGTCTCCGCTTGTTGGATTACCCATTATACGCACATCATAAAGACTTAAATCTGCATTGCTTACTGATACAGGAGAACAAGTCTGTGGTACATCGCTACAGTAAAGTCTTGCAGGAATAGAGCAATCAAGAACAAATGGATTTGCCTTTCCATCTTGATAAGCCGCTATGATATTTGATCGCGTATACTCCAGAGAATCTACCGGATGCTTATCATGCCACTCACAGAAGGTTACTCGCTGAATATTGAAAAAATCCGGATCTGCATCCAGTGCCTCTTGTCTGTACATTGTATAGAAATACATCATCGCTCTCGCAACCTCTCCTTTAGCAGCTTCCCTTGGTTGAAACATCCCTTGTCGTTGGCGCGCATATTCTTCAATCAAGGTAGTAGGAACGGTCTTTTGCTTCTTGTCTTTATAATACCAGTTTTCAGTATGGTTAGCAGGAATCTCACCAAAAGGATAATTACTTCTGTCGCTATTGACATTGTTTTTGCAAGGAGCCAATGAGTGCATGTCTGACTTCCCATTACCATATTGAGCACCTTTACTGCGTGGATAGATGTGCTCTGTGTTTATCCCATCGGCTTTTCCATTATTGAACACCGCATCAGTAGGGTCCTCATTTGGATCCATGTACATAGAAAAGCGGGTATAGATGCAGTAGAGACTGTCAGTTTCATTATAAACGTTTTTAAATAAAGTATCCCTTGCCATATCATAAGGCAGTATATAATAAGGCTTAAATTCTTCTACCAATGCTTGGTACAAATCATCTCCCTCGAGATCCGGGTAAATAGATTCCTGATTATACTGCGCGGAAGCAATTCCACAAGAAATAAGCGTGAATAATAAAGTGAATCGAAGTCTGTCTATAATAAAATGCATAAAATTCTTTCTTTCTGAAGTTCAAAACTACAATTTTTAATCTGATTCAAGTCTTATCACGGATTAAATCTTCCTAGATCGCTTATATATCAGATAGAAGAAAACACATTTTTTGTCAGCTTATAAAGCTTGAATTTCATAATTAGCTAAATATTACTTTATTTGTTACCGAAATCGAGTAATATGAAAGGAATTATAAGTTGTGCACATCCGGAAATTGCATTGGCAGCCGATTATGCTTTACAGGCGGGCGGTAACGCATTTGATGCTGCAATTGCCGGGCTTCTCACGGCTTGTGTTGCTGAGCCTTGTGTCGCTTCATTCTCAGCCGGCCTTATCGGGATGATTCAACCTGCCGGCCATGCCACACGTGTAGTCGATGGATTTGCAATTGCTCCTGCTGAGAGAATTCCAGGAATAGAATCGGAGTTGCATCTGCTGGAAGTAGATTTTGTCAACGCAATAGATAAATATTACTATGGTAGAGGTTCCGTAGCAGCTACCGGTTATTTCCATTCGATTCTATCTTTTCTAGCATACGCAAATATGCCCTTGAGGGAACATATAGCTATTGTACTCCCATTATTAAAAAAGGGGATTCCACTTACTGATTTTTCCGTGGTATATCTCAAGCACCTGAAACCAACCTTTATTTCCGTTTCTCTCTATGAATTGTATGCCGACAATAATGCCGAAGTCTTAAAGCCGGAGAATCTAATTATAAATAATGGTTTTATAGATTTACTCGAAACCATCAAGGATGAAGGAGCTGACCTTGTAACTAAAGGCGAGGTCGTTGATGAAATCCAGCAACTCATTGACAAGCAGGGACATCTTACACGTGATGATCTGATAAATTACAAACTATCTTACAGAGAACCCAATGTTCTTAATTATAAAGAAGCCGATATTTATTTAACCGGTTATCCTTCATGGGGTAGTAGAATTATAGAGGAGTTATTGATAGCCGAAGAAGAAGTTGAAATAGACTTACACTTACATAGATGTATGGAGTCAATAAGTAATAATAATCTTCTTAGCGAGTGGAAAGAAGAGCAGGGGGACTTAAGTAGGAAATTTGGAGGAACCGGACACCTGAGCATTGCTGATGAAGCAGGTAATATTCTTGCGTTGTCATATTCATTGGGAGAGGGTAGTGGCTTGATGACTCCATACAGTGGGATTCATCTCAATAATATGCTGGGAGAGCCGGCTTTATTCTCCGGAAAGGTTGATAGCTGGAAATCATCGGAAAAGCTTGTAAGTATGATGAGTCCGACTATTCTCAAGTCAGAAAGTTATAGTATTGCGCTAGGGAGTGGGGGATCTGAACGCATTCCGCAGATAATGTATCAACTCATCAGACGCCTCTCAGCAATGCTGGCTAAAGGTGACATAAGTAAAATGCAATTTGCGAAAGCTATAGAGAAAGACAGGGCATACTATAAGAATGGATTTATGCACATTGAACCGGGTTTCAGAGAATCGGGAAGTAATAATCAATATGAGTATATCCGCTTTGAGGAAAAGGGTTTATTCTACGGTGGCGTAAATGGGATTGCATTACATCAGAGTGGTAAGATGATGGCACATGGAGATAGCCGCAGACTGGGCTACGCAAGCCCGATAGGGAAATGATTAACATCGTACCTCTCTTACGAGAAAGCCTTAACCAAAGAAGCCGAAAAGCTTGGTAAAGAACTCTAGCAATAGGTGCGGTGCCAGGAGAATGGTAAACAACATCCCAAATAACGCTCCGAATATATGTGCCTGATGGTCAATGCGTCCACCGGATTTGTTGGAAGCCCATTGACTGTACACCAGATAAGCAACTCCACCGACAATTGCAGGGATAGGAACGATACCGTACAGATATAACATCTGCCACGGTTCCATTATAATAAATACAAATACTATCGCAGATACTGCACCTGAAGCGCCGATACTCGCGAATCCCTTTTGATCCGCATATTTAAAATATGTAGGCAGGTCTCCTGCAACTATTGCCAGAAAGAACAGGAGTAAGTAAAACAGTTTTCCTGACGTTGCACCAAATTCAAGGATATAGTATCGTTCTACAATATTCCCAAATTCCCACATCACAAACATGTTAATCAGGAGATGAAGCCAGCCACCGTGCAAAAAACCCGAGGTGATCATCCTGTAATATTCTTTGTTATGCTTTTCACGATAGGGATAGTGCTTAAACCGATTTATAATATCCGGCTTCCCAAAAGCATACAGACTAACCAGGAAAATTATAATTACGAGAATTTCTGTGATACTCATATTACCCATATACGATCCATTATTTTACCCATTGTGATAAGGTTCATTACGTAAAATAGTCATAGCACGATACAGCTGTTCAAGTGCAATGACACGCACCATCTGATGGTTAAACGTCATTTTGCTCAGAGATAATCTGTGTGCAGCCCTTTGTTTTAATTCTTTGTGGAAACCGTAGGCGCCACCTATCAGAAAGACAATATCAGCGCCTGTCATCATCTGACTCTGCATAAACTCGGCATAGTCTTCTGAACTCATTTGTTTCCCTTTGACGTCCCAAAGGATGAGAATATCATTAGCTTTCAATGATTTCATAATCCGGTCTTTCTCAATCTCCATAACCCTGGCGGGATTTCCTTTGGCAGGGATATCGATTTCGCGATACTCATATTTCAGATAATGCTGAAGTCGCTTATTATATTCTGAAATCATTTCAGCATAAACCGGTGATTTTGTTGACCCGATAGTCCAGAAAGAAACCTTCATTTAAATGCGATTTGCAGTTAGGAAACTCTTTATCGAAGGGCGATTTTTGTACTTATCCGCTACTACTTTGATAACTTTTAAATATAAGTCCCGGTGACCATTTCGCTGCAGCGATTTTAAAATATCTTCAACATATTCGACGCTTTTTTCGCCGTGATAACTTTCGAGATAATCCAGTACGCGGGTGTTAAAATGCTTTATAATCTCGCTTTTATTATCCTTTTTGATATGCCCCAGATAGGGAATGATATCTTTTACCTCCGGATCTTGAAATAAATCTTCTTTCAACTCCTCATTCCATTGTAGCTGAATCATGATTTCCCGGCGATGCTTTTTGTTAAGTCTTGATACAAGCTTTCGCAAATATTCTTCCTGCTCCCCGGAGAGACTGTCATTGTACTTTTTAAGATAGGAAACGAGTAAATTTATGTATTCATCACTTTCCTTTCCTTCGAGTAATAAAATCAACTGTTCCCAAGCATTATCATATTCCTGATTTCTGATATGAAAATTGAACTGTTCTTTCAATAAGAGCTGTTGAAGTCTCTTGTCCTTTTCCGGCCTGACAGAATCAATGATATATTTGTGTAAACTAAATTTCTTCTCATCTGATATTTCCGACAAAATTCTTCTCAACTGTAATGGATGCATATACTCCACCAGAGGATTTAATTTCTCCGGTGGCAATTCCTGCAGTTGCGCATAAGTGAATATCAATCTAAGAGCTTTATTGGCTTCTTCAGAATATTTTACTTTATCAATCTGATCTCTTAAATAATGGTATAGAGCAGTCTCATCATCATAAATCTTGAACAATAATGTAAATGGATTATAATTTACATCAAATATCTTGAAGTTACCTGCCTCCAGAATTGCAGTCCAGTCCTCTGAGATTATTGAAACCAAAGGAGGTGGGAGAGGTACATTGGCCAGGTAGTTCATAAGCTCGTATGTCTTCCTCAGGACAATTGTTCCTGTTTCATTCAACTTGTCGGTGAGATACAGTGGATAGAGAAACGAATGGACAGCAAAGCCGATTTCGTAAGCTTCTTTAAAGTTTTCCATTGCCAGTTGATCTAGTCCGGTTGATAGAAGCCTGTCGTACAATTCGTACATTTTTTTGCCTTTGAGTTTCTTGTGTCCATCGACATTTACTCCATGATACTTCTTGATTTCTCTGCAAAGGCTGAAATATTTATCACGTATATCTTTGACTTCTACGTCTGTAACAAACTTAGTCAGATATTCAATCCTCAATGCCTTGTCTTTTTTAAGAATGATCTTTAGCCATTCGATTAAAGCTTCATCTTCAATCTGCTGGTAAATAGTTGATATGTTATATTTGTCTGACAAGGTTTAAGAACTTAAATTTATCCTTTGAATAACTGCCGGTAGTGGCTAAGAAGTAAAGATAAGGAACTTATTTAAATACTTTTCTTTTTCTTTTGATAGCGGGGTGAATCGCAACTATTGCATAAGAATCAAGTTGATTGATTAAGAATGAAAACACTGACCATAATACGACATGCCGATGCTTTACCTTCCGGTGGCTTTACTGATGACTTTAATCGTAAACTGAGTGCGAGAGGCAGGTCAGAAGCAGAACTCATAAGTAACTTCTATTGTAAAGTGTATTCTTTCGTTCCTGACAAAATGGAAGTAAGTACTGCTGTACGTACCAGAGAAACTGCCGGATATTTTTTAAAACTCTGGGGAGAGAGTTTTAATGAAGTACATTATAATCAGGATATATATAATGCTCCAGCGGATGTTCTGATCGATATTATTCACTCATGGGATGATTCCGTGGAACATGCTATGATAATCGGGCATAACCCTGCTGCCTTAAGTCTTGTCAATCATTTTATTGATGATAGACCACTTATGAATTTCCCGCCGGCAAGCCTAGCTGTAATGCGTAGCGAAAGCAAGTGGAATGAATGGAAATCCTGTTGTGCAACACTGGAGAATTTTACTGAACCTAGAAAACTAATTCTGACAGGATGAAAAACACTATCAAATACTTTTCTTTAATAAGCTTGATTTTCCTGTTTACAATAACAGCCTGTAACAGCGATACCAGCCTATCATTTGCTGAAAAGCAAAAATTTCAATCCGTTTTTCTCGATATTTTAATTGCTGATTCTGCTGTCGAGAATGCACCTCTGCGGCAGAGAGATTCTCTTAAGAAAGTATATTATCAACAGATATTTAAACTGCATGATATGACCGAGCAGGATTACACCTCCTATACCGACCGGCTTTATGATAATCCCGGTCAGGCACAGGAAATATATGCTACCATACTCGATAGCCTTAATCGCTTAAAAGAGATTCTGGATGATGAAATCCGCGAATGAATATCCAATCATTTAATCCGATGATCAAGTCGGCTTAAATTACACCAAGTTCTTTTCCTACCTCTGTAAATGCTTTTACTGCAAGGTCAATCTGTTCAGGCGTATGCGCTGCAGAAAGCTGAACTCTGATACGAGCTTGTCCTGCAGGTACAACCGGATAAAAGAAACCTATAACGTAAATCCCCTTATCCAGGAGTTTCTCTGAGAATTTCTGACTTAGTGGAGCATCATATAACATCACCGGTACGATAGGATGCGTTCCATCAAGAATGTCAAATCCTGCTTCTTTCATCTTTGTGCGGAAATGAAGCGCATTGCGCTCGAGCTTATCACGCAACTCCGTGGAGGTAGTCAGCATGTCGAGAACCTTGAGTGAAGCACCGACAATTGCCGGAGCAAGCGTATTAGAAAAGAGGTAAGGACGTGATTTCTGTCTAAGGATATCTACGATCTCTTTCCTTGCTGCAGTAAAGCCACCTGATGCACCACCCAGAGCTTTACCAAAGGTTCCTGTAATGATGTCGACTCTGTCCATTACTCCACAAAATTCAGGAGTACCACGGCCTGTTTTACCCATGAACCCGGTAGCATGGCAATCATCGACCATGACCATCGCGTCGTATTTATCTGCCAAGTCACATATTTTGTCCAATTGAGCTATATAACCATCCATTGAGAAAACTCCATCTGTGGCGATTAAGCGTCTTCTCGCACCTTGTGCTTCTTTTAGTTTCTCTTCCAGGTCTGCCATATCGTTATTCTTGTAGCGATATCTTGCTGCTTTGGATAATCTGATTCCATCGATTATGGAAGCGTGATTTAAACTGTCGGATATAACGGCATCTTCAGCGGTTAATAAAGGTTCAAACAGGCCTCCGTTGGCATCAAAAGCAGCTGCATAGAGAATTGCATCTTCTTGGCCGACAAAATCAGCGATTTTTCTCTCTAACTCCTTATGGATATCCTGAGTACCACAGATGAACCGCACAGAAGACATCCCAAATCCATGGGAATCAAGTGTGTCTTTTGCTGCTTGTAATACTTCGGGATATGAGCTTAAACCAAGATAATTATTGGCGCAGAAATTAAGCACATCCAATCCTTGTGTCGTCTTAATCTCGGCAGCTTGCGGTGTTGTAATAACCCGCTCTAATTTATATAATCCGGCCTCTTTCAGCTCCTGAAGTTCCTTCTTTAAATCTTCTCTTACATTCTCAAACATAATTTTACTTTTTATACTTTATAGATAAGTTTTTAAACATGTCTTCTACCATGGCTGCAAGGTCATATCTCGGCTTCCAGTTCCAATCGGCTCTGGCTTCATCATCCAGAATGATGTCCGGCCAGCTAGAGGCTATGATCTGCCTTTCATCAGGGATAAAATCAATCTCGAAGTCCGGCACATGTTTTTTAATTTCAGCTGCAAGCTCTTCCGGACAGAAACTAAGCCCCGATATATTATAAGAATGCCGAGTCTTGATATTTCGTTCATCTGCATCCATTAATTCAAGTGTCGCCCTAATTGCGTCATCCATATATATCATCGGAAGATATTCCTTTGCTGCCAGAAAACAGCCAAATTTTTCCTTTTTTAATGCACTATGGAAAATAGTGACAGCATAATCCGTAGTTCCTCCTCCCGGCATACTCTGATAACCGATTACCCCGGGATATCTCAGGCTCCTCACATCGAGCCCATATCGCTGGTGGAAATAATGAGCCCATTTTTCTCCGTTAATCTTAGTAACGCCATATACAGTAGTGGGTAAGACCATTGTATCCTGTGGAGCTTCCTTGGGGACTTCGGGACCGAATACAGCAATAGAACTTGGGTAAAATACTTGGCCCACATTGCATTCTACCGATGCAGTAAGAATATTAAAGAAACCGGTTGAATTTACCATTCTGGTAAGAGCGGGATTGGCTTCTCCGGATGCCGATAAAATTGCCGCCAGATGAAAGATCTTAGTGACTTTGTGCTTTTTAATAATCTTCACTACATCCTCGTAATCTGCTACGTTCAATATTTCAAACGGATTGTCATCTGACTCAATTTCTCTCACATCGGAAAGAATAACATTCTGAGTACCATACTTTTCATTTAGGGCTTGTCTTAGAACAGTTCCCAGCTGACCACCACCGCCGGTCAGCAATATTTTTTCTTCCTTCATACTAACAATGTCAAAACTTAAATTGGATTGCCAATGTACTAAATTATCAAGCAATTTACACTTTTATTGCTTAGAATTTTTGACAGCGGGAGACCGGTTTATGCTTCGCTGGAAATAAGCTCTGAATAGCAGGGGAATTCCATTAAATCCATAGAATTTGCCATGTTTTTAGTATTGTAGAGAAGACTTTCTCTTCCATTCGTCAGAATGAGGAAATCTGCTTTAATCTTCTGATTGTACAGCGCAATCTGATCGAGGTGTTTTTGCTGAAGTGTCAGTTTAAATGATTTGCACTCCGCGATTGCAAGAATCTTTCCCTTCCTGTCGAAAATCACGAGATCAGCCCTAAAAGCATGATCGATAAAATGTAGACTATACTCGATTTTTATCATGTGTTCAGGTACTTGCTTCTCTCTTATGAGAAACTGATACAGACACTGCCTGACAAGTTCTTCAGGCTCGAGTTTTCTCCACTGTTTATTATTGGGATCGTAAATGGACTGTTTACCCTGCCTTACGGCAAATTTTAAATAATCCTTATACTTTAAAATATCCATTCTTATCGCTCAATAATTCCTCCGGAGATTTGCTCACCATTTTTGTAGATATATTCCATCGTCATTTCTCCTTCCGGATTGTACCATGAAACAGAGCCGTCATATTTCCCCATATTGTAGTTTTCAATTTTCTGAATCTTGGTATATAAATCCTTATCGGTGTAGTACAAAGTCCTTTTCCCATGCAGGTTGCCATCGATGTAGAATGCGAGCTCTACCGGATATCCAAACTTATACTTAGTGTAGTCTCCATCAAGTTTTCCATTGACATAATTAGCTGCAAGTTCAAGTTCTCCATTCCCTGAGTACAGATAATATGGACCATTAAATATGCCTCCCTGAAAGTAGATTAAGGATGAAATACGAGAATGGTCTCTATCCGGATAGCGTACCCAGAAGCCTTCACGCTTTCCATTTTTTACTCGTCCTTGTTCAACTACTTTTACGATATTCCCCTCCATAGTTGCGATGCTGTCACCGTTGATGACTTTTATCGTATAACCTTCAATCGTCTCACCGGAACCGGATGAAGATCCACTGCCGGATTTTCCGGCATTGTTGCAGGAAACTAAAATAAATAGACTAAGTACTAAAATGATATTTTTCATATCCTTAAAAATTTGTTCTCTGCAAATGTAATATCTTTACCTTTTAAGTTCAAATCAAGATAATTAGATGGATAATAAAAAAATAGCATCGCAGTTCAGATTGCTGGCAGATTTAATGAAGATTACCGGTGAGTCGGTATTCAGAATAAGGTCTTACGAAAAAGCTTATGAGATACTTAGGAAAGTTCCGGGAGATCTTTGTTCTATGTCGGAAGAAGAGCTTTTGCAGCTGGAAGGAGTAGGAGATGCGATTGCTGAAAAAATAATAGCTATCTGCAGAGAAGGAACTATGCCACAATTGGATAAGCTAAAGGCTAAAATTCCTCCGGGAGTCGTAGATTTTCTGAATATACGTGGACTAGGTGCCAGTAAGATAAGATTTCTATGGCTGGAGCAAAATATTATTACAATAGATGATCTGTACGAAAGTCTCGTAGATAAAACTGCACTGAAATGGAAAGGCTTTGGTGAGAAAACCAGACAAAACTTCATCAAGGAAATTGACTTTTACCGAAGAAGTAAAGGAGCGATGTTATGGTATCAGGCAATGAACGTTCACATTGACTTATATGAGCAGTTAAAGGATTTTGCAGGTAAAATCGAATTCACAGGAGAGCTGCGAAGAAATATGCCGGTTGTTAATCAGATAGGTTGGCTGGTCATTGATGCCGGAGATGAATTTTATAAGCGAATAGAAGAGTTAGGGAAAGTTAGCAAAATAAAGGATGATCTTTATTTTGAATTGCCGAGTAGTAAAATTCCTTTTATCATTTCAGAATGTACTTCAGATGATTACGAGAAATCATTATTTGAATCCATAGGTGGTCGGCTTATAAGTGAAAATGGGTTGGAATGGAAGGGAAGTGAAGTAAAGACATTTGCGGAAGCTGGATTATCGGTAATTCCTCCTGAAATGCGCGATATGAAACGAGAAGATATTCCTGCTGAATTTAATATTGATGACTTGATTGCAGTGGAGGATATCCGAGGTGTGATTCACGCGCACACTGACTGGAGTGATGGTAGAAATTCTATGGAAGAAATGGTAGATGCAGCAATAGAAAAGGGATTTGAGTATCTGAGTATAACCGATCATAGTAAGGCTGCCTTTTATGCTAATGGCCTTTCCGAGGACCGAATTGATATGCAGGTGGGAGCAATCGAGAAGCTTAATAGAGAATTGGATGGCTTTACCGTTCTTACAGGTGTGGAGTGTGATATATTAACAGATGGGACATTGGACTTATCCAATGAGTGCCTGTCGCAGCTCGATGTAGTCGTTGCTTCTGTGCATAGTAATCTAGGGATGTCCAAAAATCAAGCTACTGAACGCTTGCTTGCTGCCATAGAAAACCCACACGTGGATATACTTGGGCACATGTCCGGGAGGTTGTTATTGACTCGAGAAGGCTATGAGCTTGATTACGAGCAAATTATTAAAGCTTGTGCGGAGAATAGGGTAGCAATAGAAATAAATGCTAATCCACTCAGACTTGATATTGACTGGGAATATATTCCTCTGTGCAGGGAATATGGCGTTCCAATATTAATTAATCCGGATGCGCACAGCATAGACCAAATCGATTTAATAAAGTACGGAGTGAAAGTAGCCAGAAAGGCCGGCATACGTAGTTCAGAATGTCTCAACACATTAAGCATTAAAGAATTTTTACATGCATTGCATGGATAGATTAACATTTTATTATAACTTTGCATACCAAATTACTTCGTAGATGCGTTTATTAGTCGCATCTTTGTATATAATTCTAACTGAAACAAGCAAAAATATTATTATGAAATTAAATGTGAATTTTTTAAGCCTGGTTTTGGTTCTCTTTGCAGGACTATTTATTGTATCATGTGCAAACGAGGATTCAGCTGCTAATGTTGAAACTACAGACAGTGGAGCTTCACAATCAATGACAGCAACCGGCGCATCTAGTGTGTCCGGAGGAGCGACTTCTTTATCTCAAGCTGCACAGTCTTCAGGAACAGTTCAACCTGCAGAATCAAGTGGACCGGTTACATCAATTAAGTTTGATAATTCTACACACGATTTTGGAACATTGGCAACCGGTGAAAAAGCTCAGTATAAGTACGAGTTTACCAATACCGGTAAAGAGCCATTGATTATTTCAAACGTTAAAGCTTCTTGCGGTTGTACTGCTCCTTCTTATTCAAGAGAGCCGATTGCACCGGGAAAGCGTGGTTTTATCGATGTTGAATATAGTGCTACAGGTAGTGGTGATGTAAGTAAATCAGTAACTATTACAGCAAATACAGAACCAGCGAATACTATTATTTATCTCAAGGCACACGTTACAAGAGATTAGTAATTGTTCTGAATTTTTTAGATGATGAAAAAGCCTGGATGTCTACGTTCAGGCTTTTTTTTATGCACTTATATAAGAACGCAAATAGTAAAGCTATACATTTTCATTTATAAAGCCGATGAGCTTGTCAACCGCAATGCCGCGATGACTAATGTGTGTTTTCTCTTCCATACTCATTTCTGCAAATGAACGATCGAAGCCATCAGGCATAAATATCGGATCATAGCCAAAACCCCCTTCACCCTGCCTCTGAGTTAAAATATGACCGTGGCACTTTCCTTCAAATGTATAAATCTTCTTATTCCAGTACAGGCTAATAACTGTATGAAAATATGCTTCTCTGCTTTTATCCTTGAGATCGTAAAGTAGTTTGTCGATATTGTCATCATCGTTTTTCTGCGGGCCTGCATACCTAGCGCTATGTACTCCAGGAGCACCATTCAGAGCTGGGACACATAAACCTGTATCCTCCGTAATGCAATTGTCACCATATAATTCGATCAGTTGTTCAATCTTTTGCAGAGAATTTCCCAGTATTGTATCTCTTGTTTCCAGAAGTTCTGTATGAATATTTGCGGAAGCTAAGCCTATTACTTCAATATTCATAGGCAACTGTTTCTGAAGCTCTAGAATCTTATTGTTATTGCCGGTGCCGAAGAGAAGTGTAATCATTTTATTCATTGATTAAACATTTCTTTCATTGCCGACCATAACTTATTCTTAAGCTCCTTACTTCCGTTTATCGCCTCAATATCATCGCAATAAATGAGCTGAAGGTCACCGATATTAAATAAGTGATAACTGACTTCTTTTACTTTAAAGCCAAAGTCCCCAGGCTTTTTACCAAAACTGATTATTTTTCTGATGCCCATTTCCGTACAATAAGTAGTTACGTTATATAGGGATTTGGTAGTAGAGGATAAATAAATTTCACTCTCTGCATTGTAGCCTACGGATTTCAAAATATTCTTGACCAAATTCTCGTGAGTTTCCAAGATACTCTGCTCGCTATGGGCAAGAATTAATAAATCCTTTGCATCTTTGCCGACATAAATTTGTTCCGATAATTGTACTGCATCTGGGAAAAATGGTGCAGAGAGTTTAACAGTCATAAAATTCTAATTTTCTAATTAATATGGTGCCGGATAATTATAGAAACGTCCAAATCTAATAGGTACTAAGCGAAATAATTATTAAATTCAGCGCCAATATAAATATTATAAAACATAATACAATATGAAAGATAATAACTATCATATAAAGATAACAAGAACTACTCAAAGTAGGCTAAGCGAAGTTGATTTTGAAAATATTCCGTTTGGAAGAGTTATGTCGGATCACATGTTTGTGGCTGATTACGACGGAACGGAATGGACAAATCCTCGTGTTGAACCTTTCGGACCTCTTGAATTGCATCCTGCAACGATGGCGTTGCATTACGGCCAGTCTATATTCGAAGGAATGAAAGCTTCCAAGTCAGTTGATGGTAAGGCTTTACTTTTCCGCCCGGAAGAGCATGCAAGCAGAATTAATTTCAGTGCAAGAAGAATGTGTATGCCTGAAATTCCTGAGCAGTTGTTTCTCGATGCAGTACATACACTTGTCGACATTGATCAGGACTGGATTCCACCGATTGAGGGATCCGCGCTTTACCTGCGTCCTTTTGTTTTTGCTACGGATGAGTTCATAGGCGTTGCTCCATCTGTAAAATACAAATTTGTCATCTTTACATGTCCTGTAGGACCATATTACAGCACTCCGGTTAAACTTTATGCTGAGCATACTTATGTGCGTGCTGCAGTAGGTGGGACAGGAGAGGCTAAAGCTGCAGGGAACTATGCTGGCTCACTTTTACCTGCTAAACTCGCTCAGGAAAAAGGATATAATCAGATTTTATGGCTTGACGCAAAAGAATTCAAATATGTTCAGGAAGTTGGCACGATGAACTTATTTTTTGTCTTTAATGATGAAGTAGTTACTCCTATGACCGATGGTGCAATTCTCCGCGGTATTACAAGAAAAACTCTGATTCAAGTATTGAAAGAAAGGGGCAAGAATGTCGTAGAACGTCTCTTGTCCCTGGATGAAATTAAAGAGCGATATGCCAAGGGTGAACTGATAGAGGTGTTTGGTAGTGGAACAGCTGCAGTAGTTGCTAATGTTGCTTCTCTCACAGATGGCGAGGAGAACTTAACATTTGACGAAAGTAATTACACTCTTTCAAGAGAACTTAAAGCATACATAGACGGCATCAGAGCAGGGACAACAGAAGATACGCACGGATGGATAGTGCCGGTTAAATCGGTGTCATAAACCTTCCGTTGAGTAATGATTTTTAATGCCCGAAGTTCGCTTCTAAAGTAAACTTTGGGCATTGTTTTAATGTATATGTAAAAAGGCTTCCATACGATTTGATAATGACTGCAAAATTCATTTACTTTGGGAACCTTAAAAAAATATTTATTTGTAAGTAAGAAATAATTATGGCTAGAGAAATCAGTTTACGGGATGCCTTGAATGAGGCGATGAGCGAAGAGATGAGAAGGGATGAAAGTGTATTCCTTATGGGTGAAGAAGTGGCTCAATATAATGGCGCATATAAAGTAAGTAAAGGAATGTTGGACGAGTTTGGACCCAGAAGGGTAGTCGACACTCCGATTGCTGAACTTGGATTTGCCGGTATCGGCGTGGGTGCTGCTATGAACGGCTTGAGACCTATTGTTGAATTTATGACCTGGAACTTTGCTGTCTTGGCATTTGATCAGATTGTTAACAACGCTGCCAAAACAGTATCGCAATCTGCGGGAGAATTCCTATGCCCGATTGTTTTTCGCGGTCCTTCCGGATCTGCGGGACAACTTGCTCAGCAACACTCACAGACATTTGAAAGCTGGATGGCTAACGTGCCAGGACTAAAAGTTATTTCTTGTGTGGATCCTTATGACGCCAAAGGGTTGTTAAAGTCTGCTATCAGAGATGATGATCCGGTTTGTGTTATGGAGTCCGAATTGATGTATGGCTCTACAGGTGTTGTTCCCGAAGGAGAATACCTTGTTCCAATCGGAAAGGCTGCTATCAGAAGAGAAGGTACCGATGTAACTATCGTTAGTTTTAATAAAATGATGCACGTAGCCAACGCAGCTGCGGATGAGCTTGCAAAAGACGGTATCAGCGCTGAAGTAATCGACTTGAGGACTATCCGTCCATTGGATCACGAAACACTTGTGAATTCAGTCAAGAAGACCAACAGAATGGTGGTCGTAGATGAATCATGGCCATTTGCCGGTGTTTCTTCAGAGATTGCTTATGAAATCCAGAAATATGCATTTGATTATCTTGATGCGCCTGTAGTACGTATTAACTCTGCAGATACATCACTAGCTTATGCACCGACACTCGTGGAAGAATATCTCCCAAATCCTGCTAAGGTTATCAAGGCAGTGAAGGAGGTAATGTATAGATAATTAGGTTAAGTCCTAGGTTGAGACAAAGGTTTACTCCGTAAAATTTTCAAATTAAAGAAGAAGATTTTATAGAGTAAACCTTTTTTATTTCAGCACCAAATCATCCATCACGAGATCACTAGATAACTTGATCGCTTGCGGGCTTTTTAGTCAATCAGGTAATTTAAAAGTTCCAGGTAAATGATAGGGCTAGTACCGGGCTTGCTGTTAAGGTCGGTATAAGGGTAGGGCGCAAACTAATATCGTCCGAGATGTCAAAGCTTGAAAGATGTGCAGATACAAAGCCATCTACTATCCCCACCACGTAGTATGCCAAAGCAGCGAAATAACTTAATTCGAGATTTTTTCTGAATTGATCCCGGATAACCACCAGCCGATCCAGCGTACTAATCACGTTGATATACTCGTCTGCTTCTCCGGCTACCCGTAGCTCGAGAGCAGTCTGCAAAGATCTGTACTGAGTATAATTATTGTCTATAAGATAAAGAATCCCTCCTACACCTGCGTAGTAAGCCAGTAACTTCTCAAATTGTCTGTTATAGAGTTGGCCCCCACCGGGTACAATACCCGCGATAAGTGCAACTTTAGGATTGCGTTTTGTGTCTTCTCCCAGCCAATGCAGAGCTTGGAAAGCATATTGATTGTAATCATGCTGAATGAGCCTCGTGAAAAGAGGTTTCTTTTCCGAAATTAAACTATCCTCAAGCTCCTGAGCATTTAGGCCAACGGAGAATGACAACAGACTAATTATCAAGCATATCGAGTATGTCGTTAAATTCTTCATCATTCTTGAATCGTAGGACAATTGAGCCGCTACCTGTAGAAGAACGTTTAATTTTTACAATTGTGTTAAAGTAAGTACTTAAACTCTCTTCCAGGTTCTTGATTTGTTGATCAATTTTTGGATTAGAAGCTTTTTTCTTTGCAGGTTGTTCTCTGCTAAAATCCTTTACGAGCTCTTCAGTCGCTCTTACTGAGAGGTCGCGAGCCAGAACATCATTGAAGATATATAGCTGCACATCGACATCCTTTAAGCCTGCCAGAGCTCTTGCATGCCCCATGGACAGTTTATTTTCTTTTAGGCTCTCCTGAATCTGAGGCGGCAGTTTAAGTAAACGGATGTAGTTAGTTATCGTAGAACGGTTTTTCCCGAGTCTTTCAGATAAGTCCTCATGCGTAAGGTCGCATTCTTCAATTAATCTTTGGTAAGATATGGCAATTTCCACAGGATTGAGATCTTCACGCTGAATGTTCTCCACCAGAGCCATTTCAAGCATTTCCTGATCATCCGCTTCCATGATATAAGCCGGCATATTCTTCAGACCGACGAGTTTCGATGCACGATACCTGCGTTCTCCGGAAATTATCTGATAGGTATTTTCATGCAATCTTCTGACCGTAATCGGTTGTATTATCCCATGTACGCGGATGGATTCTGCCAGTTCTTCCAGTGCTTCATCAATAAAGGTATCTCTAGGTTGAAAAGGATTGGGCTCTATAGCAGTAATAGAAATCTCCAGAATATTCTGTCCCGTATCTTCGATAGTAGATTTACTTTCAGTTTTCTTACCGGCACCGCTATTTTGCAAGAGTGCTCTTATCCCTTTTCCTATATCGTTCTTATCTGCCATTTTACTCTTGTTGGTGCACTTTTATGAATAAATATCTTTTCTTACTTTATTGATATCTTCCTGACTTAATTTGATGATGTCATGCCCGTTTCTCTCTAGAAACTCCCTAGCGAGATTAAGGTAATTAATTGCTCCTTTACTTCCTGAATCGTACATAATTACAGGCCTGTGGAGGGAAGGAGCTTCACCTATTTTGGAGTTGCGATGAATAACCGTATCAAACACATAATCAGCAGCATTGGCACGGACTTCTTCCAGGACGATATTGGCCAGGCGCAGTCGGCTATCATACATTGTTAACACGATTCCTTCAATTTCCAGGTCGTCATTTAAGCCGTCTTTCACGAGTTCGATAGTGTTCTTTAGTTTTTGCAGGCCTTCGAGAGAAAAAATTTCACACTGAATCGGGATGAGAACGCTATCTGCAGCCGTAAGAGCATTTACCGTGATTAATCCCAATGAGGGCAGGCAATCGATGAAAACAAAGTCATAATCATCTTTAACCTTATCGATGAATCGCTTCATCACATATTCTCGTTTTAGGCGAGAAACCAGCTCAAGGTCCGCACCTACCAGGTCTATATGAGATGGTATGAGATCCAGATTGGGTGTGTCGGTTGGAATAATCGCCTCCTTAGGGTCAATTTTATTGAGCATACAATCATAAGTGGATAATTTCACATCATCCACATCAATCCCCACGCCGCTGGTCGAATTGGCCTGCGGATCTGCATCGATAAGCAACACTTTTTTCTCTAGTACCGCCAGACAAGCAGCTAGATTAATTGCTGTAGTTGTTTTTCCCACACCGCCTTTCTGGTTGGCGATTGCTATTACTTTTCCCATCAGTTTTACTTGAATTCCCTGTACAGTATCAGGCTATGTTAATCGAATCTCCGATTTCTATAAAATGTATTGCTTTTCCAGCTTCCACAAATGCTTTCCTTACTTCTAGCTTATCGGCAATCTCAATATAACCAAATGTATCATAATGGCAAGCAATTATGACATTGCAATCGAGAAATTCGCTGGCTATTATAGCGTCTTTGTAGCTCATTGTAAAATTATCACCTATGGGCAAGATAGCAAAGTCCAGTGTCGGACAAGTCATGGGAATCAGCTTCATATCCATAGTTAAAGCTGTGTCACCTGCATGATAAAAGGTTCCTTCCTTATTGCTTATGACAAAACCTCCCGGGTTTCCTCCATAAGAGCCATCCGGCAATACGCTGGAGTGTACCGCATTGACAAATTTCACTTTCCCAAAGTCGAATTCCCAGCTACCACCCAAGTTCATAGGATGACCTTCAATTCCCTTTGCACCATACCAGTTTACGATTTCAAAATTTGAAATGATTTTGGCACCTGTTCTTTTTGCAATAATTTCTGCATCAAGTACATGGTCCTCATGGCCGTGTGTAAGTAAAATATAATCTACTTCAAGCTTGTTGATGTTAATATGAGATGCCTTTGCATTTCCACTGATAAAAGGGTCAAAGAGTAGTTTCTTACCCATGGTTTCGATAAGAAAGCAAGATTGACCTAAAAAACGAACATTCATAATTTTTTTATTTTCTTCCACAAAAGTACACTTATAAGCGTAATTAAAGATATTCTACATAGTCGAATTCAAGAATATAACAGATTTTGAACCCATATTAGTTTTAAAATTCATCAGACCCTTTAAAAAACTTTATTCTCCATTCAATATTATATCAATGAATTATAAAAATCAAAATCTGTGATCTGTATTATATCGGGCACGAATAGGGAAAACAGTTTTACATATTCCATTGCAGAACATATTTATCATGAGTTAAAACGGATAGATGGCGTAGACTGTATGCTTCTGGATTTATGCTTACTCAATGGTCAAATGGTAGTTCAGGCGCCTATGTATTATCAAAAACATCAGGATGATATCGTCAGAATAATTCAGGAGGAATATATCATACCTGCCGATAAATTTATTTTCGTTGTACCGGAATACAACGGAAGTATTTCCGGTATCCTAAAGTTCTTTATTGACGCCATTTCTGTACGGAGATATAAGGAGAATTTTGGAGGAAAGGAAGCTTTACTTGTAGGCGTATCCAGTGGAAGGGCGGGGAATCTGCGCGGATTGGACCATTTGACGGGAATTTTACAATATCTTGACGTAATAGTAGCGCCATATAAGATTCCAATCTCTATTATTACAAAAATATATGATATTGAGTCGGGGAAGTTCATCGATAAAGA
The DNA here is from genome assembly GCA_964423575.1 of uncultured Saprospiraceae bacterium. Classification (GTDB taxonomy): domain Bacteria; phylum Bacteroidota; class Bacteroidia; order Chitinophagales; family Saprospiraceae; genus CAYRFF01. Next base: position 10,450 of record CAYRFF010000009.1, on the reverse strand, counting down.
TACAAAGGAGATGTTAAACGGTCAAATTCAGAGATTTGCGTCCGATATTATTACCAGATACTGAAGAAAGAATAAGACATTTGCGAAAGCATAAATAAATTTCTGAAATACAACTATTAAGACTTAAGAATAAACAAATGGTAGGAGAGAAAAAGGTATCAGAATCGAGATCAACGATGACTATTATGGTTATGCCCAACGATACTAATCCGATTGGAAATCTGATGGGAGGTAACTTAATGCGATGGATGGATACGATTGCAGGCATATGTGCAGGAAAGCATTCGGAGGCTTATGTAGTCACAGCGAGTGTGGATCACGTATCCTTTGAGAAGCCGATAAAGAATGGTGATGTTATTACTTTAATAGCCTGTGTTACAAGAGCATTTAATACTTCAGTTGAAGTATTTGTTGAAGTCTTTGCATCAGATATTAAAGGGAAAAATACCAGGAAAAGCAATCATGCGTATTTTACCTTTGTCGCTGTGGATGAAGAAGAATATAAGCCACTTCCTGTGCCTAAAGTATTGCCGTTGACAGGTGAAGAGCAGGAAAGATATGAAGGGGCAAGCAAAAGAAGAGAAGTGCGGTTGCTCTTATCACAACGTTTAAAAATCAATGAGTCCAAAGACTTGCAGGAATACATTGATTCATATTAAGATAGATTAAAAAAAGAGAGGATTAGTTATGATTATTTCTCAGGAAAAATTACTCAGAATTCTGGAAAATGTTCCGGCACCATCAGGGACATCTGATATTGTTTCTACAGGCTTGGTGAAAGACATTAAGACTATGGAAGATGCAGTCCAGTTTACAATTATGATTCCCAGAGGTTCTGGTGGAGCGGTAAAAATGCCACTAATGGAGAAGTGTACGGATGTGATAAAGTACATTTATCCTGACATGCAGGTACATATTCACTTTGAAGAAAGTCACACAGCTGCTGCTACTGGAAGTCCATTTGCGGTGAAAGGACCTCTTCCACAGGTGAAGAACTTTATAGCAGTAGGTTCCGGTAAGGGTGGAGTAGGTAAATCTACAGTCACAGTAAACCTTGCATTGGGACTGGCTGAGCTGGGAGCAAAAGTAGGTATCCTAGATGCTGACCTGCACGGGCCGAGCATCCCAACAATGCTGGGTATTCAGGACCAGAACCCTATGGTTAAAAAGGTCTACGGGCAGCCTAAACTCGTTCCTATTGAAGCACATGGATTATCGGTAATGAGTATTGGGCTTGTTGTGGATCCTGCACAGGCAGTTATTCTCAGAGGACCTAGATTGAGTGGAGTTCTGAAACAGTTTATCAATGATTGTATGTGGCCTGAACTTGACTTCCTCATGATTGATTTACCTCCGGGAACCGGAGATATTCAATTGTCTTTGGTCCAGACGCTTGCAGTCACGGGTGCAGTTATAGTAACAACTCCTCAGGACGTAGCTGTTATCGATGCAGTGAAAGCCAGGAATATGTTTCTCATAGAGAACATTAATGTTCCGATTCTCGGGGTGGTAGAAAACATGTCTTACTTTACCCCTGCAGAACTACCTGACAATAAGTATTACATCTTTGGGCAAGGTGGCGGAAGACAATTTGCCAAGGATTCCAATACGGTTCTCCTCGGTGAAATTCCACTGGTACAGGGTATAAGAGAAGGAGGAGATAGCGGGAAACCGGCAATCCTGGATAAGGATAATCCTGCGCGTGAAGCATTCCTCAACGCAGCTAAGAATCTCGCAATTCAGACAGCTAAAAGAAATGAGTCGATTGCACCGACACAGAAGGTTATTATGAAAGAGTGATTTATTTTATTTATACTCTTGATAAACTTTTGTAAATTTGTGCTAATATCACTTTGCAGATGCAATAGTGAAAATTACAGTATATTTAATCCAATCGGATAAAGTATATCTGTGTTAATAGAAGGGTATGACAAAGGCAGAGAAAATAAAAGAGATTGACAAAGCTCTTGATGAAGTGCGGCCACATCTACATGTGGACGGGGGTGATGTGGAAATCGTCGACCTCGATATGGAAAGTATGGTTGTACATATCAAGTGGTTGGGAAGCTGTGAAACTTGTGCGATGTCAGAAATGACTTTACGAGCAGGAGTAGCCGGAGCGATTAAGGCTCGTATTCCTGAAATAACCGCAGTAATACCGGTGAACGGTTTCTCTACTAAATAAGAACGCTTAGTGCATGAATTATAACAGGCTTAAGGATTTAATCAGACAAAGAAATTCCTTTTTATGCGTTGGATTAGATCCTGATGTCAGGAAGTTTCCGAGGAAATTCCGACAAAGCCCTGAGGATATCTTTGCTTTTAATAAAGAAATTATCGATGCGACAAGAGACCTCTGTGTCGCTTATAAACTCAATTCCGCATTTTACGAGGTGTATGGCGCCCAAGGTTGGGAAATCATGTATCAGACCATGAAATACATAGGCGATACTCACTTGAAAATTGCAGATGCCAAGCGCGGTGATATAGGGAATACTTCGCAGATGTACGCAAGGGCTTTCTTTGAGTCCATGAATGCAGACGCCTTGACAGTTGCTCCATATATGGGATCCGATTCCGTACAACCATTTCTGGAGTTTAAGGATAAGTGGACAATAATTCTGGGACTTACGTCAAATGTCGGTAGTGAGGATTTTCAGTTCCTTGATACAAGTGGTAAACCCTTGTATGAACGCGTTCTTGCAACTATCGCTGAATGGGGATCCAAGGAGAATACTATGGTAGTAGCAGGTGCCACACACCCGGAATACTTCAAGAATATCCGTGATATACTTCCTGAACATTTCCTGTTAGTACCGGGAGTGGGAGCACAAGGAGGGGATTTGGCAGGAGTGTATGAAAACGGAAAAACCAAGGATGTAGGCCTACTTATAAACTCGACTCGCGCTATTATTTATGCCGGAGGAGATAAAGAAGACTACATCGATTACGTAAGAGAAGCTGCACTTGGATATCAGCAGGAGATGGAGCAGCTGACGAAGAATTTAGGTCAAGGTTGAGTTTAAGGTTGAGAAATCGAGGAAGTCTTTAAGAGTTATTTGAGTGATAGTCCTTCTTGAAATTATTTACGTTTAATCTTCTCCACTTTATTTCCCTGGATATATCCCAGTATGATTTTATTAGCAGAAATGCCACCTTCATAAGGATCTAACTGCTCATAAATTTCTTCATAATCGGAAAAGCCATCTTCATTTGAGATAAAACCGATTCTGTCACAATAACCGTCTTTAATAGAGAATACTACCTTTTCATGTACATTTCTTCCGGTGTCCATCAAGAGAAAATTATCCTGAAAAATTGCCCGAACATTCTCTTTTGCGGAAGCTACACGTTCATTATAGGCTTCTGCATCTTCATGATGAAATGGTCCGAATGTACATTTGCCGGTATGATGATCCATACAGGAATTGGGATTTTCCGTGTTCAAGCCACAGTGACAAGCGCATAGTTGATGGTCCTCACAGATATTATAGAGATAGGCTTTGGCAGTCTTTGAGCTCGTGAAGGAATTCAGGGTGTTTTCCGTGAATAATTTACTATGTACGCGCAGCCTGTCATAATCACCCGATTCAAAATGTATCGTCGCGCGAATCTGATCTCGTTTCTGCGCACTATTAATCGGAGGTTTAAGGCGTTTTATTTCAGCATCCTCAAGTAATAATGCATACAATTCGCTTCCGGTTTCAGTAGTGCTGATATGTGCAACAGAATTCCATAAGCGGTCCGCTTTTTCTGTACTTTCACTAAAATGCTGAAAGATACGCTGCTTTATATTTTTTGCTTTCCCGACATAAACGACGTTGCCATTTAAATCTTCAAAATAATAAACGCCGCAATATTCCGGCAGGGCATGCATAATATCTATATTCAGATGCTCCGGTAATTTTGTAGTATTGACGCCCTGATTAATAAAATGCACCATTTCCTGGGTAGCGTTTTTATCGTGCATTATTTTGCGTAGTAACTCGGTTGTTGCGAGTGCGTCATCCAGAGCACGGTGTCGATCGGCAACCTCAATACCAAACTCCCGTATCAGATTCCCAAGACTATAAGAACGCAATCCGGGGAAAGCTTTTTTACTCATCCTGACAGTACAGAGCTTTTTCCTACTAAAAGTAAATCCAAGGCTGCGGAATTCTTCCTGGATAAAGCGATAATCGAAGTTTACATTATGTGCGACAAAGACAGATTCTGCTGTCCATTCCACAATATCCTTAGCTATTTCATAGAAATAGGGTGCATCCTCAACCATTTCATTACTGATCCCCGTAAGGCGCGTAATCTGCTGCGGAATGCGCGTTTCCGGATTTATAAGTGTCTGAAAAGTATCGATAATTTCACTTCCGTCAAATTTTACGATAGCAATTTCCGTTATCTTATCACGTCCGGCCTTCAGACCGGTTGTTTCTATATCTATTACTGTAAATCGGGACAAGAATAAAGTTTTTATTATGTTCGTTATATCACAAATTAATTAAATATAATGAGAAAAGTTCTACAACTGTTTATTTTTCTTGCTTTAGGCATTTTTCCGCTTACGCAAATGTCTTCTCAAGTGCCGGCTCCCATTGCACCGCGTCTATCTTCTGTAGTAAAAATTGTGGATTATAATTCGATAACTACTGGAGCTGATCAGATCGACAACTGGAGCAAAGCTTTAAAAGATCTTGAAGTAGGAGTGCTTGTAAATACCACTTCAATTTTACAAGATGGGACTCATCTCGTGGATGCATTATTGCAGCGGGGAGTAAAAGTGAAGAAAATATTTGCACCTGAACATGGATTCAGAGCTAGTGCTGATGCAGGAGAAAAAGTGGAAGACAGTGTAGATTCTGAAACGGGAATTCCCATTATTTCACTATACGGTAGTCATCAGAAACCAACCAAGCAAGACCTGGAAGGAATAGATCTGGTAATTTTTGATATTCAGGATGTTGGCCTGCGATTCTATACATATATCAGCAGCCTGGAGTATCTGATGCAAGCCTGTAATGAATATGGGAAGGACTTGCTTGTGCTGGACCGCCCCAATCCCAATGGTTTTTATGTTGCCGGTCCGATATTGGATATGAAATTTCAATCATTTGTCGGGAGGCAAGCTATACCTGTTGTTCATGGGCTGACAGTAGGAGAGTATGCATTGATGTTACAGGGAGAAAACTGGGTTTCCACCGGCACTAATCATCTCGGTGTTATAGCTTGTAAAAATTATAAAAGGATGACGACCTTTGACTTACCGGTTAAACCATCACCCAATTTGCCTACTCATCGATCAGTCTTGTTGTATCCATCTCTCTGTTTGTTTGAAGGAACTGAGGTGTCCATCGGACGCGGTACAGAAACGCCATTTGAGTTGTATGGGCATCCTGATTTTAAGGATATGAATTTCACTTTTACTCCCCAGTCAATGCCCGGTGCCAAGCATCCCAAGTTGCAGGGTAAGGAATGTCACGGATTTTCTTTCTCGGATATGTCAGTAGAAGAAATCCTTGATCATTATACTTTTTCAGTAGAACTGCTTCATTCCGCTTTCGCAAAATGGAAATCCAATCAGTCCTTTTTCCTTAGCAATAACTTTATCGATAAGTTGGCCGGTACTGATCAGTTAAGGAAGGATATAATCGCTGGAAAATCAACTCAGGAAATTGAATCAAAATGGCAAGCCGCACTTGAAGAATATATGGAAATGAGGAAGGGGTATTTGCTATATCAGTGATAACTAAAGGGAGCCTTTATGCTAGGAGCAGTTAGGAGAATTTTCCCTCTTTGGAGGGGTGGTTTGCGTAGCAAAGCGGGGTGGTTTGCGTAGCAAAGCGGGGTGGTTTGAATAGAAAAAAGCCAAATATAGAATTGGGACGCGGATGACGCTGATGTTTCACAACGCGGATTGTCGCGAATTTCCTTATTTATCAATCTTGAAATCATTAACTCTAAAGGTAAAAGTGTAATCGTTTATCTTCTCTTTAACTTCAATTGGCAGAATTATATGAACTAATTTTCCAATATAAGAACTACCAATTATTTCTAACATTTTGCGATTATCATCTTGATACGGAAAGTGAGGTTTTGACCCATAACCTTTTTTAATATTATAAATCGGATAAATAATCTCATCCTTTCGTGTGTTTTTAGGAATTATTGTAGGTGGCGAAGACTTATAAATATCAGGGTAATAAACATCGCCATGAGCTACTTTTATGCTTGCACCGGCTTCATTAATATAAACTGCTTCATCCCAAATTATTTTGATTGAATTATCAGTGTTATTAACAATAGTACAATTAAAAGAACTTCTATTAGGATACCAAAAGACTGTTATAAATTCATCTTCATAATAACGTTCAAATTGACCATCTTCATTTACTGGTATCACTACAGTCCTACCAAATCTATCACCGAAGGTCTCAGGCCTTTCGACTTCTTTTAAACCGAGTGTGTATGTGCCGGTATAACAGCTGGTTAAACTGGTAAGAATAATTAAAAGAAGGAGTAAGTTCTTTAACATAATTGGATAGCTTATAAAAGTATGATATAAAAATACAAAGAATTAACTGAATGCAGAAATTATTGGGTTTGCTGCAAGTAAACGAAACCTCTTTTTCTGCCTATCACAAGGGGACTTCATCTTGAACCCACTTCGGGGTTCATTTTTTTGTATTTGTACCCCCAGTTTCACTGGGGGGTACGCATCTTAAACTGCTTTGCAGTTTTTATTCCTTCATATGTTAATTTGCGTCTTAGACGCGGCTAGGAGAAACTCTCTGCCCCTGGTAGATTGGGTGGTGTGATTAGAGAAAAGCCAAACGTAGAAAAGAAGCGCGGATTGTCGCGGATTGTATGAATTTCAACCCCATTCTCCTGTCTTTCCCCATTTCGCTTTGACTCAATAGAGAAAGACGATACACCGCGTTTAGTAAATAGACTTAGAGAAAACTGTTTAGTTATTGCTGTCGGAATGGAGTTAGAATTAAACTCCCTTCTCTCCGCCATAGGCGGATGGGGAAGAGCTGGGGATGGGGTAGTTCGCTACATTTAATAAAAGCCTACCATTCTTTAAAAATCTTTTGCTGATAGGTTCATCTGCAGCAATGAGCCTTCGTTTCATTGTTTAAAGATTCTTCACTGCACTTCGCTTTTTCAGAATGACCAGTGGAAACATGTAAGAATTGTGAATGGGGTATGCTTTTCATTATTTCTATAATTAACTACAAGTATAGTTGTGCAACTACAATAATAGTTGTAGGTTTGAGTTATTATTGTAATAAAAGAAATTCACAATGGAAAAACTCACAGCAAAAGAAGAAGAGATAATGCAAGCACTCTGGCGACTAGAGAAGGCATTTGTAAAAGATATTCAGGCAGCAATACCATCCGAATTACACTACAATACAGTATCTACTGTAGTAAGGAAACTGGAAGATAAAGGGTTTATTGATCATGAGGATTTCGGGAATACCTATCGCTATTTTCCTAAGGTTTCAAAGGAGGAATACAGTTCCTTCTTTATGAATGCGGCGACAGAAAGGTTCTTCGACGGATCAGTGAAGAATATGATTTCTTTCTTTGCCAAAAAGGAGAAAATCAGTACTGAAGAACTGCGTGAAATCATCAATCTTATTGAAAACAATAAAAAATAACAGCCATTATGGAAGCCTTAATTTATCTTGCTAAAAGCACAGCAATTCTTTCTTTGTTCTTCTTGGTTTATGAGTTTTTTCTCAAAAGGGAAACCTATTTCAATGCAATTAGAATATTCTTATTGTTAGGTGTTTTTATTGGAGCTTTATTGCCCGCAATTACATATACCAAATTCATAATAATGGAACCAATCGTTGGCGAAATGGTTAGCGTTCCGATTACTGGCAGCACTACTCCAGAAGTTGTTGTGGAAACAGGAATTGCTGCATTTCTAAAACAACTGAATTACGTTGCCATATTATTATTCATATACTTTGCCGGCATTACATTTTTCTTTTCAAAGTTTATCACAAGTATCGTTAAACTTAAGACTCGCATAAAGGAAACCGGAATAGTTGAATACCATGATGGTATTCGGTACATCCGCACGACCATGAAAACTAGTCCATTTGCTTATTTTAAAACTATAGTTTTTAATCCTGAAATGCTGAAAGAGCAGGAAATAGAATCCATATTAAAGCATGAAGAAGCTCATGTGAAAAACTATCACAGCGTTGATATTGTATTGGGACATTTGGTCGCTTATTTAAATTGGTTTAACCCCATTGCTTGGTTCTACAGAAAGCGTATCAGTGAGAATCTTGAGTTTCTTGCCGATATGGAAGCTACTAGAGATTTGACAGATATTAAAGAATATCAATACGCACTCTTGAATGCTGCCGCACCTCAAGTAAACCCTATTTTACCTGTAAATGCTTTTCAGGGATCATTTATCAAAAGACGCATATCGATGATGCAGAAAAAGAGATCTTCCAAATCAGCTACGATTAAGTTTGCTATCATTTTACCCATATTAATAGGATTTTTTGTTGGTTTCCAAACAGATAGCCGTGCAATTACAGTAGATTCTATAGTTGAACATGGTCCCGAGAAAGATTCAACATATATTAAAAGAGTTGACGATAAAACCCTATTAATCAGGTTATCTCCCGAGACAGATTTGAGGACAATAGAAGAGATTCGAAAGTTATTAAAAAACACCTATGAAATTGATTTCATGTACAACAAGCTTGAATATAATGATAATAACCAAATAAGCTTTATTGAATTGGAAATTGAGGATACGGGCATCAGTAATAAATCAGTTGTGAATTATTTCAAGTCAGAAATAGATGAAAATAGTAATTCTATTAAGCCTCTTACTATGCAGGTGACCTATAGTATAATTCATGGCGCTGAAATAAGTGAGTCGTTGATTAACGAGGATGGGGAAGTTTTTACCCACGAAATGATTTTGACCTATAATGTTGCAGCAACCAGGAAGCAATCAACAGAGACAACCCGTAGAAAAGATATTCTCAGTGATGATAATCTAAATGAATCAATTAAAAAAGACAGTAGGTCCGGAAACTGGGACTCTAATGACTCTGAGCCAACTAGAACTGAAGGAGTCAAAGACATGATTTTATTTTTTGATTCTGTAACTGTACGAACTGACACTGTAATTGTGCCGCAGCCTATAAGAAAGACAGTGACAGATACTATTCTGATGATAGATTCTGAAACCGGGAAAACTGACACAATAGTTGTTCAGTCTGAGCCCGTGAAGAAGCCTGTCACTGATACTATTCTGATGAAAAATCCTGATACCGGGAAGATCGATACGATTATTATTGAGAGCGCACCAAAGCAATAAATTGAATATTAAAATGAAATGGGCGAGTGGTCATAAACTGTAGATCACTTGCCCATTTTTTGCTTTAAGTGCTTCCTATTTTCCTACCTCTTCACTGAAGAATATTCCTATTGCCGGGTTTCATATCTAATTTTCTGATATCTTTGCCTGAGCAAATAAATGAAATATATTTAATAAAAACATCAAACGGATAGGGATGAGGAGGAAAATTACGGCCGCAAATTGGAAAATGAATAAAACGCAGTTACAAGTCATGGACTTTGTTCTTGATTTTAAAGAAAAACTTCCGGAAATCGGAGAGAAACACCGAATCGTAATTGCAGCGCCGTACGTTTATCTCGGATTTTTGCTAGAAAGATTTGAAGAGAATCCTGCAGTTGAAATCTATGCGCAAAATATGCATCAGGAAGATGCAGGAGCCTTTACCGGAGAGATTTCTCATTCCATGTTGCAGAGCATAGGGATAAATGGTGTTCTTATCGGGCATTCTGAGCGCAGAGAAATATTTGGTGAAGAGCCGGAGATAATCCAGGCAAAGATGAAGCAAGCATGCGATAATAATATGCAGGTTATTCTATGTTGTGGAGAACCGCTACGCATTAGAGACCTTGAAGAACACCGATCGTACATTTTAAGACAACTCGATTCTGCATTTGAAGGGATTGAGGAAGAGAGCATGAAAAATGTAACACTAGCATATGAGCCTATCTGGGCTATAGGAACCGGAAGAACTGCCAGCCCGGAGCAGGCTCAGGAAATTCACGAGCTCATCAGAACATTTCTAGCCACCAGATTTAATGATTCAGTCGCAGCATCGACTTCTATTCTATATGGTGGAAGTGTAAAGCCTGAAAATGCCGAAGAATTATTTTCAATGCCTGATATTGATGGTGGCTTGATAGGAGGAGCCTCTTTACAGGCAGAATCGTTTATAGAACTGATCGAGATACACAGTAAAGTTGAATAATAAGAGAGCTATGATAAGCGTAGCTCAGAATGGCATTTGCGAAAGCTAAAAAAATTGAACCTCTGTTTCATTATATGTAAGTTCAAGTAATAAGTGCGAAACTAATATTTAAAGCATTGGGGGCGCGC
>CAYRFF010000008.1:0-82069 GCA_964423575.1 uncultured Saprospiraceae bacterium | reverse complement strand
TGCACTTTCATGCATAACCCAATTATTTTATAGGTTTCTTCCTCAAAAATTAGTTAGCTCATAGTTTTTTAATTGTTTTTAGATATTGATAATCCGCCTTAATCTGTGTAATCAGCAACAATCCGTGTAATCCGTGTTTCTTAAATAACCATGCCCGCCGCCACTGTATTATTTGTCTGCTCGTCGATGAGGATGATGCTGCCGGTCTGGCGATTCCTTGAGTATTCGTCGACAAAGAGAGGTTCAGTGGTGCGCAGGACTACGCGACCCATATCATTCATGCCTAAAACGCGGTCTTCCTCATTTCTGTGGAGAGTATTGATGTCGAGTTTATAGCGCACTTGTTTTACCATGCAACGCGCCTCCTTGGTAGTGTGACGGATAATGTATTTCCCTCTTTCCTGCAGAGCCTTATCCTTATCAAACCAGCACAGCATAATATCCAGATCCTGTGTAACTCTAGGTTGATTATTCTTACGGACTATCATGCCACCTCGACTCAAATCAAGGTCATCATCCAGCAAAATTGTTACTGACTGCGGAGGAAATGCTTGCTCAAGTTCTCCATCGAATGTATCTATTTTCTTAATTGTAGATGTGAAACCGGATGGCAAAAGCATTACTTCATCTCCTTTCTTTATAACACCTCCCGCTACCTGTCCTGCATAACCGCGGTAATCATGAAACTCATCGGTGTTGGGCCGGATAACTCTCTGCACCGGGAAACGTACATCCCGGAAATTATAGTCGGATGCGATGTGCACGTTTTCAAGGTAATAGAGGAGTGTCGGTCCCTCATACCAGGCCATATTCTTGCTCCTTTCAACAACATTATCCCCTTTTAAAGCTGAAATCGGGATAAAACTCACGTCTTTTATGTCCAGCTTGCTTGAAAACTGCTCAAACTCCCTTTTTATCTTTTCGAAGCTCTCTTGCTTGAAGTCAACAAGATCCATTTTGTTTACACAAATAAGCACATGGGGTATCTGTAACAAGCTGGCAAGAATTGCATGTCTTTTAGTCTGTTCTATGACTCCGTTTCTGGAATCGACAAGGATTAAAGCAACATTTGCTGTGGATGCTCCGGTAATCATATTCCGCGTGTACTCGATATGGCCGGGAGTATCGGCTATAATGAACTTTCGCTTTGGTGTAGCAAAGTAACGATATGCCACATCAATGGTAATTCCCTGTTCCCGCTCAGACTTGAGCCCATCTGTAAGCAGTGCCAGATTTATTTCTTCTTCACCACGTCTTTCAGAAGCTCTTTTGATAGCCTCATACTGATTTTTAAATACCGACTTACTATCAAATAGTAATCTTCCGATTAAAGTGGATTTTCCGTCATCGACGGATCCTGCGGTGGTGAATCTAAGTAGTTCTGTGTTGGTTGGCATTTTGTTTAAATTATTTATTTCTTATGTCATTTTTTCTTGATAAAAAATGACGAAAAAATCTCCCCCAAAATCCGCGGGTCTTAGGAAAAATCGTTTAAATCTTTAGGATTTTGTCTTTCTAAGGAGAAGGATCAATAAATCTTGGCGTGCTTACTTTCTTGTCCTCTAAAATGTGTGTTCTCTGTCAGTTTTTGCGCCATTTTCTGTCGAATAGATCTTCCTAGACATAGGTATCCCTGGCTATCGTACGATTCCTCATCATCTGCTAGGTTATTTTTGAGAGGACTAGTCGTAATTCCCTATCTCTTACATACAATTTATAATATACCTTCCTAGCATGTCGTACCACTTTGCCGGGAATAGCAATAAGTTGGAAAATTAACTTCTTGATGCGTACTGTTCTTGAAATAAATCCGGGGCAATATCCCACAATCCAGTCTTTAAACATCTTTACCAGTACGCAAGAAAGCGCGCAGACAACAAAATAAGCAGTGTTATATTGAAGATCAGAAAAAGGAGGGTGGGCGAGATTGAAATCTTGTTTTACCTCACTAAAGAGTTGTTCACTTGTTCCTCTTTGATTATACATATCTATGAGATCTATAGCCTCTTGGTCCTTGAGAGAAGTTATAATTTCAGAATAGCCTCGATAAGGAAATAAATCATCAGAAACTTCGTCTGCTCTGATATACAGAATGCGCCTTACCACTTGGTCACCCAAAGTATCCTTATAGTCATAGACAAAGTAATCTACCCTATTCAAAGTCTTTAGGTGTCCATATTCTTTTAATTTTTGTGCCCGAGCCGGACAAGACTTCGAACGAATTAGAAAGCCCTTACAATATCTCAACACGACTGGAAGGATTTGCTCAACATAACATGCGCCGTCTGCTCGAAAGATCATCTCCTTTGCTATTGCGTATTGGACCAAATGTGCTAGTCCTGTTTCTACCACAGTTTTTAAACCAGAGGCAGGAACTGAATTCCCCCCTTGACCGGAGACATAGAGCGGAATATTTTCAGAACTAAACCATGAAGAATAATATCCGTGCCCTTTATAACATGCTTTGGCATCCGCTTTTTGTGTAAACACTTTGGTATGATCATGATCCAGAAACCGTAACTGTTGTTTATCCGCTTGGGCAGGCAGTGCTCTTTTTCCTATAGTCGTAAGCAGCTTGTTCAGAGCGATAGGAAAGCAAAAGTCATGCTCTTTGCCCCGCTCGGTTTCCAATAAATAATCCACTTGGCTATTACTCAATTGCTTGAGGACTTCTTGAAAAGTATCTGTACTACATAAATGGTTGAAAAGTCCTGAAGGAAGTTTCTTTTTTAATCGATTAATATCCTCCGTAAACTCCCCACCGCTTAAAGCCATATACGTGTGAGAACTCAACACATCAGCATAACTATACTTAGCTTGTGGAGCGCGCGAGCCTAAAGAACTTGCGACAATTCGCCCAAAGTTTAACTGCTGTAAAAAGCGGTTAAAAGAAATTAATCCACCAAAATTATCGATTTTATCCTCGGAAAATGCTATCTTCATGATATACGTTGTATATCACCAAGATGGTGAATATATTGGACTCTACCTAACCCGTAGAGTCCTTTTTACACTTATCTTATACGCTCCTTTTTATTTTAGACTCTCGGATTCAGGGGAATATTTAAATTGGATATTGAATATCAACCAATCTCTCATTTCAAAGATAACCATATTTACTTTTAATAGACAAGCTTTATATGATAGATAAGCCGTATCAATAGAAGATAGTCGATATTAAACGGTTATAGTTGGTTATTAATCGAATAATAAAACGATAGGATACTTGACTGGCAATGGTCTCAGTAGAATATATTAAAGAAATGAATAATGTGTAGTTAATAAGGTGGAATTGTGGTAAGGGAGCTCTTCTCTGATGAAATATTCTGCAAGGAGCAGCTAGGCGCAGCTAGGAGAAAGTTCAGGTGTAATAACCTATAAGGTTTCTAAATACCTTATAGGTTTTACATTGCTGCTTCAACTGTTGAATTTCCAAACCTATGAGGTTGCGGAAACCTCATAGGTTCTGTAGATGTGTGGCTGTAGTGATAGTTCTATTGCCCTGGGATTTTACCCTGTGAAATTGAGAATCAATATTTCACTAGGGCTGCAGTCGTACATTCATTTTCAATATTATACTAACCTAGTGCGACCGCGCTGCGGTCGTTTTTACTACTCTTCATTATTATACTAGATTGAAAGCTTCACCAGCGATATGTTGTGAGTTGATGGCAAATTATAACGTGATTAAACAAGGTTCATAAGAATACAGTGAAGTTTTTACAGCAGAGACGAAGTACAAAATCAACGAATCAACGGTTTCAGCGAAGCTGAAAATCGCCTTTGAAGCTTTCTTGATTTTTTCGTCATTTTTTATCAAGAAAAAATGACATAAGACAAGGAGGATTGTCATATTGCTTTTATCCTGTCCCTTCAGGACAGTACATTATTGCTGTATTTTACCCCACACAGCGTCGCTTTGCTCCTTGTGTGGGGTTATGAACATCCGATCCGCATTCGCGGGTCGTTTCATAGGGGATTTCTGATTGAGACGACTAGTAGAAAGAAATCGGTTAATTCTACCGAAAATAACTATATCTTCCACGCAAGCTTAAGCGATGAAAGTTGAATCAGATTGAACGAATTATCGTTGTTGTAGCCATGACTGTACTCGTAGCCTATGGCAAAATTATCCTGCTTTCCGGGATAAAAGTATAAAGAGGTTAGGAGGAGTGGCAGATGAGTTTTTATAGAGCTGTTGCTTTTCAATACCTGCCTATATGTACCATCGATTGTTAATTGTAATGTCTGTGGTAACACCCAGATTTCAGCAAATAACCTAATGAAATAGGTCGAAAGTACTGCTGTTTCCCCTGTGTTTAAAAAATCAAATAGTCTATAATGCTCAATGCCCAGATATGGATAATATCTCAATCTGAAATTTCTATTTTTATCTCGCAATATTGTACCGGGTAGAAAATTATAATTGCTGACAAAGGAAATCTGAGCTACAGCCTTTATTTCGTTGGAGTTCTGGATGAAATTCCTTCTGAAAGAGCTGGTTCCCTGAATTAATGGAGATACAACCAAGCCTTTATTGGGCAGGTTTGCCGGTAATCCGGGACTTTTTAAACCAAAAGGAATGTACTCGATGTTTATACCTCCATCCAATTTGTTTTTTAAGTCTGTGGAATCAGTTGATTTATGCCATTCGATCTTGGGATAGAGAATAAGCGAAGATCTGGAATCACTTATGAACTCTAATTGATTTAACTTTACTGCTGCATCGATATTGAAAAAACCGCTATTTGTAACGTGGTTTTCCTGAAAAGAAATGCCAGCCGGTTTATTCTCGTTTTTTGTACCATCAAATGATTTCCTGATACTGATGTTGTTTTTGGTGATCCAGTCATTTATTTTGTTAGATGATGATTCTTGGCTCATGATGGTAATAGAGCATAATAATGAAAGACATATCAGAAGTATTCCTTTTTTCATAATCCGGCCTTTTCAATAATTAGTTGATATGTGCTTCTGACTGTCATTCCACTTTTGCGGATTTCAGTAACCAGTATGCTTGCCTCCGGGTTTAAGGTTTTAAGATAATCTCTTAGAGAAATAGTGAGAAACCCGAGCTTTTCATCATCGAGATATAAGGGATGATTCTTTAGAATAAAGTCATCTTCGATAAATTCAGGAGCCATATTGGCAAATGCACCGATATAGGTGATGACATCTTTTCTGATTGTAGTTTTCATTGGTTCCTTTGCTCTGTATTTTATTAAATCCTATTGTCAAATATACTTATTTTCCTTTGAAAGTCTGATTTCTGCGCTTATGGAGGAAGGGAAGGCTTGGAGCCAGTGACAAGTAAACGAGTAGACCAGTGACAAGTGAATTCAGAGCTTTAATCTGGAAGGTTTCTGCTAGGGTTTAGGATACTGTTAAGAGTTGAACTCCTCCAGAGTTCTATATAGTGCGTGATTGCTTACCCCCAGTTTCTTCTCTTCGTTCATCACTGGGGGTTACGCATTTTAGACTACTCCGTAGTCTTTTCTTCCAGGGGCGGCTGAGAGGATTTAAACGTAGAACGAATTAATTTACCCAGTGAAATTTAAGCCATCGGCGAAAACATTTTTATTTCACAGGGTGAATTCGGTCTACAAACAAATATTACCTTTTTAATCCTCCAAAGAATCTTTTGCTACTTGGTTCGTGCTCTTCATGAAGTCCTCGTTTCACTGGTTAAAGATCCTGTTATTGAGGTCCCTCGAAATGCGCGGGTTCAGGATGACTACTGGTATTCTATTGCGCGTGGGATTTACCCCCAGAGCAATAGAATTAAAATGATTTCACAAATAAATAAAAAATCCGTACTGAAACTCTCTTCAATACGGATTTTAATTTTTCGATAGGTTTTAACTGTTTTTAATCTGAATCTTCATCTCTTGATTCACTGATAATTCTTCTAGCTAAGTCAAGGATAGCGGTGTCTTCCAGCTTGACGAATCCACCGCTTGGTCCCGGTTGAACGTGAGATCCTACCGGTTCACCACTGTTGTACTTATGAGCACCGAAATAATTTCTGACAGTCTGCTCCTCAATACCTAGTTCTTGCGCAATTCTCGCAACACTTCCGGTAGGAAGCTGGTGCTTGATGTCGCGCAATTCTTCCATTGTTATGTGCATATCTAAAAAAGTTTATTTGAACAAATAGATGACTTATAGCTAAAAGTATGAAATTATTTTTATTTGGCAATGCTTTTGCAAACGAAAATTTATAAACAGAATAGATAAATATTTTCCTAATACGATTTCTACAAGGAATAGACTTAAAAAGCTCATAATTAATGAGATTTTCATTAAAAGAAGGATGATATATTAGCTTTCGCAAATGGTAGATTATTGCAAGCTTTGCAAGCTTTTCTCAATCATATTCAGGCATCTGTCAATGGTTTCTTTATGTGTTCTGAAACTCAATACTGCCAGTCGTAACCATATTTCTCCATCCAAGGTAGTGGAGGAAATAAATACATCTCCATCCTTATGTAATAGATCGATAAGCTTTTGATTAAATTCATTGGGATTCTCATGCGGATACCTATATATCATGACGGTTAAATCTGGGTAGGGACCTACCTCAAAACCCATTTCCCGGATTTTGTAATAAAAGTATCTGCAAAGCCATATTTTCTCACGTAGTGAAGCTTTAAACCGTTCTATTCCCAGGAGTTTTAATGGCATCCACATCCGCAGGCCACGAAAATGCCTTGAGAGCTCAATACTGATATCAGCAGAGGATATTTTATCCTGATGAGCTGCATCTTGCATATAGCCGGCTTCTTCATGATAAGAATACCATAAATCGTCCACATTCTTGAAAAGACAAGCTCCGGTACCGTAGGGGAGGAAAAGCCCTTTATGTGGATCGATAGTTATTGAATCTACCAGATCGAGTCCATTTAGACTTACGGGAAGATCCTCCTCAACAAGTTTGAAAAAGCCGCCATAAGCCGCGTCGACATGAAGCCAGATATTATGCTCTTTGCATATACCGGCAATTTCTTCGATGGGATCAACAGCTCCGGTGTCAGTAGAGCCAAGATTAGTGATACATAGAAACGGCCTTTTGCCTTGAGCTAAATCATCTTTAATCAAATCTTGTAAATGATTGACATTCAGCCTGTAGTGTTTATCGACATCAACAATCCTTATAGGACAGTTTTTTAGTCCTGCAATTCGTATTGCTTTACCCAGGCTATGATGAGACTGAGAACTCATGTAAATGCAAAAATCGGCGGGATACCCATCCATGACGTTATGAAAATCCCTGGCGACAATAATTGATTGGAGATTGGCTATACTACCGCCTGATGTCAGATTACCCGTAGCATTATCACTGAAACCAAGTTGTTGTCCCATCCAGCGGATAAGGTAATTCTCAAGTTCTACGGCTGCCGGGCCCGCGTAATGTACAGTTGAATAATGATTGGTCACTGCTGCAATAAAATCCCCGAGTGCAGCCGGATATATACCACCACCCGGAATGTAGCCCAGATGCCCTCCGGATGCAGGATTCAGGCCAATTCCATCCATTTCTCTGTGAATCAGGCTCGTAATTTCATGAATATCTGCTTTATTATCCAGGGACCAGTCCGCAGAAGTGAAGGCTTCCTCGTGATTCTCTCTGAAAGTCTTATCCGCTTCCAGATTCTCAAGGAAGTTTTCGGTATATGAAATTACTGTGTCATTAAGCGTTCTACGATCAGAAGAATCTATATCCAATTCACGAGACAGAACTTCCGATTCTTTTATTTTCTTTTCAATTTGTTGTAGCTCGTTCATGATGTCTTATCTTTTCTTGAGCAAAGGATGAATGAGAAGTGAGAAAAACATTACCAGTCCGCAACCTACGGCATTTAACCAGAGATAGGCTAGCGGGAATTCTGTAAAATACAGTACGAGGATTATTATTTCACTTATCACGGCAGCTATAAAGACGGCGCCTCCTCTGACATGCTTCAGGAAAAAGGCTACGATAAACACACCGAGTATTGTTCCGTAAAATAATGAACCGATGATGTTTACTGCCTGAATCAGATTTTCAAACAGACTTGCTACCAATGCAAATGTCAATGCTATCAATCCCCAGCCGACAGTCATTAACTTGGAACTGTTCAGATAGTGTTTATCACTGGCTTCTTGCTTGAAATGGCGTTTATAAATGTCGACCATGCTTGTAGTCGCCAGTGCATTTAATTCAGCTGCAGTACTCGACATTGCAGCCGAGAATATCACGGCCAGTAATAAGCCGATTATACCTATGGGAAAGAAGCCGAGAACATAACTTATAAAGACATAGTCCGTATCTTCTGTAGATGCTCTTCCGCCGTCCATTTCTGATTCTATATGAGCCCGACCGATGAGTTCCTTAGCTTCTATACGCAGTGTCTTATCAGCTGCCAGAAGTTGGCTATAAGCTTCCAGATCTGCTTGAGCCGGTTGTTTTTCCCTGGCAATTTTCAGAGCGAGTTCTTTTTTCTCTTCAAAATTGATGTTGTAGGCATTTTCTATATCCTGATAATCCTCCTTGAATTCAGATTCAATAACGTGTTCTACATTCGCAGGATTAAAGTGAAGCGGACTTTGTGTAAACTGATAAAAGACAAACACAAGTACTCCGGTCAAGAGTATGAAGAACTGCATCGGTATTTTTGCAAGTGCATTAAACATCAGTCCCATACGACCTTCGTTAAGACTGCTTCCACCGAGGTAGCGCTGTACCTGCGATTGATCAGTTCCGAAATAGGAGAGGAAAAGGAAAGTGCCTCCCAGGAATCCGGTCCAGATATTATACCTGTTAGACAAGTCAAATTCTGTGGTAATGATATTCATCCTTCCGCTGGCAGATGCCAGGCGCATGGACTCTCCGAATCCTATTCCCTCCGGCATTTGATAGATTAATAGAGCAAAGGCTACGCCCATTCCTCCCATTATAATAAACATCTGTTGTTTATGTGTCTGACTAACTGCCTGAGTACCTCCTGAAACAGTGTATAGAATTACAAGCACTCCTATAATTATACAAGTCAGATTTAAATCCCATTTCAGTATAGTGGAAAGGATAATTGCCGGGGCATAAATCGTTAATCCTGCAGCAAGACCACGCTGGACGAGAAAGAGAAAAGACGTAAGCGTCCTCGTCTTTAAGTCAAATCTCTGCTCGAGGAACTCATAAGCAGTGTACACTTTTAAATTGTAAAAGTGGGGGAGAAAGAAGATACTGAGAATCACCATTGCCAGAGGAAGTCCAAAGTAAAATTGAACGAAACTCATCCCAGATTCATAGGCCTGCCCGGGCGTACTCAGGAAGGTGATTGCGCTCGCCTGAGTTGCCATTATGGATAAGCCTATCATCCACCAGGATAAATTACGCTGTCCACCTAAATATGCATCCGCAGTATTTATTTTCCGCGTTTTATAGATTCCATAACCTACGATAAATAAAAGTGAGGCTAGTAAAACTCCCCAGTCAACTAAATGCATATCAGACTTTGTAATAGTTCATTAATAGCAGGAAACACAGGATTAAAAAGAATTGAAAGCCCAATACAAAAATGTAGACATTCTTCCAGGAACCCAGTACAGGGGGTTTGTTTTCTACCTTATTTTCATTTTCCATTCTTAATCTGCATTATTTTTCAGAGAAACGAGGTTGGCGAAGATGCGATAAGCACCGGATACACCTGCAGGTAACTCTCTGAACCATGAATATCCGCTATAAATATAATATCCTTTCCCATATTCCGCTATTAATGTCCCTCCATTTCTGTCAGGCTCACCTTTATCATGGGCAGAAAACAAGGCTGTGTAACGACTATCCCAGGTTGTCGCAAAATATAATCCTCTTTCCTGTACCCAGTTTTCAAAATCCTTTTCAGTGATTTTATTTGGATAGTTGAGAGCAGGATGTTCAGGCGCCAAAAACCTTACTTCAGCATCTTCTTCAGTAACTCTTTCATGTGATAATTGCATAGGATATGGGCCTATGTCTTCGACAATCAGTCCACGCGAAGTGTTATACTGAACGAGAAGCGTCCCACCGTTTTCCACGTACTTGAGGAGATGCGGTTGATATGCAGAAATCCTTTCATTGGTATTATATGCACGTACACCCGTGATAATTGCATCATATTCCTCCAGGTCATCGGCTAGTATTTCCTTGTCTGTAAGCGTCCTTACTTCGTATCCCATTTGACGCAGTGCAAAAGGAATTCTATCTCCGGCTCCTTCAATATATCCGATAAGTTCTCCTTCCTTTTTAAGATCCAGTTTTACGACTTTACTGGCGGAGTGCCTCAATACATATTGTCTTGGGATATGATCATAATCTATTACATCGAGCCTTTTATTATACTTGCCATTCATCGTAACAAATTCCAGCTCAACATAACCTTCCGATGGAAATGCAGGTGGAATCAATTCGATATCGACTTGTCTTTCATCTCCTGCAGATTGAAAACTGATGTTTCCTGGATTGCCTTTCACTATCCAGCCTTCCGGAACCCGGATATTTAAACTACCACTTAGATTTTCTTTCCAGGCCTTTAGATGCACTAATATGCTCTTGGCTGTATTGTCACTATATACGTAAACCGGTTGATCAATATTCATTGTGATTGCAGGGACGATGGCCAAAGGTTGAAAAATCTCACCTTTGACGGGATCCGGTTTGTTGAAAATGACAGGGAATTCATAGCTGATAATCTTTCCATTAATCTCAAGATCAACATTTACATGAAGTGCGGCATCATTTTCAGCTTTGCCTCTCAACTTTTGGTCTTTTACCGTGTACATTCCTATTGACCAAGGCTCATTTAGCCAGTAGGGCGTGGTATAGTCGGTTGTTTCAGGAATTTTGACGGTATAGTTTGATTTGAAAGTTATATTATTCTCTAATGGAAATGCATCAGATAGTAGATTTTCTCCGACAAGACTGAGATTCCTGATTTTAATTCCTCCAAAGTTCCGCGCAATGATTTCCATATTCAGGTCCAGAGAATCGCCCGGAGTGTATTCTGCTGTTCTACTCGATGCCATTATAAACAAGCCTGTCAGATTCTTTAGTAAGTCCTTTGCTTGATTGTACTTGATTTCTTTCCAGTGAGTATCTTCGACGAGATCGAGAGCATCCATAAATTTGATGATACTGCTGATGCAGGCAGATGGATTCGCAATGTCAAATTGATTCTTGATTTGCGTATATATTGCCGTCAGTTTTCCGCTAGGATCAATTCTGTTAAGGTCTGTATTTATTCCGGTCATAAAACCGGCAGATACATCTTCATCACCCTTAATAAATTCGAGGTAGTCATAATCTTCACCACGTGTACCAGCACGCCCAAATCCCTGGCACTTGTGCATGGATCTGCTGAGTGCTGAAATCTCCGAATTGGAAAGCCCTAGATTGGGCAGGTAAACGCCTATATTCAATGAGTCTGTCCGTGTTTTATTAGCTTTTCTAAAATTATCAATGCTGCCATAAAACCACCATGAAGTATTGAAGAAAATTCGTTTTGGCTGCCATACATCTACGTACTTTAATTGCTCGGGAAATGCTGTCGGATCGCCGGCAAGATCAAATGCTTCAACTGCCAATATTGCGGAAGAAGTATGATGACCGTGAGTTCTGCCGCTTGTCTTATGGTCAAAGCGGTTTATTATGACGTCCGGCCTTGTTTTTCTTATAGTCCATACCACATCCGCGAGTGCTTCATCCCGATTCCAGATTTCCAGAGTTTCTTCGGCATTCTTGGAGTAACCAAAGTCATTGGTTCTGGTGAAATGCTGAAAGCCACCGTCGATTCTACGTGCAGCAAGCAATTCCTGCGTTCTTATCACACCCAGTAATTCGCTTATTTCCGGACCGATGAGATTCTGCCCTCCATCGCCACGAGTCATTGATAGATAGTTGGTCACATAATGCTCTTTATTGGAGAAATAGGAGATAAGGCTCGTGTTTTCATCATCGGGGTGTGCAGCAACGTAGAGAATGGTAGCTGCTGTACCTAGTTTTTCGATTTGTTCACGTATTTCAGCTTGCGAATAGTCCTGTTTATACTGCGCTGATAATAGTATAGGAAGTAACAATAAGATGAGCAAACTTATTTTTCTGGTAAAAATTCTTACGGGCATAAATTCTTTTATTCTGAATTAAATAAAACACTCTCCGGGTAAAATCAGGCATTTGCGTAAGCGTAAACAGTCATTCAACTGACCATCTCCGGAGTCGAGTTAACAATCATAATAAATACTCTTGAATTATTGATTGTTTTTATGCTTTCGCAAATATTACAGATTTCCTCCTTTATCCCTCAAAGCTAAAACTGATAGTTAAAGCACGGGTAAAAATCTGTTCCAAAATCTTAGATCTGTTTAAATTCCTATCGTAAATCAGGATATTATCAAGGCCATGACTAAATTTAATCTCCGGAGATAGAATAAAATAAGGGAAGAAAAATTGAACACCTATACCGGCTTCCAGAAGGTAATCATGTGGAGATAGTTGAATAATTTCCCTATTTTCTCGCTTGCGGGCCGGATTGGTAATGTCATAAGTGTATTTAACGCCGGCGGAGAGAAATATTCGCATGTCTGAATATGGTAAGGACTTATACCTCACCATGAAAGGCATTTCCAGAAAAGTGGATTCTATATTTTCCTTTCTCAGTCGGTCTTCACCGACAGCTTGAAACTGGATATCCCTGCCGGAGAATGAAAATCCCGGGATGAAGCGGATATCAAAGAAATCTCCGAGCTTGAGATTTCCGATTACACCGATGGTAAATCCGGGGCCGCTTAAGGACTTGGTTCTCATATATTCATTATTGAGGATAAAGTCCTTGGAATGAGCGATACGATAATCATTATTAGCATATCCCAGCGCCAGTCCAAAGTAGTACGGCTTTGGCTTAAAATCTTCATAGTTCAGTGACTCTAGCTTGCGCTGTGCTTGAACTTCCATAGAAGTAAGAGTCAGTGCCATCAGAGCACATAGCATCATTATTTTCGTGCTGAATAAATGCAACATATACCAAATGTAAGAGGGCGGAATTTAACTTCCCTAAATCCTGTTTCTTTTAAAATTTGACAAAAGTCCTCACCGGACGGAAAAGCCACAGCCGATTCAAAAAGATATTTATAAGCTCCTTTATCAGCAGATATTAGCTTGCCAATCATGGGTAGAACGTATTTAAAGTAAGAATGGTATATCTGCGCAAAGGGAAATCTAGTCGGTTTAGAAAATTCGAGAATCAAGCACTGTCCGCCCGGTTTTAAAACGCGCTTCATTTCACTTAAACCTTTGTTCAGGTCACCGAAATTTCTCACCCCAAAACCACATGTTGTAACATCAAAACTTTCGTCTGAAAAAGGTAGGTTCTCAGCAGCAGCTTGATAAAAGTCTACCTTATTTGGCAAGTTCTTCTTCTTTACTTTTTCGTCAGCCAGTTTTAACATATTTCCTGACAAATCAAGCCCGCCAATCTGCATGTCATTGTACTTCTCAGCTGCCATTACCAAGATGTCCCCGGAACCACAAGCAACGTCGAGTAAACTGGAATTTTTACCTACTTCCATCATTCCTACAAGCTTCTTCCTCCAGCTTCTATCAATGCCCAGAGAGAGAACTCGATTCAGGAAATCATAGCGCCCCGACACCTTATCAAACATTTCTTCGATATGGGCATTTTCCTTGTTTAAATTACTATGTGAACTTGTTTTAGACATAATCGGGGACAAAAGTATATGATTTATCTTAATATATAAAGAAAAGCTTGATTTAACTGCTTAAATCATTAAATTAAATGCACATACACTTTATAAAAACATCAAATATTAGTACATTTGCACCTGTTAAAGGCCCGGGGGCTTCCTATAAGCTATTTAGCACGGTTATAAAGGGTTTCCTTGGGCAGTAGAATAATGAACAAAATTTAATATGGCAGAAAAAGAAAGGATTATTTCCATTAATATAGAGGATGAGATGAAGAAATCCTACATCGACTATTCGATGTCGGTAATTGTATCTCGTGCTCTCCCTGATGTGCGCGATGGGTTAAAGCCGGTTCACAGACGTATTTTATACGGAATGGATGATCTGGGACTCAACTACAATAGAGCACATAAAAAATCAGCCAGAATAGTAGGGGAGGTTTTGGGAAAGTATCACCCACATGGTGATACAGCTGTATATGATGCGATGGTGCGTATGGCACAGGATTGGTCATTGAGGTATACACTCGTTGATGGTCAGGGTAACTTCGGTTCAATGGATGGTGACAGAGCTGCGGCAATGCGTTATACTGAGGCCAGGTTGACCAAGCTTGCGCATGAGCTGCTCATGGATATAAAGAAAGATACGGTAGATTTTTCACTCAACTTTGACGATACGATTGAAGAGCCTACAGTGTTGCCTACGCGACTTCCCAATCTCCTAATGAATGGTGCATCGGGTATTGCGGTGGGGATGGCGACTAATATGTTGCCACATAACCTTACGGAAGTAGTGAATGGAGCAATTGCGACAATTGACAATCCGGATATTACTATCGACGAACTAATGACCTATATTCCGGCACCGGATTTTCCTACAGGCGGAATAATTCAAGGGATTTCAGGAGTTAAAAAGGCTTTCAGAACCGGACGAGGTAGAGTAGTGGTACGTGGAAAAGCTGAAATCACGACGACCGATACAGGAAGAGAAAGGATAATCATTACGGAAATTCCTTATCAGGTTAACAAGGCTTCTTTACTGGTGAAGATTTCCGAGTTGGTGAATGAGGAAAGAATTAAAGGGATTTCATACGTAGCAGATGAGTCAGATAGGAACGGCCTTAGAATTGTGGTAGATATCAAGCGTGATGCTATTGCAAATGTCGTTCTCAATAGACTTTATAAGTTAACTGCCTTGCAGTCTTCCTATGGTGTGAACAATATCGCATTGGTAAACGGAAGACCGGAATTGCTTTCCTTAAAAGAAATGCTTCAGCACTTTATTGACTTCCGTATAGAAGTCATAGTTCGCCGAACTGAATTTGATCTGAGAAAAGCGAGGGAGAGAGCGCATATCCTTGAAGGATTATTGATAGCTCTTGATAATTTAGATGAGATTATTGCGCTTATCAGAGGATCTGCGACTGTTGATGAGGCACAAGAAGGCTTGATGACAAGATTTAATTTGTCAGAATTACAGTCCAAGGCAATCCTCAATATGAGATTACAAACGCTTACAGGACTTGAGCGTGCTAAAATCAAGGAAGAATACGATGAACTTCAAAAACAAATTACTCGATACTTAGAGATTCTGGGTTCAGTTGATATTCAAAAGGAAATTGTTAAAGGAGAACTCATTGAAGTAAAAGAGGAATACGGAGACGATAGAAGATCGGAAATTGACTATACTGATTCCGAAATAAGAATTGAAGATCTTATTCCAAATGATAGGGTTGTAGTTACTATTTCACATCTCGGATACATCAAGCGTACCAAGGTATCAGAATATAAGACTCAATACAGAGGAGGAAAAGGTTCTAGAGGTTCCAAGACCAGAGACGAAGACTTCATAGAGCACATGTTTATAGCGGAGTCCCATAATTATCTGCTCTTGTTTACAGAGCAAGGAAGATGTTTCTGGATACGGGTATTTGATATTCCGGAATCATCCAAAACTTCAACAGGCAGGGTAATTCAGAACCTGGTGGCTATCCCGAGAGAAGATAAAGTTCGTGCATATATCAACATCGAGGACCTTGAAGACGAGGATTACGTAAACAACAACTACTTAATCTTTGCAACAAAGAAAGGTATTGTGAAGAAAACTCTGGTAGAGGCTTATTCCAGACCGCGTACCAATGGTATTAATGCAATTACTATTGCTGAAGGTGATCAATTGATAGATGTGAAGCTCACGGACGGAACCAATCAGATTATTCTTGCAAATCGCAATGGACGAGCAATCAGATTTAATGAGGAAGATGTGAGACCGATGGGAAGAAATGCCATGGGTGTAATAGGAATGCGTCTGGATGGCGATGACGATTACATTATTGGAATATCTTCAATCTCCGGTACAGAGCCTGATATGACAATCATGACAATCTCTGAAAAAGGAATCGGTAAACGTTCTCTGTCTGAGGAGTACAGACTCATTAATCGCGGTGGTAAAGGTGTTATTACACAGACGATTACCGATAGAACCGGTAAGCTTGTTTCCATGAAAGCGGTTGTAGCCGAAGATGATCTGATGATTACAACTAAGGACGGAATCGTAATAAGAATGTCAGTTGAAGATGTTCATATCAGAGGAAGAGCGACTCAGGGAGTTATCGTTATTGATCTGGATAAAAAGGACGAGATAGCAGATGTGGCAGTGATAAGAGATGGCGAAGACGACTTGTATGATGAGGAAGAATAAATTATTTTAAGAATTATTTAATATAATATTAAGATAATTTTATCGATTATCGACAAACAATTTTGCGTTAGATACCTTAAAACTATTACAGACTAAAAATATAATTCTATGAAAAACCTAATAAGATTATTTAGCCTGGCACTCTTCCTGCAGATGGGTGTAATGGCTGTTGCTCAGGATGCGAATCCTAAGAAAATGATGAGAAAGGCTAATAGTTCATTGAGTAGCTATTTTATGAATCCAATCAATAATGAAGGAAACCTTGATGAAGCCCGAGATTTGATGGATCAAGTAGTGTCTAATGATGAATTTGCCAATGATTCAAAAGCGCATAACCTCAGAGGAGATATTTATAACGCTCTTTCCGGTAAGGTTACTAGCGCCATCGCAATGGGGCAGAGTTCTGTTCCGGATGAAAATCTCGCTCTTATTGCTTATGAATCTTACACGAGGGCTTATGAAAATGCCGATAAGCAATACCTTAAGAAAGATGCTCTTAAAGGACTTACAGAAAATGCGAGTTACTTGAGTGCTATGGGAAATGCCTATGTAGGAAATCTTGATTATGGACGTGCTTATCATTCTTATGAAGCAGTTCTGGATATTGAAGAGATTCTTCAGGAAAATAACGAAAAGAGTGTTTTCCCCGATAAAGAAAATCTTTTGAATCAAAAGTATATTATTGCAGTATGTGCTACTCAAATCGGAAAAGAAGAAGAAGCCAAGGCATATCTACACGATCTTTATAGCAATGATTACAACGAACCTCAAGTGTACAGTTTGTTATTCTCACTATTGAATGCTGACGGCAATAGTGAAGAAGCTGCCAAGGTTATGACTAAGGGTAAAGAGTTGTTCCCGGGTAACACCAATATCCTTTTTGCTGAAATTAATTATCTTATCCAGAATGAAGAATATACTCTTCTTGAAGAGAAATTACAGGAAGCTATTGCAAAAGATCCCAATAATCCTAGTGTAAGATCAGCTCTTGGTAACGTTTATATGAACCTTAATCAGGAATCTGAAGAAGCCGGTAATGCGGAGGAAGCTGAAGATTACTTCCATAAGGCAATCGATTATTTCAATCAGGCTATTGATATTGATCCCGATTACTTTGATGCGATTTACTCTATCGGTATGATGTATTTTAACAAAGCTGCAGCATTCACTCAGGAAATGCAGACTCTTGACCTTAGGGAGCAAAAGAGATATGATGAATTGGATGGTCTAGTAAAAGATTATTTTGGTAAAGCTCTGCCTTACTTCAAATTGGCTGAGTCCTTAAATCCAAATGATAGAAACACTTTACTAGGTCTTCGTGAAATTCTTGCACGTATGAACCAGCTTGAGGATAGTGAAGGAATTAAGGCAAGACTAGATGCTATTCAGGAAGGTGAAAGATTTGATAATTCATACTTTGACTAATCGTAATAGCTTTATTTAAGCAGGATATTAAAACCTAGTGAGAAATCTTCCGCAAAAGCGTTTGTGGAAGATTTCTCATTTCTGAAAGAACATAATCATGACCAAGACAGTACAGAAATTCAGTGAGCCGCAAGGCTTAAATGATGTTGCAGAATTTCATAAAACATTTGAACTCCCTATAGAACGCAATCCACTTATCCCTACTGAA
The DNA here is from genome assembly GCA_964423575.1 of uncultured Saprospiraceae bacterium. Lineage (GTDB taxonomy): Bacteria > Bacteroidota > Bacteroidia > Chitinophagales > Saprospiraceae > CAYRFF01. The sequence continues at coordinate 64,022 of CAYRFF010000008.1, read as the reverse complement.
GATCGCAGTGAGCTGAGAATAAACCTGCTGCAGGAGGAATTAAACGAGCTTAAACAAGCTATAGCCGATAATGATATTGTAGAGATTGCTGATGCACTCTGCGACATCCAATATGTTTTATCCGGTGCTATTCACGAATTTGGTATGGGAGGTAAATTCAGACAGTTATTTGAAGAAGTTCAGAGGTCAAATATGAGTAAGCGCTGTGCTACACGTGAAGAAGCGGAATTGACTCTAGAACATTACCGTAAAAATAAAGCGACTGAAGGTCATATCGTTGAGAGAGACGGCTATTTCCTTGTCTATCGCAACTCAGATGGAAAGGTATTGAAATCAGTGAATTATTCGCCTGCTGATTTAAAATCTATTCTGGATAGATAATAATTTAGCTTACGCAAATGTAGTGGGGGAGTCTTCCCTTATACATCTTCATCAACTAGTGCATCATCTATAAGCGGATCTCCATCGCCATCATGGTCTGTAAAACCGGCTATGTCCTGATCTGTGGATGATTTCTTTTGACTTTTTCCACGAGTAAGTGTAGTGTCTGCAAATCGTCTTGCTTTTTCAATAAAATCATCCGGAATAAGGTTGATATCTTTAATAGCCTCCAGATTGGTCCGATCATCTATTATCCTTTCGGCTGAATCGATACTTTTCTCAACTTTTGCTAGGATTTTATCAATAAAATCCCCCTTTTTATCACTGCTTCTTTTACTGGAAGACTTGGCTTTTGCTTCGCCTTCACCAGGGTTGATATCAACATCCTCTTTGCCGAAAATCTCATCTAAATCAACCTCTTCAGAGTCTTTTTCTCTGAAAAATTCATTGATTTCTTCAGTGCCTCTTTCAGTGATGTCTTTTATGCGTTTCTTTGCTTTCTCAAATAGCTTGCTGCCTTCAGTATCGATAAAATCCATGGTTTTATCTCCGGCAGATTTAGACTTTTCAAGAATCTTCTTACCGATAGACTCTATCTGGTCTTCAGTCATTTCAGCTAAATCCTTTAAATCTTTTGCTCCCTTGGAGTTTACAAGCTTATCCCAGAAATCCTTAAAATCCATAATGAGTATGTTTTATTATGACAAAATAGGTAAATTCTGAGAAAATATGAAAGATATGATTGGATTTACTTTTAATAAAGATTCAGGCTAATGAGGCTATTTAACATAATATATTTATTTGGATAGTCGGAAACTTAGATAGTGGGGAGTGTATAAAGAAGATAAAAGCACGAAGGAAGATGATCTTGCATATTATTTCTGATCGATTCATTGAAATTTTTCAGGTTCATTAAATTTGTACGTTATATTATAAGGACCTGGTTGAAGTTTATTCTATAATAATTTAGGAAGCTTTTTAAGGCGCCTGAGGTTTGATTATCCCGGATAATTGTACAGCTTAATTTTTCTGGAGAAATTACAGAGCCTTCGGTTTTTGTGATTAGGATAACATTTGTGGAAGCATTAAGAAAATATATCAGCTACGTAAGCCAACCATAATTATTTATTTAAGCTAGAATAAGGTGAAGAACTGATTATCCATTTGTGGAAGCTAAAAGAAATTTTAAGAGCATTACATTTGCGTAAGCTTAAAAGAGGAAGCTATCATTATTTAATGATACACGATATATATGAGGACATTGAACTGCTGAGGCCAGCACTATTAATCTTTCACCCATATCGTTCCTATAATTAATATTATGTTAAATAGAAGCAAAAGAAAGAAGGGATACAATCTTTTCAACTGTATCCCCTGATTATTTAAAGGGGAATTAAATTAAAACATTCCTCCCATTGAGCTCTGGAATTCATCCAAAGTCATTACTTTATATCCCGCGTCATCAATATCAAATACAGATGCATCAACATCTCCCTGAGTTTTTACAGCCTGAGCTGTATAAGTCATCTGCATCATTCCATTGGCATCGATAACGAATTCCAATGGCACTCCATTAATTTCAAAATTGTCTGTACCAACTTGCAGCATATTGCTGAAATCACCTGCATCGGATTTCAATTGCTCAGTCACCCAGAGCTCTATAGTCGTTTTACCATCCTCAGAAGTAATCTTCAGAAGTGTCTTGTATGCTTTATAACCAAGGATTTCCTTAGTCTCATCTTTAAGAACTTCTACCTTGATATCGATATCATCGTCTTGCATCTCATCTCTTTCATCTGCAGACATAGGAACTTTTATTTTCTGTCCCATAACGTCCATATACATGGTAGACTCTTTGGTATCTTTATTGAAGAGAGTCTTGGTGATAAACATACCCGCTGAGTTAGTTACTGTCATTGACTTGTTACCCAGAGTGTATTGCTCCATATATCCATTCTTCAACATCCCAGCTTGTTGCATAATTGCAGGCTCGTCTGAATGTATATCAGTAATTGCGTACTTGATATAAGCGACTTTCTCCTGTGCAATCATCTGCCCTGATATGAACAGGAAAGCTGCGATAAATAAATAATTAAATATTTTCATGTTAATTTCAAGTGTTTTGGATTAATAATTAATTTCTATTTTTCAGATGGGAATTTCCCAACTTTTATAATATTTCATAAATAATTGTAACAGATTATAACTGTCCCATATTGCCCTGTGAGGTATTCCTTCAAAATCAATATCTTCAATTTCACAACCTTTTATTAAGCCTACAGCCCTATTGTGTCCTTTTAAATCTCGGTATGCAGATTTTACATTGAAAGTATTCACAAGCCAATCATCCGGATAGTCATGCAAGTCACAATCGCGTATCAACATACGTGGATCGTACTTTCCCCAGGCACAAAATACAGTTTCCTCGTGGAAATCCCCCACCCAATCGAGGAAATTGTCTAAAACTTCGCCGAACTGCGGTGCTTTATCTATTTCTGATTGAGAAATAGTGGTTAACCGTCTGCAAAACGGAGATAATTTGGGAAATAACATGGGTTTTACAAAGGATTGAAACGGTCCGGTTATTTTGCCATATCTATCGACTTTATAAGCGGCAATCTCGATTATCTCACTTTGATCAGCATAAGGCTCCCCATCCCAGCAGGTCGCCTCCAAATCATAAACAATGCACTGCATTTTATTTAAAACAATTCAGCTTTTCCAATCCATAACCATTTAAGCGGTTACGATAATAAAATAGGTTGCTAAGGCTTTCCGTCCGCAGATAGCCATTTCTATCCTTATAAAGCGGTAATTTGACGTGGTAAACGCCGATATTATTAACCGCTTCCTCAATTATAGCTAGGGTATCTTCAGCAAATACCGGGGCGAGATGAAATAATCCCTCCTCAGCCTTCTGGCGTAATATATCTATAAATTCTTCAAATCCTTCCGGCATCCTATCAACCGATAAACGAAATTCCTTTGGATTAAGTCTTAAAAATTCAAAGAAATCAACTCCTTTGTTTTCCTTAATCCAGTATTCAAACATATAGTAAGCCAAAGCTTGCGATGATAATACAATGTTGTTCTTGTAGAATTTCTCCTTTACCCTATCCGCAAGTAAACTAGTGTAGACACTCTCCCGCTGGCTATCTCTGATCAGTTTACCATCAGTGATAAAGTATTCTCTGATATCTATTGTCTCTCCTTCGTCGCTTAAGGAGTTTCCATTTACATCTACCTTGTTACCAAATACGTCTAAAGGATGGCTGAAATAAGCATATATTTCATTGCTCTTCACCGTAAGGCGTCTAAGCAGGTTTAAAATCTGCCTGAAGTTACGAGGTTTTGGCCGCGAACTAATATACTTTTCCCTTCCTATACTTCTGAGGTGCTGGTCGATTAATTCAGGTACTTCAAATACCTGATGGTATGACAAGACCAATGGCACGATGAATACCTTATTTCCATTCTCCAGAGCGAAATTTGCTCTCTGGGCTTCAACGAGTGTAGATAATAGTCCCTTTTTTAATTGAGATTCAATTTCACCGGATCTGGACCTGGTTCCTCCAGGGAAAAACAAGTTGTTTAATCCCTTTTGGACGGCGAGCTGAGACATGGCTTTCAGAGTTTCCAGATAAATGACATTCTTTTTCCTTCTATCTACTCTATATGCTCCCAGTCTGTTCATATAATAAGCAGCAATTTCTGAGTTATAGAGATTCAAACCTGCTCCATAACTGAAATGCGGGAAACCTGCGACAAAATCCAGAAGGAAGCCTATCTGAATACTATCAATATTTGATGAGTGCGTGGGAACAACAATGACTGTCCCCTTCTCAAACAAGGCTCTGCTGGTATCGAGTTCTCCATACACTTTAATCTTTTCAAGGAGTTTACGCTTGGACCACCACAATTGAGGAATTCCTCTCCGGAAAGCCTTATTGTATATACTGCCGAAGAAAGCTATGGTAAATTTCCTTGCAAAGAGAAATGTAGACATCTTATAGTCACCTACTATTTCTTCTGAATATCTGTTTATGATTTTATGCAATAGCTTGGGATATATTTCCCTCTTGGCTTCTTCAGTTGCATTGGCATGGAGCTGCAGCTCGGATTTAATCTTTTTCCAGAATAAGCCTTCATTAGGCGGATCAACTTTCCACGGTTTATTGCGTAGGCGGGATTCCTCCTGGTATATACATTTGTTAATCAGTTCTCCGAGGTTATCTATCCCATTATGCTCGATGATGGTCTCCTGACTGAACTTGTTTAACTCCTTGATAAAGCCGGCTCTGTCTTTATGGAATTTATAAATACTCCAGTCTTTTAGATTGGGGTATAATCGCTCTCTGAATATGGGTTCCTTTAATATGCCGTTACTCACAAAGAATCATTTAGTTGATAGATAAAATCCAGGATTTCGCCTCTTCCCCTTCCCGACTCGCTTGAACTAATAAATTCATCAGGCATTTCTTCCCAGTATTTCAGAACTTCGTCTCTGATTTTCTTAATATTCTCGTTTAACTGTTTCGTTTTCAGCTTGTCTGCCTTAGTATAGATAATAGCAAACGGAATATCTTTTTCTCCCAGTTGTTTCATAAAATTTATATCGATTTCCTGTGGAGGAATCCTACTGTCCACCAATACAAATGTACAGACTAAAGTACTTGTATTTTCCAGATAATCAAAGACCATTTTCTGCCACTTTTCTCTCATCACCCGGGAAATCTTTGCATAGCCATATCCCGGCAAGTCAACCAGATGCCACTCATCATCGATTTGGAAGAAGTTAATAGTCTGGGTTTTACCCGGTGTTTTAGAAGTATGCGCAAGGTTTTTCCTCCCTGTCAGCATGTTAATAAGCGATGATTTCCCTACATTGGAACGGCCGACAAAAGTATATTGAGGCAGAGTATCCTGAGGACATTTCTCCCAGTCTATGAAGCTACCAACAAATTTTATATTCTGCATTCTATAGTCTTCTGACATTTTATTAAATACTATTTTGCATTAGAATCAAGAAAATCAATTTGCTTCCGGATTAAATAATAACCAGGCTTGTAAAAATGCGTCGATTTCACCATCCATCACCTTTTCTACCTGCGAGGTCTGTTCCCCGGTTCTGTGATCTTTAACTCTACGGTCATCCATCACATAAGACCTGATCTGAGACCCCCACTCATTAGCCTGCTTGGAATCTTCAATTTTCTCTTTTTCTGCCAGCTGTTCTCTTAATTTCAGCTCATAAATGCGGGATTTGAGCATCTGCAATGCTTTGTCGCGGTTCATGTGCTGTGATCGTTCTTCCTGACACTCCACAATGATCCCTGTCGGTGCGTGCGTTACACGTACTGCAGATTCAGTTTTGTTTACGTGCTGGCCACCTGCACCACTGGCACGGAATGTATCCCAAGATAAGTCTGCAGGATTAATTTCCACTTCAATTGTATCGTCGATGAGGGGATGCACAAAGACTGATGCAAAGCTTGTCATCCGCTTTCCCTGTGCGTTGAAAGGACTTACCCTTACAAGACGATGAACTCCATTCTCTCCCTTTAAAAGGCCATAAGCATAATCTCCTGAAATCTCCAGGGTTACACTCTTAATTCCAGCCACATCACCATCTTGTCTGTTCAGGGTCCGCACTTTGAATCCCTGTTGATGTTCAGCCCACATTGTGTACATGCGCAGTAGCATATCTGCCCAGTCACACGCTTCCGTTCCACCTGCTCCGGCATTTATCTCCAGAATACAGTCAAGACCATCTTCTTCTTTGTTAAGTGTCGCTCTGAATTCTATTTCATTAATTTGTTTAAGGACTTCAGCATATCTGGCATCTATCTCCTCTTCTGAGCCTTCACCTTCTTGCAGGAATTCATAGAGCACTTCCATGTCCTCAGCTTCACTTTCCAACTGATCAAACCGCCCTACTATTTCCTTATGGCGATTCAATTCCTTCATTACCTGTTGTGCAGAGGATGAATCATTCCAGAAATCCGGGTTCATCGTTTTCTGCTCCAAGTCTCGCGCTTCATTTCGTCTGAAATCGACGTCAAAGATATTGCTTTAAGGTCAACAATCGGGTTTTCAGCTCTTTGAGTTCTTCGTTAGTCATATTATAATAAAGTTTAATATAAGTCAATTAAAAACAAGAGGTCACTGTTAGCAGGTACTTTCCCATAGGTTTTATCGCCATAAGCTTGTTCAGTAGGAACTATCAATAGTACTCTTGAACCTCGATAAATATATGGTATTGCTCTTCTCCACGCAGCAATTACTTCACTGGTGCCTGCTTGTATAATAAATGGTTTTTCCGTATTATAGTTCCCGTCCACCTCTTTAAATTCATCCTGTAAAATCGCAGAATAGTATATAGCGACAAGTTCGTCTGTCCCTGCCACGTTATCCATTCCCTCTCGTATAGTGCACAGATAAACATCCTCTCCCAGGTGAGTACAATGTTGTATTTTGTCATGTATTGCAATACGCGCGTAATCCAGTATCTCTTTCTTCTCAATATCAGTAAGTAGTGTATCCGGAAGAAAGCCATATTCTTTGATTATCTGCCTTTCGGCAAATGTGTGTTTGCTGACTATTTCCTCGATTGCGATGCTAAAAGGAAGATTCGAATCTAAGTCAGCATTTGATTTTTTAGCTGATTCTATTCTTATAGTATCTCCTGCTTGCCCGATACCCAGTGCATAAATCAACGGGTTATTGCTTGATTTGATATTATCCTCTCCCGGAAGTAAATATGCAAGGCTTTTATTTTGCTTGCTATTGCTGTCAGTTAAATAATTAAAGTACACTACCCTATCGCCTTGAATATCAGCATCTAATACACTCCTGCTTAAAGTTAAAACGTGATCCTTATGAAAGAGTTTATTATCCTCTACATTTGCGCAAGCTGAAATAAATAACACAGCCGATACTATATACAGCATGTAAAAACTCTTCATATATGCAGAATTTACAACCTGAATGATTTAATCGTAGGTATATAGAATGGTACTACTCTCTTGAATTTTTCCAGAACAGCACTCAGTGAGGCGTACATAGAGCCTCCTGCTGCGTTTTTATGTCCTCCACCGTTAAAATGATCACGCGCAAGTTCCTGTACAGAAATATCGCCCTTAGAGCGGAGCGAAAGCTTTACAATGGACGGTTGTTCAGTGATAAAGGCTGCTACATCGACGTTTTTCATCGTCATCAGATGATTGACAATCCCTTCAGTATCTCCTCTGTCAATAGCAAATTTCTCATAATCCTGCCTGTTAAGCCAGATTATACCTGTGCGTATTGCAGGAATAATTTCCATGCGATTAGCCAGGCAATGGCCTAGAATCCTCAATTGCTTTTCAGTCTGATTTCTGAAAATCAGATCATGCACTTCTTCTCCGTCTACACCATGGCCTATAAGCTTAGCTGATACCTCAAAGGCACTTTCAGTTGTTCCGTGGTGGAATGAGCCTGTATCAGTAAGAATGCCAGTGTAAAGACAAGCAGCGGTTTCCGGGTCGATATGTCGCGTCCAGTCGCACATTTGCGCAAGCTTATATATCAATTGACAAGTTGAACTTGCTGAAGGATCACTATAAACTATGTCCGCAAAGGGCTCCGGATCCAGATGATGATCGATGAGTACTACTTTCTTGCTATCCTTGACCTGATTCACTTCTTCACCGAGTTTATCAATCCTGTCAAGTCCGTTAAAGTCTACACAGACTATTACACTTGCCTTTTTTACTGCTGCTATACTTGCAGCTGAATCCACATCAAATACGATAATATCCTTGACTTCCGGCATCCAGCTGAAGACCAGAGGATACTCACTGGGCAACACAACAGTTACAGAATGATGCATTTTCTGAAGAATTCGCGACAAGCCTATTGATGAACCCAGAGCGTCTCCGTCCGGATTTCGATGTGATAGTATGACTACATCCTGTGGCTTGTTGAGGATATTTTTCAGTTCGTTGATGTCCGGCATGATAGCTTCCATAGAAATCAAAGGTCTGATTTTTCTTTTATTTTTCCTAATGCTGCAAAGATTAAAGAAAACTGTACATTTGCAGCCGAATTAATAAAACACTTAAATAATAGATGAATTATGGCAGGTAACATAACCTTTACGATGATTAAACCAGATGCGGTTAAAGCCGGTCATATCGGTGCGATATTGCATCAGATTAACGAGGCTGGATTCAAGATTATCGCGATGAAATATACGCGACTCTCTGCTGAGAAGGCAGGTGAATTCTACGCAGTACATAAGGAAAGACCATTTTATGGCGAATTGGTTGAGTTTATGAGCAGTGGCCCGATTGTAGCAGCAGTTCTTGAAAAGGATAATGCTGTAGAAGACTACAGAACTTTAATCGGAGCTACTAATCCGGCTGAAGCAGCACCGGGTACTATCCGTGCCAATTATGCTACAAGTATAGGTGAAAATGCTGTTCACGGAGCTGATTCCGATGAAAACGCATTAATCGAGGCCTCATTCCACTTTGCAGGAGTTGAGATGCATCGCTAGAATTATTTATGGGTGAATCGGTAGAATGAACTTTTAGCCAAAAGTTATAATCGTTTTACCGATTCCTCCATATTCAGCCGGAGGATGTTCAATTTCCTTGATATCTTTGTATTGCTGACTTATTTCCCTTGTCAATTCTCTCAGAACTCCTGTCCCTTTTCCATGGATGATTTCAACCGACAGTAGATCTGCAATAATCGCTTTATCGAGAAATGCTTCCAGTAAATCCATTGCTTCTCTTTTATCTAATCCTCTGATATCCAGCTTTGACTGAATATTGGTAGCTTTCTCATAAACATGTCCTGAAGTTCCCTTGCGGATATCAATTGTCTTGGGGATAAGTTTAAGATCTTTAAGCCGTACTTCCATTCTAAGATTACCAAAGATGACCATCGCCGTTTTTCCCCTAATCCACTCAACTTGTCCCGTAAGGCCTTCTCCTTTCCGCATTTTAACATAACTGCCTTCCTCTATTGTGCCGCTGCTCTCATCTGATTGCAGAACCTGGTCTTCCATAGTGCGGATATCTTCAACAAGCTTAACTTGTTCTTCTGCGATTCTCTTTTGTAATTCTTCTGCTTGTCGTATATTCTCTTCTTCCCGGACTTTATTTATGAGTTCGCTTAATTCCTTCTTTTGCGTAAGCAGATATTGTAAGGCATTTTCTTTTGCCTCCATTTTCATCCGTTTACGTCTGATCTCGAGCTCTTCCTGAAGATGATTATAGGTATTACTTAAGTTATCAAGCAGTTTCTCTCTATTTTCAAGTTCCAGGGTTTTCTCTTCGATGCGGCGACTTTCTTGCTGCAACTTATGCAAAAGATCATCTATATCACTGACTTGCACGCCGGCAATTTTCCTAGCCTGCTTGATTAAGTGTTCAGGCAAGCCAATATTTCTGGCAATCTCGTAAGCGTATGAAGATCCAGGTTCCCCTATTTTTAATCTGTAGGTCGGTGCAAGTTCTTTATCGTTAAAAAGCAAGGCGCCGTTTACAATGTTTTTATGCTTTGCAGCAAATCCTTTCAGGTTTCCGTAGTGCGTTGTTATAAGGCCATACACATTTCTACGCATCAGTTGTTGCAATATTGCCTGTGCAATGGCACCACCCATCTGAGGGTCTGTTCCGGTACCAAATTCATCAAAGAGGATAAGGCTTCTTTTATCGGACTTTTTTAAGGCAATGTTCATATTAGTCAGATGAGAACTGTAGGTCGATAAATCATCCTCTACGGACTGCTGATCGCCGATATCGATAAAGAACTTGGTGAATATCCCAAATTCTGAAGACATGTCCACAGGTACGGGAATTCCCGCTTGCACCATCATCTGAAGTAGGCCCACTGCTTTGAGAAGAATAGATTTCCCCCCGGCATTGGGGCCTGAGACGAGTAGAACTCGCTGTTCCCCCATCAACTCGAGAGTGAAAGGAACTGTATTCTTATACTCCTGCATATTTTTCCGATATAGGATAGGATGCCTGCCATTTACGATTTTAATCTGAGAATCATCAACGACAGAAGGTACGCGAGCCTGAATCGATAAGGCGTATTTGGCCTTGGCATACATAACTTCATACCATATCATTTTATTCTGAAACTCAGGTAATAAGTCTGAAATGTCCCTGATTTTGTCTGCAGTAAGTCTAAGCAAACGCTTAATCTCTTTCTCTCTTTCGTTAAAGAGATTGAAGAGTTCATTATTCAAGGGAATCATTTCTCCCGGTTCGATAAATGTAGTTTTACCTGAGGCAGATTCATCATGGAATATTCCGCTAATCTGTCTTTTATAATTGGAGTCGATCGTAATAACCCGCCGCCCATTCCTGATGGACTCTTCAGTATCATGCAATATTCCCTGATCTCTATACTTCTTGACTATAGTTTTAAAACTCCTGTCAATTTCAGATTGCTTGGCATTAATAGCCCTGGAAATACTTATCAGTTCCGATGAGGCATTTTCTCTCAGTTCTCCCTTTTCATCAAATTTTTCATCGATGAACTTCATCAGTTCTCCCGGAGGAAATTCGCCATCCAAAAACTCATGCAATAAGGGAAAGGTCCGAGCCCATTCAGCATCTTTAATGAAAGGCTCAATGCTTTTTCTTTGTCTCAGTAAATTGATAATTTCCAAGAGTTCCTCAGCAGGGAAAATGTAATTTTTAATGCGTAGATATGATATGTGAGGAAGTATGTCATTAAGTTCAGCAATATCGGGAGCGTGATCAGTTGTGACAGCATTCATGCATTCTTCTGTCTGCTGCAGAAAACGCCGTATCGTGTCAGCGTGGTTGAGCGGTCTGAGTAGATTTATCTTTTCTCTTGCGAGATCCGATCTGCAATAGTTGTTTATCTCTGCCAGTATATCCCTGAAATGTAAATCATCCTTTTTATAATCGGGATATATCAATGTTCTGTTCATTCTGAAAATATATTTCTCCTTCTATGTTTAAAGTATAAAAACTACTTAAAAACACAATTGTTCTGTTAGCTTCCGTATGCTAATAATTCAAACTGATTGAAAAGAGTTCTGAAATGGAATATCAATTTTGTTGCTGCTCTGCTTCTGTTTCGGATTTAGTCTTACGCAAGGAGTTCTTCATTCCTTCAAAGAAATCTCCGAATGAATTAAATTCGCGTTGATACTTAATACCGGCACCAAATTTAATCTGATAACCTTCAATATTCTGATCTGTATTACTGAACATTCTTACGCGGAGTCTTCTATCCTCCGTAATGATATATTCCAGAGAAACGTTACCTTTTACGTATGCGCCGGAGGAAATAACCGATCCTTCTACATAGTTACCTCCGATATCCAATACTGCCCTTTCATTAAAGAGGATGTTTTTCAGGTTTACCTGAACTTCATTAGTACCTAGTTGTGGTACGCCATCGGGGCCTCCTAAGTTGTCCAGGTCAATCTCATTGTTTATCGTATAATTCACGTCGACATCAATGTAATCTATAAAGCCAACATTTCTCAATGCTTCATTCACGATTGTCGATAGAAAGTTAGAAACCTGGCTTGAGAGAAATGCAGAAATGGTATTTGCGCTCCCTGAATAAACGATACCTGAACCTGAACTTTCATCCGGCCAGAAATCTCCCAAAGTAATTAAAGAAAGTGCCTGAAATTCCAGTTTGGATTGATCCGCGCGCAGAGATGTAAGCGCGTTATCAACATACGGTCGGATATTTCCGGGCACATCCGGAATCTCAAGGTCAAAATCAATACTCGGATGCAGGATCGGACCATTTAGATAAATAAGCACATGCACAGGTGTCTGCGGGACTTCCTGACGAGTAATATTATAACCCGTGAGGATTGAATGTGGTGAAGCATTGGTCCCATAATCTGCCACAATATTCATAGTCGCATCGTAAGGGCTTCCTGTCCATTGAACATAACCTCCCTCTCTTACTCTGAAAGTACGTTTGATCAGGTTAAAGGAAGAGTATCTGTATGTACCTGTATTTATTTTATATGTACCGAACATACTGATATCGCCTGTTCGATGTAAATCCAAAATTATATTCCCTCTACCATTTGCTTCAATGTAGTTTTCATCGCCCTCGTCCATGAAAATTTTTACCCGTGCCAAATCATTTGCCGTAAGGTTCAATCTCAGATTTAGTCCTTCAGGAGTTTCTATTGAAGTTGTCAGGTCTTCATCAGTATCGTCACCTCCGACAAAGCGAACGAATGCAGCGTCTTCTATTTCTTCTTCATCAAATAAAGACATATAGAATTCAGTGTTTTCAGCATTTTCAGCAACTATATTGATATCGATCTGAGAAAATAATCCGTTAATTGCCACATCTGCAGAGCCAATAATTCTGCCATAATAAAAAGAGTTGATTTCTTTGTCTGTGTCCATTAACAGAAATTTCTTGGTATTGATTGAAATTTCGGCGCCAAAATCATCGAAGTTATTATGAGTCAATCCTCCCTGAATATGAGCTACATTATCATATTTATCATAGACCTCACCTCCGGACAGATCAATAAAAGTCGGTGACACACTGAAATCGGCATCCTTGACATAATAAGTTACACCTAGTTCATCAAATTTTGTCTTTGCGTCATAAAGTTTCCCTTTCCCTGCAACTGCCGGAGCATCTATAGCGCCAGTAACTTTCACATTACCATCCACTTTGCCACTAGTATTTGATATGCTTTCATATAGGAGGTATTGAAGAATAGTAAAGGGCATTTCTTCCGCTTTTACATCGAGGTCATAAAATTCTTCAGTGTTTCTTGGGTTGACATATCCATCAGCAAAGATTTTTTGGTTATTGTGAATCGCGCGCAATTCCACCTCACTCTTTGTTCCGGTTCCATCATCAATAACCTGCAGAGTTACCAGACCATAAGGATCATTATTGATTTTAAAGTCTTCTACTTCCAGGGTTCCCTGAATATTATCCAGCTTATATACATTATTCAGGTCGAGGTTTAGATTCATATTTCCATAAATATTCAATGAATCGTTCTTAATGTTCTTATTAAAAGTTGCCAGAGAGATATTTTCTAGTGTAAAATCCAGATGATTGGGTCTATCGGATTGAAATGCAATTACTTTATCCTCAAAAGTAAGATTCAGTGAATCTACCGAGAGATAGTTTTTCCCAAATTCTATCATATTCTGCGCACTGATATTCCAGTCATTATTGAACAAATGAATGTGCCTATCTTTGAACACCATTGCATACTTATCCTTGGTCGGATAGAGGAACCCGTCCATGTTGAAATTGTCCTTAGCTTTGTTGTAATCCGCAAGGTTGAGGTTAAAGGAAAGTGTGTCATAAGTCAAGTCACCCATCACACTTATAGGATTAAGGTTAATCTGATCTTTTAAAACTGAGTTATTTATTCCAAAGACAACGTTACCTGTTCCGTCTCCTCCAAATAGTGCAAATGACACTGACTCAAAAGAGTTATCGCCATAATTTAATTGCGGAATAAAAATGCTAAGTTCCATATCTCTTTCTCCGGTATCGATAAAACCATTTATCCTGAGATCCTTAATAGTGTCTAGTTCTTCTAATAATAATGCTTGGAACCCTTGTGTGTTTTTAAAGTTAATATCGAAGACTAAATCTGTTTCTTTGGCTGTGGAATCAATTTGAAGTTGCCAACGCTTAGACAACTCGGGAAATGAGTTTATAAAGTAATTTTGTAATGCGCCCCAGGATTTCACGAAGGAATAATCACCGGTAATGTCGGCTTTAACTATATCTGAATCAATTTCTAGAATATTATCCTCTCCTGGTTTACTCGATGCTATAACCTCCAATAGCTGTAAATTGAGGTTCATACTGTCTTTATAGACAAGTTCCAGACTTTCCAGCCGAGAGTTAGCATTGAGATTATATAAATCAAAACTATCTACCCTACCACTAAATCTAAAACCGGCTGTAAGTGGTTCCTTATAAAGGTTGAGCGCATAAAGATTTATATGATTCATCTCAAGGTCAACATCGAGAGTGGGCTTCTTAATATCAGCAAAGTATACCGAGCCTTCAAATCCTGCATCGATATTTTCATCATCAATAGATAATGTGCCTTTAAACAGTTTATTCGTGGCAATCCCATCTATATCGATATCGTGATACACATACCGTTTTATCTCAAATGAATCTATCTTTCCCTTCAGGTGTGCATGCATGGATTCTAGTGAGAGGCCACGCCCATCAGAAATCTGCATATCCATTGTTATAGCTCCTATACTATCAACGTTGATGAACTTTCCAAGCTGAAAATCATCAAAGGCTATATCACCTTCATATACAGCATCTTCAATTTTATCTTTTAATTTCATCGTGAAATCAAATGAGCCATTACCAAGTCTTGATTTCATCCGGGTGTTCACCTTAAAGTTATCTGTTGTTCCCGTAAATTTACCTTTTAACCTGGTTGCCCCCATTTTATGGAATCCATCGGGAAGCTTTAAATCCGGCACAAAGCTCTCAATCCTCCTAGCATAAAGACGACTGTCATCCAGATCTATTTTTAGAAATAAATCTTCTGTATCACTGGCAGAATTATCAATCCTTACATTACCTCTTATAAAAGTAGAGTCAATTGCTGCATAAGCATTCCTCACAAAGAGCTTGTTCACCGTTCCTTCAACCATCCCATCCAGAATTATATTTTTATTCATATTATCTCTGAATAGAGAAATATCATATAAATCAGGAGCAAAGTTTATTACATCATGTATATGAACTTTGGAGTTTCTGCTCTTGAATGTCATTTCTACATCATCGATAAACTCGAGCCAGTCATGAAAAGATGTGTAGTTAAATTGAATATCCCCATTAATATCTGAATTGGGCGTTATAATTCTTCCATTGTCAATCAATACTTGCTCAGGATGTACTCTTATAGAATCTGCATGGAAATCATTGAGTACAAATCCCTCTCTGGTAGTCAGACTAATTCTGTTGAGTTTTCTCGCTGTTGTTTCCCAATCATAGAACTTAACTCCGGATGCATCTATTATGATATCCTTTATGTACATGTGGCCGTAGTCCATGCTCATGCCCGGATATGTGTAATAGGGTTCCGTATGATCATCCAACGAGAATGTTGCGTCATCGATTCTCAAGGATTTAGTCATGAAAAGGATAGGAACCTCCCCTGCTGTATCAATCCCGGTAGGTCCTATTGCTGCTTCATATAAATCTAAATGCACATTGGGTTTAATCAATCTAAGCCGCTGAAAAAGAAACTCAGGCTCTTTAAGGTTGATTTTTTCGACTTGCAACCGGCCGCGGTCAACTGTAACATATAAATTTGTGCCATATAAGGAGTCTAGTTGCTGAAAATTCAACTTCTCAAGGAAAATATTATCGAGCTGCAATCTGAAATCCAAACCTCCATCATTTTTTTGCGGTTTTTCAATTGAACCGGCGCTCTCTAGTTTTGAAAGTATTCTATCTAAATTATACTCATCACTATCAGCTCTACGCTTCATGATAAAACTCGTATTCCTCAAGATTATGTTTTGTAATACCAATCTATTCCTGAATATTGTAAAGACAGGAGATTTAAAATCCGCTGTCAATTCTCCGGAATAAAGGATGGTATCTCCTTGTTCCATAATTAAGACATCATCGAGCTTAAGTTTGTCCAGAAAATTCAATCTAAATCCTCCTATACTAACCTCTGCTTCCAGCTGTTCGCTTAAATACTCGGATGCTTTATTGGCAGCCCAAGATTGAACCTCAGGAGTCTGAATGAGAAGGGATATCAATAGCAGAAAAGCAATAATTACGAGAAAAAGCCTGACAAAAAATCGCAACACTCGAACAAGAAAATGATCTCGTTCGCGCTTTGGCGGATTTTCGTTATTGTTCTTTATCTCTTCCGACATAAGTAATGCTGTCTATTCTTCAGCAATTGATGATTTATATAACTTGAACAGGCTTACTGCTTCTTTAGCTTCTTTAACATCGTGTACTCTCAGGATGTCCGCTTTATTCTCTAACGCAATCATGTGCAAGGCTGTTGTTCCATTGAGCGCTTCATCAGGTTCTATCTGTAAACTTCTATAGATAGTTGATTTCCTGGACACGCCTATTAAGACCGGGTAATCATAGATTTTAAAGATAGGAATATGCGAGAGCAACTGCATGTTTTGCGCAATTGTTTTAGAAAATCCAAAGCCCGGATCGAGAATTATATCTTCGACGCCCGCCCTTTTACATGCAGTGATTCTGTCTTTAAAATACAGCATTAACACTCTGAGCAGATTATCGTAATCCGTAAATTGCTGCATATTCTCCGGTATACCACGCATGTGCATAATCACGATAGGTACTTGCAACTTGCCGGCAACCTCAAGAATTTTATTATCATACATTCCTCCGGTGACGTCATTGATGATTTCGGCTCCTTCGTTAATACATACACGTGCGACTTCAGAATGTAAGGTATCTATACTTATAACCGCATCGGATTCTGCGGCTTTAATTTTGTGAATTAAAGGTACCAATGCATTTATCTCATCTTGAGGATTGGAAATTTTAGCACCGGGGCGTGAAGACATTGCCCCTATGTCGATAACTGCTGCTCCTTCTTCTATATGTTTTATCGCTTCCGCAAATGCAGAATCCAGATTCTTTCTACGACTTCCTGCATAAAATGAATCAGGTGTATAATTTACAATTCCCCATATTTCCGGATTTGCAATTTCTATAACTTTTTTGCCGGATTTAAAAACATATCCCACTTACAATAAATTTTAAATAAATACAATTAATGCAAATATAGTATATGAGTGGTTCTTATTTTACAAGAACCATAGTTTAATACGGAAGAGTCAATGTCATTGCCGACAAATAACCTTCTGTATATGTTTAGTGTTTAAATTCATTTAGCAACTTGCGTTCCATATTGTACTGAGATATAATCATTTATACCAAATGACCTGTTTTTTCAATTATAATCCGGAGAGATTATTTAATTTATTTTTGTGAAAAGAATTCAGAATTGTCAAATTGGTTTGTGTAAAATCTCCTATATTAGCGCATCAAATAGATAAATTCAGGTAATTACTGTGTATAATAAAAGGCCTCAAAATAGTAAAAGATTCAGCTATCTCATCGGAATACTTCCCTTGTTGCTCCTTCTTCTCACCCTCGAATCATGCGAGTCCAATTTACAAAATGATGAGGATTTGATCGATGAGGTTTCTTCTCAAGACAGTATAGAGACACAATTATTCTATGGCTTTGATCTGGCTGAATACAATGTACATTCAGGTTTCATTCAGAAGAATCAGTTTTTCTCGCAACTTATGCATGAATACAACGTAGATAACGGAGTGATTCATCAGCTATCAAAGAATGTCAGCCCTATATTCGATTTGCGAAAGCTACAAAGCGGAAAAGAATACCATATCCTTAGTAAAAATGGCTGTGATGATGTTTCCTATTTAATATATGTACCCGATGCTTTAAAATATGTAGTTTATTCCTTTGAAGATGATCCTTGTGCTGAAATAGTTCAGCGTGAAGTTGAAACACGGATACGCAAGATTGAAGGAGAAATCAACTCCAGTCTATGGGTATCGATGGAAGAAGGCGGAGCGCATTATTCGCTTATCAGTAAGATGGAAAATGCCTATGCCTGGACTGTTGACTTCTTTCATTTACAGAAAGGAGATAATTATAAATTATGGTATGAGGAGGAGTATGTCGATGACAAAATAGTAGGAACGGGAAAACTCATCGCCGGATTTATGAATCATCGAGGCAAGGATCTCTATGCTATTTATTACGACAAGACAGATTCTCCCGGATATTATAATCTGGAGGGTCTTCCTATGCAAAAGGCTTTTTTAAAAGCACCGGTAAAATATTACAGAATCTCTTCCCGCTACAACAAGAACAGAATGCATCCCGTCCTTAAACATCGAAGGCCGCATCTAGGAACTGATTATGCAGCGAGTCATGGGACTCCTATAATGGCAGTTGCTTCTGGAACTGTTACTCATGCTTCATTTACTCGTGGCAATGGAAACTATGTAAAAATCCGTCATGATAAAGTTTATGAAACTCAATACTTACACATGAGTAAATTTGCAAGCGGAATTAAGCCCGGTGTTCACGTTGAACAGGGTGAAATTATCGGTTACGTAGGCTCTACCGGCCTCGCGACTGGTCCACACGTCTGTTTTCGATTCTGGAAGAATGGCGAACAGGTCGACCCTTTAAGGCTTGAGTTGCCGGCCCCGGCGCCGATGGATAGTACTTTAATAGAAGAGTATCTTGTTTACAAAGATAAAGTAATGCGTATTGTAAATGAAAACCGAAATCCTGAAGAACTAGCCGAGTTGCTACAAGAAAAGAATATGAGCAGTTAGTCTGTTCTGGAATTCAGTCTAAAGCCTACTCCATGAATATTTTCTATCTCTATATCTGAATCATCTTTAAGATATTTCCTCAACCTTGATATAAAGACATCGAGGGATCTACCTAGAAAGTAATCATCTTCACCCCAGACTGTAATAAGGATATCGGGACGTTTTAAAATCTTGTTTTGATTCCTCGCAAAGTATTGCAGCAAGTCAGCTTCTCGTTGAGTCAGGGAGCGCGAATTATCGTTGTATACGAGAGTCAGTGCATCATAGTGAAACTCATACTTTCCTATTGAATAAAAAGACAATTCTTCTTCCTTGTTAATGAGGTTTCGCTTAAGAAATACTTCTATTTTCAGGATTAGCTCTTCAATTGAAAAGGGTTTGGTTATGTAATCATCACCACCGATTTTAAAGCCTTTAATTCTATCCTCATTCATCGACTTGGCTGATAGGAAAAGGATAGGTATCTGCTCATCTTCTTTACGGATTTTCTCTGCAAGGGTAAAACCGTCCATTTGAGGAAGCATAATATCCAAAACACATAAGTCAAAGGAATATCTCTTAAAACCTACAAGGGCATCCATGCCGTTGCCATAGTGCGTCACTTTATAGCCGTGGTTCTCCAGATTGTCTTTGGTGACAAAGGCCAGGGTTTCATCATCTTCAACATAAAGTATGTGCTTGTCTGAATTCATTTGGCTAATTTAGTTATAAAATAATATTTTCACAGTAGTTCCCTGTTTCAGTTGGCTTTTAATGTTGATTTTCCAATGCTGTAATTTACAGATAGTTTTAACATAGTATAATCCCAGTCCAAAACCTTTCACATCGTGGATATCCCCTTTAGAAACCCGGTAAAATTTCTGCCCAATATTATCGAGTTGTTCAGCTGACATTCCTATACCACTATCAGTGATTTTAAAGTATGGAATTTCCCCGTCAAGCCCTGTTTCCACCCTAATGTCGATATTGTCATGAGAGTATTTAAT
Source organism: uncultured Saprospiraceae bacterium (assembly GCA_964423575.1). Taxonomy (GTDB): domain Bacteria; phylum Bacteroidota; class Bacteroidia; order Chitinophagales; family Saprospiraceae; genus CAYRFF01. Next base: position 44,242 of record CAYRFF010000008.1, on the reverse strand, counting down.
AGCATTATCAAGTAGACTATGCAATATATTAGCAGTATGGACAGGGTCGGCGTCTAGCATTATATCTCCATTCTGCTGTATATTTAATTTTCCACCGGTCTTTTCAATTTCAGCTTTTCTGGCAAGCGCAAGGTCTTCAACTAAGGCGTTTAAATGAACATTCTCCTTGGCCAGGCATAGGCTATCCCCTTCCAAAGAAGCAATCTTCAGAACGCGTTCAATCTGATTATTTAAACGACTCTCTTGACTCTGGATAATATTCACGTATTGGGAAAGACGTTCATTTTCTTTTATCATGGGGCTATTAGCGAGTACTTCCGAGGAAATCTTAATGGAAGACAAGGGGGTCTTAAATTCGTGTGTCATGTTATTGATAAAATCCCTCTGCATTTCCGTGATTTTCTTCTGTGTGAGCAATACATAAGTAGCGTACACAAAAAAACCGAGTGTAAACAAAAGAATGGATGCTCCTATCATATATCGGGTCATCCCGGAAAATATAAAAGAGGTCTTAGTCGGGAACCGCACTCCAAAATAATAGACGAATTCATCATAAGTCGGTAGATCTCTCGTTTTGATATGGCTATCATCTTCTTCTACCTTGCAGTATTTTCCATAGACCATCTGATTGGAGAAGCAGTCAAAAACCGCATATTCAAAATCGAGATTCAATGAGACATTGGACAATTCATCATGTAGAAAATATTCCAATGCATTGGCATCGATTATGTCATCGATATTTACCAGAAAATAATTGGAGGTTTTTCTGTGTACAAGACTTTTGGCAGGAATGGTGCCTTCGTTAAGCTCGATAAGTCTCGCAGCGACCTGATGAAGTGCAACCCTTACCCTTTGGTCAAAATGCTCATCTCTGAATTCCCAGGCTTTCAGTAAGGAATACGCTTGCATGCTTATTACACTTATAAGCATTATTGAACCAATAATTAATACGTTTCTTACCGTATTCTTTTTCATAATCAAACCCCGGATTTAGTTTCCGGACCTTCTATTCTTCCCGCAATTTAATGGTCTTATGAAAATAAGTCTTAGGAAATAAATAGACATTCTCTCAACTTGTTCTAATATTATAAGTAATAATTATATAAACCTTGTTAAATTTGCCGTGTGAAACTGTACACACACATACTCATCATTATTTTTCTTTCCCTTGCTTTTGCTTCAAGCGGACAACAAAATCCCTTTGATTTAAAGCATAGATTAAATCGTAATATTTCTACTGAAGTAGAAAAAACAACTATCAGTCCAACAGAAACCGAGCCGATTACTGAAGTTGAGATAGCGCCTGTAGAAAGTCCCGGTAAAGAAGAAACGGGAACCGGGGACGTGGAAGTATCTGAGTCAACTGAAGAAGTACATGCCACACCTGTGATGGAAGAGTCTGAACCGACTGAAACAAGCGGTAGCGCTCCTGAAGTAAGTTTAGAAATTGAAAAGGAACCAGTAAGAGAAGAGATTATTAACCCGGGAGAGATACAGAAGGATCATAACGTAGTACCTCTTCCGCCGATATTACAAGAAAAGCGAAATCTGATTTTTGCCACTTTTCTCATTCTTCTGATAATGCTCACCCTAGTAATCACGATAAACCGATCAGTCGTTGATCATATCATTCGTGCGTTTATGAATGATAACTTCCTGAATCTCCTGTATAGGGAGCAGCGTGGTAAAACAAATGTACAGTACCTGTTTCTGTACTTTTTCTTTATTGCCAATTTCGGATTCTTTATATTCCTTTCCTTGGATTATTGGTTTGAAGTGCGTCCTGAGATTTCTCTGCTATTTTGTATTCTGATAGTGGGAGTAATTTATCTTATCAGATATTTGATTTTGGATATGCTGGCTACAACATTTCCTGTTGAAAAGGAGGCTCGCCAATTTAACTTTACAATCATTATTTTCAATATTCTACTAGGTCTGATTTTGCTACCAATAAATCTGTTCCTTGCCTTTGCTCCGAGTAAAATCAGTATATTTTCTTTCTATTTAGGATTGTTTTTGATAGTCTTTTTCTATCTAATAAGGCAATTACGAGGTTTATTTATCAGTGTCAGGTTCTTAAGTGCATCTAAATTCCAATTTTTTACGTACCTTTGCACCGTTGAAATCGCTCCACTACTAGTGGGTATGAAAGTTTTTAATATATTAACAGGTTAAAACCAAGCGTTTAGATATATAAACCTAAGTTTTTTATGAGCTCTACAACTTATAAACCAGTAAAAAGTATTCTGATTTCTCAACCTGAACCTGAGCGTTCTCCATATTTTACACTAGTTGAGAAGTATGGCGTAAAAATAGATTTTAGAAAATTTATTCAAGTTGAGCCGGTTGATGTCAAGGAATTCAGACAAACCAAGATCAGACCTGAAGAATATTTCGGCGTGATTTTCACTAGTAAGAAAAGTATAGATCACTTTTTCAGAATCTGTGAAGATATGCGAATTGAAATGTCTCCGGAAACGCGATACTTCTGCCTTACGAAGGCAATTGCAGATTATCTTCAGAAGTTCATCGTCTACAGAAAGAGGAAAGTTTTTGTTGGAAACAGGAGTATAGAAGAGCTTGATAAGTACTTTAAGCGCTTCAAGGATGAGACCTTCCTTCTCCCTTGCTCCAATCTTGGCAGCTTACCGGTACAGAAATATCTAGAAGAAAATAACCTGAAATATCAGGAAGCAATGATGTTCCGTACTGTCAGTTCAGACTTGAGCGATCTGAGCGATATCACTTATGATATCCTGGTTTTTTTCAGTCCATTGGGGATTGAATCATTGTTTGAAAACTTTCCGGATTTCAAGCAAAACGATACCAGGATCGCTGTATTTGGTACTAGTACCAAAGATGCTGTTGTTAAGCGAGGCTTGGATATCAATATAAAAGTCCCTACTAAAGAACTTAAATCTATGACCATGGCTCTGGAGCAATATATTCAGAAGGCCAATGAAGATGCATAAGCTCTAAGGATAAGTATAAAGTGTTAATTGACGATCTTGCATATCAACTTCAGCACGAGGATTTACCCGGGCGTGATGCGCAATTAGCTTTCGCAAATCATGCGCCCAAGGATATTCCTTCTAACATAGGTGAATTGCTTAAAATCTCTAAAGATGCAGTTCCCGCTGCAACCTTATGCTTGATTTTTCCAAACGATTCAGGATATTCATTTGCCTTAATAGAAAGGACGAGAACATCTCCGAATGACCCTCATTCAGGACAAATAAGTTTTCCAGGTGGAAGAATGGAATTATATGATCCGGATCTTCAATATACTGCAATAAGGGAAACAAAGGAGGAAATCGGGATTAATCCCGCAGATGTCAACATTCTGGGAAAACTCAGCGACTTATTTATTTCAGTATCAAATTATATTGTAAGTCCTTATGTGGGCTTTCTTGATTATACTCCTGATTTCACTCCCCAACTAAGTGAAGTAAGAAATATCTTCACTCCTACTCTCAATGAATTAATGGATCCTAGCAATATTTTAAGCAAGAATATTCACGTAAGAAACATAGTATTAAAAGATATGCCCTATTTTAATCTTAATAATAAGGTTGTCTGGGGAGCTACCGCGATGATGCTTAGTGAGTTTAGAGAGGTTTTAAATCGCATTAAGTAATTAGATGCCGCATAAGGATTCGATTAAAGAACATTATTTGACTTTCCCTCCCTTATAAAGATGAAAATCAGCTTGAACAAGCTCAGTGAGGATAATACCTGATAAATATTTCTGTCTAAACTTATTCCAGAAATAAATTCCTATATTTACATCCAATAAAATTAAGGATGGACTCATGAATATATCAATTGACAATTTGTTTGAAAGTGCAAAAGATCTCGATGATAATGTTGTAAGGCAATTGGTTAAAGCAATTGAAAAGAATAACCTGGAAGGATTTGATTATCTCGAATTTAAGCATTCTCTGAATCAGCTTACATCGATGGGCGTCGAGAGAGAAATAGCTATTAAATCTGCATTTGTTACAGCTTCTTCCATGGGATTAACCGAGTCTAAACTCTTTAAATCAGCTGAGCATTATCAAGAAGTTTTACAGGGAGAAAAGCAGAAATTTGGCCTGGCACTACAAAAGCAAGTAGAAGAACGTATAGAAAAGAGAAAACTCCAGATTGAAAAGTTACGTGAGAAAATCAAGCTGATTCAGGACAAAATAAATGAATTGGAGAAGAATAGTGAGGAAATGACCGAACTTATCAGTACTGCAGAAAACGAAATTGATGAAAGCAAAGAAGTAATCTCTTCTACTCAGGTCAGATTTCAAAACGCTTTTCAAGCAGTAAGTACTGAAATTCTTCAGGATATTGAATCATATAAACAAGTATTAAAGAAGTAAAACATTATGGCAGATACACCGCAATTGGACAATAGTGCCTTTGAACAAAAATCCTTCTGGAAAAGGCCGGAAGGATTTACAGGAATGATATTTCTTATAGCATTTTTGGTAGGTGCTGGTTACTTACTTTATAGAGTATTGCCGGCGTTGACGATGATTTTTGAGAATTTACTATATCTGACTGGACTACTGTTAGTTCTGTTTGCTATTGGATATATAATACTAGATCCACGTATGAGAACTCTTGTGTGGTATATGTATAAGAGTGCGATGAGAAAGATAACCAGTTGGTTTGTTACTATAGATCCTATCGGCATTCTTAAAAATTATGTTGATGACCTGGAGAAGAACTTGAGGAAGATGAGCAAGCAAATCGGAGAGGTAAAAGGTCAGATACGCAAACTGCAAACAATAATTTCCGATAATGAGAAAGAAATCGAGAATAACCTGGCACTTGCGCACCGTGCTCGCGATCAGGAAATGAATAAGGAATTTGTACTGGCAAGCCGCAGAGCAGGACGGCTTCAGGATAGCAATGTTCGCTACAATGAATTACTTCAAAAGCTCGAGGTTCTTTATCGCGTATTGACCAAAATGTACCAGAACTCTGAAATACTTCTGGAAGATACCAAGGATCAGGTAAAGGTTAAAGAAGAAGAGCGTAAAGCAATTCGTGCCAGCCATTCTGCAATGAGATCGGCAATGAACGTTATTAAGGGAGATACTGACAAGCGTATAATGTTTGACCAAGCTCTTGACGCAATTGCAGATGACGTTGCCAGCAAGGTGGGTGAAATGGAACATTTTATGGAAATGTCCAGTACACTTATGAATTCAATCGACTTGCAACAAGGAGTTTTTGAAGACAAAGGTATGGAACTGCTAGAGCAGTGGGAGAAGGAAAGCGAACTCATGCTTCTGGCAAGTGGTAAGAGATCTGATACACTCAATCTTGATTTTGAGGTAGGTGGAGGAGCAGAAAAGGTAAAGCAAAAACGCGACAAAGGCGCCTCCAGTAGCAGCGACTCGTACGATAATCTATTTGATTGATTTACCCAGGTTTAAAATCAGTGTAATATGAAACTCAGCAAAAGATTTCCTACTACTAATAGTATTATGATGATACTATTCCTTTTATTCTTCAGTCTGGTATTAAGCGCTCAACCTGCCGAATATGGTTGTCACTTAATGCATTATGCCCAGCAGAAGCGAGTTTTGACGGAAGTCGAAAAAGCTGAATTGCGAGCTAGCATGGAAAGGAGCGATACATTCGATATCCTCAACTACGAAATCACCGTGGATTTAACCAAATTTTCATCGCGCCTACTGATTGCTCATACGATTGTAAGTTTTAAACCTATGATGGATGATCAGGACGAAATTAGATTCGACTTGGAGGGCTTGGTCGTCGATAGTGTTTTCTTTGACGATTTTGCTATGACCTGGGATTATGATGGCAGGTATATTAAAATCAAATTTGCGGAAGCATTATCAAAAGGAGAAGTTTATAATATTCACGTCTACTATCATGGAAATCCTATAACCTGCGGTGCATTTGGAGGATTTTACTTTGAAAATGATGTTGCCTACAACCTCGGAATCGGTATAGATTGTATTCCACATAACTATGGACGTGCTTGGTTTCCTTGCTTTGATAACTTCGTAGAGCGTTCTACTTACAAGTATAATATCATAACCAATAAGGGCCGCATAGGATATGGATTGGGAGATTTGGTCAATGAGGAACATATCGGAGTTGATACAATTATCCGTTCTTATGTAATGGCGCAGCCTATCCCCACATATCTAAGTCATATTGCCGCCGGACCATATACAGAAGTGAATTACATGGCAGATAGTGAATTTAATCCTGTCCCTATTCAACTGGTAGTTAAACCCAAGGATAGCACTAATGCGAAGAAACATTTTGCGAATCTCAACGACGCACTCAATGTTCTTGAATCCTGGTACGGTCCGTATATGTGGGATTACATAGGCTACCACATGACCGGACGTGGTGCTATGGAACACCCTACCGGAGTTGCTTATCCGGAAGGAATCTTAAGTGGCAGTAATGTGGGTCTATATTCACATGAGCTTGCGCATCACTGGTGGGGCAATGTCGTAACACTTGAGACGGATGCTGATATGTGGATAAAAGAAGGACCTTCAGCCTATGCAGAGTATCAGGTTATAGAGTATCTGGAAGGAAAAACTGCGTCGAGGAATGCATTGCGCTCCAATAACGTAAATATGATCAGGACAGCTCATATCGCGGATGATGGCTATCTCCCTCTGTCTCCCATGCCTCAAAGAATTACTTATGGCGTTCACACTTATAATAAAGGAGCTGCAATGTTGCATAATATGAGAGGCTACTTAGGCGATGAGAATTTCAAAGCTGGAATGCAATACATACTGGAAGAACGAACCTATGGCAATATCAATGCTTATTCTTTCCGGGATTTGCTTTATGAAGGCACTGGAGTGGACATGACTGACTTCTTTGATGACTGGATTTTAAGTCCGGGCTGGTCGGATTTCACAGTTGAATCTTATGAATATAGTGAACTTGGAAATGAGGTTAACGGAACAATTAGGCAAAGTCAATATCACTCCGGTCATTTCCATAATAATGTACCACTACCTATTTCAATTTACTTTAAAGATTTGTCCGTCATAGATACTGTAATTATGGTTTCAGACGAACAGACTGCCTTTAATGTGCAGGTAAATAAAAAGCCTACTGCAATAGTTGTAAACCGAAATTATGATTTATGTCTTGCATCAGTGACTAGCAGTGCTGAAGTAAATAAAGCAGAATCATTACGCCATTCTTCTATTCCGGTCACGATTTTCTGTAGTGACTATACGGAAGCTGATATTGTAACAATCGAACATCATTACACTTCTCCTCCGCCATTATTGGATGAAAGTAAAAGTCTCACTTTGACTGAAAACCATTATTGGAAAATTGCAATGGCTAATCCGGGAGTCAATGAATATGGCTTGAACTACCGTTTCAGTGCAGCAGATAGCAATAGCCTGGATTTTGATGTATTTGATGGAGATTTAGATAGCTTGTTGTTGTTATATAGAGAAAATGAGGATTCAGACTGGTATGAAGTAAAAGAGTATGAATTAATGAAAACCGGTGCCAATTCCGGTGTTGTAATCGATAGGAATGTTCGTCCGGGACTTTATTGTTTAGCTCGCGGGGAAAAGGGTGTTTATACTTCCGTCAAAAAGTCAATTGCTTCTGATATAAATATATATCCGACAATTGTAGATGATGTCTTTACTATCGACGGTATTGAATCCAGGGGAAAGATTCTTGTTTATAGTCTTCATGGAAATCTTGTGCAGGAATATCCGGCCAATAACTTTTCTGAAAAAATAGAATTACCCTTGGTTTTGCCGGGAATGTATATAGTAAATATTTTAGACGAAAGAGGAGCTCCGGTGCATAGCCAGAAGATAATTAAGAAGTAGCTACTTTTAAATTCATTTGCTCCCCTAGTTCAAGCATGTATTTATATGCTGAATCATAATCGTTAGGGATATTTCCATCGAGGATAGCTTCTCTTATCTTATTTTTAATAATACCCACTTCCTGAGATGGTTTTAAGCCAAATGTATCCATGATTTCTTGGCCATCAATTGGCGGTTCCCAATTTCTTAGCTTGTCCTTTTCCTCTATGTCCTTGATTAAGGATACGAGATCTTCATAGTTTTCAAGGTATCTTTTAACTTTTGTGGGATTTTTAGAGGTGATATCTGACCTGCACAAAATCATCAGATCATCAATTTCCTCCCCTGCATCAAATAGTAGCCTTCTTACCGCGCTATCTGTAATTCCATCAAATGTGAGTGCAATTGGCCTTAAATGAAGTCTGACGAGCTTTCTTACATATTTCATCTTATGGTCAAGAGGCAAGCGTAGTCTTCTGAAAATTGGTTTGACCATCTTAGCACCTAATGCATCATGCCCATGAAATGTCCAGCCTGTCCCCTTCTTAAAGCGCTTAGTGTCAGGTTTTCCTATATCGTGCAATAATGCTGCCCATCTTAACCATAGGTTGTCTGATTTTTCTGCTACGTTATCTAGCACTTCAAGAGTATGAAAAAAATTGTCTTTATGCGCTTTACCATTCTTTTCTTCAACTCCGTGCAGCTTCACAAACTCCGGAAAGAATATTGCCAGTAAGCCAGTATCAAGCAACATTTCAAATCCACGCGATGGCTTGTCAGCTTCAATTATCTTGTTTAACTCCGTTGTAATTCTTTCTTGAGAGACAATTTCCAGTCGATATGCTTGGGTTTTAATAGCTTTGTAAGTCTCTGGATCAATCCTAAAGTTAAGTTGAGTGGCAAAGCGTATAGCACGCATCATTCTCAGTGGATCATCGGAAAAGGTAGCTTCAGGTTCCAATGGTGTTTTAATAACTTTCTCGTTGAGCAGGTGATTCAATCCGTCAAATGGATCTATAACTTCATATTTATTACTATTGTTAAGCTTAACAGATAGCGCATTTATGGTAAAATCCCTTCTGTTTCTGTCATCCTGAATAGTGCCTCTTGAAACCTTAGGTTTGCGTGAACCGGAGCGATATGATTCTTTTCGTGCTCCGACAAATTCCAATTGATAATTATCAATTTCAACCAGTGCCGTACCAAAGTTTTTATAGACTATAACATTTGGATTACCCGGTAATAGTTTTGCAACTTCTTCGGCAAGTTTAATTCCATCAGCCTCTGTTACAATATCAATATCTGTGGTTGAACGCCCCAGGATCTGATCTCGTACATAACCACCGATGACATATGCATCACAAGCCAATTTTTCTGCTGCATTATAAATTGCCTCAAAGAAACGCGACTCAATCTCTGAAATATTTAATTCAATCGTATTACTCATTCTTACTGTACAAGTTCTGTAAAGCCGGAAAGTTCCTCTTCCATCTCATCCAGGATTGCATATAGAATTTCTGGATCATCCTCAGTCACTAATCTGCTTCTAAACGGTTTAATATTGGGGATTCCCTTAAAATAACTGCTGTAATGTCGTCTCATTTCAAGGACTCCAAGTTTTTCACCTTTCCACTCCAATGAATGTCTGATATGTTGCTTAATCACTTCGACACGTTCCTTAATTGACGGACGAGGGAGTTTTTCTCCAGTTTCAAAATAATGTTTTATTTCACGGAAAATCCAAGGATTACCAATACTTGCCCTTCCAATCATAATCCCGTCTACGCCATACTTGTTTTTATATTCCATAGCTTTCTCATGATCATCAATATCACCGTTACCAAATATGGGTATATGCATACGCGGATTATTCTTCACTTCAGCGATGAGATTCCAATCAGCAGTTCCTTTATACATCTGTTTTCTTGTTCTACCATGGATAGAGATTGCCTGAATTCCGACATCTTGAAGTCTTTCTGCGACCTCAACGATGTATTTACTGTCATCATCCCAACCAAGTCTAGTTTTAACCGTAACAGGAAGGTGTGTGCTTTTAACGACAGCATCAGTCAATTTTACCATTTTATCGACATCGCGTAGAATCCCAGCTCCAGCCATTTTTTTTACAACCTTAGTAACAGGGCAACCATAATTTATGTCAAGTACTTCAGGCTTTGCTTCAGTGACAATTTCCGCCGCCCGCATCATCGAGTCGAGTTCCGCTCCGAATATCTGAACGCCAATAGGTCTTTCATGTGGATATATGTCAAGCTTCTTTACGGACTTCTCAGCATCTCGTATCAATCCTTCTACAGAAATAAATTCCGTATACATCATATCGCAACCTTGTTCCTTGCAAAGAGCACGGAATGGAGGATCACTTACATCTTCCATCGGTGCCAGAATAAAAGGGAACTCCCCCAGTTCTATATTTCCAATTTTAACCATCAGTATTTTCTTAGAATTGCAAAAATAACAGCTTAAGTCCTCAATCTGAAATATTGATGTCTTTTAGCTTAACTTAAGTTACGTTGTTGTACCTGATATACTCTATTTTGCCAACAAGTATATGTAGGATGATAACTTGTTAGAAAGAATAGCATAGAAATGATTAAATAATACTTGTCTTCAACTCACCTCCGATATCAGTAAAGCTATTTAGTTTTATTTTATAACACGACAAATATATAATTGTCTATGTAACATTTAGGACGAACAAAATGAACTGTCCACCTTTTCCATTCTTAATTTATACTTCGTGAAGAAAATTTATTTTTTAGAATTCTTACTCAATATCAAGTATCCTGCTATTCCTCCAATAATTGAAGCAAAGAAAATTCCAATTTTAGCTTGCGTCATATATTCTTCACTCGTGAAGGCTAAGGATGTTATAAACAAAGACATTGTAAAGCCGATTGCAGCTAACAACCCTAATCCAAAAAGATTTCTGGTATTCATACCTGTTGGGAAAGGTGCTATTTTTAGTTTCACCATTAGTAAAGTAAAACCTACAACACCTATAATTTTACCAACTAAAAGACCAAGCGAAATACCTAGAGCAACATTTGAACTAAAAAGGTGCTCAAAATCAATGGCGAGAGAAACTCCTGCATTGGCAATAGCAAAAATAGGAAGAATCATAAATGTAACAAGAGGATGTAGTGCGTGTTCTAACCGCTGTAAAGGAGGAATTATCTCATTAGTCTCTCTTTTAATCTCCTCCAAAATATGTAATTGATTATTGGTCAATGTCGGTATTTCATCGTTAGGGTCTGTCGCTATAAACTTTTTAAGATAGTTCTTAATATCTGTTATATATAGGTTCTCTTTTATTTTCATATCGGCTGGAATCGTAAACGCAGCTAAAACAGCAGCAATAGTTGCGTGAACGCCTGACAATAAGAAAGCAATCCAAGCGCCCATGATTCCAAATATCGCATAAAAGAAAACATTGCGTATTCCCAATCTATTTCCGATAAACATAATAAATACTGCTCCTAACCCTAAAGCCAGGCTTATACCGGAAATATCAGAAGTGTAAAATAAAGCAATTACAAGAACAGCGCCTATGTCATCAACAATAGCTAAAGCTGTTAAAAACACCTTTAGAGAAAGCGGAACCTTATCTCCTAATAGATATAAAACACCCAATGCAAATGCAATATCGGTAGCCATGGGTATTCCCCAGCCATTTGAAGCTTCTCCTGTACTATTTAAGGAAAAATAAATGAGTGCTGGGACAAGCATCCCTCCTATTGCTGCTACAATAGGTAAAAGTGCCTTTCTCGGATGAGAAAGTTCTCCACCTACAAATTCTCTTTTAAGTTCCAGGCCTACTACAAAAAAGAAAACAGCCATTAAACCATCGTTTATCCACTGGAGGATGTTGTATTCCAAATAGCTTTGACCATCAAATTGAAAGCCAAACTTGTGAGCTAATAAATTAAAATATGCTTGCGATAGTGGTGAGTTTGCTAATATTAAAGCAATTATTACACTTATACCTAATACAATACCACCTGCTTTTTCGTTTTGGATAAATCTTTGAAGTGGCTTGTTTATTTTATCAATCGGATAATGTTTTTGTCCGCTCATTACATTACTTTTTCTTGTTTCAACGACACAAATCTACCTTTTATAAAAGAAATATTTTAGTGATAGCATCTTTTTCTTTCGGTCAAACATAGGTCACGAGTTATATACTCCATATAACCTTCTTATTATTGCTAGTCAATAAAAGTGGCCCGACATCCTTCAAAATATTGATTATAGCTAGGTTGTTGTGTTATACGGTGAAGTCTACACATCATCCTATCTTTTCTGAATAATTTATTGACTAAAAGGCAATTGTAAAGCTTTATTTATTCTTTACAAAAAATAATTCCCCGATTGATCTTAATTAGGCTTTTAGCATTGTTTTATTGTACCTTTAGTTATAGTTCCAACAGAATAACTATTCGTCTATTTTCTTAACCATTTTAATATGTGGGATGGTAACTTCACTGAAGATTTCTCCTATCTTATGATATTGTAACTTTTCATAGAAATTGTCCACACTCATACGTGCGTGGCAATATATTTCTTTAGCTTTAGAAGCTTTCGCAAATTGTTCCAGTTTCAGAACTAATAAACGCCCATAGCCTTTGGTTTGATACTCGGGAGAAACAGCAACCTGGCGCATTTTCCACCGAGCCCCTTCAGGAATAATGCTGGCGCAGGCAAGTAAAGTATCTGTAGATAGTCTATATAAACCGAAGTGCATTTGATCCGTTTCCTGCACTATATCATCTATTTCGTAGCTCATCTCAAGTGGTTCTCTAAGGAGCTTATAACGAAGTTTAAGCGCCTCATCATAAGCCGGACTACCAAATGTAATTTTTGTAAAATAGGTGATCATGGATTCTATGGAAAAATGTTAAGTACCATCTGCATAGCTCTAGCAAATGCTTCTTCGTTAATCGCAAATGGTATATTTTCTGATCTCATATAATGAAACAACATTTCTGTAGGCATATTACCGGTAAGGTCATCCTTTGCCATCGGACATCCTCCATAGCCCTTTATGGCACCATCATATCTTCTACAGCCACTTTCATAAGCTGCATGAACCTTTTCCCTCCAGCTTTCAGGGCGAGTATGGAAATGCGCTCCAAATTCCAGTTCCGGATATTCTTCAATAAGATGTGAAAATATATAACGTATACTCTCGTCCTGAGCGACACCGATTGTATCAGAAAGAGCAAAAATCTTTACTCCAAGTTCAGCAATTTTAACCACCCAGTTTTCAACAACTTCAGTATTCCATGGATCTCCATAAGGATTGCCAAAACCCATTGATATGTAGATAACTACCTCTTTATCGTTCTTATCCGCTAGTTCTACAATCCTTTTTACACTATCAAAGGACTCCGCGATAGTTGAGTTGGTATTCCTGAGTTGAAAGGTTTCTGAAATGGAAAAAGGGAACCCCAGGAAATCAATTTCTTTATGTTTGCAAGCATCGACAGCCCCTCGGTAATTGGCTACAATAGCAAGAAGTTTCGTCTGGGTAGAGCCCAAATCAAGTTGACCCAACACTTCTGCAGTATCGCGCATCTGTGGAATTGCCTTAGGAGAAACGAAGCTTCCAAAATCGATTGTATCATAGCCAACTTGAAGCAGAGTATTGATATACTCAACCTTCTTTTCTGTAGGAATAAATTCTTTTATTCCCTGCATTGCGTCACGTGGGCACTCAATAAGCTTCATCATCGGATTCTCCGGGTCTATTTTCTTGTCTGAAAGCTAAATTTAAGATAAATTTATGAAATTATTAAACACAGGAATCTTTAATCTGTTTAAACATCAAATTTATAAGTGTATGAAGCCATTTATGGTAACTCTGGGATTTGTTTTAGTAACCGTGGGGCTTTGCTCTATGGTTCTTGATTTAATGGGCCTGCAATTCACCTTTATGCGTTGGTTATCTTATATGAATGGTACAATTCGGGCAATAATCTATATGTTTATGTGCTTCTTTGGTGTCGCACTGATGTATTTGAACCTTGTGGACTGGAGATACGATCCCGATGCACCATCAGATCCATCTTAAAATGATATTTCTCCTCGACTTAAAGCGCCAAGATCTATTTTCATCCCTATAACATAACGTAATTTCTCAATTTTAAAATCTTTAGAAGGAAGAACAACATCAAATCGTAACGGTCGGAATAATTTCCAGCCTATTCTATCAATACCAAGTCCAACTTCCATATATAGCGGCATTTCCGGCATATAAACAGCTGAGTATTTAGCAGTTAAATTCCAGCCAAGCTTATTGAGGCCCGGTACCTTATTCAGTATCATTCCTTCAAAATTATGGTAGTAATGCAATTGCATTGCATATTGATCGGTAAAATACTCATACGTATCCATTCCCAGGAATCGTTGACTTATGTCAAATGCATTGGTATATATACTTCCGTTATCATTCATCCATATAAAATCCTGAATTCCCGGATTGCGTCTTCCCAGAAAAAAGTCGACGGAAGCATGGAGGCTTCCATCCATGCCAAACCCACCTCTTATTCTACTGCTATAAGCTAGCTTAAATTTCTGGTATTCCACACTTGTATTAAATACAGGAATTCCCATATCATAAGTTAGGGAGAATTTATTGTACTTTGGCTGATAAGTGCGGATTTCACCACTCGGATATTTTGTAAATCTTGTGCCGGGAAAGTAATCTACATTAAATGTCACTTTAAACAATCTGTTATCCAGCCCTCCATGATTAAGGTTTTCACCCATATCTATCATGTTGTCTTTGTATAATCTTTTCTTATATAAGAAACTATATTCAGTAGTGTTCTGCAGATGATTCCTGATTACATATTCACTATGTGCTTTCAGATTAAGTCCAGGTATAATCCGCTGTTGATAATCCAACCTATAATATTCCTGTCCATGATATTTTATAAGATTTTGATGAAATAATAAACTCATAAATTCATTTATTCCTCGCGTAAATGGTTCAATAGAGTTTACATCGGCAATCTTTGTTCCGGTAGCAAAACTTATACTTTGATTTCTATTGGGATTGATTTTATAGGAAACTCCTGCATTATATCTGATAAGCTCATCTGAGAAACCATAACTTATTCCGCCGTTGATAGTAAATCTATTTTTGAAAGTAAAACTCAGGTCAAACGGAAGTGCAAAACCCCTTACAGGATCAAAGCTTAAACCCACTCCCAGTCCATCATGACTGGCACGGAATCCATAGGCCGACTTTCTGAATGTATAGCCCGTGAGAAGATTCATTAAATTATATTTATTGGAAATCCTTTCGATAGAATCTCTGTACTCCGGTGAGTTGATAACTATCGAGATAGAATCTTTAACATGATAATCTTTGGATTCCAGTTCACTGAGCTTCACAGGTCTGACACCATCCCAGTATTCCGTATTCCGCGTCTCTGACGAATCCTGAAATGTTACTGCTTGTCTTTTACTAATACCGGAAACTGCTGCTTCTCCAAACTCATAATCAGTATACACGGATAAAAACACTCCATCAACAGTAAAACCAAGTAAACCTATCTGCATATCCATTCGATTCTTAAATAGCACTTTCCTGTCCCCCGCCTTTATATATTCTTGTTGTAAGCGCACAGTATCGAGAATCTCTTGCTTGAGGCGTTTACCTGTAGTTGTAAAATCAAATGCGTCAACTTGCCATGCTTCTTCGGATATATAGATTATTCCGTCAATAGTAGGCTCGGATGTATTCTTACTTTTAACGGAAATAGTGTTGACTGTTCCCTTGTTCGTTATGTCTTTTGACAAAAGTCTAAACTCATAATAAGTGAAAGCTGAAGGACCGATAGGGTTAATAAGACTGCCAAGAGGAGAATTCAAGCTACGTTCATAAACGGAGTATTCAACCATAGCACCCCGATTAAAAGAATACATAGAACTACCGCTTACTCGACTGGAATGTATAACTTCCTGAAGGCCGGTTTCTGCTCTATATAAAGTAGAAACCGTCTCAGATAAGTACATAATATTAGTCCCCATGGAATCAATTGAAGCTCGCAATTCGTCCATGCTTACACCCATAAACTTATCGGGTGACTCGCCTAGTGCAATATTTCCTTTCATATACATTTCGCAACTCTGCGGCAGGTCAACCTTGAGATTGTCTTTTCTATGAGCTTGAGCTTGCCTGATTACAGCGTAAGCAGGATCTTCCCTATCCGCTGAGATGTTTAACATCTCCAAGTGAATCGCAGATGATGTAAGATGAAAATTGAGAACAGATCTTTCATTGCTTTTTATGGAAATCTGTTTTTCTACAGCCCCGTATCCTAAGTATTCACATACTATGACATAATTGCCATCCTCAAGATTGAGGAAGTATTCTCCTTGTTCATTACTAGTTGTTCCTATCGTCGTTCCCTGCACATAAATAGATGCATAGGCCAACGCCTTTCCATCGTTCTCAGTGACGACTCCATGCAATTGGGCGTGTATTGTTAAGCTTGCGCAAATAAAAAATGCAATAAGACCAAGTTGTTTTAATTTATCTGGGAGCATACTAAAATACTTCAAATTAATGTTTGGCAATTTCATGCTGATTATTTAATAACGAAAACAAATATAGCATTTAATACATGTTCAGACTATGTTTTTAGGAAAGCATCAAACTCTCTTTCTCATAGCAGAATTAGACTAGTTTTTAATATTTCAGGAAAAGATTAGAGAAAGATATTGCTTTTTGTATTTTTAACACGTGAAGCATATCATTACCATACTTTTTTCATCACTGTTATCAATCGTAGTTCTACAGG
The DNA here is from genome assembly GCA_964423575.1 of uncultured Saprospiraceae bacterium. GTDB lineage: Bacteria > Bacteroidota > Bacteroidia > Chitinophagales > Saprospiraceae > CAYRFF01. Next base: position 27,570 of record CAYRFF010000008.1, on the reverse strand, counting down.
CACAGCGTTCAGAACTACCCGATGTCGTAGTGGAATATATAGAGACCAATGCCGAAGAAATCGATTTGGGAGCACTGGAGACTTTATATGACAATTTGCTTTACTTCAACAATAATCCACTTAATCTGAATAAGGTTACATATAGTGAACTGGCTCAACTCCACTTATTAAATGATCTACAGATAAATAATATTATCGTCTACAGAGATTTACTCGGTGATTTTATTCGTTTAGAAGAATTACAGGCGGTACCGGGAATGGATCTGGAAAGTATCAGAAGAATACTTCCATTCATTAGAGTAACGGCCGGAAGCGGAAAAAGCAATTTATGGGAGGAAATATTAAAACCGGGAACCAGAACCCTATTTACTAGATACGAGAGAGATTTCCCATTAAAATCCGGTTATAAAGGAGAAAATCCTGCTTTTGAAGGTTCTCCCGACAAATTATACACGCGATTGAGCTGGAGAGCCGGAACAGGTTTTTCTGCCGGTGTTACTATGGAGAAAGACCCTGGAGAAGCTTTCTTCCGTGGCTCCAATCCTCATGGATTTGATTTTTACTCTGCTCATTTATGGATACATCGGAAAGAGAAATTTGTGAAAACTATAGCTCTGGGTGATTTCAATGTCAATCTAGGGCAAGGTCTGATACGTCATGCAGGATTTGGCGGTGGAAAGTCTGCCTTTGTTATGGATATCAATAAACGTGGAAAAAAGCTAATTCCTTATAGTAGTGTTGACGAAAATAATTTCTTACGTGGTGTTGCTACAGAATTACAGTTGAGCAATAAATTGTCTCTTATGGTTTCTACATCATATAATAAAAGAGATGCGAGCCAGGTAATGCCAAGCGATACTCTGGAAACAGAGGAAGAAAGATACATATCATCATTACAAACTTCCGGACTTCACAGAACCCAATCGGAAATATTTAACAAAAACTCTGTTACTCAGGTAAGTACAGGGGGAGCACTTACATACAAAGGACGCAGATATGAGGTCAGTATCAATGGCTGGTATGACCAACTCGGCGACAGCCTGGGAACTAAGGCAACACCCGACAATTTATACAGATTTTCAGGGAAGAACCTGTTAAATGCCAGTGTTGATTATCAATATCATACCGGCAAGTTTCTGATATTTGGAGAATCCGCCGTCAGCGATAACGGTGGACATGCTCATATTATAGGAGCATTAGCATCCCTACACCCTAATCTTGACTTTGGGCTGTCAGCACGATATCTGACTAAGGATTACCAGAGTTTATTTCCCAATGCATTTGCTGAGAATAGCCGCGGTCAAAATGAACAGGGAGTTTATATGTCGTTGATTTATCGCATTTCTCCCCGATGGACGATGTCCATTTATCAAGATCTTTGGTCTCATCCCTGGCTTAGGTATCAAGTAGATGGACCATCAGAGGGTAATGAGCAATTCTTTAGACTTAGATATTACGACAGAAGAAAGTTTGATGTGCATTTCCAAATAAAGAATAAAACGCGCAATGTAAATACCATACAGGAAGACAACCGTTATCTGGTGCAACCGGAGACCAGACGTAATATGCGAATGCACATGGCCTATCCTCTTTCCAAATCAGTCGAATGGAGAATGCGTGTTGAACTATCTCAATTCTTACGTGATGGAGAGATTATAAGTAAAGGTTACTTGTTGTATCACGATATTAATTTCAAGCCTTTGGGTACCCCACTGAGTTTTACTACCAGACTAGCATATTATCAGACGGATAATTATGATAGCAGAATTTATGCTTACGAAAGCAATATTCTCTATGCATTCAGTATTCCGGCATATTACTCAACGGGAATCAGAGGGTATTTTAATGCGCGATGGCGAGTTGCCCGCAATCTCACCTTGGAAGGAAGATATGCAATAACATACAGACCTCTCGACGATGAAATCAGTTCCTCTTATAATAAGGTTGAAGGAAATAAAATCCACGAAGTAAAAGCGCAAATGCGGCTTAGGTTTTAACTATTTATTTCCGGATATCTCTTAATTCCAGTTTACAGGATCCGGCATACCCGCTAGTACCGTATAGTGGTTCCCTTTGTTAAACATCACCTGTTGCCATAATTGTGATGGCTTGGATTTAAAAAGATAATTAGCGTGGCCATCCGCTGCAATCCAGGAACCCATTAACATTTCCTCTTTTAACTGGCCTGCTGACCATCCCGAATACCCTACAAAGAAGCGGATATTTTCAGATTTCACAAGATCAGCGTTTATCAAGAATTTTAATTTTTCATAATCTCCTCCCCAGTATACGCCCTGAGCAATTTCCTGACTACCGTCAATAAGGTTTCCGACATTATGAAGAAAATGTAATGAATTGGTTGCAACCGGTCCTCCATAGAAAACCGGTGCATCCATTTTAGGAAAATCTGATATCAGCTCATCGACATGGACATCCAATGGCTTATTAAGTATAAAACCCAATGTGCCTTCTTCATGGACATGTTCACATATCATGATGACACCGCGTTTAAAACTTTTTTCATACATAAAAGGCTCTGCCAATAACAACTTGCCGCCTTCTATCTCATAATATCCCATAATTTATATTTTACAATGTTGCAGTAGGGAATTTCCTGTCAATTCGTTTTACAAATCCTAAAATCACATTCCCTCCTACCTCTACAAACTGTTCGACACCATCTGCAATCATATTTTCCATAGTCTGCGTCCATCTTACAGGCTGTGATAATTGACTTATCAGATTCTGCTTGATTTCTTCACTATTTGTAACTGGTTTTCCGGTTACATTCTGATAAATCGGCACTAGCGCATCCTGAAATTGCGTATCACGGATTTTATACGCCAATTGCTCTTTGGCAGGTTCCATTAAAGGTGAATGGAATGCTCCACCCACCTTCAGAGGTAAGCAGCGTTTTGCTCCTGCTTCTGTCAATCTTTTACATGCCTCTTCAATTCCTCCAAATGTTCCTGAAATTACTAATTGTCCAGGAGTATTATAGTTTGCAGGAATGACGACTTCTGATATTTCAGAAGTAATTTTCTCGATAACTTCATTCTCCAATCCTAAGACAGCAGCCATTGTACCCGGATTTATTTCACAAGCTTTCTGCATTTCATCGGCACGCAGTTTGACCAGTTCCAGAGCATCGGTAAAAGAAACTGCATGACAAGCAACAAGAGCTGAATATTCACCCAGAGAATGTCCTCCTACACAAAACAAATCATCTACCTCATCTGCAACAAGCCACCTGATAATAGAGTTCAGAAAAACGGCCGGCTGCGCGACATCTGTTCTTTTCAGGTCTTCTTCCGTACCGTTAAACATTACATCGGTAATATCAAATCCCAGAATTTCATTAGCCCGTTCAAATAATGTACGTGCCATTTCACTGGAATCATATAAATCCTTCCCCATTCCGACATGTTGGGACGCCTGCCCCGGAAACACATAAGCACTTTTCATATCAATGTAAATTACTGACAGTTAATTTAAGAAATTCATTTCTGGTTTCCACATTTTTAAAGTTTCCAGTAAATGCGGAAGTAGTGGTAAGAGAATTCTGTTTCTCAATACCGCGCATCATCATGCACATGTGCTTTGCTTCGATAACGATAGCAACACCCTGTGGCTTCAATGTATCTGTAATGCAATTCAATATATCTCTGGTTAATCTCTCCTGTACCTGCAACCTACGCGCAAATACATCTACAACTCTCGGAATCTTACTTAAACCTACAATTTTCCCGTTAGGAATGTATCCTATATGAGCTTTCCCATAAAATGGTAACATGTGGTGCTCGCATAAACTGTAAAGTTCAATATCCTTGACCAATACCATCTCATCGTAATCTCCGTGAAATAAAGCAGATTTCAATATTGCTTCCGGATCCTGCTCATATCCCTGGGTCAGAAAATGAAAAGCCTTTGCTGCCCGCTCCGGAGTCTTAATCAAGCCCTCTCTACCTATATCTTCACTAGTTGTTTTTAAAATTTCTTCATACAATTCGCGAGTCTTTCCTATGACTTCCTCATTGTAAATATCTTTCCTTATATAATTCATACGTCTTTTTTAAATATAATTTATTCTCTCCATCACAACACAGAAGAGAATGGTTTTCGATTGCCATTAGTTTAACTCTTCCAACAGCATACAGAGTAAATGTACTTAATTTTTTATAATTATGAAATCTGTCAAATGTTTTCCTTGCTGTCATTTGGCTCCAATCTCTAAATCATAGCGTCCTTTCTTAGGATTAGATTTTATTTTTTTAAGCTTTCGCAAATGTCTTACAAGTAAAAATACGAACTTGTGCACGGATTAATTTATGACAAGCACTGCTTTGGTCTGAGTTATTTGGCATTAAATCGAGTATTTTCATACCTGCTTTGAAAGAATAACTAATTTAATGCTTATTACACAGTAGAAAAATATTGACGCATGAGGGGAAAACTGCAGAAGGTTTTTACCAATCAAATAATACTTCATATACTATTTTGGATTCTGGCATTAATCCTTCTGATTGGGTTTTACTATGAATCTACACAGGTTCTACCCTCTATTTTAAGTGCATTGGTAACTCTTACTAGCCTGTTTGCTATAGTCTATTTCAATTTATATTACCTTATTCCCAGATACTTATCGCATAATAAGTTAGTATTTTACATAGTAACAGCAATTGCCTTCACCCTGACCTTAAGTCCTATCAGGACTCTCCTAACCTATTATATTTACAATGGCAAGCTCAGTATTCAACAAGAAATAATAAAATCACATTGGGCCATTTTCTTTGCGATGTTAGCAATTCTGGGGATTTCCACTTTATTGAAGATGGTCTATGACTGGTTTCAACAAGAAAAGGATATGCGTATTATGGAGAATGAAAACATGCAGTCGGAGTTGAGATTCCTTCGCTCGCAAATAAATCCTCATTTTCTCTTTAATACTTTAAACAGCCTGTACGCCCTTACACTCAAGAAATCTGATAGAGCGCCTGAAATCGTTATCCGATTATCGGAAATTATGCGTTATATGTTATATGAGTGTAATGATAAGAGTGTTCCTCTCAGCAAGGAGGTAGATTATATCAGAAATTATTTGGAATTGGAGAGGTTGCGGTATAATGATAAGGTCGACATTCATTTCGATATGAATGGACAGCCCGAAGGAATTGAAATCGCTCCATTATTATTTACTCCTTTTCTGGAAAATGCTTTTAAACATGGGGTAAACAGACATATTGAGGAGGGCTTTATTGAGGTTCAGCTTAACATCAAGGAAGATAGCCTAGATTTCTATGTCACTAATAGCAAACCGGAAGTAGATTTAAAGCAATTACGAGACGATGGTGTCGTAACCGGTGGAATTGGATTACAGAATATTAAGCGAAGGCTGGAACTCCTATATCCAACAACACATAGTTTAAAAATAGAAGAAAAATCTGACTCATACAGTATATCTATGAATATCAAATTAAATTAAGCACATAATAATGAACAATAAAAACACTTTTCACGTAGTAATCGTCGACGATGAGCCCTTAGCACGTGAAGTACTTGAGGCTCATCTTTCTCGCATCCCTGAAATAAACCTGGTAGCTTCATGTGAAGACGCAATTTCAGCAAATGAAATCCTACGAGCCAATGAAGTTGATATCCTCCTTATGGATATAGAAATGCCTCAGTTAAGTGGTATAGAATATGCCAAAATGCTACAAAATCCTCCTAAGATAATTTTCACAACGGCCTATCCGGATTATGCAATTGAAGGATTTGAGCTTGCGGTGACAGATTATTTACTCAAACCGATTTCATTTGACAGACTTTTAAAAGCAATAAATAGAGCAATTGAAGAAATCGAACTCGAGTCGGCAGGAAAAACACAACAGAAAACCGGGTCAGATTCTCATGATTTCATCTATGTAAAAGCTGATAAAAAATTGATTAAGGTGGCTTACGATGAGATACTATATATAGAAGGCTTAAAAGATTATGTAATAATCAAGCGGGAACAAGATAGAATAGTTACATTACAGACCATGAAATTCCTGGATCAAGCTCTTCCCAAAGATAAATTTCTGAGAATCCATAGATCATATATTGTAGCTATCAGTAGAATTGAAGCTGTGAGCGGGAATATGGTGGAAGTTATAGAAAAAGGGAAATCTGTCAGTTTGCCTGTCGGCAAAAGCTATAGGGATGATCTGATGGTTATCGTAAATCAGAATAGGATATAAATAATGACAATTGACGAGACTATTGTCTTATTAAACTCTCTTAGCGGGAAGGATTTACAGTTTAAACAACATCATGGTTCAAGCCACGGGATAGAACGCTGTGTCCTTACTGATAATGCCGAAAATCACTTCATTTTCAAATATACAGCCTCCTCCGACCAAAGGAAAAGAGAAATGTTGCAAAGGGAAGTTGAATCACTATTGTATTTCAATGAAATAGGTGTCAGGACGCCTATTGTTTTCAGCCATGAGCAATTACCGGGCTTTATCATGTTTTATATAAGGGACGCTGGTTCAGCAAAGTCGGACTTAGCTGATGTGCTGTTCAGGCTTCATAGTCATAGCGCTACTCAATACGGATTGGATAAGGATAATTATATCGCCACTATCAAACTGGATAATAGTCGGAGAACCTCATGGGCCGAATTTTACTGGTTTAACCGGATTCTTCCACTGCTAAAAGTAGCTAGTGAGAATAACGATCTCCCATTAGAAATGATAAAAGAAGAATCTCGTTTCATAAATTCAATTAACATAAAGGTTCCACAAGAAGAACCGGTATTGATTCATGGTGATTTATGGGCCGGAAATTATCTGGTCGATGATAAATCCGAGGCTTGGCTCATAGATCCGGCTTCATATTATGGACATAGAGAAATGGATATTGCAATGTCAAAGCTCTTTGGGGGTTTTAATGCCAGGTTTTATTCAGAGTACAATGAATTTATGCCACTAGAGTTGGGCTGGGAAAAACGAATCCCTTTCTTTCAGTTCTACTACCTGCTTGTCCATGTAATACTGTTTGGGCACAGTTATTCAAGCCAAACTATTGCAGCCTGGAATGAAATACTCAGATGAAATTTGCGAAAGCTAAAAATTATCTGGCAATGATAAATTTCTGTGTAGCGATAACATCATTCTCCTTAATAGTCATAATGTACACACCGCCATTCAATGAATGTGTGTATTCATAACTATAGGTACCTTCAGACACTATCTCTCTGTGAATAAGGCTTCCATCCATTGCATATACTGAAATCTCAGCATCGGATTTAACTGGATTGAAACGTGCATTAATCTGCTGTCCTGATTGAGCAGGGTTAGGGAAAACTGAAAGCTTCTGCTTGCGATTCTCTACCTTATCCGTCCTTACATTCAATACGTACTCTTCAGAAACAATTTCATACACATTTCCAAATCCGTCTACCAAGTGTGAATTATTCATCTGGATTCTTACTGGAAGATATTTGTCAGTATAAATTCCATCCAAATCATCTTCTATGATTATCCCAAGAACTCCAATCACTCCAAATCCTGTCGGTGCAAACTTATCTAGTCTTGTTATTCCTGCATTTATCGTTCTGCCATCTCTTATCGACAGAGAAGCAACAGATGCGTCATAAGAAATAAAAGATTCAGTAGTAAACCACAAGTCAAGACTGGAAGTGTCAACTGTCATAGGGTCAACATCATAGCGCAATGAAAGACCGTGTAAGAAATTAGCAGGATACTGCTCATTTCCGGCAACGATATCAAACTCGACATAATCTCCTACTTCAGGAGCTTCAGTTCCTTTGTATCTCAGATTTATAGGGAATTCCTTTATTGCAGGCTTGGTCGGAGGTGCAATGTCATTTCTCTTATTAAAGAATTCTTCAATTGCAGCAATATCATTTTGCTCAATCACACCGTTTCCATCACTATCTAAATGCTTCAGGTCGGACCCAAAAATGCTTTCTTTCTTCCAGTTGGGGCTAAATTGCGCATGCCAGCTATGCTTGTCAGCAAATGGTCTTTCGTCTCCTCTTTCACCCAAGTGCCATCCAAACGTAAGTAAGTCCAGCATATCGACTTTTCCGTCAGCATTCAAATCACCCGGCCATACACAGTTATTCACGCAAATGCATGATTCCGGATCAAGTTCTTTATCAACTACAACCATCTCAACCTTTACAGTCTGACATTCGTCATTTTGAGCACAGAATTGAAGTTCAAATAAATCAGTTCCGGCAAAGTTGTGATTAGGAGTGTACGTCACAAGATTATAACCTTTTACAGCCTCGCATCCAATGTTTAATGTGTCAAAGCCCTCATATATCTGAATACTTCCATTCTGCGGAGCCTGACTTACAATAAAATTGAAATTTGATAAGGGTATATCGTAGTTAATTACAAATGGTCTGTTTTTCAGAGTAGCTAGATTGTATCTGTATAAGCCTTCCGGAGCTAATGTTCCTACATATAGACTTACAAACCCGATTTCACAATTATTGCTACCTATACATGCCTGATAAGTGAAAGAGTACAAGCCGGGCGTCTCAGGAGCAACATAAGAAAATTCCCCGTTTCTTATTCTCGTCAACTCACCTCTAGTCGGGTTTACAAAGTTTCTGATACTACCATTCTTAACCAGATCATTTTCAAAGACATCAAAAGTTATCGTATCCCCAGGGTAGGTATAGAAATAATCATCTACCACAAAAGTATTAATCCACTGTTCCTTAATTATTTCAATAAAGACGGTCTTGGAGTTAGTACCGTTGGAATATACCAATGTGTCTTTCCCGTCAATATTCTGAAACGGCGAATAGGTATGCATATAGCCATCAAAAAATTCATCTACGACACCTAATGATGGGGTTACTCCTAATTCAAAGCCGGTTTCAGCCATGTAAAAGTTCACCGATTTATTACTTGATGTCTGTAGATACAATGAATCAGAAGAGGTTTCAGCATCCGGATCTACCACAAGAATATTCAGATTTGCGGTGCTACAGTTATTTAAATCATCACATACTTGATAGATTAAACGCGCCGGACCGGCATAACCGGCGACCGGTTTGACAAAGACCGAATCAAGTCCATTGCTCACATCGACATAAAGATTGTCTCTGAAAGGAAATCCACCAACAAATATTTCTCCACTTGTGGAGAAATCATTTCCTAAGACATCGATATAAGTATAATCGCAATTCATTTCAAGGACGGTAAAGTCGTCGGAAGCATATACGAAAGACTCGCTGACATTAATTACTGCGTGCAGGTATTTCAGACTGCCACGATATTCGGTGAGATACTCAAGTGTAAAAGTATCCTGTCCGATAAAGTCTTCAGATGGTATGTATCTAAATTCAAACTGATTTCCTTGGTGTTTTTGTAATCTAAGGGATCCGTTTTTGGGATAAAACACAACCATCTCACTCACCCCTGTATAGGGTTCTGAAATTAGCGTATCATTTGTCAATACTTCATATTCGGTATAAAGAGATTGTGCCGCAACACCCGATATGAAAAATATATTTAAAATGACGTACCCTAATATTTTGTAGAGCTCATCACGATTCATAGTCTATTGGTCTTAAAATCCTCTGCAATATAAGGCCTTTTTCTATGATTTCATAAAAGCTTTTTCTATTTTAACAGTCACTTAAGTATATTTAATATATTATCAGTAGTTGTAAATTATAACATCCTCTAACTTAACTTAGAATATATTAAAGCTTAATTAAATATATAATACTTAAAACAAATTATGTCCGTCTATTCAACAAAGTTGGTCGCAGTTCTACAAAGTTTCGATGTCTGGACACTGAACCGACTTGAAAAATTCATTAAATCGCCCTATTTCAATGTCAATGAACAGATTACTCAGCTGTTTGTGTTATTAACGGATTTAATTAAATCTAATACTGAAAAAGAACTCTGGCCCGATAAAGAATCTGTTTGGGAATTGATTCATGAAAATGAAGATTATGTTGATGCTCGCTTACGCAAATATTTTTCCGATTCTCTAAGACTAGTGGAAGAGTTCTTAATCATCGAAGCTCTTAATTCTAAACCACTAAATAAAGCCACTTTATTATTAAGTAGCATTTCTTCTAATCGCTTGAAAGTCATGGAAAATCAAGCTATCAAAACAGCGAGAACCCAGTCTAAAAGAGCAATTGATAGATCCTCAGAATATTATTACAATCAATACACAATTGAAAAAGAGCTTTATGATTTAGAAGGGTATGAAATCAAGAGGATGGAAAAACTGAATGTTGAGAAAATCATAAGCCATCTGGATAAGTTTTATTTTGCAGAGAAACTTCGTTTTTACTCAACTATTTTGTCTCAAAAGAATATTGCTGAGCATGAATATAATATCTTATTTCTAGAAGAAATTCTTAAGCATATTGAAGAACATGGTTATGAAGATGAACCTCACATTAGATTATATTTCCTTATAGTGAAGCTAGCTTCTGATCCCTATAATGAAGAAATCTTCCAACAAGTAAAGGAAGGGATTATGAGTAACATTAATATTTTTCCACAAGATGAAGGACGAGACTTGTACAACGCTGCCTTAAACTTCTGTATTAGACAATTAAATAGAGGTAATCTTAAATACCAAAACGAATTATTTGACTTATATAAATCTTCCATTAAGGACAGGATTATATTTTTAAATGACGAGATTACGCACTCTACATTTCGAAACGTTGTTTTAATAGGACTACGCTTAAATCAATTTGATTGGGTTGATAATTTTATTAATAATTATTCTCAATATCTTAATGAGGCATATAGAGAGAATGTCGTAAACTTCAATAAAGCAAGAATGCATTACTACAAAAAGGACTATGACGAGGTTGTTGTTCTCCTTTCTCAAGTAGAATTTAGTGATATGAGTTATTCCCTGCAAGCTAAGGCTTTGTTACTGGGTACTTACTACGAATTAAAAGAAATAGGTCCTCTCTATTCATTTATAGATAGTTTCAGGACCTTTCTCAACAGGAATAAAACAAAAATGACTGAGGAAAGGAGAAAGAATTATATCAACCTCACCAGTTTTGTGAAGAAACTTGCAGACGTTATTCCGGGCGATATCGATAAAATAAAACAACTTGAAGATGAATTGGAAAAATCGGATGGTATTGCTGATGTGCAATGGGTTAAAGAAAAAATTGAGGAACTGAAGGAAGGCTCTTCCATTTATTCATAGGAGTAGTTCTGATTATTATAAAGGGACTCTTGGTTCATTTGCGGAAGCAGAAAAACCATTTAAATAAGGAAACTGTTCCACATTTTCATAAATTGCACGTTTTAATAAAAATACAAACTTTCTAAGTATATGAATTTTCGGAATTCTCTTTTATTTATAGGTATATCACTTATAAATTCTTTAATGTTGATTTCATGCGGGGAAACCACCGTACAAAATACGGATTTTAAAGGTCTGGATTCAGTGAAGATTGTACAACGCATTCAAGAGGTTAAGGAAAATATCAGCAATAATAAATACGATACGCGCAATGCGGCAATTTATGAAAATATTGCTGATATGGCTTATGAGAATAAAGACTATTCACAGGCTAGTTACTACTATATGCTTGCGATGAAAGCGGATCCGAAGATTGAAAGCAAGAAGGCTATTGTGCACACTTTAATCGAGATCTCAGGCACACAGATGGAAAATAAAGCTGTAGCGGATATGTTTAAATTGGCCTTTGTAGAGGCCTTTCCAGATGAACCGCAAGTTGAGCAGTACAAAAAGTCATTAAGTGCCGTCAATTCTCTTGGAAACCTGCTGACAATCTTTAAATCTAACCAAGCAAAGTCTGAAGGCGGTGTTAGTGACCCGGTAACCGGACAGATTGTGGATGGTTCTGAAATCTACGCCACGGTTCTTTCAGAGAAGAAAGATGCTGCTGAGAAAATCATCGAGGCAATTATGAATCTGATGTACCGCAATCCAAAGCGTTCAGTCGATTTTATAGATTGGTTGACCACAAAGTACCCGGATGCAGAAGAAGCTGGCAATGCAGCGTTTCTACGCGCTTTTGTTTATGAAAACATGCTTCAGGATACAATAGGTGCTAAAGCATATTATCGTAAATTCATAGCAGACTATCCTGACCACGAATTTGCAGATCAGGCGCAGATGCTCTTGGATAATATCGGAAAAGAAGCATTTCCGTTTGAAAACTGATTTTAGATAATCTATATGCCGAATGGATATTAAATGATACTTATTTCCTGCTTGACAAATGGTTGTAATTTGTTCCCTTTAACTACCACGGAAACACTGATATGAAATTCGGATTTTGCTCCATGCATAAATTTCATTGCTTTAGTTAAAGGTTTTAGAAGTGTCTTTCTTGAGAGCGTCTCTACATTGGACTCGTATCTAACAAATGGCAGTTCAAACGGATATGCAAAACTGCTATTCTCTTTAATCAAAATATCTACCTTTCTTACCTCTCTTGCAAGCAGATGATCATCAATGCGTTTATCTTTTCTCCTTCCGCGGGTATATGTCTCAATAAGCGAGAAGGAGATTGACTCGATATGCTGTTCTTTCATAGTTGTAAAATTCACGATTCCGTATAGAATCTGTGACTTTCCATCAATTACAGCAGGAACGTCAAGTTGAATTTTGACTCCCTCAATACCGAGCCAGTTTTTAACGCGATCTATCATAAATGGCTGTTACATCAGACTTAGTCAGCCTGAATGAAGTTATATTGCCAGGATTTCCTCAAAGGTATAATCCAGGCGCGTTCAAACTCTGATTTTGTTTTAACCTGATTATTAAAGATCAGTGTATCTCCATCTATACCACCTTCTGCAAATTTCTCTTTGAAAGCTTCCATATCGTACAAGCGTACTTCACGGCCATCCAATACTGCGAAGATAAGATTTTCAAAAAAGCCTACCTCGTGATCTTCTTCCAGTTCCTTAATAAAGTTGACTGAGTTATCAATAGAACATCCACTTGCCGACTGTGAAATCTCATCCACACCTATAACGATAAAGGTATTGAATAAAATAGTCGCAGCACACTTTAATGGTTTTCCATGTGATGACCAAGTAGAGCAAAACTCGTCGAGCTTTTGCTGCATTTGTTCACAATCTTCATCAGAAAGTTGATGTGAGGCTTGATATATCCATAATCTGGTATGGTCCGGCAAGTCTGGGAACAAGTCCGGTAACATTTCTACAGAAATCTCTGATTTCATTTATTTCCAATTATTCTTTTCAACAATTAATTCAGCGAGATCGTAGAGTACTATTTTTCCGGTTTTGTCCACTGATTTTAATCCATCCTCGAGCATGGTAATACAGAACGGGCAATTGGCCGCTACAATCTGCGCGCCGGTTCCTGCAATTTCTTCAGATCTTTCTTCACTCACTCTTCTATCTCCTGGTTCTTCCTCCTTAAAGAATTGTGCTCCTCCGGCTCCACAACACAGGGCATTCTCCCTGTTTCTATCCATTTCAACAATAATTCCATCCAATTGTTCCAGAATGTCCCTTGGTGCCTCGTATTCTCCGTTTACTCTGCCGATATAACATGAGTCGTGATAAGTAATCTTGGTGTTTTTGAAAACGTCGTTATTTTCAAGTTTCAAACGTCCGTCTTTAATCAGTGATTGTAAGAACTGCGTGTGGTGCATCACTTCGTAATTCCCTCCTAAATCCGGATATTCATTCTTAATTATATTGAATCCATGAGGGCAAGTAGTAACTATTTTCTTTACATTGTACATATTCATTACCTGAATATTCTGTAAAGCCATCATCTGGAATACAAATTCATTTCCGGCTCTTCTTGCCGGATCCCCTGTACAACTTTCTTCCTTGCCCAGAATTGCATAATCTATTCCGAGGTTGGTTAATATTTTCACAAAAGCATGGGTTATTTTCTGTGCTCTGGAATCAAAACTCCCTGCACATCCTACCCAAAACAATATTTCCGGTGATTGGCCTTGTGCATGCAAGTCGGCCATGATAGGAACTTCAATTTTCTGCTTCTGTACTGTATTATCTTCTGAATTCATATTTATAATTATTCTACTAGTTCTTAATTTCTTTACTGGATGATAATCTTGGAATAAGCTCTTTTTCCATCTTTAAAATAAGATTGGACATAATAAATGCCGGAGTTCAAGTGTGCCAAATCCAACCTGATATGGCTTTGACTGAAGTACTCCTGATGCACAGTCTGCCCTTGCATATTCACTATGCGCAATTCATTGATTACACTCTCGCTCCCGTCAACAATCAGATAATCTGAGGCGGGATTGGGATATACTTTAACGGATACCAACATATCATATAAGTTCTTCATTGAAGTGATAACTCCAAATCCACAAGTAATAGCAGTTAATTTGCTTCTATCTTCTCCGGTACCAATCTGGCCTACGTGGTTGGGTCCCACACCACAATATGTTGTCCTGTCTGAGCCTTTACCGAAGAAAAGTATATGACCGCCGAATATATTCACTCCATCATCTAGTCCCTTTGATGCTATCGGCATATCATAAGCATCAGCTTTGGAGTCAGCGATTATAACTGTATCTGACTTGTATTCACCATTGACAAATCGCCAGACATTGTTGGTTCCCCAACTGTATAAAGTGCCAAAAGATCCCTCGGCTGCAAAACACTGAATCCCTCCGCAGGTAATATCAGTAAAACGGTAAGGAATAGCGGAGTTCTCCCCCACTTTCATCAAAGTGTCGAGAATTTCCGGTGCTTCTAACACTCCTGATTGAAGATATTCATTACTTCCCCAGGAATAGATGTCACCATCTATTGTCAATGCATGAGAACTATTGTAACTGGTAGCTATCTTGGAATAGATTCTCGATGAATCAATTACTACAGGTAATCTCTCGATAGCTTCGTTAAACTTAGTAAGAACACTTTCACTGTTATCGCCCCAGCCCCATACATTCCCCTTGTAATCAAGTGCCAATGTAAAATACTTACCGCAATCCAGTTGCTTGAAATTCTCACCACCGGGCACTTTTGTAATATCTCTGATCATAAGGTTATTGCTTCCAATTCCGGCTTCTCCCTTGGCGTTACTACCCCAGACATATAGTTGGTTAAGCGTATCAACCGCAAAGGAAATATTAAAACCGGCATAAACCTTTAACCATTTATGGCTTGTATCTATTTGAGTGAGTCTGGGTATTATTTCATCTGAAGAAGCCGGGTTAGCCTGACCGTAGCCATTATAACCCCATGCCCACAAGGTACTATCAGTTCCTACTGCAACAGCATGAAAGTTTCCTGCTGCAACATTACGATATGTGTTATCTCCGGACACCATGGTTGGCTCTCCAACGTTATCATTCCCAAAATCTCCATTTCCAAGCTGTCCGGAGCCATTGTATCCCCATGTATAAATTCCCCCATCGGAGCCCAGTCCTACAGTGAATTCACCTCCAGTGGATAATTGCACCCAAGAATTCTGGGCTGTCATAGCAATAGTGGATACACTTGCAAATAAGAGTAAAATGAAATTCTTCATATAATTAAGATAGCTTTTTATAAATCCTTGATCCAATCGTCTCTTTCATTGGGCATCTGCCATGCAGAGCCGCTATTTTCAATAGATGTAAACATAGGGACCCACTCTTGCGGGCCGGCTGATTCTGTCAATATTTCATAACGGCGCATTTCCAGTATCGGCGCCATAGGATTAATCATAACCGGACAAGCCTCAACACAAGCGTTACATGTCGTGCAGGCGTGCAATTCTTCCCTGCTGATATAATCAAATAACGATCTTCCGTCATCAAAGTTATCCTTAGTCAGAGGTTTATCTTTATCGATTTTATATTCATCGCTTCCAGACCTTATTTTGGCACCTACTTCTTCAGCTCTGTCTCTGATGTCCATCACGACTTTACGCGGAGAAAGCAACTTTCCGGTTATATTAGCAGGACACACGCTTGTACAACGCCCACATTCAGTACAAGTGTATGAGTCTAGAATCGTTTTCCAGCTAAAGCCCATCACATCCTTAACTCCAAACTCAGGTATATCATCATCCATGGACATTTCTTCTCCTGCTCCTTCCTCGTCAAATCCCATCATGGATTTAATTTCTGCGGTAATTGTAGGAATATTACTCATGTGACCACGGGATTCCTGCGGCGCGTAATACGTGTTGAAAAATGCAAGGAAAATATGCAAGTGCTTGGAATATGGAAGATAGTTTAGGAAACCAAACACTACAAGTATATGCAACCACCATCCAAATCTTTCTATTGCAATCAGCGTTCCGGTTTCCAGTCCACCAAACAGCATTGGCCCAAGCCAACTACTCACAGCTAATGTTCCCGTCTCCGGATATCCACTATGTCCCATTTGTTGTAAAACAACATCAGCCCCATTCATGCTCGCAATTCCTATGATAAGAGCAAGCTCACCAAAGAGAATCAGATTCCCGTCAAGTGTAGGCCAGCCCTTCATTTCGGGCTTCTTGAATCGGGCCAGTCGCATTATATTTCTTCGATAGAGAAATATAAATGTTGCTACAAATGCCAGCAGCGACAGTACTTCTATAAAATTGAGGATAAAGGTGTAGAATCCTGATAGGTAATGAAGGAAGAATCTGTGTGTACCAAAGAGTCCATCTATGATAATCTCTATCAATTCTATTTGCGTAAGCAAAAAAGCAACATAGATAAACAAGTGGAATATCGCCGGCACAAGCCTTTTGAACATCTTCTTCTGCCCAAAGGCAATGAGGAACATATTCTTAAGCGATTGCTTCTGCGATCCATTAAATTCATACTCTCCACCTAAATGGATGTTGAAATAAACCTGCTTATACTTGCGCCACGCCATGAAGACGGTCACCAGCAGGATAATTGCAAATATTGTCTGTCCAATCATATCACAAATATCTATATTAGGAGACTTTAAGATAAAGATATGAAGAAAGTATTAAAAATTTAACTCTTAATTATTCTGATTCTAATTAAGCAGGGGCGAAATAGCGCTATTTTGCTTGTCTACAACAGCATTCACAAGTTTGAATTTTATATCTTTGCACTGAATTTATATGCCTATGGAAATTTTAAGCAATAAGGAAATCGACATTACGATAAAGCGTCTAGCCTATGAAATATTGGAGAGACATTACGAAGATTCCCGGATTTTTCTGGCGGGGATAAATAATAGTGGTTTTGCGTTTGGTGAGCTTCTACAGAAGGAAATCAAGAAACTCAGTGATAAGGACATTCACCTCATTCACCTTTCTATAAATCCTGCAGAACCATTAAAAGAAGAAGTTGATACCGATTATCCGGTTGAGGAATTGCGCAATGAATGTCTTATAATCATTGACGATGTCGCTAATACAGGACGCACGCTTTTCTACGCGAGTCAGCCTTTTCTCAATACCCTTCCGCGTCGAATTGAAACCTGTGTTCTCGTCGATAGAAAACATAAATCATTTCCTATAAAAATCGATTACTACGGCATTTCTCTTGCAACAACGCTCCAGGAAAATATCAAGGTAAATATTTTGGGGAATAAGTCTGTGGTGCTTACTTAAAAAGAGTTTCATTTTTCTCTAGCTTTCGCAAATGATGGAAAAGTGGTATCAGCTTCCTCCAGTACTTTAACCGCTTCATTATAGCCGATATCATATATCTCTTTCACATCCTTATGTCTGAAAATTGAGACTCGTGATAATTCATGGGGTTCAATTTTAATATCACAGATATCTAATGAGCGACTAGAATTTTCATAAACAGAAAGCTCAAAAGTCCGCATCGCCACACTTATCATGGACTGCAGGCCCGTATCCGCCAGATCCGGATTGACAATGAGGTTTACACCTATGAGCGTATCAACTTTATCCCTCAGAACTTCCGAAGGTAGATTATTTAATATTCCTCCATCAGAGTATGCAATTTCATTAATCAATTCGGGCTTGAAAAGAACCGGAATAGAACAAGAAGCTTTGACAATCTGAAATAACTTACCTCGTGATAAAACGTGAATATTCCCATGAAGCATATCGGTAAGAGCTACGTATAGTGGAGTCTTCAACGCATCAAATGAATCAACAGGGATATATTCTTTTAAAATCTCTTCTATGCCATCAAGCGACGAGAATCCCATCCTTGAAATTTTAAATTTCATGAGGTCAAACATGGAATGCTTTTCTGCTATTTCTAGTATTTCAGCAGGAGAATAACCAGCAGCATATAATGTTCCGATAAGTGCCCCCGAGCTAGCACCTGATATAAATTCAGGTTTAAAGCCCCTCTCTTCGATAGCTTGAAGTACGCCGATATGGGCTACACCACGCATCCCTCCACCGGATAATGCTATTCCTATTTTCCCGTATTCCTTGTCCATACTAATTATAACGCAAGAACGGGCCTCATTTGTTCAGATTCTCCTATTCTTTTATCAGCTTTATTGAAGTCGCACCTTCAATAGTGTATACTCTTAGATAATATATTCCAGGGCTGAGAGCTTCGAGGTTGAAAACAGATCTATTTCCTGTCTCCTTGCTATTGATAACAATCCTTCCAAGAGAATCAAAGAAATCTACTTTCTCAATTCTATTTTCAGAATCAATGGCAAGAATAGAACCTACAGGATTAGGGAAAGCGTTGATTCCAAGTTCTTCTGCGCTATATTCAACTGAAACGGTACTTCTCACAATATCTCCTTCATCAAAGGGCATTATCTGATAGCCTTTATTATAAGGTGCAGAGTTGTCAAACTGAGTTCCCACTCCGGTGATATTAACGTAGTTTTCCCACCCCTTATCACTCAAATCAATAGCAGTACTTGCAAGAGAAGTGTTTTGATCAACGCGCATTATATATTTATTACCTGAAAGGGTCTGAATATCCTTATTAAAACTAGTCCCGTTTCCTGACCATGGACTTAAATCCAAAAAGGAGGCATTATTTAGCCTGATGTAGCGACTTTCTGTGTTTTCGCCGAGTTCTTCAACATCCATTGGCTCCGGCAACGAATTTCCTGAACTCAATAATTGAATATCAATTATTTCAATTTCTGTCAGGCCATTATAAAAAGCTATCGTACCAGTCACTTCAATTATATCTCCGCTTTCAGGTCTATAATTGTTGATATCATCAGAATTGAATACTGTAATTCCGGCTGAGTTTTCCATATCAGTCATAACAAATTGATATCCTCTACTTCTGAAATTCCCTCTGATAACAATTCCTTCCAAGATACAGCTCACTCCCAGTGAATCAGGTCTTCCATCAGGGCCATTGTTAACGACTTCCGCTATTTCATATTTAGGATAGCTGGGGCCGGTTACGTCATAAGGATCGATATCTTCCGGACCACGTGGCAGCAGTTGATATCCTTCCAGATACGGAATTGATGAGTCAAATTGTCCAACAGCTCCTACCACATCAAATGTGCCTTCCGGAGCTCCTTTTCCTGTAAACCCAAGTCCATCATATATGCGCATTAAAAACGTCTCACTTCCATTGCTTATATCGACATTAAAACTACCTTCCGTTCTCCATTGCGCAGGATCAACCAGAGTCATATCGAGCATTTTTATCAGGGTGTTCTCATTTTCTTCAGTCATAGCATCAGCTGTGACAGGCCCAAATACAGCATTATCGGAAGATATAAGGAAAATGGAATCAGCCTCTATTTCAGTTAAGCCATTAAATTGAGCTATAGTCCCTTTTACAATGATTTCATCTCCAGGCATTGCTTGATATCCTAGACTACTCGGTCCAAAAACTGTAATCCCGTGTTTATCATCTTCCTGAATCACGAAGGTTAAATCATTTACTCTGTAACTGGGAGTACTGACTATTCCTGTCAGAGTACATTTTACTCCTATGCTGTCTGCAACTCCATCAGCGTCAGTTCCTATGACTTCCCTTATCAGATAGAAAGGATATAAATCTTCAATTACAATGATTTTATCAATCATTTCTCCCGGATTGGCATCACTGTGATAAATATATGTACCGAGCTCATTAAAAGTATGAGAAAATGTCCATGGTGCCTCTGTAAGATTGCCGGAATGGAATCCTTCCGGGTTTCCGGGATGAGCATCTTGGCTACCATTAATATTATGTGTACCTCCAACTATATTCCAAAGAACTGTTTCTCCTTTGCCGATGATTAAGTCATTCGGAGAAAACTCAAAATCTCTTCCGACAATTATATAATCCGCACTTCCGCTACAAATACTGGAATTGGCTTTGCCGGGAGAACCGAAGACTTCTTTATTATTAATGAATATCCCTGTTGAAGTATTCGAGTAGCTCCAATTAGCCGGATCACCCTGACTGCCGTGGATATTACATATTTCCAATGAATGC
This sequence comes from uncultured Saprospiraceae bacterium, assembly GCA_964423575.1. Taxonomy (GTDB): domain Bacteria; phylum Bacteroidota; class Bacteroidia; order Chitinophagales; family Saprospiraceae; genus CAYRFF01. The sequence continues at coordinate 7,202 of CAYRFF010000008.1, read as the reverse complement.
CCGTTTCCATCAGCTTCCGAAGGCCATTCATCATCATTTTTATAAGTAACTGCTGCTATGATGTCTCCCGAAGCATTATTTAAAACAATAGGTTCACCTTTATTATTTAATGCTCCCGACTTCCATTCATCGACAACGACGCCAAAGACTTGCATCATTGCTGAAGCTGACTTTGCCAGCACCATATAACTATCTCCAGAAAATATCACCCCATCATCAAATGCATGTTCGATGCCATCGGAGAAGTAGTACCCGGTCATGTCGATTTCAAAATCATTTGGGTTATACAATTCTATGTATTCCAGGGAATCTTGCCCGGCTTCCGGTGGATTGTACATGATTTCAGTAATTACAATCTGCGCCGATAAGAGACCGGTAGAAAGAAAAAATATAAGGATGAGTAAATTGAGAGACTTCATAATATCTTTACTTTTAAGTGAAACAGAAATTCATGCTTAAATATACACAAATTCATCGCACTTAGAAGTAAATATTCTTATTTTCTCTCCGATTTTAGAGCAAATGATCAGAAATCAATACTTAAACCTACGCTCCAGGTCCTACCCGGGCCATACCAGCCTGTCATTCTGTTTAGCCTTTCTTTATACTCTAAATCTAACGTTTTTAAGTCATCCTTGGCTTCAGTAATATAGGAGGTGTCAAACAAATTGTACACATTGGCTTTAAGCTGTCCTCTGACATTAAATAAGGAAATCGCATAACTAGCTCCTACATCGGCAAGACCAAAAGAAGGTAGGTTAATGGCCTGTTTCCCATCATTCACTTTCTGGATTCTATCCAGCGGATTAACATCTCCATAAAGTCCTGCAAAATATCGGTAGGTAGCTTGGATCTTCAAACCATTTATAGGTGCATAACCCACAGTCAATGCACTTGTAGTTCTGGCAGCATTTCCCATTGCTATTCCTTTTAGATAAGATTCAAGAGGCACCTGTACTTCATTATCTTCATCTCTAAGCAGTAATTCCGAATTGTTTAACCATTTCCAATTGCCGAAACTTGCCATTCCTGAAATGAGAAGCCTCTCCCTAAACAACTTAACTTGAAAGTCAAGCTCTATACCCATGTGCGCTGAGGAAACACTCGGCATATTACCAATATAAGGGATCGGGGATGATTCAATATAACCGGTGAAAATTGTTGGGTTATGCATTACATTTGTATAGTAACCACTGACTCCTGCATGAATATTGTGCAGATTGTAAGCGTACCCAAGTTCTCCACTCCATACAATTTCATTTCTTAAATACTTGTTGGTCAAATAGAGATTCTCCAGTGGAAAATAATCGTTGAAACGTGGCTGACCGGAGATGAATGAACCATTAAGAAATATACTGTGATTTAAGTCGAGGTTGTATAGATAACCAGCCTTTACATTCCCTCCAAGCAAGGTGCCGGGTTTATTAGTTTTATCATCCCGGTTTTCCCGGATAAAGCTATTCTCAATATCCTGGTGTTTAAGCGATAGCGCTCCAGACACAAAGGCATACATACCGATATTAGTACTCAGATCAAGTCTGGAGAAAACACTTCCTGATTTAATATGCCGTGTATTGTTCTCTATAATGTAATTGGATGGTCTTTCATCTCCTTTCAATTCACCATTTATATCAGAAAACTCAACAAGCTTTCCAAACTCACCACTTGACTTAATTAAATCTTCGTTAAAATCTACCCAGTCGTGTGCCAGTCCACTATCATTCTGATCCAAGTATGCTTCATTTCCCATAAGATTAATTGCTTTCCCATAGTGATTAGCAGTATAGCTATATGCTTCAAGACCTCCACTCAAAGAAAAGTAATCTGTCAATTTGTGCTTGTATTCTGTCAGCAATCCTGTACGAGAATTCTCGTACATTGAAGCATATTGGATTATACCTTCATTCAAGCCGGCATTAGCTGCATATATTGTATTGATATTATTGGAGTCTACGGGGCTGTTCAGATTTGTTTTTCGCTCGTAGGCAAATGGGTCTCTTTGTCCGTAAGCACCACTTTTACCTATGTTATAATCCACAATGGCATCCCAATAATAATGACCTGTTCCATCATCTTTCATCTTGCTGATATCAGAACCATTGATACCGCCGATAATATCGGAATATCCTCCAGCCCCTCTGGTATGATAAACTGAGGTAGAAAGGGATGATTTTGAATTAATAGTCCATTTGTGGTTTAAGCTTATGTATGGACTATGTGAGAAGCTCTCATTTACGAGGAAACTCTCTCCCTTCATAGTACCATAAGCCATATTGTGTCTCAGTCCATATTTGTCGAAAGACTCCCCCAAAACATGAGGCCTAACTCTCTGTCCATGCATCTGAGGAGAACCCAATGCAGTCAACTGTATAAAGTGATTACTACCAATGCTCTTTGTAATAGTACCATAATACGTCCAGCTATCGTAGTAAGCACCTTCAACATATCCATCACCAAAGGTCCTTCCCCCGACAAAGGAAAATGCCCAACCATTGATAAGTCCGCTTTCAAGATTTATCAGAAATTTTTTATATCCATCATTCCCAACAGAAGCTGATACTTTCCCTCCAAATTTCGTTTTGGGGTTAAGAGTTATAAAATTCACAAAACCACCGGCAGTAGTATGTGCCAATGGAGTATTCCCTGTTCCTCGTTGAACCTCTACTGATTCAGAAACATCGCGTAAAGCTTGCCATTCGGCCCAATTAAATTCGCCATTTTCTGGATTACTCAAGGAAATGCCATTTACTAGAATTCCGATATCCCGATGCCCAAATCCGCGTATATTAATACGAGAATCTCCCATGCCGCCACCAACACTCGAAACGTAAAGCGAAGGGACACTTCTCAATGCCTGGCTTATATCACTACTTCCGGCACCTGTCTCAAGCTCTTCAGAATTAAGGGTAAAAGAGTTGGTAGAACTTCTCCTGAATACTTCGGAATGAGAAAATTCTTTCACAGTAGTTCTCGCTGGAATAGTACTATTCAAAACAATAGAACCGATATCTACAAGATTATCTTTAACTTTAACTTCAACCTGATAGCCATCGTAATAGGAGGCTTTTATTTTCAGGGTATATTCTGCGTTGGGTATATTTTCCAAAAAGAACTTTCCTTTACCGTTTGCGATGGTTCCGAGTTCTGTCTTATCCAAGTAAATTGTTACACGGGAAGTAATAGTATTTCCATTATTATCCGTAACAGTTCCAACAATAGTTCCCTGTGCAAACAAGAACTGGTTCAATAATAAAGCAAATACCAGAATGTATAAATTCTTCATAAATTTATGTGATTTGAGCTTAATTTAATGCCGACTTTTCTATTAATTTCCTTTGTATTCTATAGATGAACGACAAGCCATTATAATTAGCGCGCAAAATACATACTTTTTTCATAGCATAAAGAAAAATCACTTATAAAGCGCTGGTTTACTTATTTCATCTTGTTAAAATACGATTATCCTTTCTTCACGGCAGTTCCGCTCAGGAAATATAAATTATATAGGCATTTATTAAACACATGAATTTTTATAATAAACTGTTAATCGTTGTGAACCAATTACTATGAATAATGAAAGCACACTTATCCACATACTGTTGAAAACTCTTTGTTCTGCATAGTTAAAATAAGTGAAAAATAAGTGTTGAAAAGCCTATCTTCGGCATAAATTTATTACGAATATTGTTTATAATGTTAAGCAATTTATTAGAGAATTTTATAAAAAAGAATTGTCGAATTATCGAGGAAGTGCTTATGGTACTTGCCTCAAGCATTCGGACGAAGATTAGTATCTCACAAGTTCCGGATGAAGATTCGGAATTAAATTTATCTAGTCATTCGTCTATAAATTTTATTAACTAATTATAACCTATTTAAGCATTAAAATTTTTACATAATGGTACAAAAACTCAAATTCTTGTTAGTGGCATTCATTGCTGTAATGGCCACTAGCTTATTGCAAGCGCAGGTTACGACTTCAAGTATGAGTGGTCGAGTAACTGACGATGAGGGTCCTGTAATAGGAGCTGAAGTTGTTGCGACGCACGTGCCGTCAGGAACAATCTATGGAACTGTTACCAACCTTGACGGACGTTATACTCTATCCGGTATGCGCGTGGGTGGTCCCTATTCTGTGGAGGTGTCCTTTATCGGGAAAGGAACCAATACAACCGAAGACGTAGTACTTAGCCTTGGAGAGATTTATCGTCATGACATTGTCTTGCTCGATGCATCTCTAGACCTTGGTGAAGTAGTCGTATCTGCAGAAAGGACTAAGTTCACTACAGAAAAGACCGGTGCTTCAACTAACATTTCCAATGATCAGATAGTGAAGATGCCGATGATTAACAGAAGTATTTCTGATATCACCAAGCTTTCTCCATACTCAGGTTCAGGTATGAGTATTGCTGGTGCTGACGGTCGTTCAACCAACTTTACTGTTAACGGAGCTAACTTCAATAATAACTTTGGTCTAAGCGATGCTCTTCCTGGTGGAGGTTCTCCTATTTCACTCGATGCTATCGAGGAAGTTCAGGTAGCAGTTGCTCCATTTGACGTACGTCAAACAAACTTTATCGGAGGTGGTGTAAACGCTATTACTAAGTCAGGAACTAACAAATTCAAAGGTTCTCTTTATACTTATTTCAACAACCAGGATATGCGTGGTAACAGAATTGACGACGTAGATTTTGGTGCTAGAAATCAGGAATCAAGAACTGTGTACGGTGCAACTATCGGTGGTCCTATCATCAAAAACAAACTTTTCTTCTTCCTTAACGGAGAGATTGAAAACAGACCGGGTCAGGTTGTTACCTGGAGACCATCTGAAGATGGCAATATGGATATAACACAAAATATCTCCAGAACCAAGAAATCTGACTTAGATGCTGTACGAGACCATTTAAAAAACAAGTATGGTTATGATGCTGGTTCATACGACGATTATCCGGGAGATATCGGAGATAGAAAGTTGCTTGCTCAGCTTGACTGGAACATTAGCAATGCCCACAGGTTCAGATTGACATATAATTACGCATTACATAAGCAATGGTTTGGGACTAACGGCAACTCCACATCGGGAGCTCGCCATAGTGGTCTAAATCGTATTTCTCAGTACTCAATGGCTTATTCCAATGCAATTTATTCAATGGATAACCTGGTAAACTCAGTTACTGCGGAGTTAAATAGCCGTTTATCTGATAATATGTCTAATCAATTATTGGCTACCTATACTTCCATTAAAGATATGAGAGGTTCTACATCAGATCCATTCCCTTTCATCGATATATTAAATGGTGATGGCGATAATCTGGTTCTTGAGCCGTATATATCTGCCGGATATGAATTATTCAGCTGGAACAACGGTGTAAACAACAATGTAATAACAATTACAGATAACTTTACTTACTATATGGATAAACATAAGCTTACAGCAGGTGTAAACTTTGAGCACCAAATGGCTAATAACTCATTTATGCGTTTTGGTACAGGTTATTATCGTTATGCAAGTGTTGATGACTTCCTCAATGATAGAGCTCCTACTGACGTTGCTATAACCTATGGTTATGGTGGAGAATTAAATCCGGCTGCAGAAGTTTCCTTCAATCAGTATGGTGCATACTTACAAGATGAGTGGAACCTAAGCAACAACTTTAAATTGACTTTAGGCTTGCGTGCGGATATGATTCAGTATGTGCAAGATATGATGGGTAACGATGCTATTTATAATTTAAATTTCAACCCAAACCAGCCAACTGATGGCTCACCTGACCCAGACTCCATTAGATTGGATGTAGGAAGATGGCCAACTCCTAAGCTTCAGATTTCTCCAAGACTTGGTTTTAACTGGGACGTATATGGAGATAACTCACTTAAGATTCGTGGAGGAACCGGTCTGTTCCAAGGAAGATTACCACTTGTATTCTTTACCAATATGCCTACCAACTCAGGTATGGTTCAGGGGTCAGGATCTGCGAACACCAATTTTAGCAATGGAGATGGTGATCCAAGGCTTGATAATTTTGTTGGAGGACTTGAAACTGATCCAATTAAAATAGCTGAGAAACTAGGTCTAGATCTTGATATGAGTCCGGATAGAGGTGCTTTACCTAATGATATTAATGCTATTGATCCAAACTTCAAGATGCCTCAGGTATGGAAAACCTCAATCGGAGCTGATTTCCAATTGCCAACTTCATTCCCTATGACTGTTTCAGTTGAAGGAATTTTCAACAAAAACATCAACGACGTTATGTTGAAAAACTACAATTGGAAAGAAGTTGATGATGGTTGGGAGAGATTCAATGGGCCGGATAATAGGATAAAATATCCTAAGAACCTCGATTCTATTAGATTGAATAGTACAGAGGCTTATGTACTAACTAATACTCAAGAAGGATGGGGTGCAATTGCTAACATTACCTTGACTGCACAGCCTACAAGAGATCTTGACTTATTACTTGCATATACATATACTGAGTCTAAAGAAATCACAGGTATGCCGGGTAGCCAGGCAAGTTCAGCTTATGGTAACATGGTTACTGTAAACGGGCCACATGCTCCTGACCTGATGCGTTCACAGTATGTTATTCCTCATAGAGTAATAGGTTCTGCTTCTTACAGGCTTCCATGGTCATGGGGTAACTTCAACTCAGCTACTTTTGTTAACTTGTTTTACTCAGGACAACATGCAAGAACTTATAGTTACATGTATGTTACGGGCGCAGACTTTGATATGAATGGAGATGCATTCCAAAATGATCTTATCTATATACCTAATCAACCTGGAGATATCAAGTTTATTACTCAGGAAGATGAAGACGCTTTCTTTGCTTTCATGGAGCAAGATAAATACTTGTCAGCTAACAAAGGAAAATATGCAGAGGCATACTCAGCATTGGCTCCTTGGTCAAACAGATTTGACTTGAGACTTGCACGTCAGTATTACTTCAACATCGGAGGAAGAGAGAATACTCTTGAGTTTAGCTTTAACTTCCTGAACATTGGTAACTTGTTTAACACTAAATGGGGAGTAGTAAAAACTCCTTTGGTTTCCAATAATGGAAGGATTCTTAAGTATGAAGGTGTTGATAGCAACAATACCCCTACCTACTCATTTAATAAAGTGAGCGGTGAATATCCAACAGAAACTTTCGATCTTGATTATCACTATAATCAGACTTGGAAACTTCAGGTGGGAC
>CAYRFF010000007.1:18591-85445 GCA_964423575.1 uncultured Saprospiraceae bacterium | reverse complement strand
GAAACTTTCGATCTTGATTATCACTATAATCAGACTTGGAAACTTCAGGTGGGACTTAAGTATATCTTCTAATCTTAGAACTTATATTTAAAAGAATATTTAAAGCTGCTTTCAGAAATGGAAGCAGCTTTTTTTATGTCCGGTACCATTTTATAAATGATAATTATTCACATTAAATAAACACCTCCTCGGAACAGTATCCGGGAGGTGTTTTAAAAATTATGTTATAGCGAAGATGACTCTATACCCTACTTCTCGGGAAGGAATATTTCAGCAATCATACATCGAATACTTCCGCCTCCAAATTTCTCTATAGTATCAATCCCTACGGTCGAAATTCGGGTTTTACTCAGAATAAGATCTATCTGAGCATCAGTTAAGGTTCTGCGTGCTTGATTAGACATAAAGAGATAAGACTCCCCTTCTGCATTCTCCAGTTGTAACATATTCCCCGCAAAAGCATTCATTTGCTCTTCAGTAATCTCAATGATCTGTTTTCCATTTTTCTCCAGATTTTCTACTACAAATGCCCTCTCTTCGGGGTCACGGATAACCTCTAAGCAGATAACAGCAAAATCTTTGCCTATGCACATCATCACATTAGTATGATAAACTCTCACTCCATTACTATCTAAAGCAGTAAAGGCGACCTTTTCATAACCACGTAACAGACTGAACTTATCTAATATTTCTATATCCGTGCGCTCACTTAAGCAGGCATAAGCAATCCTATTTTCATGATCGAGAACCATACTTCCCGTACCTTCCAGGAATAGATTTTCTTCTTCATATTGCTCAAAGGAATACCGCTTATTAATTTCAAACTTTTCTCCTATCTTTTCAATAACGGAATCATTTCGCTCAAGGCGTCTATTCTCAGCATACATTGGATAAGTAATAATCGTACCATCATTATGCATGGATAACCAGTTATTGGGGAAGATAGCATCGGGCTTAATCGGAGAATCAGTATCATTATATACTATCACATCGATGCCCTTGGAACGCAATTCCTCTACTGCATTATCAAACTCTATCTGAGCAATCTTTCTGATATCATCACCGGATAAATCAGTTTTACTCGTCTGAAACATATTATCACCTCCGGTTTCCTCATTATACTGAAAGTTAGCAGGTCTGACCATAAGCACCTGCGATGTAGTCTGTGGATGTCTAGCCATTTTTTTAAATTTTAACCACTCAATTTTAAGGGTTATAAAGATAATGAATAAAACATACTTTTCTGCCTTTTCCTGTAAGCCGGGAAAATAAATAGTGCGCCGGAGATTTTATCAGTCAATTTTGCAGGATTTACATCGTAAGGCTTCCATCCAAATGTAATGTTTAATATGATTATTATTATTTTGGCGTTATAAATTAGACACTGAATTCATCCTCTTATTATGATTAAAACAATTTCGGTATTTTTATTAGCTATCATTTCCACCATTGGGCTTATTCCGGCGCAGACTTATGATAGCGATATAAGAAAAATCATTTGGAATGATACAGAATTGAACATCTCTGGTGTAGAAAATATCCGATATTATCTCCTTGCCGGAGAACAGGAAGCTAGCGACATTATTCAATTCTCTGATAATGATGCGATAAGCATGGACTCAGTAGTGGATGTGGGAAATTTACTGTCTTTGATTCCACTACATTATTATTTAAGCTTACGCAAATATAGCAATGCTTCGGGTACGCATTTTAACAAAATGATGAATGAGGTAATAGTAGAAGAGCTAAACCTTGAAGATTTTATATTTCAGCAAAGTAAGCTGCCTAAAAACCCAAGATTCAATGTAGAAGGCGGCGTTATAAATATCCGTGAAAGTACAGAAGAATCTCTCATTGCTCTGGCGAGGAACCAGGAACAGACTACATTTTGTCAGATATCGGAGCTTAATAGCCTACTGGCAATACATATATTGGAGAGTTATTTACATAATTTGCAAAATGGTGGATCAAATGAACCGCATTATACATTTGCGAAAGCTAAAACAGGAAAAGCTTCCTTCAATGAATTATCATTATGCACCATGCTTATCCTCAACAACTTCAACCAATTTAACAATGAAGCCTGCGAGAGCAACTTAAAAGGCTATGTAATGCAAAATGGCTTTTACAAGACATCGATAAACGATATAGATTTATACGTGATGAGCGGCAAAACTGCTACCGGGAATGCATTCATAGCAATGACGCCGGAAACAGAACGAGCAATTTTATTGTTATCTTCGGGAAAATCAAAGGAAGTTATCGATTTGGGTTACCTTATAATCCGTATGTTGAATAACAAGTGGAAAATGAAGAATTATGGCAAAAAAGAATAAAAAAGACAGAATCGGCGTAGTATACAGCACTAATCCCGATTTTTCATACGAGTATCAGGATGATGGTACAGAAACCTTAGCCAAGAATCAGCAAAGACTCAGGGTTAAGAAAGAAACACAAGGCAGAAAAGGAAAAATAGTTACGCTTGTAGAGGGTTTTGTAGGTACAGAAACCGATAAAAAGGATTTGTGTAAGCTGTTAAAAGGAAAATGTGGGACAGGTGGTTCTGTAGTTGATGAAGGCATTCTCATCCAGGGCGATCAGAGAGATAAGGTTGTCGAAGTCTTGTTAAAAGAAGGATATACCGACGTGAAAAAATCAGGCGGATAATAGATTAAAGTATTGCTTCCAGAAATCTCTTTTTCCCTTGCATATCCTCAAGGATATTCACTTGCGTATAACTGCTAAATGCTTCTGCACTTATATCGGCGTAATCGGGATGAATTTCACAATAAATGCTCCCACCCATACTCAAATGGGTTTTCCCAAATCTCGCAATCACTATGTAAAAAAGTGCCGGGTTGTCGTCTGCGACTGCCAGCGCCAGATGCGGCTCATAATTCTTCACTTCAGGCATTAAACTGTCTAATTCACGCGCCGGAATATATGGAGGATTACTTATAATTAAATCGTAGGTTTTATCGTAAAATGCAGTCGCTTCTTCATAATTAAGGATATCTGCTTTAATAAATTTAACATCAAGCTTATTCTTCTGAGCATTAATCCGGGCAACTTCAAGAGCAGATTCTGAAATATCACAGGCTGACACTCTACAATCAGGACGAAGCTTCTTTAAAAGTAATGGAATACAACCACTTCCGGTTCCGATATCCAGAATATCAAGATTAGCTCTATTCTCAATTTTATCCTTTACAAGAAAAACCAACTCTTCCGTTTCAGGTCTTGGGATAAGTACAGACTCGTTAACGTATAAGTCAAGATTATAAAAACGTGCATTGCCGACTACGTATTGAATGGGTTCCTTTTCCCTTAGCCTTGAAATTAATTCCTCGATTTCAGGGCAATTTCTTTCGCCACGCATAAAACAATCTTCATGATATATCCTTGCCCACTGCTGCAATTGTCTTTCGTCGACAGTATTTTCAAAAGCAGTTTTAAGAGCAGAATATATTTCATGCTGTCTCATCAATCCAAGACTTCTTCTGTACTAGTAAAACGAACTCCTAAGGTCTCGAGTTCTTCAAGCACCGGCAAATAAATTTCAGGCATAACCGGGATATTAACACCGGTAAGATCGATCTTCCCTAGCATAATGAGTTTTGTAATTATGCCCAGAGGATAACCTACTAACCGACTCATAGCGGTATCCGTAGAGTTCTTCCCTAGGTATTTCAGGCTTGATATAAGCCTATGCTTTTTACCATTTTTAAGGTAGATAAATTCATGTTGCATGAGAATCATATCTTTATCCTCTTTCTTTATCTGCCATTTATCAAGCAAAAGATCCAGTAGAATTTCAGCAGGACTTGCATTCTGTAATCTTATCTTTTTCTCTTCAAACAATCCCAACCATTTGTATTTATCCATCAATTCTGAGTAGAGCTCTATGTCAAGCGTTTCTGCAAATTTTTCTTCAACAGTGCCGGGAACACTTTCATTTACATAAGAAAGTATAAAATCACGATAAGTGAGGCTGTCGGAATCTTCTAATTTAAAAGAGTTATCTGTAATCCCGAGTTGTACAAAGGCATTCCAGGCCTCGCAAAAGCCCTCTCCCCTTATTGTTCCTCTTACCAATGTCGGAATATCCCTTAAACCATATAGTTCTCTGTAAGGAAGGCTATCGCGATTGGCATATACTTCATACTCACCTTCCCCGGGAATGTCAATCGTTTCACATTCATTAAAAAGTCTATGATACGGGATATACTTATACCGGCCATCAAGTAAATAGTGAGCTGTTCCTTGTCCGGCAATCACAACATTCATAGGATTCCATGTAAATTTGTAATGCCATGGATTATCGTCCGATTCCAGAGCTATCAAACCACCGGTATAGGATTTAAATGAAATAATTTCATTGCCATCATCCTGCAATTGATGTATGTGCTTCATTGCCGACATGTGATCAATGCCCGGGTCGAGTCCCATCTCACCCATAAAAATGAGCGAAGAATCACGAACCTCTTGGTCCAGCTTACGGATATCGTCCGAGACATAAGAAGCGGTTACAAGATGTTTTTTAAGCAATACACAATCTTCAGCGACCAATATATGCAGCGCCGGAGGTAATAATGAGACAATTACGTCGTTAACAGAAATGAATTGCCTGCGGCTATCAGGGTCTTGAACATTGAGACCATGAGCTACAGCGGAAGGATGATTATTTATCTTCTGTTGCGCGAGTTTTTTGTCCATATCGACAACAGTAACCTTCCATTCATATTGCTCAGCTTGACCTAAAATATAATTTATCAGCGCAGAAGCTGATCGACCTGCGCCAATTATGAGGATATTTTTCATACATTCGTATTTAACAGTGGGCAAATTTATCGGATATTTGAATTATACATAAGGAATATCGGAATCTTTTTTAGGAATTAAATAGATAGTTATGCAAAGAACGTTTGAAGGAGGTTATGAGATACTGGAAAATTACCGCAATCTGGATGAAGATGTCAGAAAGCTAATGGAAGAAGCCAAGCTTGCAAGAGATAATTCCTACTCTCCTTATTCAAAGTTTGCAATTGGTGTAGCTGTGAAACTGAGTAATGGGCTGTATGTACATGGAAGTAATCAGGAAAATATATCCTTCCCGGCAACTTTGTGCGCTGAACGAGTAGCCTTACACAATGTAATGCAGAACTTCCCTAATGAGAAAGTTCTCTCCTTGGCTATTATAGGGACTTCCAGAGGGAAATGGACTGAGTCTGTTATCACACCATGTGGAATCTGTCGCCAGACAATGGCTGAAGTTGTAGTCCGACAAAAGGAAACCTTTTCAATCTATCTGGGAACAGATGAGCATGAAACCCTCTATATCCCGCGTGCAGAGTATCTTCTCCCTCTGTCTTTCTCACATGAGGACCTAAAAAAATAGCCCACATGGAAACCATGCAGGCTAAATCTTTTCACTCAGTTATTCCTGAATAAACAAGGAGAAAATTATCTCCCTTTTGGTCGCGCTTTTTTAACGACAATAGTGCGTCCATCAAGCGTAGAATTATTCAGATTTTCGATAGCCTCGCGACCAGCGTTGTCATCAGACATTTCCACAAAACCGAATCCTTTGGAACGTCCTGTGTCTCTGTCCATAATAATTTTAGCCGATGTAACATCACCGTACTCCTCAAATGCTCTCCTCAAGCTCTCCTCACGAGTAGCGTAATCGAGTTTAGCAACAAAAATATTCATAAAAAAAAATTAAAAATGATATAAATAGGGCTTTCCTCGTATCAAAAAGTAATAAATATAATTGCTGACTTAACGTTGAGGAATGAATTCACTTGCGACAAGAGCATCTATAGTATAACTGGCAATAACTGAGGTTTCCCTTAAAAACTTCTACAAAGATAACGTAAGTTTCAGTCCTTACAGCATTTACATCTGATTATTTTAAATATTCTTTAATTTCTTGTCTTATGCCTGTTTATTAGAATACTCACAATTTCTTTGATGCCCCCTGAAAAATTTACTCCATAATTATGAAATCTGTGTTTAGTATATGAGATAAAAGTAAGATGCTCACTCAATTCTTAACTGTTCAAGGTTTTCTACGAAATCCAGTGGTGGTTCCGGCTGACGTGTAATCACATCAAGTAAAACTTTCTAAATCTATATATATCTATTTGCTTAATTCACTATTCGTTTTCTTGAGTACAATCTATTTGGTCATTCAGATATCGGACCGCAACATCCATTAAAGATCGCTTGCTTTCGCAAATCTTGAAGTAATCTAAGATGTCTTTTCTAACCAAATGCTGTAAAATGCCGAACTAACAGTCAAAATACTTCATTTATATTAAATTTATTTGTAATGTGAGTGAAAATTCTTAATTTTACGGGATGAATACATTAAGATATATTACGGTTTTAATTTGTCTCATGCTGATGTCCGGTATAAGTGCCCAGGAATTTTCTACGGCAGAAGAATATATCATGCCGGCTATTTTCAACCATGGTGATTCTATTTTGCTTACAAGTGCAGCAGATGAGCAGCTTTTTTATAATCACACTTTAAAGGCGCGGCAGACCTTATATTCACTAAGTGGATATTTTGGTTTAGATGTTTTCGCACTCTATACCTATAATCCTCAGTTGAATTATGAAATTGCAAGAGTCGGTGATAATATCCGTATACCTATTAAGCCTGAATCAATGTTTACCACTGAAAGGCCTGCCGGCAAATATGCCGAAGTCTATTATAAGGTGAAAGCCCAGGATTCTCCATTTGCCGTAAGGCACCGTATGCTGCAGATGGATAAGGAAACATTCAAAAGATTGAATCCTCAGATTTCAGGGGGACTTCAACCTGATGAACTCTTGCTAGCCGGTTATCTTCCGTTGGAAGGTATTGAAGCCACGGAGACTAATACGAGCACAACTCTCCTTTCTTACGTCCAGGAAGATATGGCCAAAGAATTTACTTTTTATACTGAAACCGAACTTGCTAATAAACATGGAATGGCATACTGGAACTCAAAGAATAAAGAACAGACTGGTTTCTTTGTCCTTTTTAATGATGCTCCGGTAAACTCATATATTGAAATAACCAATCCAATGTATAACCGCGTAGCTTATGCTCGCGTTATTTCTAATATTCCAGCGAACATGTTTCAGAATAACGTGTTGATAGTGGTATCACCGATGCTCGCCAATTATCTTGGCGTTATGGATACTCGATTCTTTGTAAAATTGAGATATTTGCATCAAAAGGAACAATAAACTTTATGGAAGTATATAATAACGTATTGGAAACAATCGGAAACACCCCTTTAATCAGGATAAACAACTTGTTTCCGGACTGCCCTGCTCAGATTTTTGCTAAGGTAGAAACCTTTAATCCCGGGCATTCAATTAAAGACAGAATGGCACTCAAGATGCTTGAAGATGCTGAAAAGGCCGGGAAAATTAAACCCGGAGGAACTATTATAGAATGTACCTCGGGTAATACCGGAATGGGACTTGCACTTGCAGCAACTGTAAAGGGATATAAATGCATCTTTACAACTAATGACAAGCAGTCTAAGGCCAAACTTGATATGCTAAGAGCTATGGGTGCTGAGGTTATCGTCTGCCCTACCAATGTAGCTCCGGATGATCCACAGAGTTATTATTCAGTTGCAGAAAAGCTGAGTAAAGAAGTACCCAATTCATACTGGTTTAATCAATATGATAACTTATCCAATCGCCAGGCGCATTACGAAAGTACCGGTCCTGAGATATGGCGTCAGACAGATGGTAAAGTCACTGACTTAATAGTGGGCGTAGGTACTGGCGGAACTATCAGCGGAACTAGCAGATATCTGAAAGAACAAAATCCAAATGTTAAGGCTTACGGCATTGATACTTATGGATCAGTTTTCAAAAAATACCATGAAACAGGGATATTTGATGAAAAGGAAATTTATTCCTATATAACTGAGGGAATCGGTGAAGATATCCTTCCGAAAAATGTTGATTTCAAGCTGATCGACCATTTTGAAAAGGTCACTGATAAAGATGGAGCACTCTGGGCAAGAAAAATGGCTAGAGAAGAAGGTCTCCTGATGGGGTATTCGGCTGGATCTGCAATGGCAGGTGTACACCAATTGCAAGATAAATTCACCAAAGACAGTGTTGTTGTAGTTATTATTCACGATCATGGCAGCAGATATGTCTCCAAGATTTATAACGATGACTGGATGAAAGAAATGGGCTTTCTCGATAATTAATAAGCCATATATGGCGTTAGCTCATTGAAAGGAACTTATTCTTATGAAGAAAATTACAACTATTATACTTGCCGTATTTTTCATCTGGAATTTCGGTACAGCGCAAGATGTTGCATTCTCACAATTTTATGCTGCCCCTCTCTATTTGAATCCGGCTTTAAGCGGAGCTTATAATGGAAGTTACAAGCTTACTGCCATTTACCGTGATCAATGGAGAGGAGCATTCAACGAACCTTTATACACTACCGGAATCAGCGGTGACGCGAGGTTTAATGTCAGTAAAAGACCTTTTAGCGATGCAGCTTCCGGTGGGATAATGTTCCTTACTGATAGGACTTCAATTTATAATTACAATACTACATTTATCGGACTTACCGGAGCATATCATAGGTTGCTCGATGGGAAAAATGATACCTATTTAAGTGGTGGTTTCAGATTTTCCATGATCAATAAAAGTATCAATTACGAGAATTTAACCTTTCAGGACCAGTTCAATGGCGTCGATCAGTTTGTCTTTGGTACATCGGAACGTTTACCATTTAACAGCTTAAGTTTTGCGGACTTAGTAGTCGGATTAAACTTCAGTACTAAGCCGAGTTCAAATTCCTTATTTAGTATAGGAGCTTCTGTCAGCCATATCTTGAACAATAATATTTCTTTCTACAAAAAGGAAGAATTGATACCGGGTGGGCCTCAATATATTCAGGATGTGCGAATCAAGAAGTTATTTCAGGCAGATGCGCAATACACATTTCCTGTCTCTCGTATTTTCCATTTAAGTCCTAGAGCTGTCTGGAGAATGCAGGGTAAGTTTATGGAATTAAACCTTGGTTCTTCCTCTCGACTACGATTTAAGAAAGATGCGAGATTTGCTATGCATTTCGGAGCCTGGGGACGTGCAAATAATTATCTGGACAGTTACAATGTAACATCAGTCGTAGTGCTCGCTGGATTTGAGGTAAATGAGGTAACCTTCGCATTTTCCTATGATGCCAATATTATGGATAATATACAATTCAAAACGGCAAGAAATGCTTTTGAATTCAGTGTTTCTTATATCGGCAACTTGAGCGAAAGAACAGTAATGTGCCCTGAGCTATAAAAGTATTTAATCAGACGATTACTTCTTCGACTATCTCCAGTCCATATCCGAGGATTCCTATCCTTTTTCGTTTCTCGCGGCTTAACAATCTGATTTTAGAAATACCCAGATCGTGAAGAATCTGAGCTCCTACACCATAATCTCTTTGATCACCTTTTTTCTGTAAGATATCCGGGTCATCTTTATGCTCAAGCAGATTCAGTATAGAAAGAATTGATTCACGCTGACTGTGACGCATGAAAAGAAGAACACCCTGATCTTCTTCATCAATTTTCTTCATAACCTTATGCAGCAGTCCGCCATAGCCGTTGAATATAGTTCCCAGAAGGTCACCTGTAGCAGTATTGGAATGAACTCTTACAAGTACGGGTTCATTAGGAGCCCAATCCCCTCTTTTAACAGCGAGGTGTATGTCTCCTGTCGTTCTCTGACGATATGCTATCACTTCAAATTTGCCGTAAGGCGAATTCAAATAATTAGTCTGAACGCGTTCAACAAGACTTTCTTCACGCATCCTATAGGAAATCAAATCTTCAATGGAAATGATTTTCAAATCAAACTTTTCAGCAATTTTCAATAATTCCGGCAATCTTGCCATCGTGCCATCTTCGTTGAGAATTTCTACGAGTACACCTACGGGATAGAACCCGGCAAGTTTAGCAATATCAACTGTTGCTTCCGTATGTCCGGTTCTTCTTAACACACCGCCTTCTTTTGCCACAAGTGGAAAAATATGTCCGGGTCTGGCGTAGTCAGAAGCTTTTATATTAGGATCAGTAAGTTTTTTAATCCCGGTTGCCCTATCGTAAGCTGATATTCCGGTCGTACAGCCATAACCTTTCAAATCAATTGATACAGTGAATGCCGTCTCATGCAGTGAAGTATTATCAGAAACCATCATCTGGAGTTCCAATTCCTCTGCGCGGGATCGTTCAATAGGTGCACAGATAAGGCCTCTGCCATGCTTGGCCATAAAGTTTATAATTTCAGGAGTGATGCATTCTGCGGCGCAGACAAAATCTCCTTCATTTTCACGATCTTCGTCATCAACGACGATAATCACTTTACCGGCTTTGATGTCTTCAATCGCTTCTTCAATTGTACTCAACCTAATTTCTTTATCCACTTGTATATTCATTTTAAATTCTATCTGGTCTTATTCATTGTATTTTGGCAATTACGCCTAAAATGCAAAGATAATCAACTATTCTCATACAATTCTTCCAACAAGCTTTTCAGCTCTTCTGTTGTAGCTTTCCAAGTATATTTCTCTTTGACAAAGACCCTACCCTTTCTACCCATTTCCGCACGCAAGTTTTGATTATCCATCAGTGTTAAAATACCTTCAACAAATTCGTCTGCGGTATTAGCCTCGATAAAATCTCCCGACTTAATACCGATGGAACCATTAACTATCGATGTAGTAATAATGGGCAATTCCATAGCCATTGCTTCCAGAATTTTATTTTGAAGACCTGAACCACTGAATAATGGAGCAATAAAAATTACACCTTGATTATAGGCATCCCTTATGTCATCAAGCCAACCGCTAATTTCTACATCTGAAGATTTAAAACGCAGTAGACTTTTATCGGGTCTTGCGCCTGCAATCAGTACTTTTATGTCCTTTCTTTTAGCTTTGATTCCGGGATAAATTTCATCGAGAATAAACCTGGCAGCAATTTGATTGGGCTCATAACCCATATTGCCTACAAAAACAAGAGTAAATTCTTTTTCTGCTCTCTTTGGGGTGAAGAAATCTGCATCGACTCCATTTTTCACAATCTGAATGCTATTTTTCCCTTCGATTACCAAGGAGTCTCTATCCTGCACAGAAATAATGGAATGTTTATCGAAGTATCTATATGCATCTTTCTCGTATTCTTTCAACCGTTTAACCTCCTCCTTGTAAATCATCTTCATTATTCCGGACTTCTTCTTGATGCGTCGCTCGTAGTTTAGAGAAAAAGCATCCATATAATCAAGTATCTTTAAACCTGGAATTGCTTTAATATATTCAGTTGTTCTTATAAGCTGTGTATATATAAGGTCTGGTTTATAGCCCAAAATCGTTGTCTGTATTTCTTTTTTAAGAAGGGGATCATAAAAATAAGCTACCTGAAAAGGTATATCCGTTATAGCATTCCTGAGTAAGTTGAATACTTGCCGAAACCTGTTCAACTTTACTATCTTGATTTCCTTACAGTAATTTAACAATTCAGCCTTGTGCGCTTCATCTATATCCTTTGTAGTAAGGGACACAAGTTGAATTTCATAATCGGCAGACAACTCTCTAATCTGGTGATACATCCTCAGTTTGTCTCCCTTTTCTATGGGGTAAGGAAATCGGGAACAGACGATACTTATCTTCAAATCCAGAACAAATTATAGTGAAACAGAATAATCAATTTCACCTCGTTTTTCTTTGCCCTTGGGTTCTGTATCATTAATTCCGAGGTATTCTCTATAGTTGTCCAATAGTCTGGAGGCTATAAGAATATTATTGTAATTAGTTTCAGCATAATTACGGGCATTTTTACCGATACGGCCTATTTGCTCGGGATGATTTCTAAGATATGTAAAAACGCGATTGAAATCTTCAGGATTGTCAGCGATGAGAATATGTTCCCCATCTTCAGCCGGTATCCCTTCCAGACCAATTGTAGTAGTAATAACGACCATACCAAGAGCCATTGCTTCGATGATTTTTGCACGCATCCCACTACCACTCAGTAGGGGCACAATCATTATATTATAATTGCTTAACCAGCTTCTAGCACAGTCAACTTCACCGTGAAATACAGTATTTTCCCTCTGATAATTTACAGGTTTGATTGCATTCCTTCCGGCAATGTGAAAGAACAAATCTTTATTTTCCTTAGCAACATCAGGCCACACCTTATCGAGGAACCATTCAAGACCTTCAATATTGGGTATCCAATCCAGTGAACCGATAAAACAAGGATTCATTTCCATATTATATTGCTGATAGCCTAATGGCTTATAATCCTCGATTTTAATCCCTATAGGAGCAACCGTAGCCCCGTTTTTGTAGCCCATAGTCCTGAACTGCTTTAAATCTCTTGCAGAAATTGCCACTAGGTAATCATAATCCTGAAGGTATTCTCTTTCGGCTACTTTGAGTTTTCTTGTGAGATATTTCAGATAAAGTCTCTTTGGCAAGGATTGAGTGTTCATCGTAATCCTGTCCCAGATTTCATGCTCCACATTATGTGCGCGCATGACCACGAGTCCTTTGGAGTGCGCTCTAATCACATCTATATACTGAGCGAGGTAAAGAGACTCAATTTGTATGATGTCATAAGTGTTGGCTTTAAGCATAGAAATTAACTCATCTTCAAACTCTTTACTGTAAAATCGTGTCAGATGAAAAGATTTGGATGAAAACAGGTTTTTAAAGGCTCCTATTCCCGTGACTTCGTTATCTAGATATGTGCATCGGATTTCCTTGTAATGACTAAAGGATTCAGGAATGCTATTCACATCTGTAAAGTGCTTGGAAGTATTCATCGCGAGCAGAGAAACCTTACACCCGAGTGCGTTGAAAGCGCGGCTGAGATATGTCACAGCTATTGCTTCGCCATCTTTAAGCGGGTACGGAAACTTTTTACAGAGTTGAAGTATATGCATAAGGCAATCCAATTGGTCTACAAAGATAAGATGAAACAGCCCATTTTAAAAATTATATTCTTTGTTTAAAACAGCCTTTTTCTGGTCTCCCTCGCTCTTATAACGTAATCAAGTGCATGTAGCAATATACTTAAGCATTAATATTTTAGTTTACACAAATGATGAACTCACCTGAATGCACTTTTCAATTAGCTGATAAAAGATGCACGGAACTCTTATATTTGCAGAACGTATTTTATTTTAAAAATGAATTTACCATATAGATGCCCATAGTTTCTGCAAGTAATATAATAAAGTCATACGGTGACTTAATGGTACTCAAGGGTGTGAGTCTGAGTATAGAAGAAGGGGAAATAGTTTCTATAACCGGACAGTCAGGTGCCGGCAAGACCACCTTACTACATATCCTCGGTACACTTGACAACCCCGACTCCGGGACCGTTCTTCTCAACGGAGAAAACCCTTTCACCTTTAATGATAAAGAACTGAGCAAATTCCGAAACAAACATATAGGCCTGGTTTTTCAATTTCACCATCTACTTCCGGAATTTACAGCACTTGAGAATATTTTACTTCCGGCTAAAATCGCAGGAACTGATCAGCGCTTGATAAATGAAAGAGCTATGGAGCTTCTGGATATATTGGGTATGGTAGAACGTAAAGACCATAAACCAAGTCAAATGTCAGGCGGTGAACAACAGCGTATCGCGATGGCCAGAGCTCTCATCAACAATCCGGATATTGTCCTTGCAGATGAGCCTACCGGGAATCTGGATTCCAAAACCTCCGAAGACCTTCACGCTCTCATCCTTAGGTTAAGAGAAGAGTTAAACCAGACATTTGTCATTGTTACACATAACGAAAACCTCGCTGAAATCAGTGACAGAGTTATTCATCTGTCCGACGGACTTATCGCCTAGTTTAAACCAGGGAATATCTAGGGCTCACAATCGGAAACGGATAAACGGATTCAGGCAAGTCCCATTTCTTGCGTTGAGCCGGCTCCCACTTCCACGGATAATGAATCAACCCTTCATCGACCTTTGACAATACCGGCACCCATCTTTTGACAAAAACTCCTTCCGGATCAAATTTCTCTGCCTGATGTACTATATTGATGTATGCATTTCCCACAGTCTCATGATAAGTGTCAGCCAGAATCCCCCAATTGGCGTAATTGCTCGCTGGATCATAATCTATCAGATGACTTTCAAAGAACTCAGCTCCATACAACCACGGAAGTTTGAGATCAAAGATAAAGAAAGATGCAAGGATTCTTCTTGACTTGGAAGTGAGGTAGCCCGTATTTATAAGTTTGCGCACCTGCGCATCGATAATAGGAATCCCGGTTTTCCCTTTGATAAATCGCTTGGCAACAGTTAAATCCAGAAAACTCTCTCTTGGGGTCTCCCCTTTCACACCGTTTTTATAAAAGATTCTATCCTCATATTTTTTGGCCATAAACCTGCAGAAATCTCTGTACAAGAGGTTATTGATAATCTTTTGTACCACGTATTTGGTGTTTTCAGCTTCCGCAAATGGCAATAGAGTTTTATATAATAACTTAGGACTGAGGCTTCCCTTGGAAATCCAGGGGGACAGATGAGTGGTATAAAAATCCTCAAATGAATCCGACTTGTATTCATCGATATTGAATCTCTGTAGGAGTCTCTCCATGTCCTGAAGCCTTTTCAGTGCTTCATCTTCTCCACCTATTACCCGGACTTCATCAGGATACTTATCGGTATTACTTAAGATTGATACTCTTTCAGGTATCTCTCCAGTATCCACATTTCCGGTATAAGTTCTGATTCTATCGGGCGCAGGCAACGGGTCCCGTATAGGAACAATTTTATACAACTCCTTCCTGAATTGAGAAAAGGTATCCGGAGTATGTTTAATAGGAAACGGCAGATCAGCGGTATAATAGAGCATTTTACCCCTGAAATACAATATTTCAGCTCCCTTCTGCCAGAGAGACTGTTCCAGCATATTCTGGATATTAACCTCTTCCGTGGTGCGTTCACGATTACATAAAACAAATTCTGCCCCGAAGGTCTGACATATTTCAGACAAGACATCCTCTGTTATTCCGTATCTGATAATGAGATCACTTCCTTTACTCCTCAATGCCTGCCTTAAGGCAAGCACGCTTTCTATGTAAAACTTGGTCCTGAATGTATCGATTTTAGGGAATCCATAGGAGGTTGTTCCCTCGTACATCCTTTTATCGAATACATAGATCGGTATTACATTGTCAAAGGAATCTATAGCATAAGTTAAGCTTTCATTATCATGTAAACGCAAGTCATTTCTGAACCACAGAATCGCTGTTTTGCTTTTCTGCGCTCGCATTTTAAATGTATAAGTTTATTCTTATACTATTCTACAATAAATTATCGGAAAGGTTGATATATAAACCAAAAATATTTCATATTTGTGTAATATTCCACGAAACTTCAATTTATGAATAAATTTTTATGCCTCTTTTTGACTGTATTTTTGTTGTCTTTTTCTGTAATTGCTCAAGAAACTCCAGTTGCTTATAAAATTTACAATAGTTCCGGCAAGGAGATAAGTTGGGTTAATTTTATAAAAGATTTGAATAAGAAGAAGGATGTCGTTCTCTTCGGTGAATTACATGACAATAAAATAGGTCATTGGATTCAACTAGAAACATCCAAGGCTCTCATTGAAAAGAATGAAGATTGGATTCTAGGTGCTGAAATGATAGAATTTGATCAGCAATCCATCGTCGATGAATATTTCAGAGGGTTTATTGTGCAATCTTCATTTGAAGAAGATGCCAGGTTATGGAATAATTACTCTGATTATAAGCCACTGGTAGAACTGGCAAAAGAGGAAAACAGAAAATTTGTTGCAAGCAATATTCCCAGAAGATATGCTAGAACAGTTTTCTATCATGGTCTGGATACATTGGCAGAACTGACAACGGTTTATCCGGAGTATATGCCGTCAATGCCCATTTCGGTAGATACGACTCTGGAATCCTATGCAAACCTGAGGAGTGGTATGAATATGCATGGTTCAGGACCAATGTATTTACTTGAAGCTCAGGCCATAAAAGATGCAGTAATGGCGCACAACATTTGTGTAAACATAAAAGGGAAAAAGAAAATACTGCACTTTAACGGTGCCTATCATTCAAACAATTACGAGGGAATTTATGTATACCTTAAGGAATACTGCAAACCCCGTGTTGCTACTATAAGTATGGCAGTAATGGAAAATTGCGAGTTTCTGGAAGACAGCAAAGGCATTGCAGATTACATTATTATAACAAATAAAAATTTCAATTAAATGAGAAAACTTATTTTGCCGGTTATTATGGCTATATCTACAATTTTTATTTTTTCATCCTGTGCTGATGATGATCCTGCTACTAAGTTACAGAATGAAGTAATCGAAGCACACGATATCGTTATGCCACAAATGATTACAATCAATAAGATGGCGGACCAGTTGAGAACGATACTCAATAACAAGGCTATGGCATCCAGCGATGATTCAATAAGCATAGTAAATGAAATAGCTGCGTTTGAAAAAATTGATCAGACTATGCATGATTGGATGGCAGCATTTAAGATGGATACGGGAGACACTGTTTATTTACGAAATGAACTCGGCAAAATTAATTCAATCCGTACCGCAACTGATTACTCTATTGCGCATGCACAAAAATTCATCGAGATTTATGATGATCTTGATTAATCCATAAAATTTATCAAACAAAATGAAAAATCTAGTTTCACCTTTATTATTCACATTTTTATTCTTCTCTCTAATTACTAGTTGTTCTGAAGATCCGGCCACGGCACTTCAAAATGAGGTAATTGATGTTCACGACGAAGTTATGCCAGAAATGGTTGTCGTCAATAGGCTTGTTGATTCTTTGGTGCAATTAACTGCAAATAATGAGTCAATGAACCCGGCCGATTCCGTGAACATCTTAAGACATATTGACGGGCTGATGAGAGCTGACAAAATGATGAATGAATGGATGGAAGAATTTAAAATGCATACCGGAGATACAAGTTATCTGAAGAAAGAACTGGATAAAATATCTAGAATCGGAATCTTTACTGATGACATGATTAAAAATTCCAGAAGAGTTCTTACTACACATGAAGGCTAATAACGTTTTAATAGGTTTTATAGCTTTTGTCCTGGCAATAGCTTCTATTCAAAGCTGCACAACTGAGGTAAAACCCTTACCTATACTAGGAAAGAAGGAAGTAAGCGCTGATGGGGATACGATTTATCATACTATCCCCAAGTTTTCTTTTGTAGATCAGGATAGTAATTATATCACGAATAGGACTTATAAAGACAAAGTCTATGTATCCGACTTTTTCTTCACAGCATGTCCTACGATCTGCCCGCAGATGGCTGCTCAGCTTTTAAGGATTTATAACCATTACGAAGGGAATGATATGGTGAAGATTCTCAGCCACAGTATTGATCCTGTAAGGGATTCAGTACCACGCCTAAAGGATTATGCCAATAAACTGGGAGTCAGCTCTGACAAATGGTCTTTTGTAACCGGTATCAGGACAGAAATCTACGATATTGCAGAATCTTATTTTTCAATTGCAATGGAAGATGAAGATGCTCCGGGCGGTTTTAACCATTCTGGAAGATTTATTCTGGTAGATTGGGATGGGAGAATCCGGTCATTTTGCGATGGAACAGATAAAGATGACGTGAATAGACTGATGAAAGATATCGATAATCTACTGGCAGAATACTCGATGATTAATGCGGAAGAAGAATAAATGCGTAAAAATGAACAAAAAGTATTTCATAAATTTGATTGCTTTATTGATATGCTTCATTCTTTTTACAACGCAATCCTGCTATGATGATCCATACTTTAAAGGCAGAGTCCTGTATAATGGATATTGCAGTAATTGCCACATGGAGGATGGTAGTGGTCTGGCAGCTCTTATCCCACCACTTACCGACATTGATTATTTAAAGGAAAATATAGCGAGAATCCCCTGCTCTATCAAGTACGGAATTGAGACTGATTTATTAATTAATGGGATTGTTTATAATGAAGAAATGCCGGAAAATATAGCTCTTACCGACACCCAAATTACTGAAATCCTCAACTACGTATTAAAGGTCCTGAATAATTCCAAGATGACAATTACCGACGATCAGGTTCGTGAATCTCTCGCCGGCTGTCGTTAATTACTTCGGTATAAAAGATTTAAAATACATTCATCATAATCGAAATCGTATATATATCAGACTTATTGTATATTTACAGTTCAGTTTATCTATATATAAATGACATTTATGAAGTTACCTGCGTTTTATCTCTTTGTTATTGGATTTTTATTCTCGGCAATATCAGTTCAAGCACAGTATAATCTAGAGGCTGAGCTTAGAAGTGAAGCTGATGTATTGGTCAGAACCTGTTCCGATGTTATCGTCTTTACAATATCTCCTGCAGCATTGGAAGATATAATTTTAGACGTCGAATTATCAGGCACCGCAGAAAGAGGTGTTGATTATACTACTACTCTGGGTTCTGAAATAATTTTTCTAAAAGGAGAAACAGAACAATCCTTCAGCATAATTCCACTGGCAGGTGGTAGCCCTGGAATTCCTGAGTCAATCGTAATTTCAGTTAATGATACTCAACTCAACTCTTCCTTGCGCTATCAAATTCAATTGCTTCAGGAACCTTCTATTAAAATCAATTACCCATCCGAGCGCTTACTTGCTTGCAGAGATATTCCCATAAACATATCCGTATCAGGACCGACTAGCAACTATACCTGGTCTCCTGAAGAATTAGTAAGTAATACTACAGGAGCAGAAACAAATTTGCTACCTACAGAAGATGGCTGGTTCTATGTGGAAGGTAAAATAGGTTCTTGCACATATCGAGATAGTATATTCGTTGAGTTAATAGATCCCGTTGTCAATTTATTTACGACTGATCCTACTCAATACTGTGAGCAAGGAAGCATAAAATTAAACGCAGATACTAACTTTCCTGATTATTTCAGCTGGAATCATCCGGATGTGATGGATGACGAAAGCTCTCTTACCCCTACTGCAACAATAACAAGCAGTACATTATTCATAGGTACTTTAACCTTCTACAATTGTTCCATAAGTGATTCTTTGTATATCAGAGTGGATTCAATACCAGATTTTGGACTTATGGCTGCTCCTTCTACTGAACCAGGTTGTACTAAATACTGCAAGGGTGATGTTATTAAAATAACCGATGCAAAACTGGTAGTCGAAGAGAACTACCCTGATATCACCTATAAATGGGATTATGACCCTTCGATTATAAATGGCATTGATACCCTTCGTTCAATTCTTGTAACACTGGAAGAGAATACAACCTATTATCGCACAAGTATTAATGGTGCTTGTGAAATCAGAGAATCTATAGACATAGAAGTTATAGATACAGAATTGAATATCATACCGAGAGATACAACAGTTTGCTATGAAAAGACTGTCCAGGTAAGGGCATTCCCTCAGGATGATCTAACAGATATAAAGTGGACACCTGAAGATGGTTTAAGCTGTACAGATTGTCTGGAGCCACTCATAACAGCTAGAGAAACTACGACTTATACTATAACGGCAACCAAGGAAAATTGCTGTCCTGTTAAAGAGACTATTACAGTTAATGTAAATATTCCTCCAATTCCTATCGATCCTATTACTGTCTGTCCTGGAGAGACTGCTCAAATCATTGTAAATGCAGGAGGTCTGATGTTAAATAATCCCAGATGGGTGTCCAACACCAATACATTGAGTTGTACAGATTGCTTTAACCCTATCGCAAGCCCTGATGTAGCAACCACTTATGTGCTCGAGGCTTATGATGAGGAAGGCTGTCTCAACAGAGGAATGGTTAGAGTAGGATTTTATCAGGATGTGCCGGCTAATATCGAAGTTAAGCCAAGTCTGGTTGTAGGTATAGGATCTTCAGTTGATGTTAATCTGATTACAGAAGATGACATCGATAAATCATCCATCGTGTGGAGGTATAACGGTTCTACTATCGGCACCAATAGCCTAAGCGCGAGAACGGCGATTCTCAATGAAGATACAGAAAATATAATTTCAGTGACATTTACAAATAGCTTTGGCTGCGAGCAGGAAATATTTGTTGTAATTACAGGAGAAAAACCTCAGATTCAATTACCAAATGCTTTCAGCCCAGACCTGGATGACAATAAATTCTTCAGGCCGTTATTTAAGCAATCACCGGTTCCAAAAGACTTGATTAAGGAGTTTATCATTACTAATAGATTTGGTAAGGTAGTTTATAGTAATCAACTAGAAGATGGTTGGGATGGGTCTATTAACGGTGGAGAAAAAGCACCGGCTGATCTATACCTGTATAGAGTTACTGTAATTTTACCTGATGGTTCTGAATTCAGAGGAAAAGGCGATGTAACTCTTATCAGGTAATCCTAAAATACCATAACACGCTATATATGAAAAAAGTATTACTATTCCTGGGCTCATTCATAGGTGTAGTTCTCATAGTCTTGTCTATTATATTACTTTCCGCCGGGAACGTGGAGTATATGCTTGAAAAGGAATACAATGCAAAGCCGGAAGTAGTTTTAGACGTAATGAGTAATATGAAATACTGGCCGGAATGGCAAAAAGGAATAAAAGCTACCCGCATCCTTGAAGAAAATGACTACAGCACCATTTATGAAGTTGTACATCTCGATGATGAAATGGAATTCAGAGATACAGTTAAAATCGAGTATATAAGTTCTAATTATATTGTCTCAACTGTAAGCAATGAATTTTTTCACCTTACCAAGAAATTCACTCTTGATGAAACTCCTGATTCCAACACTATTTTAAAGGTTCATTACATTTATGAGACGGGGAATCAGATCAAAAGATTTCTCTTAAGTCCTGCTTCTTCATATCTGGAAAAGGATTCCAGGGAGGAACTTGAAAGGCTTGCCAAAGTAATTGCCGACAAACAATAAATCCATGTAATAGGAATTAAAAAAGGGTTGCAATCAAAAATGATTGCAACCCTTTCTATTTATATAAAGTCGTTAGGACTACTTATCCTCTACTTCTTCAAATTCTACATCTGTAACATCTTCACTATGCTCGGTTCCGCTATCAGTTCCTGCCCCGGCATCAGCTGTTCCTGCAGAGTCCTGCTGCGCCTGATAAATCTCCTGACTTGCAGCAGACCACGCCTGATTAAGCTTTTCAGTAGTTGTAGTTATTTTATCAAGATCTTCAGACTTATGAGCTTCTTTCAGTTCATTTAAAGCTTCCTCTATCGGAGCTTTTTTATCTGCCGGGATCTTATCCCCGAAGTCTTTCAATTGCTTCTCAGTCTGGAAGATTAAGGAATCAGCAGTATTCATTGCATCGATCTTCTCTTTCTTCTTCTTGTCCTCTTCTGCAAACTGCTCAGCTTCAGCTTTCATCTTCTCGATTTCTGCATCGCTTAAACCGGTAGAAGCTTCAATTCTGATACTCTGACTCTTACCTGTTCCTTTATCCACTGCACTTACATTGAGTATTCCGTTAGCGTCCATATCAAAGGTTACTTCAATCTGTGGAACACCTCGTGCTGCAGGTGGAATATCGCTCAGGATAAAC
This sequence comes from uncultured Saprospiraceae bacterium, assembly GCA_964423575.1. Classification (GTDB taxonomy): domain Bacteria; phylum Bacteroidota; class Bacteroidia; order Chitinophagales; family Saprospiraceae; genus CAYRFF01. Next base: position 63,809 of record CAYRFF010000007.1, on the reverse strand, counting down.
CTTCCTACCGTTCTGTTATCGCTTGCCATCGGTCTTTCACCCTGCAGAATATGTATTTCTACCTGCGGCTGATTATCCGATGCTGTTGAATAAACTTTAGATCTCTTGATAGGAATAGCCGAGTTAGCCTCAATTACTACGTCATAGATTCCACCCATTGTTTCAATACCCATTGAAAGTGGTGTTACGTCTAGCAACAAAACGTCTTTAACGTCTCCGCTTAGAACTCCTCCCTGGATAGCTGCACCTAAAGCAACCACTTCGTCAAGGTTTACTCCTTTACTTGGTGCCTTACCAAAGAACTCTTCAACTGATTGCTGAATTTTAGGCACTCGAGTAGATCCTCCTACAAGTATAATTTCGTCAATATCGCTGGTAGATAAATTAGCATCTTTCAATGCAATTCTGCAAGGCTCAAGAGCTTTCTCTACAAGCGGATCGATCATTTTTTCAAATTCTGATCTAGACAACTTTGTTACAAGGTGTTTTGGAACACCATCAATAGCAGTAATATATGGTAGATTGATTTCTGTCTGCATTGATGAACTCAATTCAATCTTTGCTTTTTCTGCTGCATCCTTCAATCTCTGAAGAGCCATTGGGTCCTTTCTCAGGTCAATACCTTCATCTGACTTGAATTTTTCAGCCATGTAATCAATGATAACCATATCAAAGTCATCTCCTCCTAACTGCGTATTCCCGTTAGTAGAAAGCACTTCAAATATTCCCTCTCCCAAGTCAAGAATAGAAATATCAAATGTTCCTCCCCCCAAGTCATATACTGCAATAGTCTTATCGCCTCCGGTCTTATCCATACCATAAGCAAGAGCTGCTGCAGTAGGTTCGTTTATAATTCTCTTCACCTTCAAGCCGGCAATTTCGCCAGCCTCCTTAGTCGCTTGTCTTTGAGAATCATTAAAATATGCCGGAACAGTAATAACAGCTTCAGTCACCTCACTACCTATAAAATCCTCAGCAGTTTTTTTCATTTTTTGCAGAACCATAGCAGATAATTCTTGTGGAGTATATTTCCGATCTCCTATCTGTACGCGTACTGTATCATTCTCACCTTGTGTAACTTTATATGAAATCCCTCCCAGGTTGTTCTTAACTTCACTATAACGAGCTCCCATAAAACGCTTTATGGAAGACACCGTATGTTCAGGATTGGTAATCGCCTGACGTTTGGCCGGATCACCAATCTTGCGCTCTCCGTTATCCATGAAGCTCACAATAGAGGGTGTGGTACGACGTCCTTCGTCATTAGTAATTACTTGTGGCTCACCACCTTCCATTACCGCAACAACAGAGTTCGTCGTTCCTAAGTCAATTCCAATTATTTTACTCATATAGCCAAATTTACTTTTATTATAAATATACTTATATATAAGCAAGCCTTGTGCCATTGGGGTTTTGTGACAACAAGTCAGATATATTGGCAGTATAGAGGAGTTATTCTGTCAGATTGAAAATTATCTTCTGACAAGGAGTCAGTTATGGCCTGAAATTTAATCCCTTTGTATTTTCGTACTTATTCAATGAGTCGATAGTAATAAAGGAAAATAAAAATGGTCCGTTACTAGCTGAGCTACCTGAAGTAAATAGGCCTTGTCCCTTTTCTATATTGTTATAGGTTGGAACTACAGAACTACTTGTAATACCGGAATTCAACAATTGAATATCCTTGTACTCGTTAAGCTCCAATCCGTAGCAGGAAACGTTTACAAAGACAGAATCAATTTTGTGATAAACTTCCACGTTAGGCGTCAAGGTCTCCCCTAGCAATCCAAATATTGCTTCCGGGTGAAACTCAATGTCATACTGACTTTTGTATTCGTTGGTATAAACCTCCTGCGGTATTCTGTATAACATCTCTTGTGAGTCCCGATTGTAGCCTTTTACAATATAGGAAACACTTGCTATGAAATATGAAATATCACTTTCAGAACCGATTCCGCTGTTTAACCGAATTTTATAGGGTGTTCCCGGTACCATACGCAAGCTTCCGCCCACACTGGTAGCATTGGGATACTGAATTCCTATCTTATTGATGAGTTTAGTTGTAGAAGCAGCTAACAAGGTATCAGTGTCAATATCATGGATTTCAAGCCTAACAGTTGAATTTTTTGGAAAATCCATGTTGTCATTCATTATTTTGTAGAGATAGTTCGGAGCTTCCGCAAATGCTCCTGCTTCACGTACAAATCCTTCTTTATTACCATCAACTCGCTTCAGAGTGTATCGAGTTCCACTGTTTTGGACATCAAATAATTCAACTAGAACATCTTCATAATAGAGCAATGAAGGATCTTTTGCTAATTGAATTGGCGAAATATTAGGATCGGCAAATGACTTTTCCACACGGACATAAGTAGCGGTATCAGACATGTTCACAATTCCGTACACCACAGCGACCTGTCCCTCGTCACCTAGCAAGTCTAGCTCGTTATTACAAGCAGTAAATAAAATTCCTATTAGGGCTATTGCAATTAATGCTATATTTCTCATACAATGAGTTATTTTAAAAACTTATATTAGCGTTTCAAGTTTAACGTTACAAATAAACAAAAGATTATTCAATTTATGTCAATTCACAGTAAAGTAAAAAGAGTTACCAGCCACACACTACGTCAAATGAAGGAAGCAAATGAAAAAATAGCAATGCTTACTTCCTATGATTACTCAATTGCCAAGATTGTTGACGAAGCTCTGATAGACGTAATCTTAGTCGGAGATTCCGCCTCCAATGTCATGGCAGGAAACGAAACTACCCTCCCCATTACTCTTGATCACATGATTTATCATGCTCAGTCTGTAGTAAAGGCGATTGACAGAGCATTTGTTGTAGTAGATTTACCATTTGGCTCATATCAGGCCAATTCAACGACTGCGCTTAATTCTGCGATACGAATTATGAAAGAGTCGGGAGCACACGGCGTAAAGCTTGAAGGTGGTTCTGAAATTGCTGATTCAGTTAAGCGGATTATTTCTGCAGGTATTCCGGTGATGGGACACTTGGGTTTAACTCCACAATCAATCTATAAGTTTGGTACGTATGCCGTGAGAGCTAAGGAGGAAGAAGAAGCTGAAAAACTTATAGCTGATGCCAAGCTACTTGACGAGTTAGGCTGCTTTGCTGTTGTTCTTGAGAAAATACCAGCGACTCTTGCCGCCAGAGTGACCGAAGCAATTTCGATACCGACTATAGGCATAGGCGCAGGTAGCGAGGTTGACGGACAGGTTCTAGTAATTCATGACCTCCTGGGAATCACCAAGGATTTTAATCCGCGATTTTTAAGAAGATACGCTGACTTACACACAGAAATCCTGAATGCCGTTACCAATTATATTAAGGATGTAAGGAGCGGTGACTTCCCTTCTTCAGAGGAGCAATACTGATTCTATAATGAAATATATCAAATATACTGCTATCGGGCTTTTCCTGATTATAGCAGCAGTTGCTATATATCTCTCTATGGCCGTATTCTCGGGACAATCTTCAATCAAGGAGGATATTATTCTTACCATTCCGACAGGTTCCGACATCGATGACATATTCAACATAATGGAAGATGCGGGATTTGAAATGAATGAATCGATATTTTCATTCCTTACCGACAGGATGAATTACACTGAAAGAGTCCGGGCTGGTAAATATAAAATTGAGAAAAACAGCTCGCTTATTCAAGCATTGAGACAATTGCGCGGAGGTCAACAAGAGCCGGTTTCTGTAACGATTCACCTGGAAAGCACTCCAAATTACCTGGCAGCCAAGATTGCCAGTTATCTTGAATTTGATTCAGCATATTATGCTCAAGCTTTCGCAAATGATTCCTTGCTCTCCGTTTATGGCATTGAGGACAAATCTTTTATGACTTACGTTATCCCCAATACCTATTTCATGCATTACAACACGACAGCAGAAAGAGTTCTCAAGCGCTTTGTAGATGAGCACGACAGTTTCTGGAGCAAAGATAATCGAAAAGAAAAAGCAACTGAACTTGGGATGAGCGAAGAAGAAGTATATACACTCGCTTCAATTGTAGAGCGCGAATCTCAATACAGACCCGAAAGACCTCGAATTGCCGGCGTGTACTTGAACAGATTGAGTAAAGGAATACCGCTTCAGGCTGATCCTACAGTTATATATGCACTGGGCAGGACTGATATAAATCGAGTATTAAAAATACATCTGGAGATTGACTCACCGTACAATACATACAAGTATGCTGGCTTACCTCCTGGCCCCATAGGAACTGCATCAATTTCCAGTATTGATGCAGTATTAAATGCCGAAGAACACGACTATTACTATTTCTGTGCAAAAGCTGACAACTCAGGTCAACATGCATTTGCTAAGACACTTTCCATGCATTTACAGAATGCACGTAAATTTCAGGAATGGTTGAATAGCAGAGGGATTTACAGGTGATTCTTACTTTGCCCTGTGAAATAGAAGAATAGTTCCATTATCGCGGTAAGTTGCAGTTCCGGTGAGAACTACCATAGAGCCGTTATATTGTACTTTCCACTCTGAGGTACCCCAATTCTCTTCATTCTCTCTTGGATAAAGTACAAGCCTGTCCGTTGAAAGATCCAGTCTGAACACTCCGCTGAAAATCTCATTGCTTCCATTTTTGTAGATAGAGAAATAACCGTCTTCTCTGATTTCCAGAGTGATTCCATCGTATAATTTCTCCAAAGCTTCATCACTTGCAACTATACTATTAAGTGACCACTTATCGTGTGTAAGAAAGTTTGATTGAATAGGCTTTGCTGGCGGTAAAGTTTTTTGTGTAGGATTTTGATAATTATTTATTGCAGTTAGGTTTGCAAGTGCCCGGCTTTTATTGGTATTTTGTGCTTCAGATGCATTATTGGCCCAGCAACTGAAGGTAAGAAAGATAGATAAAGAGAATACTAAAAGATTTTTCATACGGTAAATTTTATTTCTTATTCGTGACTAATTTAATAGAGCAATGTGATATTGCAATTCGCAAATATACGCTTTTTACTAAAACTGATAAACTTTTACTCGCCTGTAGCGGCGGTAAGGATTCCATTGCCTTATTTCATTACCTAAGAGAACGAGATTATCAGTTTGAAATTGCTCATGTAAACTTCCGTCTGAGAGAAGAAGCTGATGAGGATGAAAAGTTTGTAGCAACTCTTGCAAAAAAACACAACATCCCTTTTCATACATTTCAGGTAGATGAGAATGATGTACCGGAAAGCAATATCCAGGAATGGGCAAGAGAAGTCAGATATACTTTCTTTGAAGACCTCATGAATAATCCCGAAGGCCATTCTATCTCAGAGCCTTTTAGATATGTTGTTACAGCTCATTCATTGGATGATTATGTGGAATCTTTATTCATGAACATAGGAAAAGGCAGAAATTTATGGTCTGAACCTGGAATTCCTATCAAGTCTTCCTTTTACAGACGACCGTTGCTACTCTGCTCCACTGAACAAATCCTCAGATACATTCAAGAAAATTCTTTTGAGTATAGAGAAGATAAAACCAACATATCAGACAAGTACGAGAGAAACAGAGTACGACATCATTTAATCCCGCTTTTTCGGGAGCATTATTCGGATTTAAATACCGGAATAAGAGTTTTTCTGCATAACAATTATCTCAGATCTCAAGCAGCAGAATATTCTTTTCTGCAATTGAAGAGTCAGCTTATAAGGAAAGAAGGTGAAAGGAAAATTATTGATCTGGGAGGTTCTGCTTCCAAGGATGTCATACAAGCATTTCTGTATGATTTTCTACGTGATTTCAACTTTCACCCTGACCGGATAGAGCAAATATTAAATGCCGAAATCGGAAGAACAGTCTTATCGGATAGTTACGAATTATTAAAGGACAGAGAGACATTACATTTGCGTAAGCTTAAGGATAATAAAGAGGTTTCTGAGGAAGCTATAAAAATCACAGCTCCATCTGAAGGAGAAACTGCTGAGTATAGCGCAGATACACATATCATGAGTATAAGCACGATTAAAAATGAATCAGACGAATCACAGGTTCTATGGCTAGGGCAAGAGCAATTCCCTTTAAAATTGAGGAAGTGGAAGAATGGTGATCGTTTTCAGCCTAATGGAATGAGAGGCTCAAAAAAGGTAAAAAAATATCTTACTGATATTAAGTTGGACAGATGGGCTAAGGAGAAAACTTATGTCTTAGTCGATGCAAATGAAGAAATAGTCTGGCTTATCCCCTATCGATTGTCTAAAATCGTCAAAGCTCCCCATGAATCATTAGAAAACAAGAAAGCATACTTTGTCAGATGGACTATAAATCAATAAATTCAGAGGATAATTTATCGATGACAGAGCGTGACAAGTGATGTCCACCGTCAAATTTAATCGTTTTAAAATTCAAGTCTTTCAAATCTGATCTGTCATTAAATGCTTTTATCCTTTCTTCAGTAACATATATATCTTGATTGCCATAGACGTAAGTATTATTTATCGTTTTCCAGTAATCGGACTTTTCTGCATAATTTACATCCTCTGGCGGCCAACCTGCCCATAAAATCATAGAATTTACCCGAGGTTGTTTATAGTACAACCATCTTACCGCAGTCGCTACTCCTTGACTAAAACCCAGGACATGGATATGTTTGGCTTTTGTACGATAGTTCTGGTATATTTTATCGAGATAATGTAATTGGTCCATAATCTCAGATTCTCTGAATCGCTTAGTCATCCATGAACTGACAACCTTTTCCCAGTCATTCTTTACATAAAACCGACTTAAGCCTTCCGGTGCAATAACTCCATGCTTAGATTTATCTAGATTCTGAAACGGACTGAGGAATTCATCTGCCTGCTGTCCATAACCATGGAAGACTATCCACAGGTGTTCCGCATTCTGCGTATTCCCATAACTAAAATAATAGGCTGTTCTGACAGTTTCAATACTATGCTTTTCTATTTCCTTCAACTCAGTTAATTTATTGTATAACAGAAATTAATCATTAAACAATTCGACATCTTCTTCATATATCCAACCGTTTTCTGTCATACGGTAAGCATTATAAAATCCTGAGGGCACATAGCCGTGTCTCCCGGAAATAGGGTCCACCACCAATTGTAAATCATCAAAAACAATTAATTTCTTATTAGGAAAATAATGCATAGAGACACCGGAGCCTGCTGAAAACTCTAGAATTTCCCTATCAAAACTTTTCTGTTTCTTACTAAAACCATTATTCCCAAATACGGGCTTGCCCTCGACAATTTTCATACTTTCAGCTATATGCTTCCAGTGTAATTTATCGATAATACCTGACCCGATTAAAATATAACTTGAATCGGTTACCGGACCATAAGAAATGATATCTGAATACACAACTCCTATCCATCTGCCCCTTCTATACTTACCGTTCCCCGGATTTCCGACATTCTCAGATACATCTTGCAAAGCGATTGGCTGTTCCCCTTTTATTTGAAATACAGCGTTAAAATTTCCATGTTCCAAGGAGTCAACAAGCTGCCAGCTTGCAATTCGGAAAGTGCTGTCAGGAGAATACAGGAATCGAAAACCGGGAATCCCGCTAAATGACTCTTTAAAGTCGCGATCCTCATTAAGTACCCTTTCTATAAGAGTAGATAGTTCCTTTTCAGCAATATTTCTGTTCTTGAGAACCGAAGCATTGTGCATTATATCTCCGTACCAGATTAATGAATCCCGGTAATTCGATAATTTATCGCTTTGCGCAAATAAGCTATAAGCACAAAACATTATCCCAAGCATTAAAATCAACTGTCTTCTCATAAATCGTTTATTTTCTATAAAACAGAGCTTTGAGATGATTTAGTATAAAAAATCCTGTTGTCAGATATTTATTTGCATCCGGCAACAGGATATCTTTTCCGGCAAATTCCATAAACGTAAAAATATGGACTTCGCTTATTTCTATTGTCTACTGATTAACCTTTAAGGTCATCATAAACCTTCATTACTTCACGCACGTGATTAGCTGACTGCTTAAGTAAAGCAAGTTCGCTTTCGTTGAGTTTCAGTTCCATTACTTCAGCTATTCCGGACTCATCAAGTTTAACAGGAACTCCCAGATATACATCATCCATTCCGTATTCTCCGTTGAGTTTCACGCAACATGGGAAGATTCTATTTTCATCTTTTACGATGGATTCTACCATTTGAGCAGCTGCGGCTCCCGGAGCGTACCATGCAGAGGTTCCCATAAGATTCACGAGTTCTCCTCCTCCCATTTTAGTACGTTGTATTATCTCATCTAATCTTTCTTCAGAGATTAATTCGGTTACAGGAATGCCGGCTACTGTAGTATATCTTGGTAGAGGAACCATTGTGTCACCGTGTCCACCCATTAATACTGCCTGAATATCCTTAGGAGAAACATTGAGTTCAGTAGCTAAGAATGCTCTAAATCTTGCGGTGTCAAGAATACCGGCCATACCAAATACTCTTTTTGACGAAAGTCCGGATTCGCTATGTGCAGCATAAACCATAACGTCAAGCGGATTGGATACAAGGATGATAATCGGATCCGGAGAATACTCAAGAATAGATGCCACAACTGAATTCACAATTTTAGCATTGGTATTAATCAGATCATCTCTAGTCATTCCCGGTTTACGTGGAATACCCGCGGTGATAACAACGATGTCAGAGTTAGCGGTGTCCTTATAATCATCAGTTCCCTTAATTCTCGTGCTATAATAATCGATAGGAGCTTGTTGCCAGGAGTCAAGGGCTTTCCCCTTGGCTATGTCGCCTTTTATGTCTAACAATACAACTTCCTTTACTATATCCTTATGTGCAAGGACGTTTGCTGCAGTTGCACCGACATTCCCAGCTCCTACTACTGTTACTTTACTCATTTGTTTAAATATTTTTATGAAAAGATGTACAAAATTACATAATTCTATAACCAATATCAAGCAAAAATGATGTGAGAAGGAATAGTTTTTTTAAATTTTTTTTTAAACAAAGGCAATTCCCTTTTCGTTAATTTAGTACCTTTAAAAATTGGAGTAAGTTTTAAACCAAACTTTCACCAATATATTTTTTTAAATCTATAATTTCAGTTATGCATAAAAAGCTATCAATTTTATTATTTGTCTTATTCTTTGGAATAAGTTACACTATGGAATCATCAGCTCAGGTTTTCTGTGGAACAGAGGCATACCGCAGTCCGGAACTTATTGAATTCCAGATGAATGGTGCACAGATGCCGGAGATGAGATCAAACGAAATGATGCATGTCAAGACAGTCGTGCACGTTGTCGGAAAAGATGATGGAAGTGGATATGTGAATGCAGATGTTCTTTTCAGGCAAGCTTGCGAAAACAATGCAGTATATAATAATTTCGGGATCAATTTTTATATTTCCGAAATTCGTTACATAAATAATAGCAGGTATTACAATCACGATTATACAGCCGGTAGACAAATGATGCAACAAAATAATGTTGCCGGAGCCGTTAATTTATATTTTGTTGGAGATCCTGCCGGTGCTTGTGGATACTATATGCCTGCAACCGACGCAATAGCTATTAAAAATGGCTGTCTGGGAAGTGGATCTATTACCTGGCCTCACGAGCTAGGGCATCTTTTCTCCTTGCCTCATACTTTTTATGGCTGGGAAGGAACCGATTACGCTCTTGAAAAAGACACACCTGCCTCTGTCGGCAGAGTACAGACTGAAAAAGTGGACGGAAGTAATTGTAGACAAGCTGGAGATGGGTTCTGCGATACGCCACCTGACTACCTAAGCTACAGATGGCCTTGTGATGAGAATAAGTTAAGCTATGTTATCCAGAAGGACGTAAACAATGAAAGATTCAAGTCCGATGGAACGAATATGATGAGTTATAGTAGTGATGGTTGTGGAGTAGGTTTTTCCGATGAGCAAATTGCAGCAATAAAATATAACATAATTACTACAAGAAGAATGAATACTTCAGAACCTGACTTGCCATATATGGATGCACTTGAAATTGAAAATTTCAGCCCAAGACAAGATGAGTCGGTTTATTTTGACAATGTCACTTTCTCATGGGAGCCAGTAGAGGGCGCAATCGGATATTTACTGGAATATACTCCGCTTCCCAATTTCAATACAATGTCAACGAAAGTTTTTATTACAGAGCCATATTATAAGCCGGATACAATTTATCCTTTCTGGACTGATATTCAGTGGAGAGTTAAGCCGTATGGACATAGAACTGTTTGTGTTTCAGAATTTGGAGAAATTCACAATTTCTCTACGGTAATCACGTCTGTAAATAATGCAGAACTGCAGTCTGACAGAATCATTTATCCCAATCCGGCAAATCCACATGAATTATTGAATATTCAATCGGAATCAGGCTTTGCAGGTGATGTAAATGTGAAGATATTTGACAGTACCGGTAAAACAGTTCTTGAAGAAAATTTTGTAAACAATAACGGCAATCTGTTTAGTGTAAACATCAATCACTTACAGCCTGGTGTCCATTTTGTTCACCTCATTTCAAAGGAAGGTAGATCTAGTCATAAAGTAGTTATAATGCCTTAACATAATAACGCATTAAATAAGATACATAACCGGCATTCGGATAATAGTCTGAATGTCGGTTTTTTTTATTGTTTCCATCAGCTATTCCAAGTTGATTATTTGTCAGGATTTCATAAAACCGTTTATTTTTATTAGTTTTAGCTGGATAAGGCTATCGCAATCAAGTTGAGCTATCCTTACTATTAATTTCTTAAGTGTTAAATTAACCAGCTATGAACAAAAAATTTCTACCTAGTATTCTACTCACGTCATTATTTATTATCCTTTTCCATATAGGACTTAGTGCTCAGACAAATGAAACAATTTACTTCGGTGCAATAAGTCATATTCTTGAAAACAAAGAAGGAACCGGGTATGTCGATATTGAAGACTTTTTTCAGCTTGCATGTGAGACTAATATGACCTTAAAAAAGCACGATATTGAATTCTATCTCTCTGACCTTAAGTTCATTGAATATGATGAGTATTACGCTCAAGGCACCGGAGAATCAGGTTTCCAATTGGTATCAAATAACATAGTTGAAGATGCCATTAATTTCTTTTTTACCGGGCGTCAGCTGGAGTCCTGCGGATACTCCAGGCCCAGTCATGACTGGCTGCTCGTAAGCAACCTTTGTATGAAACCGGGCATTTATGAATGGGCACATCAAATCGGCCATATATTCAATATTCCACACACCTTTGCGGGATCAAATTTTGGAGATCTAGAAACGGTGGACGGATCAAACTGTAATACTGCAGGAGACAGATTCTGCGATACCCCACCCGATTACCTAGGCGTGTCCTGGCAATGTGATGAAGACTCAATGAGTATCATTGAACTAGAAGATCCTAATGGTGTGAAATTTCATGTCGATGGAAGAAACATAATGAGTTATAGCAACTGCAGAAGTATTTTTTCTCACGAACAAGCAGAAGCAATGAAAAACAATATGATAGAGGTAAGAGAGCTTGACACCTCAGAACCGGTCTATCCGGAAATTACTGATTTTGAAGTAAAAAACCCTAAGCCAACCTTAGACGACGAGGTTTACTATGACAATATTACATTTTCCTGGGATCCAATTGAAGGAGCTATCGGTTACCTTCTGGAATACACTCCACTCCCCAATTTTAATAATTTTTCAATTAAAGTCTTTCTCTCTGAGCCGTTCTATCAGCCTGAAATATTTTATGCAGAATGGACTAATATTCAGTGGAGAGTAAAGCCTTATGGGCACAGAAACTTCTGTAATGCAGATTTTGGAGAAACCCGTCGATTCTCAACCTTAGTGACTTCTATTGAAACAGCTAAATTGCAGGAAGACCGAACTGTTTATCCCAATCCGGCAAAACCGGGCGAACTTCTCAATATTCAATCAGAAGCAGGATTCACAAGTGATTTAATTGTGAAAATATTTGACAGTACCGGGAAGTCAGTTCTTGAGCAAAAGTTTACAAGCAGTAACAATAATTTATTCAGTGTAAATATCAACGATTTACTACCAGGTGTTCATTTTGTTCATCTGATTTCCAATGAAGGCAGATCAAGTCATAAAATCATTATAATGCCTTAGCATAAAGCGCATAAATTTTAATATAGAACCGACAGTCAGAAAAAAATTTGATTGTCGGTTTTTTATTTCAACTAATTCCTGTCAATTATTTCAAGCTCATTTGCAGCCTTTAGTCATAAATTAAATTAAGGATATTTCCCTATTTGTTTAATTTAAACTACATTGCTATTGATTGTAAGGGTAACCATATAATATTTGAACATAATTTAATTTATTCCACTGATAAAAACTCGGTCCAATATGTACGCTAGACTTCATAAAATATCATTAACTACAATTTTATTTCTTCTTGCCATTTTTATAACAACCTCCATTAAAGCACAAAACAACTTCTGCGCTACTAAAGCATACAGAAGTCCGGAATTAATAGAGTTTCAGCTTAATGGTGCACAAATGCCTGCTCTGCGGGCGGGAGAAATGTTGAATATTAATACCATTGCTCATATTGTAGGGAAAGATGATGGAAGTGGGTATATCGATGGAACTATAATTTTCAGACAAGCCTGTGAGTTGAATGAAATCTATAATAAAATAGGGATAAATTTTTACATCTCGGAAATACGCTTTATCAATAATACCAGATATTACAACCATAATAATGAGGATGGATATGAAATGATGGTTAACTATAAGGTTGCAAACAGAATGAATATCTTTTTTGTAGGAGATCCTGCCGGAGCTTGTGGTTACTACATGCCTATGGTAGATGCTGTTGCTTTGAAAAATAGCTGTCTCGGTAGTGGCTCTAAAACATGGCCTCATGAAGCCGGCCATTTCTTCTCATTACCACATACATTTAATGGCTGGGAGGATATAGACTATGATTTCACAAAAACTACTCCCAATCGCGTTAACGGCATCCTCACTGAAAAGGTTGACGGCTCCAATTGCAACCAGGCGGGAGATGGCTTCTGTGATACTACGCCTGATTACTTAAGTGACTTATGGCCTTGTGATCAAGACACCTTTAGCACAATAAAGCAAAAGGATGTCAATTCCGAAGAGTTTTACTCCGATGGTAGAAATATTATGAGCTATAGTATCGATGCTTGTAGTTCCAAGTTTTCTGAACAGCAAATCGCTGCAATGAAATACAATATTGTAACGACGAGAAAATGGAATACTTCAGAACCCAATTTTCCTGCAATCACAAACCATGAAATTGAAAACTTCAGTCCGGCACAAGACGAAAAAGTGTATTTTGACAATGTGACCTTTTCCTGGGATCCGGTTGAGGGTGCAATAGCATACTTACTGGAATATACTCCCTTACCTGCTTTTAATAATATGTCAACTAAAGTTTTGCTGACAGAACCCTTTTATGTTCCGGATACAATCTATCCATTCTGGACGGATATTCAGTGGAGAGTAAAGCCATTTGGATATACTACATTCTGTGACTTGGAATTCAGTTCAACGCATAACTTTAAGACAATGGTCACTTCCATTGAAAGTGCAAATTTCAGTTTAGATAGAAGTATTTTCCCAAATCCCGCCAGTTCCGGTGGATCGTTAAATATTAAATCAGAGAATGGCTTTGCCGGGAATGTCACTATCAAAGTTTATAATAACACCGGAGCTCTTGTATTGAATGAAATCAGGAAGAATCTACATGGTAATACCACGTCAATTGATTTGAGAGACCTGCATTCTGGAGTTCACTTTGTACACATTATAACAAATGAAGGCAAATCAAGTCATAAGATATTGATTATGCAGTAATTATAATTTAGAGTAACTTTCAATATATAGCTATCTGCCAATGATTAAAGTAGCGGTGACTTTAATTTCGAGATTTCCATTTGCCGAAAGGCTTAATTAAATCATCTTATGAAGATAAATGGGACATTTCAACTTATCCTTCATAATTTCTATATTAGCATTTCATAGTGCGTGTATTCTAGTTCAATTTTGCTGCAATTCCTTTATCAAAATTATTAAAATATGAACAACAAGTCCTACTCTCCTATCGCAATTCTAGTCCTGATACTCAGCTTCAGTCTTTCAATTCAAGCTCAGGATGAAAGTTGCGGAACCGAAGAATTTATGAGTCCCGGGCTCATTGAATTTCAGAGCTTGGAAAAACCCTGGATGTCATCAAGAGCCGGTGAAATGATTTATGTTAAAACTGTATGTCATATTGTAGGAAAAGATGACAGTACCGGATTCATAAATATGGATGCTTTTTTTCAGCAAGCTTGTGAGACATTTTCCAAACTGGAAACCTATGGTATCTCCTTATATATCTCAGACATCAATTTCATAAAAAGCACTAAATATTATAATCATGAAACGACTTCACTAGGGGCTGAGATGATGAACGAACACAAGGAAGAAGGAGCGATGAATTTATTCTTTGTAAGTAATCCTGCAGGATATTGTGGTTATTATTCAAGAGGGCCTGACTGTCTCGTCGTAGGCTATAACTGTATGCGTCCAAGTGCCTATACCTGGGCACATGAGCTAGGTCACATGTTTTCTCTTCCACATACATTTGCAGGCTGGGGAGAATATGAGCCCGGAAAACCCGCACCGAGGGTTATTGGAAATAGAGAAACTGAATTGGTCGCCAGAACCAATTGCTATAATGCCGGAGATGGATTCTGTGACACACCGCCTGATTTCCTAAATTCCAGATGGCCTTGTGATGCTGATTCAATGAGCCTTTTACAACTGATAGATGCAGATGGTGTAAAATTCCATGCTGATGGTCGTTTAATAATGAGTTATAGCCAAGCAGGTTGCCGCGGAATGTTCTCTGAGGAACAGGCTGAAGCAATGAGGTACAACATTCTTGTTACCAGAGGCCTTGATGTCTCAGAACCGGACCTACCTGAAATTAAAGATTTCAGCATTAATAATATCAGTCCGGCATTGGAGGAAGAACTGTATTTTGATGACGTTACTTTTTCATGGGATCCTGTTGAAGGAGCAGTCGGGTATTTACTTGAATATTCAGCCCTGCCTGATTTTAAACGCTTTTCAACAGTAGTTTATCTAACTGAACCGTTTTATGTTCCTGATACCATTTATCCTAACTGGACCAATATCATCTGGCGAGTTAAACCTTATGGTTTAAGAACTACATGTGTACCGGACTTCTCAGAAGTATACGAATTTACTGTAACGACAGAAACCACTTCTACCAACAATACAGAGCTGGATAGAAGCATAGAAATCTACCCTAATCCATTACGTATCGGAGATGATCTCACAATCAAAACACCAAATGGATTTGAAGGGATAATTAAAATATTTGATGTGACGGGAAGTCTGGTTTATGGATCAAAGGTTCAAGGAAATAACGGGTTTATAAAAGTAGAAAGCCATAATTTTACATCAGGCCTTCATTTTATAAGGTTGGATTCAGAAAAGCACAGCTCTTCTCATAAAGTACTCTTCAGAGAATAGAATTGAGTTTCTAAAACGAGTATACTTGAGGAAAGGCCAAAGGTTATGGAGATTGTAAATTATCTTGTATTAATCAACATATATTTATCTATATTTAGTCGGTCATTATTTTATTACTTTATCTAAAACACATTCAACATGTCTGATCAAAAATACGCAGCAATACACTATCAGAAGTATCTACAAATCGATAAAATCCTTAGCGCACAACAGCCCAGAAGCACTGAATTTGGCGAGCATGCCCATGATGAAATGCTTTTCATCATTCTTCATCAGGTATATGAACTATGGTTTAAGCAGATCCTATATGAAGTTGACGCAGTAATCAATGATTTAAATACAGACAAGGTCGAAGAAGGGGATTTCGGCAAAATTATTTATAAACTTGACAGAGTAGTTGAAATTTTAAAAATACTCATCGATCAGATCAAGATTATAGAATCCATTTCGCAACTCGACTTCCTTGATTTCAGAGATTTCCTATTCCCTGCTTCAGGGTTTCAATCCTTTCAATTCAGGAAATTAGAAGTTCTTCTTGGACTGGAAGATGATAAGAGAGTACTGTATAATAACAAGCCATACTACGATGCCTTCCAACCTAAAGAACGCGATCAAATCAGAGACATCAAGCCCGAGGACACATTAAAATACCACGTGCATAGATGGCTTGAAAGAACTCCTTTTATCGAGGTAGAAGGATTCAAGTTTATTGAAAGTTATAAGGCAGCCCTGGAAGAAATGCTTCAAAGAGAGCAAAACAATATCAAAAACAGCTCTTACCTTACAGAGGAGCAGATGAAAGGACGTCTGGACATGCTCGGAAATACCCACACATATTACAGAACTGTTCTCGACAAGGATTATCATAAAGAGCAGGTCGCCAAAGGGAATCTAGATTTCTCCTATAAAGCTACGCTGGCAGCATTATTCATACGTATGTATAGAGATGAGCCACTATTGCAGTTGCCAAACATGTTCTTGAACAAAATAGCTGAAATTGACGAATTCTTAATTGCATGGCGACACAGACATGCGCAGATGGTTTTAAAAATGCTAGGTAACAAAATGGGAACCGGAGGTAGTAGCGGACATCAATATCTGCTTGAAACTTCTAAGAAGCATCACATTTTCTCAGACCTGCATAATATTTCAACACTTATGATTGCAAGGTCCCAGTTACCAGATCTTCCAGAAGAAGTGAAGAAAGCACTTAGCTACTTTTATAACTCCGGAAAATAAGATGATAAATATAAGCAATTTCATCAATGGAAATTTGACTGAACCGGTCGGAAAAAACTGGATGGATAATTTCCGACCGGACACAGGAAAAGTGTTTTCCCGTGTCGCACTCAGTAATACAGTAGATGTTGAAATGGCTGTTGAAGCTGCAAGCAAGGCTTTCCCGGCATGGAGCAATTTATCAATCAATAAGCGCTCTACATTCCTTCACCGCATCGCCGATTTAATTGATAAAAACCATGAAAAGCTAGCACAGGCAGAATGTCTCGACAATGGGAAACCTATTTCTCTGGCAAGAAGAGTTGATATTCCCCGCGCTTCCGCAAATTTTAGGTTCTTTGCCAATACAATAGTTGCGTATGAGAGCAAATCTCATCAAATGTCAGATTTTGCGATTAATTATACTCTGCGACAGCCATTGGGAGTTGTGGGCTGTATTTCTCCTTGGAATCTCCCACTCTATCTCTTTACCTGGAAAATTGCACCGGCATTGGCAGCCGGAAATACGGTAGTTGCCAAACCTTCTGAAATCACGCCTTACACTGCTTTCCTTCTGTCTGAAATCGTTCAGGAAGCAG
The DNA here is from genome assembly GCA_964423575.1 of uncultured Saprospiraceae bacterium. Classification (GTDB taxonomy): domain Bacteria; phylum Bacteroidota; class Bacteroidia; order Chitinophagales; family Saprospiraceae; genus CAYRFF01. Next base: position 46,469 of record CAYRFF010000007.1, on the reverse strand, counting down.
GTTTGCCGGAAGGAGTACTCAATATATTAAATGGACGCGGCGATGAAGTAGGAACTGCAATTGTCAGTCATCCCAAAATCAAGGCAATCTCCTTTACCGGAGGCACCAAAACAGGAAGGAAAATTACGAGTATAGCTGCTCCGATGTTTAAGAAATTATCGCTAGAACTCGGTGGCAAAAATCCCAATATCATTTTCGCTGACTGCGATTTGGAAAAAGCAGTAGAAACATCGGTTTACTCTTCTTTTGACAATCAGGGAGAAATATGTCTGTGCGGGTCAAGAATCTTTGTAGAGGAAAGTATTTATGAGGATTTTCTCTCCAGATTTATAGAAAAAACCAAGAATTTAAAACTCGGTGATCCTGCTGATCCGGACACTCAAATCGGAGCCGTCGTTTCGGGGCCACACATGGAAAAGGTTCTATCCTATATTGAACTAGCCAAGGAAGAAGGTGGAAAAGTCGAACTCGGTGGAAATAGAATCATTCCCACTGACCAAAGAAAAGACGGTTATTATATTGAACCGACAATTATAAGCGGGCTGGAATATAATTGTCGTACCAATCTCGAGGAAATATTCGGTCCGGTTGTAACTGTGATGCCTTTCAAAGATGAAGAAGAAGCCATAAAATACGCTAATGTGGTAGAGTACGGACTTTCTGCTACAATTTGGACTCAGAATCTCGATCGTGCTCATCGTGTAGCACATCAAATTGAAGCCGGAATAGTATGGATAAACACATGGTTGTTACGCGACCTTAGAACTCCATTTGGCGGTATAAAGAACTCAGGAATAGGACGCGAAGGAGGAACCGATGTCCTCGACTTTTTCACAGAACCTAAAAACGTCTGTATAAAATATAAATAAATTGGATTTATGAGCAATTTTGAGGAAAAGGCTATACTTCTTGACAACAACGACTCACTTAAGAAATATCGTCAGGAATTTCATATTCCGCTCAGGGAAAATGGAGAAGAATTCCTTTATCTCTGTGGCAATTCCCTGGGGTTACAACCTAAAAAAGCTAAGCAATACGTAGAATACGAACTGGAAGATTGGGCAAATCTCGGTGTGGAAGGACATACAGATGCCAGGCATCCCTGGCTCCCCTATCACGAATTCATGACTAAAAATATGGCTTTGATTGCAGGTGCCAAAGAATCAGAAGTAGTCACAATGAATAGTCTTACGGTAAATCTGCACCTCCTACTCGTTTCATTTTACCGGCCCAGCAAAGAAAGATTTAAAGTTATCATTGAGAAGAACGCTTTCCCATCAGATATCTATGCAGTTAAATCTCAGATTTCATTTCACGGCTACAATCCTGATGAAGCACTGCTTCAGATTCCATATTCGACAGGCAAGCACTATACAGAAGAAAAAGACATATTAGATTTTATAGAAAGACACGGTGAGGAAACAGCCTGTATTTTAATCGGTGGAGTGAATTATTATAGCGGGCAGGTAATGCCATTTAAATCAATTACTGAAACAGGGCATAAATATGGCTGTATTGTTGGATTTGATATGGCACATGGAGCCGGCAATGTGGAGATGAACCTACACGATAACAATGTTGACTTCGCAGCCTGGTGTTCTTACAAATACTTAAATTCAGGTCCGGGAGCGTTATCGGGTATTTTCATTCATGAAAGACATCATAATATTGCAATACCTAGATTTGAAGGATGGTGGGGCCATGACAAATCCAGTCGATTTAAGATGCCGGAAACTTTTAAGTCAATCCCCACTGCAGAAGCCTGGCAACTTTCTAATCCTCCTATTTTGCCCTTAGCATGCATGCGGGCTAGTCTAGAAATATTTGCGGAAGCCGGAATGGCAGAAATCAGGAAGAAGTCGATAAAGATGATGGACTTTGCTGAACAGTGCTTCGAGGATGTGGTCTCTGACAGGATTGAAATAATTACGCCGCGAGATCCTAAGATGAGAGGGTGCCAGTTTTCAATCCGTATACCTAATGGCGATAAAAGGATATTTCATGCATTAAAAGACCGCGGAGTAATAGCAGACTGGCGGGAACCCGATGTGATCAGGATAGCATTTGTGCCGCTGTATAACAGCTATGAAGAAGTGTATAAGTTTTCACGATTATTGAAAGAAGTACTGGAATAATGGATAGAAGTAAAAAAACTGTAATAGTAGTCGGAGCAGGCCTTGTGGGATCAGTAGCTGCAATCAGAATGGCACAACTTGGGTATGAAGTATCCTTGTTTGACAGTCGTTCTGATATGCGAAAAACCGGACAGAAGTCAGGTAGATCGATTAACCTTGCTCTTTCAGACAGGGGATTAAAAACGCTTAGGCTTATAGAGATGGAAGAGGCCGCAAGAAATATTGCAATTCCTATGTACGGCAGAATGCTTCACGATGAAGAAGGAAATACACGGCTTGCCAGGTATAGCGGCCGTGAATCGGAGTATATCAACTCCATTTCTCGTTCCGGCCTTAATGAGTTATTGCTTGACAAAATCGACACCTATCCTAACATTACCAGCTATTTCAATTATGAGTGCATTTCTGTAGACCTACAGAATAACACCGCTATCTTTTATGACGAGCAATTCAGAACTGTCGACTTTATAGCTGATTTAATTATCGGTGCCGATGGTGCTAATTCAGCAGTACGCGCTTCAATGCTGCGTCATGCAGCTTCTTTGCGCTTCTCCTTCTCGCAGCAGTTCCTAGAGCATTCTTATAAAGAGCTTTCCATCTCTCCGGGTGAGAAAGAAAAATTTCAGATTGAAAAGAATGCCTTACATATATGGCCACGAGGCGATTACATGCTTATCGCATTGCCCAACACGGATGGCTCCTTTACAGTGACGCTTTTTATGAGAACATTGGGCAATACTGACCAGGCGAGCTTTGACAAGTTAAAAACAGCAGACGATATAAAGGATTTTTTCAAGGAACACTTTGCTGATGCCTACCCTCTTCTCTACAATCTTATTGAAGAGATGGAGAAAAACCCAGTGGGTGCATTGAGAACTGTGAAATGTTCTCCCTGGTATGTAAATGACTCCGTTTTCCTCTTGGGAGATTCAGCTCATGCGGTTGTTCCATTCTACGCTCAAGGAATGAATTGCGGATTTGAAGATGTCTATGTGCTAAATGAACTCATAGAGAAAAACAATCATCAATGGGATGTTGTCCTTCCAGAGTTTTACCAGTCACGTAAAATCAATGCAGATGCAATTGCAGATTTATCTCTCGATAATTTCTACGAAATGAGAGATCAGGTTGCCCATGAGGGCTTTGCAAAAAAACGTGACATTGAGATGCAGCTTGAAGCAAAATATGAAGAATATTCTTCCAAGTATTCAATGGTAACGTTCAGAGAAGACCTTCCCTATCATGTTGCAATGAATGTAGGTCGATTTCAGGACGCATTATTATTAAATATGGTTCAAGAAGAGGAGGAGCATTCTATCGAGGAAATAATGGCCATATTAAAGGAAGAAACAAGGAAAACATTTCCCGACTACAAGATTTACGAGGAATGAAGATGAAATCTGAAAAGGGGTTTAAAATTTTACGCCCGGAAAGCTGGGAAGAGCTCATGGGCATGCTTTATTATGACTCCTATAATCCGGATTTACAACGTTATCGTTCTTCTTATGTATATCGTGGTTGTTCAAGCTCCGAATACGATCTATCCACAACATTAAACCGCCTGGGAGAATCACATCTTGAAAAGCATTTACTGCGGAATTTTAAGAAATATTCACAGAAGATTCATACTTATACTTCTGTCTGGTATTGGCTGGCTCTGGCGCAGCATCATGGCCTTCCCACGCGGATGCTTGACTGGACATACTCGCCTTTTGTTGCATTGCATTTTGCTACGGAAAACTTTGAAAAATACGATCAGGACGGCATAATCTACGCAGTAGATTACGTCGACTCCAAGAAATTCTTACCTGAACGACTGGCAAGGGTTATTGAAAATGAAGGTTCTCATATCTTTACGAGTGAAATGTTGGATAGAGCCGTCCATTCCTTGGTAGAACTGCAGCAACTAAAAGACAATGCATTTGTACTATTCTTTGAACCGCCCTCCATCGACGACAGAATAGTAAACCAATATGCTGTATTCTCTATGATGACAGATCCCAATGTTCTTCTTTCCGACTGGTTATCGGGAGTCGAGCTCAAATCATTCAAGATTATTATTCCGGCAGAACTCAAATGGGAAATAAGGGATAAGCTCGATCAATCAAATATCAATGAGCGTGTTCTCTTTCCGGGATTGGATGGATTAGCTCGCTGGCTTAGAAGACAATACTGGGATAAAACTATCAAAATGGAGAAAGATTTTTAATTTAAATAAATTACTATAGCTTAAATGGTAACAAAATATCTTCATATTGAGTTAGCTTTTATAATAAACATTCCAAAATCAAATCAATAAAAAGTGGAGCCTTTAGCAGAAAGAATGAGACCGAAAAGCCTTGACGAAATCGTCGGGCAACAAGACTTACTCGAAGATGGTAGAGCTCTGGGAAAGTTGATTAAATCCGGTCACATTCCATCCATGATTCTCTGGGGACCACCGGGAGTGGGTAAAACGACACTCGCGAATATAATCGCGAATACGCTCAACAGACCTTTTTACAAATTGAGTGCGATTAACGCTAGTGTAAAGGATATCAGAGAAGTGCTTAAACGCGCTAAAGATGGACAATTTTTTCATGTAGGCTCGCCTATTCTTTTCATTGATGAGATTCATCGCTTTTCTAAGTCACAGCAAGATAGTCTCCTGGGAGCTGTAGAAGACGGAACAGTTACTCTTATAGGAGCAACGACGGAGAACCCTTCCTTTGAAGTCAATGGCGCACTCCTTTCTCGGATGCAAGTATACAGGCTTCAATCATTGAAGGATGATGATATAATTAAAGTAGTCGATTCAGCTATTGCAAATGATGTCGAGCTGAAGAAAATGGACATTACAGTAGAATCCTATAAAGCATTGATTACACTTGCCGGTGGAGATGCAAGGAAATCATTGAATATTCTCGAAATGGCTATCAAATATAAATCGACTGAAGCCGCAGATGGAAAGATTATTCTGAATGATGAAGACTTTGTAAGGATAGCACACAGAAATATACCCAAGTACGACAAAGGAGGCGACAATCACTATGACACGATTTCCGCCTTTATTAAATCGATACGCGGTTCAGATCCACAAGCATCCCTATACTGGCTGGCAAGAATGCTCGAAGCAGGAGAAGACATCAAGTTTATTGCAAGGCGATTGGTTATATCAGCAGCTGAAGACATCGGCCTTGCTAATCCAAATGCGCTTCTCATTGCTAATCAATGTGCTACTGCAGTACAATTTGTAGGAATGCCTGAAGCGCGCATCATTCTTTCCAATGCGACAATATACCTCGCCACCTCCGCCAAGAGTAATTCAGCGTACCTGGCAATTGACAAGGCATTGGATTATGTAAGAAAAAATGACAACCCGCCTGTACCGGTACATTTGAGGAATGCTCCTACCAAGTTGATGAAGGAACTGGATTATGGCAAGGATTATCTCTACCCGCATGATTATCCGATGCATTATGTGGATCAGGATTATATGCCTGAAGGTTTAACTAAACAAGTGTTTTATAAACCGGCCGGAAACACATTTGAGCGAAAGCTTCTTCACAATATTCTTGAAATGAAAGAGATAAACAGGAAAAACAAGGCACAAAAGGAGAATTTGCAAGAAGAAGAATGAAGGAATATAGAAGATTTTATAGTTTTACAGCTAAATTTTGTAAACTAGTAGAAAGATAAGAATTAATAAACATAATATACTGAACTTAAAATGGATAACAACAGACTCGAGAATATCAGAATGATTAGGGAAAGTGCACGTGATTTTGCCGAGACATATATCAGACCGCACATAATGGAATGGGATGAAAATCAGACTTTCCCGGTAGAGACTATGAAAAAAATGGGAGAATATGGTTTTCTCGGTGTTTTGGTTCCAGAAGAATATGGTGGTGCAGGACTCGGTTATCATGAATATGTCGCTGTAATTGATGAAATAGCCAAGGTGGATCCATCGATAGGACTTTCAGTCGCGGCTCACAACTCATTATGTACCGGCCATATCCTACAGTTTGGTTCAGAAGAGCAAAAAAAGAAATATCTGCCTAAGCTTGCTACCGGTGAGTGGATCGGTGCCTGGGGCCTGACAGAAGCCAATACAGGTAGTGATGCCGGGCGTATGCAATGTGTTGCTGCGCGCGATGGCGATCATTATATTATTAATGGGAATAAGACCTGGATCACGCATGGTCGTTCTGCCGAAGTTGCGGTTGTTATCGTGCGTACAGGTGAGTTGCTTGATAGCCATGGTATGACTGCAATGATAGTAGAACGCGGAACTCCGGGCTTCCAAGGTGGTAAAAAGGAAGATAAGCTGGGAATGCGTGCTTCAGAAACTGCCGAATTAATCTTTGACAATTGTAAAATCCACAAGAGTCAGGTTCTGGGGGAAGAAGGCGAAGGCTTTATTCAGGCGATGAAGGTTCTCGATGGCGGTCGTATTTCTATAGCTGCCCTTAGCCTGGGCATTGCCAAGGGTGCTTATGAGGCTTCAGTCAAATATTCTCAGGAAAGACATCAGTTTGGCAAACCTATCTCTTCATTCCAGGGAATTTCATTTAAGCTCGCGGATATGGCGACTAAAATTGAAGCTGCAGAAATGCTCATCGGGAAATCAGCTGATCTTAAAAACAATAATCTGCCGGTTACAAAGCAATCCGCTATTGCCAAGTTATACGCTTCTGAAATATGTGTGGAGATTTCCACGGATGCTGTTCAGGTTCACGGCGGATATGGCTATACCAAGGAGTTTCCCGTTGAAAAGTTTTATCGGGATTCCAAGCTATGCACAATCGGAGAAGGTACTTCCGAGATTCAGAAACTGGTTATCTCGAGACAAGTTCTCCGCGGGGACGTTTAATATTCCGATTTCAGGCTGATTAAGTTTTAGGGGTTTTTCAGATATAAGAGAGAACTTCGATGATACTTTTATAAGTATTATCACGATATTTATTTAAAAAGGTATCTCCGGACATCCATTTGACGATTTCAATGCCTTCTTCCTGTTGCGGTATCAACGATCGCGATTCGCCTGCAAGTTGCATATTGTACCAGTAAGTCTTTTTAAGAAACCTTTCTTTATCGATTTTATAGCTGTGATAAGTTATACACAATAGGTTATTGATGCGGCTATCAACGCCCGTCTCTTCCTTAATCTCACGTACCGATGCAACTTCTGGACTTTCTCCCTCTTCTATTTTGCCTTTCGGCAAATCCCACTTCCCATTTCTATGAATAAAAAGTAATTCAGACTCATCATTACGGACAACTCCACCCGCAGCTTCAATTACCGTAAACAAGCTTGTAAACGATTCAAATGCTTCATCCGGCTCGCTTGTAGTAAGCACAATATCGCCGTAATTTTGGCTTTGTTTCTCGAGTAAATCAATATAACTAATTAATATTTTTGGGTTATGGATAAAAGGGCTTATAATAGCAGCCCCATTAAAAAAATGAGAGTTTTCGGGAACAGTTATTATAAATGGTAAATCGTTAATATAGATTTTGTACATTTGTGAAAATCCTTAAAATAAAATCAATTTATGGAATTGGTAGCAGGAGATATTGCCTCTCAACTACTGCAAATAAAAGCAATTAAGTTAAGTCCGCAAAAGCCATTTACATGGACTTCCGGTTTATTATCACCTATATACTGTGATAACAGACTTACTTTGTCATATCCTGCAGTAAGGCATACAATACGAGATGGGCTTGCCAATCTCGTCAGAGAATTTGGTTTTGTCGATGTGATTGCCGGTGTGGCAACAGCGGGAATTCCTCACGGAGCTCTCGTTGCAGAAAAAATGGACTTGCCATTTATTTACGTGCGGTCCAAAGCCAAAGAGCACGGAAAGAAAAACCAGATTGAAGGAAGAGTCATTGAGGGTCAGAAAGTCATTGTCGTCGAAGATCTTATATCGACAGGCAAGTCTTCAATCAACGCCTGCAGAGCATTAACAGAGGCCGGGCTTGAAGTAGTAGGCCTTGTTTCTATTTTCAATTACGATCTCGATGTCTCCAGAAACAACTTTGAATCTGAAGGTGTACGTTATAAATCGCTTACCAATTACGATAAATTACTACAGATTGCAGAAAAAGAAAATTATGTAACACCGGAGGAAATCATATCTCTTCGGGAATGGCGAGAGTCTCCACAGAACTGGTCCGATAATCGCAAATAACAATAAAACATACAAGTAAAACTATGGCTACAAAAGTTTTCAATAAGAAATCAGAAGAATTTTTATTTAAATATCTAAATAATGCCTCTCCTACGGGATTTGAAAAGGAAGGGCAAAGACTTTGGCTGGATTATATCAAAGAATATGTTGATGAAACTGATATAGATGCCTATGGCACCGCTTACGGAATTATTAATCCCGGCCAGGACTTTAAAGTTGTAATTGAAGGACATGCTGATGAAATATCCTGGTTTGTGAATTATATCACTAAGGATGGTTTTATCAAGGTAATCAGAAACGGAGGTTCAGATGATTCAATTGCAGCCTCCAAACGCGTAAATATCCATACTAAAAATGGCGTTGTGAAAGGTATCTTTGGATGGCCTGCTATTCATGTAAGAAAAGGGAAAAAAGCTAAACTGACACCAAAATTGGAAGATATTTTCATAGATGTCGGTGCTGATAGCAAAGAAGAAGTAGAAAACCTGGGAATTCATGTGGGCTGTGTAATCACCTATGAAGATGAGCTGATTAAGTTGAATGACAACTACTTCGTAGGACGTGCCTTGGATAACCGCATGGGCGGATTCTGTATTGCACAGGTAGCCAGAATGATAAAAGAAGAAAAGGTTGAACTTCCCTACTCTCTGTATATTGTCAACTCAGTACAGGAAGAAATCGGTCTGCGCGGTGCTCAGATGATTGCCCACAGGATTAACCCCAATGCAGCAATTATTACTGATGTAACGCATGATACAACGACTCCACATCTCGACGCCAATACATTGGGAGATGTGAAATGTAATCACGGTCCCACCGTCACTTATGGACCGGCAGTGCACAATATCTTACGCGAATTAATACTGGATACAGCTGAGAAAAACGAGATACCTGTTCAACGTGAAGCTGCCTCACGCAGTACAGGAACTGATACAGATGCATTTGCTTATTCCAGAGATGGAATTCCTGCAGCTCTCATTTCTCTACCATTGCGTTATATGCATACAACAGTCGAAATGGCGCACAAAAATGATATTGTAAATGTTATCAAACTCATTTTTGAAAGTCTGAAAAACATTGAAAAAAATCACAACTTTAAATACCTGTAAGGAATTTAACCACATGTGACTTTTTTCAGAAAATTCACGGACTTTTTACTATACAGTCACATCTTCATTGCAAGTTGTGCTGTTGCTACGGTTATATTAACTTCATTATATAATCCCGATATCTCTATTGATAAACTCTATTACGTTTTCATAGGATTGGGTACGCTGGTGATATATAATTTACATCGCTTATTTTCTCTGAATAAAATCACTAATGCCGGTATTGAACTTCAGGAGCGTTTTAATAAACTCAATAGGTTCAAATCCTGGTATGTCCTGAGCTCTGTTTTGGGGGTAATTCTCAGCTTGTATTGCTTTCTTAATTTCAGTAATAGAATACAATTACTCCTCATAATACCCTGTCTACTTGCAGCTTTATATATTCTGCCTGTTTTTCCCGGACATAAGCGTCTGCGAGATTACAATTTCCTTAAGATATTCCTCATAGGATTTTGCTGGGCCTGGCTGTGTTGTTATGTGCCGTTGGAATATTCTGCGATGAGTTTCACAAGCAAATCGCTAGCAGGAATAGAAAAATTTTTCTTTGTAGTTGCTATTACACTACCCTTTGATTTTCGAGACCTATCGATCGATGAAAAACAGAAAGTACAGACTATTGTATCAGGCCTGGGTTATCGCTATTCAATGCTTTTAAGTCTGTCATTGCTCGCTGTAGCTCTACTCATATTATCCGTACTGGTATTTGTGTATGAGGCGGTCGATATCCGCATATTTTTTGGTTTATTGACAGCCTATATTATCACGGGAGTAATTTTGCGCAAAGCGTTCAAGAAGCATACAGATTATTACTACACATTCCTTGTGGATGGCACTTTCATCATCTGCCTGTTTGCCACCTTATTTTTCTATGCAATTTTATAGGGAAAGAATTCTGTTTAATCCTCATCATCCGGAAGTAGATCCGGTCTTCTTTCCTTAGTTCTCTTATAGGATTGCTCCAGTTCCCATTTTTCAATTTCTTTGAAATTACCGGATAATAAGATATCGGGAACTTTCCAGCCCCTGAATTCACTAGGTCTGGTATAAACAGGAGGAGCTAGTAAATTGTCCTGAAAGGAATCGGTTAAAGCGGAGGTTTCATCGTTGAGTACTCCTGGAATAAGTCGTCCTATTGCATCGACAAGTACAGCTGCGGCGAGCTCGCCGCCGGATAAGACATAATCTCCTATCGATATCTCTCTGGTAATCAGATGTTCTCTTACTCTCTCGTCCACGCCTTTATAGTGTCCGCATAGAATAATGATATTCTCGAGTAAGCTCAGTTGATTTGCTACGGTCTGTTTCAAATTTTCACCATCAGGAGACATATAGATTATCTCATCGTATGTTCTTTTCGATTGTAAATTCTCTATACAGCTAAAAATGGGCTCAGCCATTAAAACCATGCCGGCAGCCCCACTATATGGATAATCATCAATCTTTCTATATGCGCCCAGTCCATAATCACGCAAATCGTGGATATGGATTTCGAGCAATTCTCTTTCTTGTGCTCTCTTAATTATAGAATGAGAAAGTGGTCCCGAAAGTAATTCCGGAACCACTGCTATAATATCAATTCGCATATTGAATTATTCTTTCAGATATTATTTTACCTGGTGCAATTCAACCACAAACTTCAGAATTGAGTTTGGTGGAATTGAACCTGCTGCCTGCTCACCATAACCTAGTCTTGAAGGGATAAAGAATTCATACTTTGCTCCTTCTTTCATAAGTTGCAGACCTTCGGTCCATCCCGCAATAACGCGGTCAAGAGGGAATTCGATAGGCTCTCCTCTGTCGTAAGAACTATCAAATACAGTTCCGTCAAGTAAAGTACCTTCATAGTCCACATTAACTACATCTGTAGCGTTTGGGCTTTTACCGGTTCCTTCTCTCAACACTTTATACTGAAGACCGCTATTGGTGGTAACTACACCATCCTTTTTAGCATTCTCATCAAAGAATACATTTTCCACTGCTACCGCTTCTTGTGATTTTTTCACACGCATATCTCTGTCGTATTCCTGAACAAGTCTCAATGCCTCGTCCTCATCTACTTCCAGATTATTTCCTTGTATTACATCACGTATTCCTTCCTTTAGGCGGTCAAGATCCAAAGCATCCATTCCTTGTTGTTTTAGACTTTGCCCCAAAAGAACTCCGTATCCATAGGAGATTTTATTCATATCGCTATTGTTATCGTTGTTTAAAGATTTTGTTGTATTACTATTGTTATTATTCCCTTGCTGAGCTTCACAGCCTACAATGACAAAAAGACTGAAAGCAAAGAAGAGTCCAATTACAGAAAATTTCCTAATCATAATAAAATTTTAGTTCTTTATTGATTTACAAAATAATGATAAAACAAAGGTATTGTTTCAATACCCTTATAAAAATTAAATAAGCCATAATGTTCATTGGGAGAATGGATATTATCAGAATCCAGCCCAAATCCCATTAAAACAGTTTTCACATTTAATACTTCTTCAAATAAGGCCACGATCGGAATACTACCTCCGCCTTTGACCGGTATCGGCTCTTTCCCAAACGTATCTTTCATAGCATTATAGGCCGCTTCATATTCCAGGGAATCTACCGGCAATACAACCGGGTCGCCACCATGGAGATTGAATGCATTCACTTTCACTGAAGCGGGAGCAATTTTCTTAATATAATCAATCGCCAGATTGGCAATTTTATCAGGGTCCTGATTGGGAACCAATCTCATACTTATTTTGGCACCGGCAATGGATGGAAGAACAGTCTTGGCACCTTCACCCTGGTAACCACCCCATATACCATTAAGGTCGAGAGTAGGACGGATACTGGCTCTTTCAATTGTAGTATAACCCTTCTCCCCTTTCAACTCTTCGACATCTAAATCAATTTTATATTGATTTTCATCAAATGGTGCAGCATTTAATTGTTTTCTCTCCTCAGCATCATATTCAAGGACATCGTCGTAAAAGCCGGGGATTGTTATCCTGCCATCTTCATCCATCAACTTAGAAACAATATCACTCAATATATTTAAAGGATTAGCAACAGCACCTCCATATACTCCTGAGTGTAAATCTCTGTTGGGACCGGTAACTTCTACCTGAATATAACTCAAGCCGCGCAATCCGGTTGTTATTGATGGTATATCATTGGCTATGATAGAAGTATCTGAAATCAACACGACATCACAGGACAGCATATCGGCATAGTCTCTGCAGAATTTAGGTAAGTTTACAGAGCCCGATTCCTCTTCACCTTCAATCATCAATTTAACGTTACAAGGAAGCTGACCGGTTGCAAGCATACTTTCAATCGCCTTAACATGCATATACATCTGACCTTTGTCATCACAGGATCCTCTGGCAAAGATAGCTCCTTCAGGATGAAGATCAGTTTTTCTTATTACCGGGTCAAATGGTTCTGTTTCCCATAATTCAAGCGGCTCCGGTGGCTGAACATCATAATGCCCATAAACGAGAACAGTCGGTAGACTTTCATCGATGATCACTTCACCGTAGACTATGGGATGCCCATCAGTCTCATACATTCTCGCCTCCTTAATTCCTGCATCTTTCAGTTTCTCTACAATAAATTCAGCGGCTCTTCTCGTATCGGCTTTGTATGCTGAATCTGCGCTTACAGATGGAATACGCAACAATTCAAATAACTCCTCCAGGAATCTCTCTTTATTCGCTTCCTGATATTCTTTAAGTTTCTCTCTATTCATAGCGATTTATTTAGAATTTGGGCAAAGGTAAACTTATCAGTTAAAATATTTAAAAGATAAGCCAAATAAGCGTCAGAAACTTCCAACTCTTACCTGTTACAACTATTATTTTTCGAAAATAATATATAAAAACCTGCATTTAACAGTATATCGGCAATTTATTGCTATTAAGTATGGTATCTCGAAAGAGCTTCATACAGCTCTTCCTCTGAAAGATTCCTGATTAATCGCCCTTCACGTGCATAAGAAATCTGTCCGGTCTCTTCCGATACTACAAAGGCAGTTGATTTAGATCCTTCAGTAACTCCTACTGCAGAACGGTGTCTTAATCCGACCGACTGTGGAAGATTTCTGTTTTCTGAAACCGGCAATATACAGGAAGCAGAGTGAATTCTGCCTTTGTGTATTACCACTGCACCATCGTGTAATGGGCTGTTAGTGTTGAATATGCTGATTAAAATCGACTGATTAATTTCAGAATCCAGGCGTATTCCTGTCGTCGCCAATTTTTCTAGTGTCATAATACCGGGGAAAACGATAAGAGCACCTATCCTATCACCCGACATTCTCATCATAGCAGATTTAATCGCCATCAGCTCTTTATATCTGTCTTCCTTATCATCGTCATCTACGGTATTGGAAAATAATCGTTGAAGAAAACTACCTTCTCGTCTAATTAAAGTACTGCTTCCCAGGACCAATAGAAATCGCCGTGCTTCAGGATGGAAAATAATGATTATCAGAATAACACCGACACTGACAAATTGCCCAATAATCATCGTAAGCAGACTCATATTGAGTACTCGTACTATCCAATAAATGATATAAATGATGATAATCCCGATAAAAATGGGAAATGCAAGGCTTCCCTTCAATATCCGGTATACATAATACAAGAGCAATCCCGTTATTATAACATCAAGGACATCCCATACGGAAATAGAGAAAAAGCCTATATCAAGTAAAAAGTGGGGCAATTCAATTAAATTTTATACATTTTCGGCTAACTTGCTCAAAATTTTAAATTTCATAGTATTTGCTAGATCATTAGATTAAATAACACGACAAAATTACTAGTACAGTCAACCATGAGAATAATATATTTTTCTCCCTTATTGTTTTTCTTTTTCCTGGCATTCAATGTCAATGCACAGGAAATAACCACCAATAAAGGTGGTGAAAAAATTGTTATGTTCCCCGATGGCTCATGGAGATATTATGTTCCATCTGATTCCGTTTATTTAAAATCACAACAATCAAATCAGTCCAAATTTAACATAAACGATAATAATAGCGAAGAAAATACTATATCGAATAACGAGCTAACTTTAACCACCAAACTCCTCGCCGATTTAAAAAAGGAAAAAGATGCCCTCAAAAAGCAAATTCCTGCACTCGATAGGAAAATTGAAACCGTCAAAGTTGAATATCAAACGGCAGCTTCAATAGCTAGTGTCAAAAGTAAAGCTCCGGGGATTCTCCTGAATGAATTGAATGCCCTTATCTATGAAAAGGATAAAATCAATGCAATTCTAGATTCATACACTCAGCTCGAGAATTCTTTAAATGCCGTCAAAAATGATAGCAAGTCAGCAATGACCAAGGTATTTATAGAAAATAATCTTCTGGTAGATCTGAATGGTAAGGATATTAATTTCGATCAAATTATTACTGATTATCTGACTAGAAGAGGGTCTCTGGCATTAGTACAAGTAATATATAAAGACTATGCTCTATCATTTGACGAAAGTCATCCAATCTCCGGTGAGAAAACAGATATTGAAATAAGTGAACCCACTGAGCAGCAAGATGCAGAATCTGTCGATGATGAAGACTCAATAAATATTCAGGATGAGAATGTGGAGACACTGTCGCTTGAAAGAGAAGACGTCGTCTATGAAGAAGTAGATATGGAACTTGCCATGGATGAAGCTAGAGAAATGATGAGAATTCAAGAATATAGCAATAAAATTCTTACAGGTGAATGCTCTCTCAGAAAGCCCGAAGGTATTGTTACGGATAGATATCCACGCACTAGCATTCACGATGCTCTATTTTTCAGTTATACTCCACCGGAAACGGAGTCTTTTTTCAAAGAAAGCGACCTCATAGAGTGTTATTCCTATTTTTCCTATCAACAAGGACTCTATAGTTTAAATCTGGTCTTTAAAATCAATTTACCTCAGGCAAGACAATCATTTGGAGGATTTAAAAAGAATGCTCAGCTATCCTTATATACTCTGGATGGAAAGAATATGACCTTTTTTGCTACTCAGGCTTCCAGGTCAGAAATCGATGCTATTTCAGGAAACACAAGCTATCACGTTTCCTATCTCCTGAGCCAAAAAGATGTTAATCAGCTTAAAAAGAAGCATATAGATAAAATCAGAGTAGTATGGAATGCCGGTTACGAAGATTACACTATCTTTAAAGTTGATTTGTTACAGAAGCAGATCCGTTGTCTGGATAGCTTCCTATAATTTTACCGGCAATAAATATTACCGTGCTCAGATTAAAATTAGCTACTGACCCTAGATGGGTGAATCTCGCAGAAATGAGTCTTGATTATATTCTCACTGACCATGCCTATTGCGAAATGAAAGCAGCTTCTTACTGTATTTCTTTAATACAGTCATTCCCCGATAAGAAGAGAATGGTCGATGAAGTAAGTCCCGTTGTTGCAGAGGAATGGGGGCATTTCAGAATGGTTCTTAACGAGATTAAAAGACGGAAACTGGAGTTTGGTAAACAACGTAAAGACGAATATGTAATAAAGCTGAGAGAATTTGAACAGAAAGGTGGCCTCCGCGATGACAGATTCATGGATCGCCTACTTACCTGTGCATTAATTGAGGCTAGAAGCTGTGAAAGATTCCGGCTCTTGTCCGAAAATCTCTCAGATGAAAATCTGAGGAAATTTTATCATAAATTTATGGTCTCAGAAGCAGGACATTATGTAATGTTTTTAGAACTTGCCCGCCATTATGCCGGACGGGAAAAGGCAGATAAAAGATGGCAGGAATATCTTGAATATGAAGCTAAAATTATACAGGATCTCGCACTGAGAGGAGATCGCGTTCATTAATAAACTACTATGATTTACAAGTTATGGAAAATACTAATATAATTGTTAAACCCGGAGATTTTGATCCGGCTTCTCACTGGTACGATAAGGCGCTGAATGCGACTATTCATCCTATGGTACAGTACTTTCTCAGTCTGGATATTGAGAGTATAGTCATCAGGTACACTCATTTACATCCCAAGGTGGACTCCAATCTCTTACGTAAACTACTTCAGACGGAAACCAAATATTTCAAATGGGCCGGTGCTGACTTAATAAACGTTACTACTGCAGATGGAATCAGACAGATGACTGTCATAGAAAACAACAGCTGTCCTTCAGGGCAGAAATCTATGCCATTGCAGGATGAACAGCAGGAAATGGGTGGTTATGCCAAATTGATTGAGAGAACATTTCTACCCTATATAAAGGAAAAAAGAACGCGCATCAAAGGTAACCTTGCTGTTATTTTTGATAAAAACCCTATGGAAGCAAGCGGCTATGCAGCCGCAATGGCTGAACTATCAGGTGAACACGTGCATCTAGTTTCCTATTACGACAAAGGAGATAATTCCCATATAAAATGGGATGATGGAATCCTTTATGTCCTGGATGAAAAGAATACCTGGCAACCAATACGGGCAGCCCTGCGTTATCTCACACAACGACCATGGAACAGACTTCCATTGCATACAAAAACGATTATTTTCAACCCCATAATCGCTTGTCTTGCAGGAGGTAGAAATAAAATGATGGCTTCCAAAGCCTACGATTTCTTCAATGCAGATCTCCGCGGCTCGGGTCTGGCTATTCAGACTCCTGCTACTATTTGGGACGTTTCAAAGCGGGAAATACCTCTCTGGGTACATAAACTCGGTGGCCACGCAGTTATCAAAGTTCCATATAGTAATGCAGGACAAGGAGTTTATACTATAGTGCATCCGGAGGAATTGGATGAGTTTATGAAGCTCGACTTTGAATATGACAAATTTATAATCCAGTCGCTTATAGGTAATTATCAGTGGAGTTCCATCCTGAGCCAAGGCAAGTTCTACCACGTAGGAACTATCCCTGATAAAAAGAAAAACACCTATGTAGCAGATATTAGACTAATGGTTTCTTCGACCAAAGAAGGAATCTTCCCACTGGGACTATACGCACGCAGAGCGAGAAAGCCCCTTGTTGATACACTATCACAGGAAGATGATTCATGGAGCATCCTAGGAACTAACCTCTCCATCAAAAACGAGGACGCAACCTGGGATTCAGATACGAGGAGATTATTACTAGCAGACAGAAGAGACTTTAATAAACTCGGTCTTTCACTGGACGACCTGATTGAAGCATATATACAGACTGTTTTATCGATGAAAGCGATAGACAGTATGTGTAGTAATCTGTACAACACTAACAACAGATTCAGATCAAAGCTCTTTGCTTCCATCAACAACGATGAAGCACTCATTAAAGAAATTGCTTTATGACGGATTTGCGATTACTCGTTCTAACCGACCATAGTAAGCACAGTGCTGAAAATTCACTGTACGCAATAGTTAGAAGTTTTCACAGGCTTGGGAAATTTTCTGTCATCGATATTGCCAGCCGTGGGAATCCGGGCAATAAAGCCGCATTGACAGACTTAACAGAGACCAAGATCTATGTACATAGTTCCGGTCCCGACTTTGAATATGCTTCCGCAAATGCCGATATTGAAAAAAATCTTCATCAAAGTGATTTAGCAGCTTATGACTTCATTCTATTGAGGATCCCAAGGCCGCTACCTGATGGATTTTTCAGGCATTTGACGAGTAGCCTTCCGGCAAATAAGATATTTAACAACCCCAATGGAATTGAAAAAACAAGCTCCAAGGGATATCTTGTAAACTTTCCGGAATTGACCCCTCCTCTGAAATTATGCCATAATAAGGAAGAGGTGTTCGCATTTGCGAAAGCTTATGACACAGTCATTAAACCGCTGAGAGATTACGGCGGACACGGAATAATGCGCATAAATGAAAATGGATACCTGGAAGGAAACGACCGGATTAGCCATGATGAATTTGTTGAAAAGCTGAATACCATCGGTTTCCCTCTCCTCGCCATGAAATTCATGAAAAATGTGAAAAATGGGGATAAGAGAATAGTAGTTGCCGGGGGAAAAATTCTACTTGCTTCCTTGCGTATGCCCGCTGAGGGTAGCTGGATGTGCAATGTGGCACAGGGAGCGACTGCAGAACCTTCTGAGCCTACTGAAAGGGAAAGGTATATGGTTGAAATGCTCGACAAGGAACTTAGTAAAGAAGGTATCATTCTATATGGAATCGATACATTGGAAGACGATGATGGCTTGCGTTATCTCAGTGAGATAAACACATTAAGTATCGGGGGGATCGGGCCTGCAGAAAAGATGTTAAATCTGCCGATTACTGATACAGTAGTGGCTGAAATGTGGAAAGCCATGGAAAAGGTTTTAATAACTAAAAATTGAGTATGACTAATCCTACTATACATGATATCGATCTTAATCAAATTAAAAAACCGGGAAAATATAAGTTCTGGCTCGAGCTGATTACGAGCCCCATGGGAGTTCCTATGCGATTACCTGTTATGATTATTAAAGGAGCTACTCCGGGCAAAGTAATGGGAATTACGTCAGCTTTACACGGTAACGAAATAAATGGAATCCCAATAATTCATCGCCTATTTAGAAAAATCGAACCGGAAAACCTTAAAGGAAGTATCGTCGCAGTCCCGGTTGTTAATGTACCGGCATTTCTGAACAAAGAAAGAAGATTTGTAGATAATGTGGATCTCAATCATATTATGCCCGGTGTTGAGAACGGAACTGTGAGTGAGGTGTACGCATATCGATTTTTTCACCGTGTCGTAAGAAATTTCGACTATCTGGTAGACCTGCATACTGCGAGCTTTGGGAGAATTAACTCATACTATATCCGCTCCGATATGAATGAAGAAGTAACTGCAGAGATTACGCGTTTAATGAATGCGGAAATCGTCGTTCATAACCCTCCCATGGACGGCACGCTTCGCGGCGCTGCATCAGCAATTAATATCCCGGCAATAACACTGGAACTGGGGAATCCCAATGTTTTCCAAAAGAGAATTATCCTATCTGCCTATAAAGGATTTATGAATGTCCTCTCCTATCTCGGCTTTACTGAAGGAGCAGAAGTGGATGATGTCAGAAATACGGTCTATTGCAGCAGCAGCGAATGGATTTACACAACAGAAGGAGGAATCTTACGGGTTTTACCTGATGTGACAGATAAAATCACAAAGGGAGAACGAATTGCATACATCCAGAACATCTTCGGAGAAACTATCGAAGACTATATTGCTCCTTATGACTCTATTGTTATTGGAAAAAGTACATTCCCAATCAATCAAACGGGAGGAAGAATTATGCATATCGGTAAAGTAATTAATCATGGAACAAGAAATAGCGCGGAGAATAGCCGCATCGAGGACTCATCTTACGAAAGCAGTATTTCCAAACACGACTAACCACTATGACACCTTATTTGGTGGAAAAGCATTGCAGCTCATGGATGAAGCTGCATTTATCTGCGCTACTAGCTTTTCCAGAAAACGCATGGTGACGATCAATTCCAGCAGTATTGACTTTCTGGAGCCGATACCGGCAGGATCCATCATCGAACTTATTGCAGAAGTCGTTCAGGTCGGAAGAACTTCATTAAAAATTCAGGTAAATATTTATCTAGAAGAAATGTACGACGAAATAAGGTTTAAAGCTATCGACGGGATCTTTACATTTGTTGCCATTGATGAAAACAGGCTTCCCATTCCGGTTTTGGGTTAATTCAACACCATTCCTCACCACCTAAAAGATTAAAAGGGCAATATCTCATCGATATACCCTTTTAACCTTGCATTTATCTAATTAAAACCTTTACTGACTATAACAGATTTCAGTAATAATTATTGTATAAATTCTTAAGCCTTATTATTTGCCAAGAAACGGATATCTGTAATCGCGCGGAGGTACAAAGTTCTCCTTAATCGTTCTCTGAGATATCCATCTGTGCAAGTTCAGTACTGAACCGGCCTTGTCATTTGTACCGGAAGCTCTAGCACCACCAAATGGCTGCTGTCCAACTACCGCTCCTGTCGGTTTATCATTGATATAGAAGTTCCCGGCTGTATGGCGAAGTCTCTCTGTAGCTTCAGAGATTGCATATCTATCCTTGGAGAAGATAGCACCGGTCAAAGCATAAGGAGATGTGCCATCTACCAGGTCTAGTGTTTCTGACCATTTTTCATCGTCATATAGGAAAACTGTAAGTACAGGTCCAAATATCTCTTCAACCATTGTCTTGAAATCCGGCTTATCGGCAAGAATAACAGTCGGTTCAATGAAATATCCTTCTTCCTTGGAGTAATTACCGCCCATGATAATCATAGCGTCATCAGATTTCCTTGCATGTGCTATGTAGGAAGTAATCTTATCAAACGCTTTCTCATCGATAACCGCGTTGATAAAGTTCCCAAAGTCTTCAGGACTTCCCATCTTAAAGCTGGAAAGATCTTCTTCCAGTAATGTCCTCACTTCATCCCACATTGAACGCGGTATATACGCTCTTGAAGCCGCAGAACATTTCTGTCCCTGAAATTCAAATGCTCCTCTGGAAAGCGCAGTCGCAACCTCGGTAGCATTTGCTGATGGATGAGCTATCACGTAATCTTTACCTCCGGTCTCTCCGACAATTCTCGGATAACTCTTGTAATCGGCAATATTATTTCCTATTGTCCTCCAGAGAGACTGGAATACACCTGTACTTCCTGTAAAGTGAATTCCTGCAAACTCAGGATGGCTGAAAATAACGTCTCCGGTTATAGGGCCATCTACGAATATCATATTAATTACGCCATCCGGAAGTCCTGCCTCCTGGAATATCTCCATAATAACAGCCGCAGAATAAATCTGTGTCTGAGCAACTTTCCATACGACTGTATTTCCTAGCATAGCAGGTGCCGAAGGCAGGTTCCCTGCGATAGAAGTAAAGTTAAACGGTGTCAGAGCAAATACAAATCCTTCTAGTGGTCTGTGCTCTGTTCTGTTCCAGATTCCCTCAGAGCTTTCAGGCTGTTCATTATATATCTCAGACATAAACTGAACATTAAAACGGAAGAAATCTGCAAGCTCGCATACTGCATCTATTTCTGACTGGAATATATTTTTACTTTGACCAAGCATTGTCGCAGCATTCATTTTGCTACGATATGGACCGGAAAGAAGATCTGCAGCTTTGAGGAAGATTGCTGCTCTTTCCTGCCATGGAAGATTTTCCCATTTTGGCTTAGCTGCCAGAGCAGCATCTATAGCCAATTCAACGTGCTCTCTCGCTCCTTTATTAAAGGTGCCTAATGTATGCTTGATATCATGCGGCGGATGAATAGTAACCTTATTATCGGTGAATACATCCTTACCTCCTATTACCATAGGAATATCAATCTTCGCCTTTTTTAATTCTTTGATTACTTTAACAAGCTCTTTTCTTTCTTCACTTCCCGGTGCATGTGCCAGTACAGGTTCATTGAAAGCAACCGGTGGAATAAAATATGCATTTGCCATAGCTCAATTATTATTTTTTATCAGATGATTAATATGTTTCATTCTTCAGTCAATATCGGATTCATGCCGGGAGGTAATAAGGTAGATGCATCTCCACCTCCCTTTATAATTTCTCGGACAATGGTAGAACTTATGTGTGAATATTCAGGCTGTGAAATAAGAAAAACAGTCTCGATATTATCACCGATAATGTGATTCAGTTGAGATATGGTTCTCTCGTAATTCAAATCTCCTGTATTCCTAAGTCCCCGCAGCAAAAAGCCGGCACCTACTTCCTTACAAAAATGAACAGTAAGACCGGTGAAATGTTGAACTTCAATCTGGCTATCCCCTTCAAAAACCTTTTTTATCCACTCCAATCGCTGATCGAGTGTAAAAAGTGTCTTTTTCTGTGAATTGACTCCTATTCCGATAATGATTTTATCAAAAAGCGCCTTTCCCCTATTGATTATCTCAACATGGCCCATTGTCAAAGGATCAAATGAACCGGGAAATACCGCAATTTTTTTCTTCTGCATCATTTATATTTTTAACCCATTCGGGCCTTAATTGTTCTCCCGATGCCATACAATACTGCATATTGTCGGGACATATTGACTACAAATAATATTCCAAGACAGGGAAAAATATAGTCAATATATTTAATTAGTGTTTATCAAATACAAAGATGCAAAAAATTGCTCTTTCATTTTAGTAAATTCAATCGCATCCGGTGAAGAAAACTGCAAGAGGTAAAAATGATTTCTCTTGAGAATTGCCAGATTGTCCATTCTCATATTATCGGCGTAGTTCACTCTCCAGAGAATAGCAGGCCATTCCCCTACCCGTTTTTCTGTTTTGTATAATAATTCTCCGGATAGATTATCAACCGATTCCTCAATCGTTGCCTGCCAAAATTCATTTAATAGTTCAGTACTGTCTGAATGCACAGTTCCGAGAGGATATTCTGTGTCTGAAATCACTGTATATATCTCATTCCTTTTCATCCTTGTAAAATTCATGGCCTTACGATAAATTATCGCACCTATTTCAGTATAAAATGTGTCTATTTGTTCAGAAAGTGTACCTTTGGGCAACGAAATAAGATAGGAAGAATCAGCAGGATAATAGGCTTCCCATTCCGCTTTCTGGGCGTATAGGGAAGTTCCTGTTGCAGAAAACATAAAACTTAGGATGACTAAAAATAGCCAAGAAACACATAGTTTATTCAAACTTATTTTACTCCTTTTCATATCTCTGTTCATATCCTGCGCAGCTGACGATAAAGGAAATGATTCCGATGACTCAGCTTATCTAAAGGATTATATCTACCCCGAGAATTTATGGGGTTTAATCAATATTAAAAACAAGGTCGTTTACAAGCCGACATTTGATGAAATACGACCTTTTCAAGACTCTTATGCCGCTGTAAATATAAAAGGCAAATGGGGTTTTATCGATAGCGACTTAAAACTCGCCATCAAACCTCAATACCGTGCCGCCTGGAATTTCAAAAATGGATTTGCCAGAATTCAGTATCCCGATGGCAGCTATAATTACATCAACAACTCCAATGAAACGTTATCAGAGCACAATTTCTTATATGCGCATGACTTCGAGAAAACATTTGCGACAGCTAAAATAGGCCTCGATTCATTCATTATCATAAATTCTGCAGGAAACTTCTCAGAAGTTGTAAAAGCCGAGGATCTTTCACCGACTGAATATGGCTACTTTATAGCAGAAAACTTTGAGAATGAGATTATTTACGATACACAAGGACAGGAAATAAATTCTCTTGTATACGACAAAATAATGCCTTTGAGCGAAAATGCTATAATCGCCAAGGATAAAAACATGCATGGAGCTATCAGCCTCGACAGGGAAATTCTGATACCATTTAAATACTACAGACTCAGCTCCTATGAGAATGGCTGGATCGTAGGTATCGGAGAAAGCGGAATAGATATTTATAAAGATTTTAAACCGGTGCGGACTTTTACCGAATATATGGAAATCCGCTATGCCGGTTTTGATAGATTTATTTTTATGCACAATGGCAAGTGGGGATTTATGGATACCGAGTTCAATATCATTGCAGAACCTATTTACGATCAACTCGACAATTTCAGCCAGGCCGTTGCTGCATATCAGAGAGAAGTTCTATGGGGATATGTTAATATCATGGGTATAGAACTCATTGAGCCTTCATACGGGCTTGCATTCCCCTATATTGAAAATCACGCCAGGGTGGTCTTTTACGAAGGCATGGGAATTATCGATAAAAATCAGAAAATTAAAATTCCGCCTTCCGGCAAAACATACAGAGACCTTTCTGCGTCATATATAGCATTCAAAGGACGATAATATTTTATGCTATCAGCATTCTCATTATATTTACTCCCTAAAGTAAAATTTGATTTATGAAGTACGACATTATAATTATTGGAAGTGGACCCGGTGGATATGTTGCAGCGATCAGAGCATCACAACTCGGGAAGAAGGTTGCCATCGTAGAAAAAAGCGAATTGGGTGGTATCTGCCTTAACTGGGGTTGTATCCCTACCAAAGCTCTTTTAAAAAGTGCAGAGGTATTTGAATACATTAACAATGCAGCTGACTATGGTATTACTGTAGCTAAGCCTGAAGCTGATCTGAAAGACATTGTTAAAAGAAGTCGCAACGTTGCGGGAACCATGAATAAGGGTGTTGCTTTCCTTATGAAAAAGAATAAGATCGATGTCCTGAAAGGTTATGGTACTTTGCTCAGAGGAAAGAAAGTAGAAGTTAAAGATGGTGATAAGGCTACTACTTATGAAGCCGACCATATTATCGTTGCTACAGGTGCCCGTTCCAGAGAATTGCCGGGTGTTAAAATTGACGGAAAGCATATTCTGGGTTACAGAGATGCATTGGCTCTCGAAAAGCAGCCTAAGTCAATGGTGGTAATCGGAGCAGGTGCAATCGGAGTTGAGTTTGCTTATTTCTACAATGCTCTCGGCACTGAGGTAACTGTTGTGGAATTTGCGGATCAGGGTCTTGTTCCTAATGAAGATAAAGATATCAGCAGAGAACTCGCTAAGATATTTAAGAAAAAGGGTATTAAGGTCATGGCCGGTGCCGCAGTACAGAATGTGGACACCTCTTCCGGAAAATGCAAAGTGAGTATCAAGGATAACAAATCCGGCAAAATCACTGAAACAGAATGTGATATCGTACTTTCTGCTGTCGGAGTAAGTTCCAATATTGAAAACATCGGATTGGAAAGCCTCGGCATAAAAACTGAAAAAGGAAAAGTTGTTGTTGATGAGTTCTACAACACTAACGTAAAAGGCGTTTATGCTATCGGTGATATCGTTCCCGGTCCCGCTCTAGCACACGTTGCAAGTGCAGAAGCCATCGTATGTGTTGAAAAGATTGCAGGAGAAAACCCTCAACCAATCGACTACAACAATATTCCGGGCTGTACATACAGTTCTCCTGAAATTGCCTCAGTCGGATATACAGAAGCTGCTGCTAAAGAAGCAGGCTACGATATCAGAGTTGGTAAGTTCCCACTATCTGCTAGCGGCAAGGCACAAGCAGCCGGAGCATCTGAAGGTTTTGTAAAAGTAATCTTTGATAAGAAATACGGAGAGTTCCTGGGCGCTCACATGATTGGTTACAACGTAACTGAAATGATTGCCGAAGTCGTTGCAGCCAGAAAGCTGGAAACTACAGGACAGGAAATTATTTCTACAGTGCATCCGCATCCGACTATCAGTGAGTCGATAATGGAAGCTGCTGCCGCTGCTTACGATAGAGTAATCCATCTGTAAAATAATTTGCAATCAGAAATGACAATAAATGAAAAAGGGGAACGATGTTCCCCTTTTCTATTTCAGTAAAATTGATTCTGTTTTATGAATCTTTTACTCCATTTCCTAGCCCAATAAAGCCCGGCTTGGGTATAACAAAACGTTTATTTCTCTCTAAAAGCAAATTAGAATATATGTTATCTTTGGATGTAGTGGGTCTGTATTTCAAGACGTACTCCGAGATATCATCGATATGTTGTAAACCATCGTGGTCACGCAGATATTCCTCTACGATATCCCGGATTGTTCCACCTTTAAAGTCCTTCTTGGAATCTTCCCATTTAGTTAAACCGTATTTGCTCTGTCTTCCTATATGAATAAATTCATCTCTGGTTATCATGGAACTGCGGACAGAGCTCAAATTAAATTCTTTATCCGGATACATTTCTTCAAGCTTGGCTATTATCTCCTCAATAAATGCGGGCCTGTCAATCGCTTCCAGCGCTTTTAAAGTATGCTCCCAGATTAAAAGATAAGTATTCCTTGTTATAGTTATTGCCCCATTTTTATTCACTGAAATACCAAATTCTGCGTCTAATAGATAATCCAACACTTTTACTATTCGCGTATGGAGTTTAGCTGTGATTCTGGGAACCTTCTTATACTTTTCAAATAGGTCTTCAACCTTTATATCATAAGTCTCAGTAATCCTGTCACTCAAGAGACTATGCAAATATTCAAATATCTTATTAAAGTCTACATATTCAGCAATCTCTTTCCTTACCAGATATAAGTACTTCCATCGATGAACATTACTGAAATTCAGGTCGAGGATGTAATTCTTGTAATTGCCTACCAGAGTATAGCCATCCATATAGAATGATAATACATAGGCAATAAAGCCTCCATCAAAGTCTCTCGCGCCCTTATCCTTACAGGCCATTATCTTTTCCCTGGTAAAATGTACGATTTTTTCAGAATCAAAAAGATTTGGAATATAAATCCGCAGATTTAATTCGTCAAGTATTTTAATTCTTTGCTCAAACTTCTTGAAAAAATCCTGACCAAGCTGTCGCACGCGCTCTGCCGTAAGGCCATAATTATTCCCAATCTCTTCATTGGTTTTTCTTTTGCCTGAATGCTCCCGATCAAATATCCACAGCATTTCATTATAGATTATTGTGTCTCTTTCAGAAAAGAATATCGGATTGCGCAATACAAAGGCCAAAAAACTAAAGAAATTATTACCGGACAACAGATATTCATGTTCGTCAAGTCTTATACCATATTCTTTATAAATAATCTCCAGATTATATAGCTGCTGCTGCTTTTCGTCATTCATTTTACTGAAATAAATAATGCTGTCAGACAGTTCACTATAAAACCTGGTGCACTTAGCAGCAATTGTCTTTCCTATCCCATCCAATTTTTCAAAATCGTAGTCAGGATTAAGGAATCCGGCATTGTAAACATTAAAGATGTTAATGCTATCATTCAGAAGGCTTTTTATACCTTTAAATGGCTTCCTCTTTAGCTTCTTAAAATTATTTTCAAGTAAGAGATTGGAAAATGATATGTTCATTTCAGCATCCCTATCGTCATATAATAATCTGTAAATTATTTTTTCATTATCCTGCGCCATGTAATACACTTTGTAATAAACAATATTATAGCTTAAGTTTTCTCTATAACGGATTCCGTATCAACCCACCTGATTTAAATGAAATTATTTTCAATATCTGCCAAAGTTAATTCAGGAGCTTGATATTTTCCGGATTCCTTTTGAGCAATATAGGCAATTTTATATATTAAGCAAAATAAAGATCATCCTTTACTTATTTTTATTTCCCGTATAGAAAAAACAAATTTTATCAGTCCTTATTTCATCATAAGTTTATTAAATAAATATTTTGTTTATCTTCGAAAAAAAATCAAATTATGTATAGTGGACTTTTACATGCGCATTCAGGTTTCCGATGGATCCTATTAATAGTTTTGGCAATTACCTTTCTGATTACTCTTACGAGATGGTTAAGTAAATCATCCAGTGAATCAGGTTTAAAAGCATTGAGCCTGACAACACTGATTTCAGCACACCTACAATTAGTTATAGGTCTAGGTCTGTATTTTATGTCTCCGAGGTTTAACTTCTCAGCTGCAGATATGAAAAACGAAATTGCCAGATTCTTTATGCTTGAACATAGCCTTATTATGCTTATTGCAATTGCTCTCATCACAATAGGCCATTCAATAGGTAAAAAGAAATCAGGCATA
>CAYRFF010000007.1:0-18491 GCA_964423575.1 uncultured Saprospiraceae bacterium | reverse complement strand
AGGCTTGGGATAAACTCTTTTATTATGAAAGCGTCAAAAACTTTACTGACAAGTGGGACATGAGTACAGAGGAGCTCAGCAAGATGTACCTTGATGCCACGGACAACAATACTTCCAGGAGATTATGGCGCATAAATGACAGCCATCCACGCCAGGTCATGAGTGTGCTATTCCATTTTGAACCCGTTTATGTCAAGTTTATGTTTAAGGATTTATTCTCGGAAGAAATATCGGTTGATAGCCGACTGGAGAGATTTGTTTTTCATGCTGATCAACTCTTTGCGCAACTGGAACAGCATTTCATCGATGGCCCATACAATACCCACTATCACGACAGGATGACAGCGAGTTATTATCTGGCTTTCTATAAGCCGGATAAATACTTGATTTACAATTGGAAGCTTTTTTCCGGATTTCATCCCTTTCTGGAAATGAATAATCCGCCACAGCATGAAGATTGCGTCCGGTATTATAAAGTCTGCACCATCCTTTCCAATTTTCTCTTTAAAGACGAAAAAGTGATAGAGCTACACAAGAACAGACTTAATCCTTCAATACACTACACAGATAAGTCCGCAATGCTGGTTTACGAATTTATGGAATTCATTTCAAGTCTGAAAAATTAGCATACTTGCCACTTTTCAGCTTTCGCAAATGTCAGAGTAGGAATCTACTCGGCTGAATAACTTTAAAGGCATCAGCGATCTTCGGTGCCCTGTTTAAGATCGGGAGCTTTATACTTTATACTTACACTCTCCGCACTATTCAATAGAGAAGTCAATTTCAACTTATGTGGTTTAACACCATCATCGATAAGAATTGCAGCAGTATTGGGAGGAACCATACCGTAATTATGTGCATATAAGGTTAGATTAGTTTCAAATCCTCGCAGAGTATAAAATAATTTTATAGGTTTCTTTACAACACCGTATTCCGTAAGTAACCAGTCATTTCCTACTTTCAGTGAAATTGTATCTCCATCGACAATATCATCATCCCATACCTGAATTTCCAGTTTACGTGATCTCACATAAATCGTTTTTTCCTGATTGATATCGATATTGGAGAAATTGAGTTCAGGAGCTTCATTATATTGGGAAAGACTCCATGAAAGAATATCGTGATTTGCCTTAGCTCTCGAAGTTGCGGAAGTAAATCCTACCCATGCAAGACCGTTTTCCGGACTGACAATACCGTCGATATCCACTTCAACAGTAAGAATAGGAAAAATATAACTATCGAGGTAGAAAACGATTTTTTGATTCTGATATTCTATACGCGCATAATGCGAATTACCATCATTAACTTCAGGAATCTCATGCACCGTAGCATAAGGTACATACGCCCCACTCTGTTTATCGTAAATAGATAAACGCACATTATCCCTGCTACCTCCTTCGCTAAAGGTCTCAATGGAAATTGCAACAGCATCTTTTAAATCTTTATATCCAAGGCTACGTCCTGACGCTCCCAGTTGGTTAACTCCCTGATTCTGAATTACAAATGCAATACCATCTCCACCACCACCGGGTCCTCCACCACTTATGCGGAATTCAAAATCCATATAAAATCCATTCTTTAAATCAATCTGCTGTGCTTCATACCAGCATGCACCTGCCTGATTTTCCTTGTTTGACGTAAGTCGGAGAATATTCCCATTTAACTCTGAAGAGCCGAGTAATTTTATATCATTGGAATGCACCTTAAAATCATTTATCTCAAATAAAGTCTGGGCCTCTATGTTTTCAAGTCCGGAAAAGAGAAAAATGACAAAAAAAAGGATTGCAAAATATTTTATTAAAGTTTTTTTCATATCTTAGTACTTCCACAGTTTAAATCTACAGTACAAACTTACAACAAGATAAACTTATTATAGTATGATTTAGTTATTAAACTAAAAAATAGAATTATGGCTATTATTATCACTGACGACTGTATCAATTGTGGCGCTTGTGAACCCGAGTGTCCTAACAACGCTATCTATGAGGGCGCTATTACCTGGGCAATAGCTGATGGTACCGGCGTAAAAAGTGATTACAAGCTAAAAGACGGCCGTATAATTCCTGCGGACGAAAGACAGGAAGCGATAGAAGATGACATTTACTATATCGTTCCGGATAAATGCACTGAATGTAATGGATTCCACGAGGAGCCGCAATGTGCAGCAGTGTGCCCCGTAGATTGTTGTATTATCGACCCGGACAACATAGAAACAGAAGAAGTATTACTAGCCAGAAAAGCTGCTCTTCACGTTTAAAATAATCCTTTACTATTAAATCTCACAATTAATCAAATTTTCCTTCAAGGAAATCTGTAGCCAATTCCTGTAAATCAATACCGCCAAACTTCCCTGAACTCATCAAAAGAAGGACACTCTTCCCTGTAGAATTCTCCTCCAAAAAGCGAAGAATATCCTCTGCCTCATGTCCAATCTCTAGCTCATCCATCTGAAAAGCTGTCTTAACCTCCGCAGGTAAAATCGGTTCCATCCTTTTCATTTTTATAGTGTGTGGACTGTAAAAAACCATAGCTTTCTGAATTTTATTAAAAGCTCCCTTGTATTCAGGTAAAAAATTTCTACTCAGACTACTGAAAGTATGCAGTTCAAGCGCGGCGATAATATTTTCAGCGCCGTATCTCTCAACCATGGAAGCACATGTCGCGGTAACCTTGGAAGGTGCATGTGCAAAGTCCAGATAAACAATCTTTTCATCGGACTTGCCGAGAATCTGCTGTCTCTTGGCTGCACCTTTAAAGGTCCGTATACTTTCTATAAAATCATCTTTACTGATGCCTATTACAGCACATACAGCCTGAGCTGCTGAAAGATTGGACATATTAAACTTCCCAAATATCGGAATCGATACTTCACTGCCATCGGGCTTGATAAGAGAAACACCATTTCTGTCAGCTCTATGCTCTATCACATCATACGGAGAAGATAGAATATTTTCATTCTCATGTGTAGCTATTTCAGTCAATTCAGCATCATCACCATAATAAAAGAGCCTGCCACCAGCTTCTATGCTCTTGACAAAGGAAGCAAACTGAGACACATAATCCGCATAAACCGGGAAGACATTAATATGATCCCAGGCAATCCCTGTTATCACAGCGACATGCGGCCGATAATGAAGAAACTTAGGCTGCTTATCAAGCGTAGAACTCGGATATTCATCTCCTTCAACTACGATAATATCGGCATCACTGAGTCTCACCATATTATTAAACCCTTCCAGCTGTGCACCTACGAGATAGTCGATATCCACATTATTATAGCGACAAGCATGCATAATCATTGAAGTGGTTGTCGTTTTGCCATGTGAGCCACCTACTACAATCCGCTTTTTATTCTTTGACATTTCATAAATAAATTCCGGGAACGATTTGATAGGCAATCCTAGTTCCAGCGCACGGTGCATTTCAGGATTATCTTCTCTCGCGTGCATTCCCAGGATAACCATATCAATATCTGAACTTATTCTCGCGGTATCCCAACCATCCTTATCCGGCAATAAACCGGCAGCTTCTAGGCGGGATCTTGATGGATTATAAATTTCATCGTCACTTCCTGTGACAATATGTCCGGCATCTTTTAAAGCGAGCGCAAGGTTATGCATTACTGCTCCGCCTATTGCTATAAGGTGAAAACGCATAGAATATATAATTTACAAGTGTTTTGATACGCTAATATATTAAAGAAACGTCTAATATAATCACATATCTAAAAAAATATTGAGAGATTTGAAAATAAGTGCTAGATTTGCTCGTTCAATGAAAGTATCACACAGAGAATTATACGTGAAATAAAATTTGCTATGAAAAGAATTAGTTTAGGAGCCTTGCTCGTATTATCGATACTTACTTTAAGTGCCTGCAACAGAGGTTATGGCTGTCCTTATGGAATGAGTACTGAATTCAATAACTTCCTTTCTTATATCACACAGTTATTCTAAGATTATAAAAACATGATAGAGCTCGAGGATACAGGAGATGGCTCGCCCACTCTCTACTCTTCTATGTATGATGCTGCCTATCATTCGCGACGTGGTGCATTGGCAGAAGGTCAGTATGTTTTTATAAAGAATGGCATTGAATGGTATCTTGAAAGGCACGAAGCTTCAGAGCTCCATATATTGGAAATGGGCCTGGGGACCGGTCTTAATGCTTTCCTTGCGGCACAATTCGCTATGAATAATTCAATTAAAGTGCAGTATACGGGCGTTGAAAAACATCCTGTGTCTGTAGAATTGAATATAAAATTTGCGGAAGCAGGAAAATTGCAGGAACTACCCCATTATAATTTATACGAAGCAATTATTAATGCCGAATGGGAAGAAAGACGTGACATTCATCCATTTTTTAGCTTACGCAAATGTGAAATGGACTTCAGAGATTACCGCGCTGAAGAAAAATATGACATTGTCTTTTATGATGCATTTGGTCCGCGTTCGCAACCGGAGTTGTGGGATGAATTCATTTGTGAAAACTTATATAAATTCTTAAAACCCAAGGGTATAGTAACCACCTTCTGCGCTCAGGGTCAATTTAAACGGAACTTAAAAGCAGCAGGATTTATCGTTCATTCAATGGAAGGCGCACTGGGCAAAAGAGAAATGGTCGTAGCAGAGAAAGTGTGAATTTAATATAAGCAATCACCATTTTCCTGTGTTGCTTAAGATCTGTTCATCGATTAAGGTCCCACATCACTCGCGCATATTCCCACATGACTATGCCTCCGCATACGCTCACATTAAAGGAATGCTTGGTACCGAATTGAGGAATCTCCACCGCGTAATCCAGCAAAGGCAGAATCTCCGTACTGATTCCATCCACTTCATTACCAAAGACCAGAGCATAGGAAGCTCCGGAATCAATGGTCACATCCTGAAGCGGCACACTTTTATCAGTTTGTTCTATTCCTACGATGATATTTCCCTTCTCTTTGAGAGATGATATGCAGGCAATGATATCCTCATGATATTCCCATTCTACTGTATCCTCGGCACCTATGGCAGTCTTTAAAATTTCTTTGTGCGGTGGTCGTGCAGTAATTCCACAGAGGTGAATTTTTGCAATCCTGAAAGCATCAGCAGACCGGAAAAAGGAACCGACATTATACGCACTCCGTATATTATCCAGCACAACTTCAAGGCCAATTTTATCTGCTGATTTATACTCGGCTTCTGAAATTCTTCCGAGTTCAGTCAAAGATTGCTTTTTCATCTTATCCGAACTTATATCTTGTTCTTGTACTCAATCGCCGCTGCAACAAATGCTACAAATAATGGATGCGGATCTTCTACCCGACTCTTTAACTCAGGATGAAATTGCACGCCCATAAACCACGAATGATCTTTCAGCTCCACAATTTCGACATAATCTGAATCGGGATTAATCCCTGCCATGACCATTCCCGCATTCTCAAGCTGCTCGCGATAGTCATTATTAAATTCAAATCGATGTCTGTGACGCTCCTGGACGGAACCCCTCCTGTAAGCAGTATGTGCAAGAGTACCTTCTTTTAATTGGCATTCATAAGCACCGAGACGCATTTTGCCGGAAGGTTGATCTTCACCCTCTTTAATTGGAAAATCTATCACTTTATTTATAGCATCAGGGTGCAATTCAGCACTACCCACTTGTTCAATTCCTGCTACATGCTGAGCAAATTCCATCACAGCACATTGCATTCCCATCCCGATACCGAAAAACGGAATGTCGTTTTCTCTGATATACTGAATTGCTTTTAGCTTGCCGTTAACTCCCCGCACTCCAAATCCCGGCGCAACAACAATACCGTCATACTCATCAAGTTCATACATATCGTAAGACTCCTGTTCGATTTCTTCTGAGTGAATTGGCTCGACATGAACCCTGCATTCATTCTCTGCACCTGCATGGACAAACGCCTCGTATATACTCTTGTAGGCATCCGGCAATTCATTGTACTTTCCTATCAATGCAATCTTTACCTCATGTGTAGGATTTTTCAATTTGCCGAGGAAGGTCTTCCACTTATCGAGCTCCGGTTCATGCGGAGATTCAATCTTCATTTTTTGTAGAACAATCTGATCCAGATGTTCCTTAAGCATAAGAAGCGGGACATCGTAAATAGACTCCGCATCCAGTGCCTCAATAACACTTTGTTTATCCACGTTACAGAACAATGCCAGTTTTTCCCTGATATCGTTATTAATCGAATGTTCTGTTCGGCATACTAGAATTTCCGGCTGGATTCCCAGGGTTAGTAATTCTTTAACAGAGTGCTGGGTAGGTTTGGTTTTTAACTCCTTGGCAGCGGATAGATACGGGATAAGTGTCAGGTGAATAACAAGACAATTTGAGCGTCCCATATCGTTTCTCATCTGTCTCAATGCTTCTATGTACGGAAGGCTTTCAATATCGCCGACAGTTCCTCCGAGTTCTGTGATAATAATGTCGTAATCACCGGAATTTTCCAACAATTTAACCCGACGTTTAATTTCATCGGTAATATGAGGAATCACCTGAACCGTTTTCCCTAGATATAAGCCTTCTCTCTCTTTGTTGATTACCGACTGGTAAACTCGTCCTGTCGTTACATTATTGGCCTGAGATGTAGAAATATTGAGAAATCGCTCGTAGTGTCCCAGGTCGAGATCAGTTTCTGCCCCATCATCTGTGACATAGCATTCTCCGTGTTCGTAGGGATTTAATGTTCCCGGATCCACGTTGATATATGGGTCAAATTTTTGTATAGTTACCGAAAGGCCTCGTGATTGTAAAAGCTTGGCAAGTGAAGCCGAAATTATACCTTTTCCTAGTGAAGATGTTACCCCGCCCGTAACAAAAATATATTTGGTCATAGTTCTTAACATTTGCATTGTTACGGGACACAAAGGTAGGAATAATCATTGAGTAAATCTATTCTTTATAGCCTTTCGGCAAATATTTTTTCTTCATTTTTCTATTTTCATACATATCCGGCAGCCTATTCTTTAAATTATCTTACTTTTGCACTCCGACTGATGGATTTATCCGGTCACGCAATTTGTTAAAAACAAATGCAGTTAAAGAATAATTCATAGTGGAATCGAGTTTAAGAACTGAAATCGACAATTATATATTCATGAAACAGTACAATTTTGCAGCCATTTTAATCCTCGTCCTTACGGGGTTCTTTATTTCATCATGTGTCAAAGATGACCCAGATGATGAAATACGTAATGCTTCAACTCTATTTCTCGAGTCAGAATACGAAACCATCTGCGGTGGAGAAACTAAGTCATTTACACTAGTGCGTATTCAAGACAGAGGACGAGGTATCGGAACGATGACAATGAGCAACGATAAAACATATATTTTGCAAGGACTGGTTTATGTAAACTCAGGACAAACCTTAACTATTGAACCGGGTACTGTGATAAAAGGTGAATCGGGACAAGGTTCCAGAGCCTCTGCACTTATAGTAGCAAAGGGTGGGAAAATCATTGCTGAAGGAACTCAGGAACAACCGATTATTTTTACTGCCTTCGAAGATGTAATTTATAGCCATGAAGGTGGCCTGTGCGATCAGTCAGCACTGACTAACAATACCAAAGGGCTCTGGGGAGGTGTGATCATTATGGGTGATGCACCGGTAGGAAGATCTTCAAGCAATAAAAGACTGGATCTGCTATATCCTATCGTAGAACGCGTTGATTATGGTGGTGATAATCCGGAAGATAACTCAGGTATTCTGCAATACATATCCATCAGACATTCAGGCACGCAGTTGATATCGGGCTTTCATTCACCGGGGCTTACTCTAGCCGGAGTTGGAAATGGAACTACTGTTAATAATATAGAAGTCTATGCTTCTGATGATGATGGGTTTAAGTGGTTTGGAGGTACAGTAAATACACAAAATCTGGTTGCTACTTACTGCAGAAATGATGAAATGGATTATACAGAGGGCTGGACAGGCAAAAATCAATTCTGGTTTGCTATGCATGAGTCCGGCTCTGATCATTCCCTGGAAGGCTCAGGAAACGAAAGATGCTTGGATTGTACTCCATTTTCAGCACCTACCATTGCTAATGCGACCTTCGTAGGTTATGACTCAAATAATGGCGCTGCATTTATAAATAATGCCGGTGGGTATATCTACAACTCAATATTTGACAAATATAAGAATGCCATCGGCATCGAATATACCGGAAAGGAAAACGATTCATATAATCAGTTCCTTAGTGGAAAGATTGCTATCGAGGAAAATATCTTCTCCAATATTTCTGAGGAGTATCTGTATATCATCAATGAAACCAAAGAGGATGTTGCTGATAAGCAATCTGAGTTAAACAGTTATCTAAACGATAATAACTTTAGCGGTGATGCAGAACTGCATAATTTTGTTCCTCAGGCAGGTTCAGCAGCTGACACTACAGGAAAGGATTTGTCTTCAATGGGCTTACAATCAGTGAATTATAAAGGCGCATTTGAAGTCGGAAAGCAACCGTGGTTTAGTGGCTGGACAAGAATCAGCAAGGACTTGGATTAAGGCTTGCACTTCGAGTCGCTTCATCAGTGACCGCCTTCGAGTCGCTTCGCTTCATCAGGAATCAAGGCTGAAGCTGTCCATCGGCAAATTCAGGAACTGAAATACGAGCCGCTGGCAAGTGGCGAAAACCATTTAACGGAGTTGAGGTTGAGGTATAAAAGCAGATATATAGCGATTCCGTCTAGAATTAACTACCGCAAGATATCAATAGAAGCCAGCTGTACTTTTATAATATGTTCCGTTCAGGAGCAACTACCCTCCTGGCCGTTGTAGCCATCAATACTCCTACCGATGTTCCGAGTATAAAGCCAACAACTACGTCCGAGGGATAATGTACTCCGACATATATTTGCCCGAGGCCGATACTCAGCGCCCAGATAATTAAGAAAAGGTTGAATCGACGGCTTATAAAGCCCAGAGTGACAATGAGAAAGGCAGCTATTGCCGAATGATTGGCTGCGTGATTACTTGCAAAACTATACCCGGAACTACAGGCAATTAAAGCCCTTACTTGCACCACTTCCTCAGTCTTACAAGGTCTTGGCCTTTTAACGGTCTTCTTTAAACCATAATTACCTATAGAATCTACGATTCCAATAGTTGCAATAAGAAATAAAAACAGAATCAAGGCCTTCTTCCATGGAAAATTGAGGAACATAAACAGAATTATAAATAAGTACAGCGGGAACCAGAATTCCATGGCACGCCAGTATGGCATGATGGAATCTAGAAAACCATTGGCTAATGTTCCATTGATAAACTCAAAAATAAGATAATCCAATTTCAGTATACTCTCCATAAATCAATTTTTGGCCGGTAAAATAAGAAATAATACCTTACTGATAACGCGTAATTTCATAAAGAAGTTATACTCAATCCAGATTTAAAAACTTTACTACTTTGCAGCTCGATAACTTTACTACTTAACAAGTTAATGATCTTTGTACCTTGTATCTAAAATCCCTACATTTGCGAAAGCTAAAAAACAAATACAGTGACTCTAATCAAATCAATATCAGGAATACGCGGAACAATCGGTGGAAAACCGGGTGATAATCTCACTCCGGTCGACATTGTTGAATGCACGGCGGCTTATGCTACTCTCATCCTTGAATCCGTTAAAAAGCCGACAATTGTCGTGGGAAGAGACGGGAGGATTTCGGGCGCATCGGTGGAAGCATTTGTCATTCACACTCTAAATGCAATGGGTATCAACACGATTGATCTCGGGTACAGCACCACTCCTACCGTGGAATATATGGTTATGGATGCCAAGGCCGATGGTGGAATTGTGCTTACTGCAAGTCATAATCTCAGGCAGTGGAACGCGTTGAAATTCCTCAATCATAAAGGCGAATTCATCTCAGCAGAAGAAGGTGAAAGACTACTGCAATTCATCGATGATGGCAACCTTAACTTCGCGGATATCGACAGTACCGGAACCAATGTAAAACGCGATGATGCCATCGACATACACATTGATGCTATACTGGAACTTGACTGTATCGATGTGGAAGCTATCCGCGCCAGGAAGTTTCATATCGTTGCCGATTGTATCAATTCGACAGGAGCGCTGGCAATACCGGCACTACTGAAACAATTACATTGTACTTACAGCCTGATAAACGAGGAAATAAGCGGTGACTTTGCGCATAATCCTGAGCCGCTGGAAACACATCTGCAGGACCTAATGGCTGCAGTAAAGCAGGAAAACGGAGACCTTGGCATAGCAGTAGATCCTGATGTAGACAGACTGGCATTGGTAACTGAAAAGGGCACTTATTTCGGAGAGGAATATACGCTTGTTGCCTGCGCTGATTCGCTTTTATCACAGCAAGTCGGCAATACCGTTTCCAATATGTCCTCTACACGTGCATTGCGCGACATAACGGAGAAATATGGCGGTTCTTATACCGCTTCCAAAGTCGGTGAGGTAAATGTCGTGACCAAGATGAAAGAAACCAATGCTATTATCGGTGGCGAAGGGAATGGTGGCGTTATTTTACCGGCATTGCATTATGGCAGAGATGCCTTGGTGGGAATTGCTATGATACTCCATATCCTGGCAAAAGAAAATCTGACAGCAACTCAATTGCGAGCTAAATACCCGGATTATACCATTGCCAAGCATAAAGTAGAACTGACGGCAGATATGGATGTCGATAATCTACTGGAACAGATGGCTGCGAAATATGCAGACCTTGAAGTTGATAAACAAGATGGTGTAAAAATCTATTTTGAAGATAGCTGGGTGCACCTTCGCAAGTCCAATACAGAGCCCATTATCCGTATCTATGCAGAAAGTACAGACGAAACAAAGGCAGAGAATCTGACAAAGCGATTTGATGAAGAATTGAACAGCCTCCTTTAAATACTGAAAAGAAAAATTATGATCTACCTGGATAATGCCGCCACTTCCCCCTTGTGCAAAGCTGCATTGGATGCGATGTGTGAAAACCTGGAACACAACTACGGAAATCCTTCTTCCATTCATGCTGCTGGCAGAAAAGCAAAGGCAATTCTCGTAAAATCCAGGCGGGGAATTGCTAAGTATCTCAAGGCAAAGCCCGCAGAAATCTTCTTTACTTCCTGCGGCACAGAATCCAATAATACCGCGATAAAGAACTCTGTACGTGACCTAAGGGTGAATCTGATTATATCCACAAGAATAGAACACCATAGCGTTACACATACATTGGATGCGCTAGAGGAAAGCGGCAAGGTTAATGTGCATTATCTCCCTATTGATGGGTACGGAAGAGCTTCACTAGAAGAACTTAAAGTAACACTTGAAGCCAATACCGATAAAACCATATTAGTCAGCCTAATGCACGCAAACAATGAGATAGGAACAGTGAATGATATTCACGCTATCGGCGAATTGTGCAGAGAGCATAATGCCTATTTCCATTCAGATACGGTGCAATCAATGGCGCATCTCCCCATCGACCTCAGTGAAACACATATTCACTTCCTATCCGGTTCCGCACATAAGTTTCATGGACCCAAGGGAGTCGGTTTTCTATATATCAATGAGGATCTTGGAATCAGACCGTTTTTGCACGGTGGCGGCCAGGAACGCGAGATGCGGGCAGGAACGGAAAACGTCGCGGGAATCGCTTCTATGTATGCGGCATTTGAGGATATTTACAAGCAATTTGATGAATTCCGTACTCAGGTTGACAATTTGCGGAAGCACATGAAAAATCGACTTCTGAGTGAATTTACGGACATTCAGTTTACGGGATGCCAGGAAAATTATCTGCAGACGGTACTCAATGTCAGCTTTCCACCTCACCCCAAGAATAAGATGTTGCTTCAGAATCTCGATCTCAAGGGAATCTGCGTCAGCGGCGGTAGTGCCTGTAATTCCGGTGCACAGAAAGCCTCGCATGTACTGAATGCCATCTATGGTGACGATTATGAGCGCAGTAACGTCCGTTTTTCCTTCTCCCATTTCAACACGGTAGAAGAAATCGACATGGCGATACAGGCACTCAAGGAAATATTTGCTTAGAAACCCTTGAATCATGAAAAATTCCATTCACTGGCTGTTTATGTTACGGGCATTGAGACTTGCGTCAAATGGCGGCACAGCTGTCAAACTCAATCCTCAGGTTGGCTGCGTCATCGTGTATGAAAACCGTATCATCGGTGAAGGCTATCATGCTGCCTATGGGCAAAATCATGCAGAGATTAATGCATTGGAATCGGTAAAGGAAGAAGACAGGCAATTTCTCAAGGAAGCGACAGTTTATGTTACACTTGAACCTTGCTCCCATTACGGAAAGACGCCTCCCTGCTCCAAAGCACTTATAGAAACAGGTATAAAACGCATTTACATCGGTTGTCAGGATCCCAATATCAAAGTTGCTGGTGCTGGAATAGAAATGTTAAAGAATCACGGTATCGAGGTTATTTCGCCATTTTTGGAAGAAGAATGCCTACAACTGATTGAGAAATTTACAACACATCTGGAAAAGCGCAGGCCATACATCTGTCTGAAATGGGCACAATCCTTTGATAGATATATAGGAGAAGAAGGAAAACAGACTGCCATATCTGGAGAAAAAACACAGTTTCACGTTCATAAATGGCGAGCTGAATTTCAGGCAATCCTTGTCGGCTCCGGCACTGTATTAACAGATAATCCCGGACTAGACAACAGATTAACTCCCGGTAGCTCTCCTGATCGTGTCATTCTTGACAGAAGGCAGAGGCTCACAGGCAAGGAAAGAGTTTTCAGAGAGGATGATAATACAGTTTACTACTGCACAATCAATAAACACAACAACAATATCCCTGAGCACGTCAAGCAGCTTATTCTACCGGAAGAAAATTTTCTTTCTGCAATGCTGGATGCCCTTTATGCGGGCAGAATCGGCAGCCTCTTTGTCGAAGGCGGCGCAGAAGTCCATCAATCTTTCATCGATGCAGGCTTGTACGATGAGATCCGCCTGATAGAAAACAATCGCAGATTAGGCATTGGCATTAAAGCTCCGAGGTTTAAAGGGAGGGTTAAAAAGGTGTTGGAAGTGGGAAGTGATAGAGTGCTGTTTATGAGTTAATTATAATTTATTATGTCATTTTGTCTTTACCGCATGATCCCGGGGCAATAGATAAGCAACCACTACTCTTTCCTGTTTCCACAGCCCATCTTATCCTGAGCCCGCACATTTCACCCTTCACTACACAACACCCGAGGCTGTCATCCTGAGCCTGCGCATTTCGAGCGACCTCAATAACCAGGATCTTTAACCAATGAAACGAGGACTTATTATGCAGCACGAACCCAGCAGCGTGAGATTCTTCCTTCGTCAGAATGACACGAGGATTTAGTATATTGTAGTGGAATTCAATTCGATACTATGTCAACAATCGGTGTAAAAAACTACTATGTGTATATCATTACCAATAAGAATAAAACTGTTCTCTACATAGGAGTCACCAATGACCTGGACAGAAGAATGTACGACCATAAACATCCGGCACCGGACTCCCGTTCTTTCGCAAAGAGCTATAACTGTCAATACCGGCTCTATTATGAACACTTCTTCTACATTAATCAAGCTATTTACAGAGAAAAAGAAATAAAAGGTTGGACAAGAGCAAAGAAAGAAGCATTGATTAATGAGGACAATCCGGAATGGCGATTCCTCTGGGAGGAAGAGGAATGAATTGTCTGCACTCCCCTTCACGACACTACCTCCAGGGCTGTCATCCTGAACAACGTGAAGGATCTTTAACCAGTGTAACGGTACTTATTCCAGCGTACTAACCTCCAAAGACGTCATCCTGAACAAACGCAGTGCCGTGAAGGATCTTTAACCAATGAAACGAGGACTTATTATGCAGACGAACCCAGCAGCAAAAGATTCTTTGGTTGCTGAGCGATGTCCTGAGTGAAATCGAAGGGTTTATCGAAGTACCGACGCTCCACGACGTTCCGCTTTGTCAGAATTGGGCTTTATAATGAGTAGTGAAATCTCCCCTAGCCGTGTCTAGCAGCAATTTGAAATATATATGATAAAAACTGCGAAGCAGTTAAAGATGCGTAACCCCCAGTGAAACTGGGGGCACAAAAGCAAAAATAAACTGAACCACAGCGTGGTTCAATAAATGCCATCAATAAATTTCCCTATCTTTCCATTTCAAAATTTATCACCTATAAATCGATAGATGAAATCAAAGCGTTTAAAACCCAGACAAGCATTAAATAAAGCCTTCTTGAAGGTAAAACCATTGCGGAGCGAAATCGAGAATTTCAAATCCGGCTTAAACACACTATTAAAGCATATCAACGAACAGGAAAGCGAGGAATTCCATAAAAACCTCATCAGCGACTTCCTTAAAAACACATACTACGCACCCGACTACTTCATCAATACCAAGGGACGCAACGACATGGTCATTCACAGTGGCAAAACGGCAAGCAGTGCTGTTTCCGTTATCATAGAAGCCAAAAGTCCGACTAATAAAGCAGAAATGCTTACTGTACAGAACCTGAATGCCAAGGCGATGCAGGAGCTCGTCCTATACTATCTGCGGGAACGCATAACACACAAGAACCTGGAAGTTAAGCAGCTAATCGCAACCAATATCTACGAGTGGTTCATCTTCGATTCGCAGCAATTTGAGCGATATTTTGCGCAGAATAAAGCAGTTGTCAAGCAATTTCTGGACTTTGAAGCAGGACGCCTGGCAGATACACGCACCGATTTCTTTTATAAGGAGATAGCAGCAGCAATCATAGAAAAACATGCTGAAGAAATAGAATACACACACTTTGACCTACGTGATTATGAGAAAACGCTGCATACAGAAGACAAAAAGGAGGATAATAAACTGATTGCCCTCTATAAACTGCTATCTCCGGAGCATATCCTGAAACTGCCATTTACCAATGACAGCAACACACTTGACAAGCAGTTCTATTCGGAATTTCTGCACATTATCGGCTTACAGGAAGTTGCACAAGGCGGTAAGAAACTCATACAGAGGAACGAAGAAAAAACGAGAAATGTAGGCACACTTCTTGAAAACGCCATTCTACAGCTTGACAGTCTGGATATGATAAGCCGACTGCACAATCGCAGTCAATACGGCGATAATCACAAGGACCGCTTATATAATGTCGCCCTTGAACTCACAATAATCTGGATGAACCGTATCCTTTTCCTCAAGCTGCTGGAAGCACAACTGCTCAGCTACCACAACGGCGATGAGGAATACCGCTTCCTTGGGATGGATAAAATGCGGGATTACGACGACTTAAACAACCTTTTCTTTCAGGTACTCGCACGTAAAAAGGACGAGAGAAGTCCTCATATCCGAGATGAATACGAGAAAGTCCCCTACCTCAATTCATCGCTCTTTGATCCACAGGACATTGAGCATTCAACGCTCTTTATCAGCAATTTAAATGACTTTATCGATGTACCGATTTACAGTAAAACGGTACTGAAGGATAAAGCCGGGAAGCGCCTGAGTGGAGAGCTGCCCGCACTGGAATATCTATTGCGTTTCTTAGATGCCTATGACTTTGGTAGCGAAGGCAGTGAATCTATCCAGGAAGACAATAAAACGCTGATTAATGCATCCGTTCTCGGTCTTATCTTTGAGAAAATCAACGGATACAAGGACGGCTCTTTCTTCACGCCCGGTTTCATTACCATGTATATGAGTCGCGAGACGATACGCGCGGCAGTCGTTCAGAAATTCAATGAAACTAAGGGCTGGAATTGTGAAAGCATTGCCGATGTCTATAACAAGATTGATGATATCGCTTCCGCAAATGAGATAGTAAACTCTCTTAAAATCTGCGATCCTGCTGTTGGTTCAGGACACTTCCTTGTCTCAGCTTTAAACGAAGTAATTGCAGTAAAAAATGACCTGCGTATTCTCTCGGATACTCAGGGAATGCGTCTAAAAGAATATCAGGTGGAAGTCGTCAATGACGAACTCATCATCACCGACGAAGACGGAGAATTATACGCATACAACCCAAGGAATCCCGAAAGTCAGCGTGTACAGGAGGCACTTTTCCATGAAAAGCAGACAATAATAGAAAATTGTCTCTTCGGTGTGGACATAAATCCCAATTCTGCCAAGATATGTCGTCTCCGCCTATGGATAGAACTACTGAAAAGTGCCTATTATCATCCGGATGGCAACCTTGAAACCTTGCCAAATATCGACATCAATATCAAGACCGGAAACTCACTGATAAGTCGCTTTGCGCTCGACACTTCATTGAAAGAAGCCTTAAAAAAGAGCAAGTGGAACATCAGCACTTTCCTTATCGCCCATGAAAGCTATCAAAAAGCTAAGACCAAGGAAGAAAAGCGAGAAATGCTTCAGCTGATTGAAGATATCACAGGAGACTTCCGTAGTGAAATCAGCATGAATGATCCCCTATTGCGTCGTTTACAGAAACATCAGCAAGATCTCTTTGAATTGACTAAGCCACAGCTTTTCAGCATGGATGGCAAACAGAAAGCTGCCTGGGAAG
Source organism: uncultured Saprospiraceae bacterium (assembly GCA_964423575.1). GTDB lineage: Bacteria > Bacteroidota > Bacteroidia > Chitinophagales > Saprospiraceae > CAYRFF01. The sequence continues at coordinate 1,959 of CAYRFF010000007.1, read as the reverse complement.
ATAAAGTCAAGAAACTGACGGATAAAATCAACAAACTGGAATCCGAGATTGAAGAAATCAAGAACAATAAAATTTATGAAGATGCCTTCGAATGGCGACTGGAATTCCCTCAGGTACTGGATAAAGATACGGGTGATTTTATTGGATTTGATGTGGTAATAGGGAATCCGCCGTATGGATCTATATTTAGCCAAGAAGACAAGAATTATATCAAAGAGAATTATTCAACTCATGCTTACAAATATGATGCTCATCTTTACTTTATTGAAAAAGGAATTAATTTATTAAAAGACAACGGCGTTCTTGCTTATATAACTCCTTCAATTTGGCTTTCACTAGAGAGCTTTAAACCAATTAGAGAGCTTATACTTTTAAAAAATAATTTAAAGGAATTATTTATTCATGGTGAAGATGTATTTGAAGAAGCAGTTGTAAATACTATCTCTTTTATATTGGATAAGTCAAATCCTAGAGAAAATCTTCGAATAATTGATTCAAATCATTCTCGAGAAGAATCAAAGTCTGAAATAATTGAAGAAGATACTCTTATTATTAATTATAGGTTAGATAAGACTAAAAGGGCTATAATAAATAAGATTAATTTAACATCAAAACCCTTATCTATGTATGGTGAAGTAATACAAGGCATTACTCCTTATGATAGATATACGGGCCAGTCAAAGGAAATTATCAAAAACAGAGCTTACCATTACAATTACCAAAAAGACGAAACATGTGGTAAGTGGCTAAATGGACGAGATATAACAAGATATAGCATAAAGTGGGTAGATCAATGGCTCAGTTATGGAGACTGGCTAGCTGCTCCTCGTGAAAAGAGATTCTTCGAAGGGAAAAGGATACTATTTAGAGAAGTTCCGGGTAAAAATAAACGTATTCAAGCTACATATACTGAAGAACTGTATTATTATGGGCATAGCGTTTCACCTTTTAAGCCATTTATAGAATACAAAGAAGATACAGAGTACATAACCGGAATAGTAAACTCAAAGCTTATTAGCTGGTATGGGACTTTTACGCTTCCAAATTTTAGTAAAGAAATCTTTCCAAAGTTGAACCCAAGTGATATAAAAAACCTACCAATATGTTATAACAGCAAATTCAAAAATCTAATTGAGAAGCTTGTTAAGGAAATTGTAGCAATAAATCTTAAAGGAGATAATAAAAGCACTGAATTTCAAGAAGCGGAAATCGACCGTTTGGTTTATGAACTGTATGGACTGACAGAGGAAGAGATTGCGGTGGTTGAAACGGGATGAAAAATGACAACAATAAATATAAATAATCTTTTATGAAAGAAGAACATTTAATCGCATGCTGGTCAACGCCAAATATTGATTTATATTTATTACCAGATAATGAAGCTAAAATGATTAGCCAAGAAGTAACATTATCAGGCTCTTGGGCTTTAAATGATAAAACAATAACATTAGCACTTGATAAAAAAAGACTTGATGAAAAGGTGTCGATATTCCTATTTGGTAGCTCTAAAGGATTAAAACATAGAAAGAATTTAAGAATAGAAAAATTAACAGATACTGAACTGCTACTCGAGGACGAAGATAATCGTAGTAATTTAATACAATTTAGATTGAATAATAAGGAAACTGAAATAATTTATAATAAAAAGAAACTTAAAGAAAATCGAAAGGAACTTAAAGAAAAAGTCCTTGAGGCATGGGTTATAGCAATTATGATAGGATCTTTCGCAGGTGGTATAATTCGTTTAATTGTTGGTCCAGGCGTACCCGCTTGGATAATAGCTGGAATTGTCTTTATAGGATGCTTAGTGTTTATAATTAAAAATTAACCCAGGGGCATTATACTGAATGTTGAAATTTAAATTCGAGCAGGAAAATAATTTAAACAATCAATATATTATATAAATTACCTAAGTTCAAAAGTGAAGTGCAACATTGAGAAATTTTTGGAGAGGAAGAT
>CAYRFF010000006.1:0-90286 GCA_964423575.1 uncultured Saprospiraceae bacterium | reverse complement strand
ACTCATTATCAAGTATTTATCAGTGATCCAAGTATTTATTAGTAGGCCTTACGTAGTACGTATGCCGGGTGGTGTGGGGGGACAGGGGCACAACGCCCCTTCCTACCCGATTAGTCCATGTGATATCGAAAACCGTGAGGCCCATCGGGCTGACACTCGTTAAGCCCTTATATATAAAAATCCACATACAATAAGTCGAACAAGTCGCAAATTGCGACCGCAAGATTCAATCTGCTCTACTAATTTTGGATTTACAGACTTTTTAGGAAGATACTGCCCTTCTTATGACTAAGATTTCCATTTTCTATACATATCAAGCTCGATATGTATAGAAATCGCGAATTTCTATATATGTCGTGTATGATATTTATAATATTCTTTAAAACTTATACATATCTCTAGTTAATGAGTCTTGCTTATACCACTGTTTTTCATAAGCAATTTGATTAGAGGAGGGTTCAAATAATAATTGGTACGCCCTACTTTAATTTTTTCTAGAAGGCCTTCATCAACCAACTGATTTAGATAACTAGTAGCGGTTAATCTAACAACATCTACCTCATCCATAACATATTGAATCTTTGTATATGGATGGCTAAATAAATTGTTGATGAATTCATGACTATACGATTTCCCCAGTACCTCTTTAATTTTGTACTTGTACTCTTGCATTAATTTACCTATTTCCTTTACAAGTTCTATAGTTTGTCCAGCTGTTTCTTCGATTCCTTTTAGAACAAATAAAATCCAATTTTCCCAGTCGCCAGTATCCCTTACTTGCTGTAGTAATCGATAGTAATCAGCTTTATACATAATAAAGTATCGACTAAGGTATAGGATAGGAATATCCAAAAGTTCTTTAATAACTAAATACAAAATATTTAGAATACGTCCTGTTCGTCCATTACCATCGTAAAATGGATGGATACTTTCAAATTGATGGTGTATTACAGCCATTTTGACCAATGGATCCAGATCACTTAATTCATCCTTGTTAATATAATTTTCCAGGTTGGACATGAGCCTTAAGATTTCTGCTTTGTCCTGAGGGGGTGTATATACTATATCACCTTTTCGATTTTTCAAAGTAGTACCCGGGGCTGTTCTAAATCCAGCTTTATTCTTTTCCAGAACTTCCTGTATTGATCTAATATGATTGTTTGTTAAAATTTTATTTTTTCGTACTACTTCAAATCCACGTTTTAATGCTTCCGCATAATTCAAGACTTCTTTAGTTGCCGATGAAATTGCATGATAATGAATATCTAGATTAGCTCTGTATAGTTCATCATGAGTTGTTACGATATTTTCAACTGCAGAACTATCTTTTGCTTCTTGGAGTATTAGAGTATTAATTAAAATATTCTCATTAGGAATTGTTAGTGCGACTCCTTTTAATTCTGCTAGCTTTCTATGAGCCAGACTTGCCCGCCGTAATACAGCTTTGGTTTCTATATCTAATTTTAACGGTAAATCTGGGACATTATAAGTCATATTTCTTTCTTGTTTTATTACTTCACTAATTCACCCTATTATTTTATTCAAAGATAAGGTTTTATGGGGAAGTGGTAGAGAAGATGATATTTGGGAGCTAAGAAATTCAATATTGAATATAGTAACTTGTGTGGTTTCACTACAATAAAATGATTCATTACCAGAATTTCCACTTTTTCTTTTTACTAGATGTGTTTTGTTCTATACTCGTGGGCACTTTGAAAAATAGTGTAGTTTTATCATTTGATACACTATGTTTAAAGTGAATCTTTAATATGGTAGAATCAATATTAATTGTTTGAAGTGGTTCAAAATGGAAAGTACGGATCAGGTTAGTCGCATCTATTTGGTCACTCATTTCTAGTGGGTGAGTTTCGTCTATCCCTTTCAGATAGTGTACTATTTGGTTAACTCCACTCATTATAATTTTATCATTCCATTCTTTAAGAGGAAATTTAAAAAAGTCCTCTTGTCTATAAATTTCTGGCTCCAATCCAAGTAGCCGAGTTGCTTTTGTCCATATATACACATATTGATTGGGTAGGTTATCTTGTAGTTTTTGTGGAAGCTTCTTTAATGTTGCTTCAAAGTATTCGAGGGTATGAAACTTGGCATCTTCATTAAAGTTAGAACCTTGAGAAGTGATTTTAATATTAGGATTGCTTAGAAAATCATCTATTACTTTTAGTTCTTCTACAGCGATCTCACTATGCTCCCATGTTAAAGAAGCCTCGTAAACACTTTTAGCTCTTTCGTATTCTTGCAGTTCAATCAAGGCATAACCAATCCCCCTTAAAGCTCTCGCTTTTTGTGTGCTTGAATTAAAAGGTCTGGACTTGAAAGCTTTGTCAAAGTAAACTACTGATTCTTTAAAATAATCTTTATCACCGGAACTTGTGCCAATAGAAGTAAATAATAATCCCATTTCGGACAAAAGCACCGGACTATCCGGCTCTAATTCAAGACCTCTTTTTAGGATTTGGAACGCTACTTCAAAATTTCCTCGTTCAATATGTATGATTGATAAAAAATAGCAACATTTGGAATAAGCATTTTCTAACCACACAACATCACGTTCAGTTTCCTCAGTTTTTATGAAGCTATTAAATTCAGGAAAACCCCAAAACTTGTAATAGAGCTTCCCATCTTCTTTAAAGCTGTTTACATAGTTAGGCGGAATATTATCATAAATCAGATTAAGGTCCTCTAAAATCTTATCCCATTTACTTTTATCATGGAATAAATCGCCTTCAATTTCTTTGAGCTTATCTGCATCTGCTTTTTCTACGTCCGAATAATTCTTCATAAATAAATTTTAATAATTTAGAGCGTACATGATGTGATTTATGTCTTTCCAAAACGTTTTAAAAATAGAATCCTTTGAGATTTTCGATACCGAAGTTCAATATAAGAAATTTTACCTCGGCACTATCCCCAGCAACACCGCAGATTCAGGTGCTGGAACGCCGACCATGTCAATTCTATACAGTTTTTTATCTTTTATCTCTACGATTAAGGACGCTTTAAAGTCGCCCTGTGTAAGTACCAGGCATGGTTGATTAATTCTTTTATAAGAAACTTTAAAAAAGCCTAGTTCTGCGGTGGGTATATTAATGCCATTTCTTATTGTGTTGAACTTAGCTTCTAGATACTTCAGGTATCTGTCTTTACCATACATCGTTTCAAGAACCCACTGAGAAGTATATTCCATATCTTCATGCAGATGGTTTTCTATATAAGAGATATCAAGGTTGTTCCAGCTTTTGGCATATTCTGTTAATAGTTCTTGTTCATTCATAGGTACAGGAATTTAAAATATTTTCTTTTAAATATTAGGACTAATAGTAAAGCTGATCAGCTACAAATCCTATCCTTCCTCAACAACACCGCATCCCTGCTTGAATAGGCGGACATTTCACTGTACCATAGCTGCAATATACACAGCAGTCGCCGGATAGTGGTTTTATCACTTTAAGGCAATTCTCACATTCATAAAAGAACATGCAGGAATCAGTCTGCATAGTTTCTTCTTTCTTGTGTCCGCACAAGGGACATGTGAGTGTTGAAGTTAAGATAGTTTTCATTTTATATCCTTAATGTCGGTTACGGAATAACTGGTTTTTTCAATAGCTTTTTCTATCTCTTGAATATTGGTTTTAGAAACATCATATTTCACAATTGCATTTCCATTATCATAGGAAACAGTTGTGCCGACAATTCCCTCCAGTTTATTTACTTCATAGCTTACATGCTCTTCACATCCCGAGCAAGTCATCCCACTGATCATAAATTCTGTTATCTGAATCTTTGACTCGTCTATGATGTTATACTGATTTTCTGTATCCGGATAAAAGATATGCGCATAACTAGGAAATGCCAACATAAGCCCTGCAAATACAGTAACAATGGCCAGGAAAGTATTTGTCTGAATGAAAGGAGTTCTTTTATCTGTCTCGCAGCCACAATCGATTTCTCTCTGTGGTTTAAGTTTTTGATACCAAGCGAAACCGAGGACAAGAACAGTCAAGCCGATGAAATAAGGCCTTAAAGGATCAAGCCAGGAGAAAGAGGAGGCGATTCCACTTGTGCCTGCAAGCAAAGCCAGTACTGGAGTAATACAGCACAACGAAGCTGATATTGCCGTTAATAATCCGAGTCCTGCGAGTTTATTTCCTGATTTCATTTTTCTGTTGCTATGTTATAGTAACCTTTAAACCGGTTATCTATGCTAATATAAGGATTTTCTGGCTTTTACTCTGTATAAGAAAACTGGATGTAAGGTTTTACGATAAATTTATAGGGGTTGTGAAGATCTGATAAGTCTCCACCATTATATCTCTAGCCATTCTGAGATTTCTTTCTGTAAAGCAGAATTTGCAATAGTTTCCTTGTTTTTAATCTGTTCTCTGGCTTCGGAAATGGCGTCTTTTTCTTCTCGAGAAGTGAGATATAGAGTGTTGTCTTCTGTACTATATTTTCCGAGTAATTCAGCTGTTGATTTATATCGACCCTCCTCAAAATCTTTTTCAGATTGTTCTATACGCTCATTGAGCTCTTCAATTGTAAATGGTTTTAAATTCTTCTTCTTCATGCGACTCTTTTTAAGATCTTTCGCTGTAAATCTTTGTCCGCATCCAAGGAACTGATCATTTCCCCTGCGATATTCATAAGCCTTTTCCCATCATTCTTTGGAATATTATCATAGTCTTGGAAAATAATTAGAGATTCAAATTCCACATTAAATCTATTCAATCGCTCCAATACAATTGTTATAAGTCGAGCCTTATCCTTGTTAGCAACACCAAATAAAAATAAAGGAAGGCCTTTTCCTTGAATCATATAGTCTATAGGGTAATCGGATGCATTCTCCATTTTAGAATACACATAATCTTTCGTGATTTTATCTGAATCTACAATGTTGTATATACGTTCCTCCAGATCTTCATAAAATGTGTTCTCGACTCGTGCGCGGTTCAGAAACGTCAAGTCATATATTTTCGTTATTCCTTGACCTAGTTTAAAGACATTTGATGGGACTTCGCTCAGTGTTGATTCAATATAAAAACTGCCGTCATCTTCTTGTAGCCCTAGTTCGGTTTGAATTTGTTCCAAAAGATTGCCTCGCGTCCCTTTTCGGAAAAGATCAATATCGTTTTCATAACTTATTTGCATAAGCGTATGCCCCATATCAGAAACTCTGAATCCGCCTGATGGGATTTCTGAAAGATAAATCTGATAAGGATCTCCGTCAGGAAAATAGAAGGGAGTTTCTACCCTTAGTAAACTATCACCCATTTCTGTGATTTGTATTTCTTTGCAGAATTGATCACTGAGAGCTTTTTCAAGTTTTTCAAAATTTATGGTAGTCTTATTCATAACAATTAAAATAAAGTAGGACTATCAGGTTTTGCTGTTAATCCCTTAATGTTACAATCATTAATCAGACAAAACAAAGCTCCTTCCAACGTGATAAATCGATTTGTTGCTGTAGCATGCCCGTCTGCCTTTCCGGTATTATCTAAATAACGTTTAGTTGCTCTGTGAATGTGTGAAACTAAGCCAATTTTTTCTTTTTCTAGCTTATTGAAGTGATTATGAGCTGGTCCGTTGTATCTGACGAGTGTAAAAGTTTCTCCACTTGGCATCACATAAGCTAAGCCACAAGAGAACGAATCTTGCATTCCCGGGTTATAATTTTGACGTAAATACAACTTAAAATGATTTCCATCAGTGTCTGAAAGGTTGTAATTAACTCTTTCATTTCCAGAGTCTTTTTTCTTTCTTGCTCCTGGGTTATCGACAGTTTTCTCAGTTTTAAGCAACTTGCCAATTAATTCATCCGTAATAATTTCAAGTCCCATCCTTTAGTATATTTAATACTCAAAAACTATTAATACGTTGAGTAAAAATTATTACTTAAGCTTATGTAACCATGTCTCCATTAGTTTTAAGCCTTATATCTCTGCTAATATAAGGGTTTTCTGGCTTTTGATAATTGAAATCTTATTACCCCTGCAAATCCTAACACTAGACTCCACTAAATCAGGCAAAATTATATCACCCGATCACTAAATCAAGAGATCACCAGTTATAAGTCACCCGCAGATAGCGCAGATATACGCAGAGCCTAGAAACAACAATCTGCGATAATCAGCGAGATCAGCGGGAGGTGATTTCTACAGCTTTATCTCCATATACACCGGACAATGATCCGAATGTACGACATCAGTCAGCATATAGGCGTCTTTGATTTTGTCGGCCATATTGTTGGAGACGGAGTGGTAGTCTATCCTCCAACCCTTGTTCCGTTCACGGGCACGGGCGCGGTAGGACCACCAGCTGTATTGTGTCTTTTCCGGATATTGCGAACGAAATGCATCGGTGAATCCGCTGTCAAACCACTTGGTCAGCCAGGCTCGTTCTTCAGGTTTAAAACCGGAAGTATTCTTATTGGCCACCGGGTTATGGATATCATTTTCCGTGTGAGCGATATTGTAATCGCCGGAGATAATGAGATTGGGTTGAGTCTTCTTATACTCGTTCATATAGTCGAGGATATCATCCAAAAACTGCATTTTCACCGCCTGACGTTCGTCTCCACTGGTCCCGGAGGGGAAATAAATGTTGAAATGCGTGAAATCCTCAAACTCCGATCTTAGAACGCGACCTTCATTGAAATAAAAGTCGTTTCCTATTCCGCGATCGACTAGTTTCGGTTCTACTTTTGTCAGAGTCAATGTACCCGAATAACCTTTCTTTGCAGCCGAATGCCAGAAAGCATGATAACCATTATCAGTTAATTTGCTGATATCCACCTGGTCCGGTGTCGCCTTAGTTTCTTGGATACTGATAATATCGTAATCCCCTTCCAGTATCCAGTCAATTAAACCCTTAGTAATAGCGGCACGGATGCCGTTTACATTATAACTTATGATGCGCATAGACAGATTTTTCTTCTGATTCGCTTATTTGCGAAAGCTTATTTTTTCTTTAAAACCATCAGGGCTTTCTGATCCTTCATCAGTATCAATCTGTCCGCAACGAGTTGATAACTGTTGACCTTGGTGAAAGCATTCATGAACTCTGTGTCAATCGCACCTTCGCAGTATTTACGAGTTGATATCCCTGACTCAAAGAAGATTGATTTACCCTCGACTACAAGGTTCCCACGGATGAGGTTACAACCGTCATTCCCAAAATATACGAGTTCATCTAGCTGGAGCTCAATAAGCGGCAAGTCCCAGTCTGATACCAGTTCAGCGGCTTGTTTCCCATCCAGTTGCTCCAGTTCCCATGCTCCTTGAAGATTGGCATAAGGGTTGCTGGCACTGGTTTCTTCCTGAATCAGATCAAAGACAGAGCCTTGTGAATATTCTGCCTTGAAATTACGTGTTTCTCTCACATAAGGAATGTTTTCAAGCGTTACTCCCATATTGATAAGATCCATATTCTGAGGAGGAATCTGAATGTCTATTTCATATTTGTCACCGACCTTTTTCCCGGTTACGGTAAAATCATTCATCGGAGCCGGACCGGTATATTCGCAGAAGCAGAGCTTGGAATAATATGCCTGAACAGCCTCTTTAATTCCATTGATTGTAAAATCTCCATCCTGATTTTCTATTTCGATTAAGACGATTTCAGTCAGATTAGCATCGGCAATACGTCTGTCATAAGCTGCTTTCCTCTTGAATTCAAGGACTAGGCCTGAACCCGGAACAATCTTGGAGTAGAATTGCGTGCTTTTATCCAGTTTGATACGCGCGTTTTTGTAGTAATTTGCTGTGATGTTTTCCGGAACCTGGTATGCATCCGGATCATAATTCTTCTCAATCACCTTAGTCAGTATCCAGTTTCCTGTATGAACACCGTCCTTGGATTCCTTGCTTACTTCTATGACATAGCTGTAACCTTCTTCATAATCAAATCCCTTAATCTCACCCTTGTGCACCAGAATCTCATCACTGCCTGCTGCTGTTGTATATGCGAGACAATGAATGTCCTGATATGCGTGAAAGCAATCATCTTGCTCGCTGGGAATATAAATAATATCATTACTTGTCGCTACTTGCGCCTTTTTGGGAGTACATGCACCTACTGCCAGGAGCAGGGCGGGAATTAAGAAATACAAGAATCTCATAAACGGTATTTAGTTAGTTATTTTAATTATTATTTATAGACTTTCGTCAAATATCAATGCTCTTCTGCCGAAAAAGAAGACCCACAAGTACAAGTGCCGGTGGCGTTGGGATTGCTGAATCGGAAACCTTGTTCCCTTATGCCCGCTTCATAATCTATTTGCATTCCTTGCAGGTAAATTATATGCGCTCTTTCCATCAGGATCTTTACGCCTTTTACTTCATACTGTTCATCCGTTTCTTGAGCTTTACTGAAACCCAATACATAGGATAATCCACTACACCCTCCATCTTCAACACCTACGCGCAGTCCGTGCTCAACCGGAATATCCTGTGCAAGCATCTGATTTTTTAGGTGCTCCGCAGCTAAATCAGTCAATGAAACAGGACTTGTTCTGTCAGTCATCATTTTTTTAAAATCTTTTAACATTCAATCTGCCTAACAACAGAGTACAAATATAAGTTCAGAACGGGAATTAATCAGTAGTATTAATATCCATCTGATATTTTTAAACGTAACTGTCCTTAAATATATTCTGACAAATTCTTATGTTTGATTTGCGGTGTTTCTTAATGGGACATTCATGCGAATGAAGAGGCACTAGGTAAATTGTATAGGAACCACTTGCAAATCGCAGTTTTCTAGTTCCGTTTATTTAAAAACCCGGAGGTACGCTTCCCAAAATCTTTTATTATGAGAATATCTTTAAAGTTCCCGTTTCACCTGCTTTTAATCATGTTTTTTATAGGCTATACTCAGGTAGGACAAGTTTCTGCGCAATGGACTGCAGCAGAAAGAAATAGTTTTTTTAACGAAATGAAGGATGTGCCGGAATTGGATGCATTCGGTGAACGAAAACAGGATTGGATTAACTGCTATCTGGAAAAATTAGAGCAGAATTATGCATCTTTTGCTGCTGCTAATCAGGATGAAATAGGTGTTCCCAGGCTTGCAGAAGAGTGTACGCGATATGTGTATTCGCAAAACCCTAATTCCGGTGCCAGAGGAAATAGAAATGATGGTTCTATAACGATTACGCCAAAGCAAGAATATTATAACCAATATAATTCAACGGATAAAAGGTGGTCAGATGCAGAAAGAAGCCGCTTTATCAAGGAGCTTTTGGATGTCCCTGAATTAGATAATTTTGGAGATCAAAAGATGGATTGGATCTATTGTTTTTTAGCTAAGTGTGAAATAAATTATCCTTCTTATGAAATCATGGACCGCGATGAAGAAGGTGTAACTAAACTAGGTGCAGAATGTTATGGTTTACTCTTTTCAAGTGACAGTCAACGTGGAAATTGGTCAGAGGCAGACAAGCAATTATTTATTCAGACAATGAATAATGTTCCTGAGCTGGACAACTTTGGGCAGTTTAAATCAGCTTTTATCAATTGTATGCTTCAGAAATGTGAGATGACCTATGGATCCTTTATGGAAGCTGATACTGATGAACGTGGGATTACACGTATCGCAGAACAGTGTGCCGGCGAAATAGGCGGTTAATTAAACACGGATACAATCGTTTTAATTCTCTCAGGTTAAATGGCTACAGACTGATGTCAGTAAGAATAGGGGAATATTTATGCTCTTTTCTTTATGTCATTGCTAATTCAGAGGCTTGATATAAACTACCTTCCGCAAGATTGTAGTATATTCGCGGTTTAAAATCACAGCAGCATGAATAGACCGAAGCGATATCTGATTACTTCTGCATTACCCTATGCCAATGGCCCCCTACACATAGGACACCTTACCGGTGCATACTTGTCTGCGGACATTTATGTGCGTTTTATGCGACTGGTAGGAAAAGATATTTTATATATCTGTGGCTCGGATGAAAACGGAGCTGCAATAACGATGAGAGCGAGAAAAGAGGGAGTGAGCCCGAGGGAAATTGTGGATAAATATCATGAAGAATTTAAGAAAACCTTCAGCGCTGTAGGAATTTCCTTCGATATGTATCATCGTACTTCAGCACCGTTACACCATGAAACATCGCAGGAATTCTTTATGCAACTATACAATAACGGAGTCTTTGAGGAAATGACTTCCGAGCAGTATTACGATGAAGAAGCCGGACAATTTCTGGCAGACAGATATATTAAGGGAGAATGTCCTAAGTGTGGTTACAAGGAAGCATACGGTGACCAGTGTGAAAAGTGTGGTTCTTCTCTGAGCCCCACAGACCTGATTAATCCCATATCCACACTTACCAATTCCAAGCCCGTGCTGAGAGAAACGACGCATTGGTTCCTGCCACTGGACAAGGATGAGGAATGGTTGAAAGAGTGGATTGAGAAAGGTACTCTGGAAGGAGAATTTCACCATAATCCGGAAGAATGGAAGCCTCATGTACTCGGACAGTGTATGTCCTGGATAGACACAGGACTTCAACCTAGGTCCATGACAAGAGATCTTGACTGGGGTGTCGATGTTCCTTCAGAAATTGAAGGTTCCGAAGGCAAGAAGATGTATGTATGGCTAGATGCGCCGATAGGTTATATTTCTGCCACCAAGGCACTGGCTGAGGAAAAGGGATTTGATTGGAAAGATTACTGGCAAAGTGAAGATTCTGCTCTGATTCATTTTATCGGAAAAGACAACATCGTGTTTCACTGTCTGATTTTCCCTGCAATTTTAAAAGCGCATGGTAAATATAATCTGCCGATTAACGTACCTGCCAATCAGTTTATGAACCTCGAAGACAAGAAGATTTCTACCTCCCGTAACTGGGCAGTATGGGTGAAGGACTATATAAGCGATATGGGCGATTATATAGACGAATTGCGCTACAGCCTGACGAGGAAAATGCCGGAATCAAGAGATTCCAATTTTACCTGGAATGAATTTCAGGAGCACGTGAACTCGGAACTGGTAAACAACTTCGCCAATTTTGTCAACCGCGTAATGGTTCTTACCCATAAATATTACGATGGAGTTGTACCGGACTTTGACCCGGATTCAATGATGATTTCAGCCGCTGATAGTGAAGAAGATTCCTTCCATGATTCTGAACTAATCGATCTTTTTGATCTGATTCAGGATGAGTGCGAAGCATTGAGGAAATTTGATTTCCGTACAGCTCTACAATCAATGATGAAGATTTCTGCTCATGGAAATCAATTGTTGCAGTTTAATGAGCCGTGGAAACTACAGAAGGAAGATCCGGAGGCCGTAAAGGCTATTATGAACCTGGCAATACAGTATGTGGCAGCATTGTCTCTGTGTATGCATCCATTTATGCCGCATAAATCCGGTGAGTTGCGCTCTATGTTAAATATGGCTGCAATTGAGGAAAATGGAGAACTCGACGCTATGCTCATGGCGCTGGCAGAAGGAGAACATCCATTGCCTGCAGGTCATAAACTCAATGATGTAAATCACTTATTCTCCAGATTGGATGATGAAATAATTCAGGTGCAGATTGATAAACTTGAAGCAGAACAGACAATTGTGATGGCGGACGATGCAGGAAAAATAAATTACGCAGAACAGAAAGCGGAGATAGAATTTCCCGACTTTATGAAAATGGATATTCGATCAGGAACTATTGTACACGCGGAACCCGTTAAGAAGGCAGATAAACTGCTGAAACTCGAGGTAGATGTGGGATATGAAACGCGTACAGTAGTCTCAGGAATTGCAGAGCAGTATAAGCCCGAGGAAATCATCGGACAGAAAGTCTGCGTTCTTGTAAACCTGCAACCCAAGGAATTGCGTGGTGTGTTGTCACATGGGATGATTCTTATGAGTGAAGATGAGAACGGCAGATTAAATTTTGTTAATCCGGGAGATATTTCTGCCGGTATGACGATTCGTTAATGTCTGATAAAATACGTATTGGTTTACTTGTATTATTTTTAGTCACTCTGACAATATCAGGTTGGCAATTGAGTACTATTCTCCTCTGGGAATATTGGAGTCTTCTGTTTTTACTCAGTTTTTGGGCTATTATAATACTTCTGGTCAGCATGCGTAAACGCAGGGATGCGCTTGCGCAAAAGTATTTGCTGCTCTCGACTTCCTCCGGAGTATTACTCACATTATCTTTTCCGCCATTTCCCTTTCCACTGCTGATTTTTCTTGCCCTTGTACCGTTGTTATATATATGGTATGAGTTGAAATCAGTCGGTGATCCGGCCGCTATGAGAAAATTTGCCTGGTATACATATAACGGCTTTGTAGTGTGGAATTTATTGACCACTTTCTGGGTCTGCAATTCCGCATTATTTCCTGGAATGGTGGCGATATGGCTAAATTCCTTTTTCATGTTGCTGCCATTTCTCTTTGCAGCATGGAGCACACAGCGCTTGTCCCGACGCTGGCATATCCTCGTATGGATTGTGCCGTGGGTAGCCTTTGAGTATGGGCATCTCAACTGGGAAATAAGCTGGCCTTGGCTGACACTGGGAAACTCATTTGCCAATGTCCCGGCATTTATCCAGTGGTTTTCCATTACAGGTGTGCTGGGCGGGACTGTATGGGTGCTTATGATGAATTATCTGCTTTCGCAAATGTTTTTTCGAAGAGATAAAAGCAAGTCATTACAAAAAGAATTACAAATTCCTGCTGCCATTTTGTTGCTGCCTATAGCCATCAGCCTTGTTCAGTATTTTAGTTTTAGCGAAAAAGGGCTGGAGAAGGTAAACTTCTCTATCATCCAGCCGAATTATGAACCACATTATGAAAAATTTGACATAGCGCAATCAATTCAGCTGCGGGAAATCATCGAATTAATGTCTGAGGCGGTTGAGGATTCTACCGATTATGTATTGCTACCTGAAACTGTTTTTGACAATATGGAATTATCGGATTTTGATAATCAGACTCCGATACGCCGTATAAATGGCTGGCTCAATGAGCATGAAAACACAGTGCTGATAATGGGATTGGAGTCGTATAGATTTATTGATAGTTCTGAGAAAGGCAGATACACGAGAAGCTTTGTTAGCAGGGGAGACACCTCCTATTATCAGGTGCAGAATTCCGCAGTCGTATATGATGGAAGTCAGCATCAGGAGTATTTTAAATCGAGATTTGTTCCCGGAGCAGAAATCTTTCCGTACAGCAAGTATCTGTTTTTTATAAAGCCGCTCGTGGATGTGCTGGGCGGCAGTGTAACGGGATTTGAGCCACAGAAAGAACCCTCCGTGTTTAGCCTTGGTAAGGCCGAGGTTGCTCCTTTAATCTGCTATGAGAGTATCTATCCGGAATATGCAACCGGATTTGTCAGGCGGGGAGGAAAAGTGCTTGCAATCATGACCAATGATGGTTGGTGGGGCGATACATTTGGTTACAGGCAACACAACGCCTTTGCGCGACTACTGGCTATTGAGCTCGGTCGCGATGTAGTGCGCTCTGCCAATACCGGTATTTCTTCGGTCATTAATGCACGTGGAAATGTCTTGCACGCCACTAAATACGGTGAACGCACATACATCAACGCAAAAGTCCTGCTGAGAGATAAACTTACAATCTATGCTCG
Source organism: uncultured Saprospiraceae bacterium (assembly GCA_964423575.1). Classification (GTDB taxonomy): domain Bacteria; phylum Bacteroidota; class Bacteroidia; order Chitinophagales; family Saprospiraceae; genus CAYRFF01. Next base: position 76,662 of record CAYRFF010000006.1, on the reverse strand, counting down.
TACAGGAGATATCGTAGGTAAATCGTGTGGAATTCTCTTGTTGTTGCTCCTTATTACTAACATATCTACATATTTCAGCAGAGCAAAGGCATAAGTTTAATGGAATAGAAATAGACGAGTCTGATAGAGAACCTGCGTTTCTACATCCGTAAAACCATGAAAATAACGAATAGCAGAAACCCGACCGTTGGGATTAACGGCTATCGTAGATTTTCAACCAGAGCTAGATCTCCGTATGATTCAGAAGCCTTAAAGTAGGAATGTATAGAAGCTGATTTATCTTCTATGGCTTTCTTTTCAAGATTGATTTTTAATTCTGTACTATCTATTGCAGGCTTTTCAATATGGTGAATGTCACCGTCACCCCCTGAGAAAAACCAAAGGGTTGGTAGCGCAAGCATTAAGAAAACGATAGTTGAGGCTGTTTGTAGCGATTTCATGGTTTATAAATTTGTTGTTGTTGTGTATCCCGTTTAACCTGCCAGAGGTCACGGGTGTTTCTATTCTTCTTTCGTCTGATTATGTAACTCAATTTACCCTCAGATTGTTGTGTGATAATCAACGGATTAAGGGATATATATATTATTTCAATTCAGCTTAAGTTTTTCTCTCTTTTCTCGTCTTAAGAGTTACAAATAAGATGCCAATATGGTCGAATAGGTTACAGAAAAGCAGATGAAATATACGTAATGATGATTTTAATATAGATTGTGGAGAGAAATTATGCTTAATGGGAAGATAATTAGAGGTGGATCAATACTTGTTGTCATATTGACTATTATTCATGAACTTGAATTTATATGTTATGCCGCGGTAAGAAGCGAGAAATAAATGATAAATATTTGCGGAAGCATAAAGAGAAAGATGAAAATCAGTACCTAAATTCTTTATTTTCCGTTACTTTGTGGGAAACTGAGAATAGCTTTTATGCTGAAATCGATATTACATAGTTTTGGGAATTATCTTCTGTTGCTCAGGCAAGCATTTAGTCGACCTGAGAAATTCAGGGTGTACTGGAAGGAAACGGTACGACAGATGGATGAGATTGGATTGGGCTCTCTGACTATCGTTATCCTTATCTCCATATTTATCGGAGCTGTGACGGCTGTGCAATTTGCCTATCAGCTCAGTGGTACCTTGATCCCTAAGTTTTATATCGGGTATATTATCCGTGATATGACGATTATTGAGCTTGCTCCTACAATTACCAGTCTTGTACTCGCCGGTAAAGTGGGTTCAAGTATGGCTTCGGAAATCGGGGGTATGCGCTTGAAAGAACATATTGATGCGATGGAGATTATGGGTGTGAATACGGCTGCGTACCTTATCCTACCCAGAGTTGTTGCTGCTGTGATTATGATACCTATGCTTGTTTTCCTTGCGGCGATAATCAGTATAGGCGGTGCTTATATTGCGACTGTGCCTACGGGATATTTTACGTCGGGGGAATATATTCAGGGTTTACGGTCTTTCTATGTGCCGTATAATGTTTTTATGATGAGTGTAAAGGCTGTGGTATTTGCCTTTATTCTTACGACTGTCTCATGTTTTCAGGGATATAATGTGAAAGGGGGAAGTGTAGAGCTAGGGAAAGCTAGTACCAATGCGGTTGTTTTCAGTGATATATTGATACTTTTTGCGGATTATTTGATAGCAATTGTCTTGACGGCATGATAAAGATTGAGAATATATATAAATCATTTGATGAGAATGAGGTTCTGAAAGGCATTAACCTGACTTTTGATGAAGGAAAGACCAATCTCATTATAGGGAAATCCGGAGCCGGGAAGACCGTTTTACTGAAAATACTCGTCGGACTTATGAAACCTGATAAGGGGAAAATTTGGTATGGTGACACGGATTTCCTGACGCTCAATAAAAAAAGGCTGCGCCATATAAGAATGCAGACTGGAATGCTGTTTCAGGGCTCTGCACTCTTTGATTCCATGACAGTAGAACACAATATCAGCTTCCCGCTAGATATGTTTACCTCGATGACGAGAAAGGAAAAACTATACCGGATTAATGAATGCCTGGAACGCGTTGACCTGGATGGAATCAACCACCTGTATCCTTCGGAGATTTCCGGAGGGATGCAGAAAAGAGTTGGGATAGCACGCGCTATAGTTATGAAGCCTAAATTTCTTTTCTGTGATGAGCCCAACTCTGGACTCGACCCAAAAAGTAGTATCCTGATAGATAAGCTCATCCATGAAATAACTGTGGAAAATCAGATGACAACGGTGATTAATACACACGATATGAGTTCTGTAATGGAAATTGGTGAGAAAATAGCCTTGTTGCAACAGGGTAAACTCGTATGGGTAGGAAATAAAAATGAAGTCTTGAAGCATGGAAATAAAGATCTGCAAGAATTCATCTTCGCTTCTCCATTCCTGCAACGGCTAAGAGATGAAGCTATGAAATATGAGCAGGAAGGCGACCACAATAATTAAGCTGAAATAATATTAATATAGGGCTACTGTAGTCTTTGATTCTGTAACAGGTTATCTGTTGCAGAGCAATTCCTAATGTTGACATCAGGGGAGGGACTTATAAAAATGCGAAAAGCCTGAATCAGCATTCTAATTCAGGCTTTTTCGACTAAGGTCTCAAAATAAGAAAACGACTTATTTTAGTACATAACTAAATGTACCATCACAAATCTACAAAGTAATTTGATATATTCAAACACTTTGTTTTTGATCTTTTTTAATTGCTAGTTGCAGGCTTACAATTAATAGCAGAATTATAACGCAAATCAGTAAAAACAAGTCCATAATGAGGCAAATATATTAAATTTATTTATAATATATAAATCTTTTCAAAGGAAAATAAAATGAACTCGCAGAAAAAATCTTTTTAAGTTAAATAGAATAAGAAAACCAAATTACTTATGTTTGTGTTCTGTAAAGAATAATCGAAATGCCCGGGTGGCGGAATTGGTAGACGCGCAAGGTTGAGGGCCTTGTGCCCTGTATGGGGCGTGTTGGTTCGACTCCAATTCCGGGCACCGAGATGAAGTGGATACAAGGAGGTAGTTGTACAATGATGTATGCTACCTCCTTATCTTTTTAAACAATGAGCTGAAAACAGAATTATTAATCTTGCTTTATTCCTGCAAGTACTTTCTCGACCATCTCTAGGGAGTGAATCCCCACGATGCCCATCTGGAATTGAATTTCTTTATCCCCCTTTTTCTCAAGATACCTGAAATCATAAGAAGTTGTACTCGAATCAAGGTGTGTGTTAAAGATAAAGCCCTGAGGGAATTCCTCAATTATTTCACCGAAATACGGTTCATCCTTTAGATCGGATTTTAAACTATTAAGACTCTGATCTATTCCACCCAGCATAGCATCAGAAACGTAAATCTGCAGATTATAGTCGCTGAGACTGTCTATAAGGACGATATCTTTTATGTCCATTAATTTACCTGCTTTAACCTTCACAGTCTTAGGTGCTTTAATTTTAACGGTTGCGCCATATTCCAGTAGATTGATTTCTTCCCAATCAGAAACGGGATCGGACTTGCACTGAACCAAGAGAGCCAGAGACATAAACAGAAAAATGTATGAGAAGATTTTCATAAATATTATTTTTGCTTACGCAAATATAAGAATTGTCCTGATTAGCGAGTTTAATAGTATAGGATATATAAAATCAACAACATTGAAGATTGTCTACAAAATATTGATACTGCAGATTCTGGTTTTTATTTCTTTTGGGTTAAAAGCCCAGACTATGCTGGATTATCAATCCTATAGTGTAGGAGATATCAGACTTGAATCGCCTTACCCTATGCGGAACATCGATTTTAACATAAAATTACCTGAAGACTGGGAGATTCAGCTTAAGCGACCGCAATCCTCCGGTTTTTTGAGTGATGAGGGAGAATATGGGATTGTTTTTCAATCGTTCTATGAGGGCACAATGACATTTGATGTTGATGAGTTTACTGAGAAAGTGTTTATGGAGCTCAGGCGGCGCCTTGATCTGAATGTTGAGTATGTCAACAAGTCAAATTATCGCAGTGGAACATTTTATGGCCTTGAGTATAGCGGCGAAGCGTACTTTCGCAATGAAAGAAACTCGATGAAGATTCTGATTGCTGCGGATATGGACAAAATTTTATTGATTGCAGTTATTTATCCCACACATAACCGGGAAGCTTCTTATAGAATGGATAACATTTATCGATCCATCAGACTTTATTAAGCCTGCACCGATTTATACGGAACCTGAATATTGATTTTCAAACCCACATCACTTTCAGGCAATATTTTCATTTTTCCATTAAAAATCTTGACGCGTTCTTTTATTTTTTTCAACTCAAGAAGGTCACTTGTTCTGTTGTTATACTCCCTTATTAAGTCCTCATGATATGCGATCAGCTCAAGAATAAGATTGCTTCCGTTTTTGTATAAGAGCATTTTTATGACATCGGTTTTTGAATAATTTGCAACCAGAAAGACAGCTTCTTGTATAATTCTGTACAAGTTGAGATTATATTCATAAGGGAGAAGGTCATCAATGGCTTCCTCGACACTATAATCTACGATTATGTCGCCTTTGAGTTCAATTTCATCGGCCATTTGCTTGATCGCGGCAGTCAGACCGAGGTTTTGCAGCAGAAATGGATGTAGATTTCGCGAAATACGCCTTACTTCTTCCAATGCATTATTTACGAGGATTTCATTGCTGTCCTTACTCTCGGATTTCAATTGATCTTTTATGGTCAGCAGATTGGCTTCAATATTTTTGGTAAGACTTCCCGCAATCATTTTTCTTTCATTTTCCTGAGCCGAGAGAATATCTTTGTTATATTCTTCCCGCAACTGCCTGTTCTTTTTGCTTTGGAATTCTCTGTAGAGGAAATAGAAAAGAATCCCCAAGGTGAGAATGGTGATTAAACCTGCGCTCCAGAGAAACCTTTCAGTACTCGCTTTTAAGGAGATTTCGGCAATTCGTGCATCCTGTTTAAATATCCTTTGATCCTTTTCATTACTCTCAAACATCGTCTGATAATAAAGGAATTGATTTTTGAGCATTTCTTTATTCAGTGAATCAGTCAGTGTTTTGAGCTCATTTAAATGAAAAAAAGCACTCTTATAATCCTTCAGTGTGGTGTCAATGGCGTATTGGATATTTAGGGCATTTACCTTGAAAGAAATTTGTTGAATATGAGTATTGGAGGACAAGGTTTCATCCAGAATCTGCTGGGCCTCAAAAACATCTCCTTTTGCCATAGCTAATTCGGCAGCCAAGATTTTGTAGTTAGAATTTAAGACGCTGTTTGCTTTGAATGATTCGCTAATTTCGGTAAACATATCAAAGAAAAGTTGTGCAGAATCGATAATGCCTAGGTTGAGATAGGCTGAAGTAGCAGATAAATAAGCTTCGTAGCAAAAATTGAACAAATTAAAGTCAGAACATATCTGAACCATGGTAAGAGCAGCATCTCGCACCTCTTTATCCTTTTTGTTTTTAATTCCGTTAGCTACTACAGTAGTCTGAATTGCAAAGATTATTTCCTGGACATTGGCACTTTGTGCTATTTCCAACAGACTTTTCTGTTTGGCCTCAGCTTCATCATAGAACCCTAGCTTGCTGAGTAGTGCAAGTTGTCCATAAGCTGCCCACAGGAAATTGGTGGTGTCGGAATTAGTTTTGAAAATATCCTCTGCCTTTTTAAAGTTCAGTATTGCTTCCCCCATTTGACCCATCTCATTAGCATTGTCTGCAGCATAAAGATATGATCTGCCATACATAGGATTGATTGTGTCAGCTATTTCTCGATATTTCTCAGCAGCGATAATGTATAGATCGTAGGATTCTTTTAAGTTGTTTATCGCGTAATAACCATTGGCTGCATTCACGATAACTTCCGCGGCTTTGCTTGACTTGTGCATCTGTACAAATGGCTCAACCCGCATATACATATTAAGTAGTGAATCAGGCTGACTTCCTCGATTATAGTAGTAATTTAATAATGGATTGAGTAGGTCGATGGCGGCTAGGCTGTCTTTTTCGGCTAACTTTAGATTGACGACATCATTCAATAAAAAAGCAAATTGTGCATCGATTTGAAAATCTTTATTTTCAAGAACACCTTGTAGAAAATTGTATTTTTCTTGAGTAGAGCTAAGTATCCTATAGCGGTCGTATATATCGTCAGAAGAATCATAAGTCTGAGCCTGGCCTATGTTCAAGCTTATTAATAATAGCGCTATGGTATAAACTATACTTTTACTCACTGACATAATCACTGAATACTCTTTAATATTATGCTGAATGAACTTAAAACGGTTGAACTACTATTCATAATTTATAGATTGATGTTGATTGAAAATGTACCATTTACACGCATATTAAATTTTCTCTCGATATTTTTAACGCACCGGAATTAAAAGATCTATTGTGGTTGATTGATTAAGAATAGATTTTAATAAAAGTTTGCCGCCTATTATTTTGGATCGCTCATACATTGTACGCATACCCAGACTATTTGAGTAATTCTTTTGATCCGCAATATTAAAACCGTTTCCATTATCTTTAATCAGGATCTTAATTGATTCTGTTGTTCTTTTTATTTTAATCTGAATCAAATCTGCCTGTGAGTGCTTGAGAATATTGGAAATTGCTTCCTGTATAATCCTGTATAAATTTAGCTCATCTTTTGGCGACAAGATATTGTCTATATTGTCAATAGAAGTTTCCACCTTTATTTCTTTTCTTTCGCCTAAAGCATTAATCAGAAGCTGATCAATTGCTTTGGTTAAGCCTAGCTCTTCCAGAATTGCCGGATGCAGTCCTCGTGAAAGTTGCTGCACTTCGGCAAGTGCGTATGAAATAGCCATATCTGCCATATCCATATTCTCGAGGGTTACACTGTTTTTTACCAGAACCAAACTTTGGCCTAAGCCATCGTGTATTTCGCGAGAAATTCTCTTTCTCTCTTTTTCCTGCTCAAAGAGTAAAGCTCTGCTATATTTTTCTTGAGTTATTCCGCGTTCTCTGGAATTCTTGATTTTTCTTCGGATGAAAAAGACGAGAATTGCTGACGAAAAGAAAAGCAGTAAAGCAGTCCAAGTGTGCCTTTCCGAATTATTCTTAAATTCTAATCTGGCTATTTGAGCTTTTTTTTCTGCCAGTATACGTTCTTGTTTATTTAGTTCAAATAGATTTTGATAATAAGCAAATTGCTCCTTTAAAATCATCGAGTTGTCCGCATCGAAAATTTCCTTGGAGAGGCTTAGATTTTTCACAGCGCTCGCGTAATTCCCCAGGCTGGTATCTATTGAATATTGTAGATCCAAAGCACTGGATTGAAAGTATCTCAGTGGGAGCTCGGTATAAGGATGAAAGTAATCGTTTAAAATGCTTTGAGTTTTATTTATATCGCCATTGGCAAAGGCTACATGAGCTCTCAGAGTCATTGAATTGAGAAAGTCGATGCGATTGTTACCGGGTATCCGATTAAGTTCTTCAAATATATTAAAGTAATAATTTATTGAATCCAGATTATCTATTTCGATATAAGTCGATATAATAGCATTCAGTGCATCCAGATAGTAGTAATTTTCGTCAAAGGTTCCACATAAATCCAGCATTTTTCTAGCATAAGAAACAGCTTGGTCATAATCGCCAAGATCGATATACATATATACGTAAGTACCATAAATTGAGAAGACTATATCTCGTGCTCTTGCTTCTTGAGCAAGTTTAAGAACTTCATCAATAGTGCTCTTTAATTCAGTGAACAGTTCCAAAGAACTTAATAATTCCGCATGAGAAAATCGAGCTCTGAGATAATTTAAGGTGTCCTGATTAGCCAGATAGATGTTTTGCGCCTTTTCAATAGTGATTATAGCTTTCGCAAATTCGCCTATTTGCGATAAGTTATCTGCCATGTATAGGTGGGCATCTCCATAATTTGACAGGGAAGTTCCTCCTGTTTTTTCATAAGACTTTGCAGCTTCCTGGTAATAAAATGTAGAGGCTTCAACTTCTCCCCGATAATAGTATGTATTAGCAACGTTTAACAGAATAGGGGCTGATTGACTGTTGTCCTTATTCCGTTCTATATATGGTTGTATCCTTTCATAGTAATACAAGACGGTGTCCTTGCTAAAGGAGTTATTGATATGATAGTTGGTTAATGTAATGAAAATGCCAAGTACGCTCGAGGTGTCTCCGGATTCCAGTGATTCAATAAGTATCTCATCAAGAAGAGAGATGTAAATAGGATCAACTTCAAATTGTCTGTGGGAATCTATTGAATCAATATAATGGAGCCTTTCTTTCTGACTGCTCAGGCTCTTATATGTGTTGTATACCTCTGTTATATCCGTGTCCTCCTGGGCGATGAGTGCAAGAGGAAAGAAGGCGAGGAAGAATGTTAAAACCTTTAAATTGTACATTTATATCAATTCGATTTAATCAATCGCCTCTTTTTTATAATGATTTATGAATAAGGCAATACTGCTATAAACTACAGCAATATAAGCAAAGAGTATAAGAATAAGGAATTGATAATAGGCTATCGTTAATCATAAGGAATGCTTACATCGATCGACGTACCTATACCTGCGCCGGACTTTATGTTTAGTTTTCCATTGGAGATATGAACGCGTTCTTCAATTGTTTTCATACCGATTCCGCTTGATTTTCCTTCCTTTTTCTTTACGGCAAAGCCTATCCCGTGGTCAATAATAGTGAGTCTGATTTCTTTGTCGTTCTTCTTTAAGTAAAGTTTTGCTGCTTCAGCTTTTGAGTGCTTTAGCATATTGGATAGAGCTTCCTGAGCTATTCTATAAAGATTTAATTCATGCTCTTTGAGGAGAATTCCGTCAATATTATCTATATCCGTATCAAAGAAGATGTCTCCGTTTATTTCTGCTTCTTCGATAAGTCTTTTAATGGCTGAGGTTAAGCCGAGTTCTTCTAGCACAATGGGGTGCAGGCCATGGGAGAGTGCCCTGACTTCATCCAGAATTCCCGCTATGAGTTTATGAGAATGTTTGTCTCCTTTATGCTTCAGCCCGTTATTTAAGAGTACAAGACTTTGTCCTACTCCGTCGTGCAATTCTCTTGAGATTCGTTTCCTTTCATTTTCTTGTGCAAGGATGAGTTTGTGACTGTATTCCTCTTGAGCATCTCTGCTTTTTCTGGCTTGGTTTCTCTCACGTATGAAATAATAGATTATTGCAGCAAAAAAGATGCCGCCTATGATAGCCAGCAATAAGAACCTCTCTTGTCGAGTTTTTAATTCAATGCGAGCAATATGTGCTTCTTGCTCAGCTATTTTTTGTTTTCTTTTATTTGTGTTGAATAATGATTGATAATAGGAGAATTGATTCTTCAGAAGATTTTGATTAATTGAATCTTTTAAGCTGTTTATCTTATGAAGAGTTTTAAAAGCACTCTGATAGTTTTGTTCAGCGGTATCTAAACTGTATTGAAGAGTCATAACTTCTACCACATTATTGACTGACTCAAGATCTTCTACCGGCGGGATCCTTTGTGAAAGGATAGCATGCACACGCGTATAATCCTTATTTGCGAAAGCTAATCTTGCTTCAGTTAAATTAAAGTCCAGGTCATAGATTTGATTTCCACGCAAGTTATCGTAGGAACTCTTCAACTGTTCAAAGTATAACGCGCTAGAATCGATTTCGCCCTTGCTCATTGTCGCCAGAACCATTGATTTGTATGCACCAAAACAATACTCTGGGCGTTGAAAGACCGGACATAAATGAATCATTTTCCTGGCATAATACAGTGCCTTATCAGTATCCTTTTCGCGTTGTGCCCGATTGACGATATCTCCATAAATTGCAAACATGACATCTGCTGAGCCTGAGTTTTCTGCAATTGGGATGATTTCATTGTGGATCTCATCAGCTTCCTCATAGAGCCTGAGGTCAGCAAGGATAAGACTCTGGCCATAACTGGACCATAGGAAAAATGTCGTATCAGCCAGAGATAAGAAGATGTGTTTTGCTGCCTCGAAGTCCCTTACAGCCTGCTCGTAGTTCTCCAGGTTTTTAGCAATATCAGCCGCATTGAGGTAAGCAAATCCATGGTTGTGACTTGAATCTCCGAGCTCCTGATAGATTTTAATTCCTTCTTTATTAGTCGCATAAGCGAGCTCGAGCTTGCCCTGTGCATAATACGCATCTGCCAGGCACAAGATGACGCCACCGGATGCACCTGTGCGATGATGTTCAATATAGTTATTCAAGCGATTATACAAGTTGATTGTAGAGTCAGGATTGACGAGGGAAGTGTAATTGTAGTTCATGAGGCTCACGGATAAGCCAAGAATGTCAGCTGTATCTCCGACAAGGAGTTTTTGGTCGATTATTTCATGTAGAAATGATGCAAGTTCTGCATTGACAGGGAACTCTCTGACTGCATCTATTGAGTCGATGTAATTGTACTTTTCCTGTAATGTCTTTAAAAAGTGATATTCCCGGGCGATGGGAGACCAAATGTTTTCTCCTTGTCCCAGACTAGAGGAAATCACGAGAAATAAGCTTAATATTATAAAGTAGATTTTCACATTTTATTGGCTGTTTTTGCTAGGGTAAATCAATTTTTTTAAAAGGTACAAATTATTGAACTTACCAAAGAAAACAAAGCACAAAAATTAGGCATACAGGCTCATCCTTACCTTTTTCTCGATAATTTCCAGTTCTTTTTCGTATTCCTTATCGGTTTCTATAAGTTGCTGTACGGTCTTGCAGGAGTATATTACTGTAGTATGGTCTCTGCCGCCAAAATGTTCTCCTATAGATTTTAAAGAGTTGTCAGTTAGCTTTTTAGCTAGATACATAGAGATTTGTCTTGGAGAAACATATTCTCTTTTACGCGTTGTGCCTACAAGCTTATTTAATGGGATATTAAAATGTTCTGCAACTAATGCCTGTAGGTTTTCTATTGTGATTTCTTTGGAGACTTCCGAAATGAACTCCTTTACTACTTCTCTAGCAAGATCAAGATCAATTTCCCGGGAGTTTAGGCCGGATTGTGCCAGTAAGTTTATAATTACTCCTTCTAGTTCTCGGATATTATCCTTGACATTAAAGCATATAAATTCCACGATTTCACTTGGCAGTTCTATGCCTTCGTCGTCCAGCTTGGACTCCAGAATTGCGATACGCGTTTCCAGTTCAGGCGCTTTTAATTCTGCACTAAGGCCCCATTTAAATCTTGAAATCAGGCGCTCTTCCATACCGCCTAACTCCTTCGGTGCTCTGTCGCTAGTAAGGATGATTTGCTTCTGGTTCTGGTAAAGCTGATTAAACACATAGAAGAAAATTTCCTGCGTCTTTGTCTTTCCTTTTAAGAACTGAATGTCATCGACAATGAGCATATCAACCATTTGATAAAAGTAGACCAGATCATTTACCGAGTTGGTTTTAATTGCCTCGATAATTTGATTGGTAAACTTCTCAGTACTTACATAGAGCACGTTTACATTATCGTTACTCTCTCTTACTGCGTTCCCTATCGCTTGTGCCAGATGCGTCTTTCCCAGGCCTACATCTCCATAGATAAATAAGGGATTGAAACTGGTCTTTCCTGGATTGTCGACAATTGCGTAACCAGCTCCTCTTGCGAGACGGTTACAATCGCCTTCGATAAAGTTTTCAAATCGATACTTCGTATTGAGTTGAGAATCTATGCGTTGTTTTTTTAAACCAGGGATGACAAATGGATTGGGGATTGCCTCGTCCTTCTTATCTATCGGAAGAGTAGTTTTTTCTTTCATTTGCTCCGATAAGCGTCGCCTGTTATGCCCCTCCTTGGTAGGTAGAATCTGGTATTCCAGTTTACAGTTGTTACCGATTATCTGACGGATAGCTTTACGCAGGACAGGAACATAATGCTCTTCAAGAAATTCGTAGAAAAAGCGATTAGGGACCTGAAGAGTCAACACATCATCTTCATAGCCTACTGCTTTTATCGGCTCAAACCATGTTTTGAAACTCTGAGCGTTTACGTTATCCTTAATTATGTGAAGACACCGATTCCACAACTGAACATGCTCGCTAGCCATCTATTCCATTCTCTTTTATCCTCTATATATAGCTATACACCATCGGGCATAATTGTGTACGCTATTAAATTACTGTTACCATCTATTGCGAGTCTACTGATATCTATTCAGATAAACTCTTTTTTTGCTTTCGCAAATTTAGGGTCAGGATTTTCTCTACTCCCAATATCCTTCTCTAAATTCTTTTTACCTCTGTTTTTAGGTCCTGTTTAAGGACTTGATGCAAAAAAACTAAATTTTACTCAATTAAAGTAATAAGCGCTGTACTTATTAATTAAGATTTGTTCTCAATGTAACAAATACCCTGCTAAAAAGCGAAAAAACGCTTGTCGATTTTTGTTCTAAGACCTTTATGTCCTTTACACCCAGTACTTTCTGCAGCGTACACACTTTTCTTTAGTGTTTTTCTCAAAATAAACTTCAATCCTGCCTAAAACAAGTCCTGCCCAACCTACTTGATTAATAAATACCTGACTACCGGATTTGTTTAATCGCACATCCGGCTCGTCCATAAAAGTATGCGTATGACCACCGATAATAATATCGATATTTTCAGAATTCTCAGCCAGATAGACGTCTGAAATCTTGTTGTTGTCATACTTATATCCTAAATGAGACAGACAGATAATCAGGTCACATTTTTTATCTTTTAGAATGCGGGCATATTTATTTGCCTGGGCAACCGGATCAAGATATCTGGTGTTTCCGTAGAAATCCTTCCCGACGAGACCATCTAGTTCAATTCCTACGCCCAGTATCCCGATTTTCATGCCGCTCTTTTCCAGAATGGTATAAGGCTTGAAGCTATCATGCAGAATCGTATCTGAGAAGTCATAATTTCCTGATACAATCTGAAATTTTGCTCCCGGGAGTTGCTTTTTTAAACCGTCTAAACCCGCATCAAAATCATGGTTTCCTAGTGTAGCCACGTCGTAGCCCATCTGATTCATGACCTTATATTCTGCCTCACCGCTAAACATGTTAAAATACGGCGTTCCCTGCCACATATCTCCGGCATCCAGCAGAATGACATTCTTCTCCTTTTTCCTGATAGAATCTATTAAAACTGATCTTCGTTCAGCTCCTCCTAGATTTGCGTATGCTCCTCCATCATCGGGGAAAGGTTCTATGCGGCTGTGAACATCATTAGTATGTAGGATGACAAGCTTCTCAAAGTCACCATTTGCGTCAAGCATAAAATCCTTATTGCCGGCTGCAAATGCTTTATAGGGGAAACCTCCGCCTACAAATAAAAGTCCTCCAACACCGAGTTTTGCTAAAAATTCTCTTCTTTTCATTCCACTATAGTTATTCGTTTTTCAATTTCTGCATTTATAGTCTGGTCCAACTTATTCTTCCTTTCAAATTCCTCCAAAATAAGGTCCCTGAAGAAGGTTCCGTGCGCAACCGGTGCATAGTCCTTCAAGAAATAACAATCATCGCCTCCATTGGCTACATAGTCAACTGTCCCAATGCGGTATATCTTACTATCGTCCAGTGCTTCACCGTTCACTTTGATGTCTACGGCTTTATTTCTATCGATTTTAAACTCAATCCCTCTGGAAATCGGCCAACCACCCAAAAATGCGATCCTATCACAGAATTGACGGACTACACTGCCCGGGATTTCCAGAACTACGATGAAATTGTCGAAGGGCATCAGTTCATAGATTTTCCCTCTGGTGATGAAGCCTTTTGGTAAATCCGGTATGCGTAAGCCTCCGTAATTAGCAACCGCAAACTGTACCTCTCCATCCACTAGAGTACGGGAATAGTCGAGAATTAAATCTGCCGCAAAGTTACCTAGGCGGCCTTCAGGTTGCGCCTTTTCCAGCGTCTGCTGTGTACGCCCGATAATGGCATTCATCTCCACATCCAGGGTTTCCTTATACTCCGCAATAATGCTATTCATTGATGGATCGGAAGCCTTATCATAGCTGGTATCTATCGATATAAGTTCTACTTGTGAACTGTATGGGTGATAGACCTTACTGCACGATGAGAGTACAAAAAGCAGCGAAATAACTGCAAGAGTTAAGAATTGCAGACTAGATTTTTTTATGATTTTGGGATTCATAAGTGTTACGTTTAATGATTTAGTTAAGGTAGTCATTTTGTGTAAAAAAAGTAAATACTGGAACAAAATTTTAAAACTTAGGGAGATTTTAATTCTGTTGATTCATGCGAAAATAAAAAAGCCCGGAATTTTGCCGCGTTTCTGCGGAAATTCCAGGCTTGACTTCTTATTTATATACTATATGTAGAACAGTCCGGTTTAAACCATTTTGGATGGATCAACCCACTCGTCAAATTCTGTTTCATTGAGGAAACCAAGTTCCAGTGCCGCAGCTTTCAGAGTTGTATGTTCTTCGTATGCTTTCTTGGCAATCTGTGCAGCTTTGTCATAACCTATGTGCGTATTTAAGGCAGTAACCAGCATCAGAGATTGCTCGAGATTATGCTTGATTTGTTTGTGATTAGGTTCTATACCTACCACACAATTATCAGTGAAGCTTACGCAAGCATCTCCTATCAATCTTGCAGAATGCAGGAAATTACTGATGATCATCGGCTTAAATACGTTCAATTCAAATTGACCATTACTTCCCCCGATATTTATTGCAACGTCATTCCCCATAACCTGTGCCATTGCCATCGTCAGTGCTTCAGCCTGTGTAGGGTTTACTTTCCCCGGCATAATGGATGAACCCGGCTCATTGGATGGGATAGTTATCTCACCGATTCCACTACGTGGACCGGAGGATAGCATTCTTATGTCATTTCCGATTTTCATCAGACTCACAGCAGCCATTTTCAGTGCGCCGTGTGCCTCAACGATTGAGTCGTGGGAAGCAAGTGCTTTAAATTTATTGGGAGCTGTAACAAATGGCAGTCCCGTTAAAGCCGCTATCTGGCTAGCAACCTCTTCAGCATAACCCTTAGGTGTGTTTAGGCCGGTTCCTACTGCTGTTCCTCCGAGCGCAAGCTCAGAGATATGCGGTAGAGTATTTTCAATGGCTCTCAATACGTGATTGAGTTGAGATACATATCCTGAAAACTCCTGTCCGAGAGTGACCGGTGTCGCGTCCATGAAGTGGGTTCTTCCGATTTTGACGACATCCATAAATTTCTCTGCTTTTGCCTCAAGTGCATCTCTCAGCTTTTTGATTCCCGGAATTGTAACCTGCGCCAGCTTGCGGTAAGCCGCGATGTGCATAGCTGTCGGGAAAGTGTCGTTGCTCGACTGGCTTTTGTTGACATCATCATTGGGATGGAGTGCTTTCTTTTCATCTGTCAGAGTGCCACCGTTGATTACGTGACCGCGATTGGCGATTACCTCGTTTACGTTCATATTGGACTGCGTCCCGGAACCTGTCTGCCATATTACAAGAGGAAACTGATCATTGAGTTTTCCTTCTGCTATCTCGTCACATACCTTGTGGATAAGTTCCATTTTGGACTTGTCGAGTACTCCTAATTTATTGTTGGTGGTCGCCGCAGCTTTTTTCAGCGTCGCAAATGCATAAATTACCTCTTTGGGCATTTTTTGCTCTGTGATTTTGAAATTATCCTTGGAGCGTTGTGTCTGTGCACCCCAGTATTTATCCGCGGGGACCTCAACGTATCCTAAGCTGTCTTTTTCTTTCCTTGTTGCTGCCATTTTAATTAGTTTTAACTTGTTATCTATATGAAATGGTAAGAGAAATATACCCTTACTTGTTCAATTTAAATTTGGCTGCAAAGATAAGGAATTTTAGCTGTTATAGCTTGCGCAAATGTGTGTATCTGCCTACGGGGATATTAATTGATTCGTATCATTTTAATCAGGTCTAGAAAATATTGTTCAGACCATATATCCATGCTCGTATCATCGGCAATAAATCGCCTTACATCTTCTTTTACCTGCTCTATCTTAACATCTTTAATTTTCTGTTCTAGTAGTTGCATGAATTCCTCCTTGCTGATAGTGTCTTTCTGCCAGTCACCGGAATCTTGCGCGCGATTGAGGAAGTGCTTGAGGTTTAGTTCCCCTGCGTATATGCCATTCCATGTCGTACCAGTCCCTGCCTTTGATTCAGTGTTTCCATTTTCTGAAAAGCAGCACATGCATCTTGCCGGCAAATAGATTGGGTAAGGTGAAGCACTTTACATAGAAGGAAAAAGGCCTAATCATTGAGTTTTTCTTCTGTTTCAAAGCCAAGTGGCGGTTCTCTGTCGATTTCAATCTTTATTTTTATGGTTTTATTGGATCTGACACCGGTTTGCTTAAGGATGTCTTCCAGAACCAATTCTTTCCATAGAGTTTCTGTTTTTAAGAATGCCGACTCGATTGCTGTGACTTTTCGCTTTACTTTCTCTCGGATGCTGACGGACATACCCAATGCCTTAAATTCCGAAGTGATTGCATCGAAATATGGTTCTAAGGAGAAGCCCGGATCTATTTCCATCAACGAGAAATCCATATCTTCTGAGAATCTATCTAGGCCGTAAAAGATTCTCAAAGCGGTTCCGCCGTAAAACGCCGCCTTGTTGAAGAAATCCGTGCGAGATAATCCGGCAAGAGCTATTTCCTGCATAATTTCTCGCAAGGCGTTCAGGATTTCTTCTTCAGTAGTGGCATTATACTCCGTAAGCCATTCTTTAATCATAATCTGTTTATTGTTCTGATTAACATATTTAAGCTACTTCTTTTAGGAGCATCATCCAACCAGGAGTCTATCATGGAAAGATCAAGATTCATTATCATTTCTTCATCCATTCTCATGTCTTCAAATAAAAACTCCTCTGTCTGAATCATGCTCCGCAAGTTAACCCCAGGAGTAAGCACGATAGTGTCACAAAGTGCTTTTTCAGGAGATGCTATCATTGCAGTCTGTAGCTCTGAAAGTCGTACACTCCTGATTCCAAACGAATAGTATGGAACCGGGAGATGTGTAAATGAAAAACGGCCTACGGGGGTGTTATAAACGGTAGAAGTCCGTATTGTAACAGAGCTCGTTTCATATACTCGTTCAGGAATCATTCCCCAGTGAGAAAGTGCTGACTTCAGCGATACATAACTCGGTCCACGCAGGTGATTGGCAATAAGAAACAAGTCCGGTGGCCGCACATCGGTTTCCGGACCCGGAATATACAATCCCCTGCGTAGTGAAACTAATACTCCACTGCGTATAAGATTGCTTATTTTATCATTGGGTCGTCTGTATTCCGTCAGCATTTCCTGAATCACATTGTGTGTAATAGGAATTTCAGGATACTGCCGAATTTCTCTTTCTACCATTTTATGTCATAATTTCATACAAAGATCGGAAATATCTCGATTATCTGCAAGAAATTTTGCATGATATTGTAAAGAAAAGAATAGATAGTCTGAATATATTCGATTATGTGTAGTAAAAATGACAATTCTTTGTTGGTTTTCTTTAGGATTGTGAACTAATTGTGGCTGTTGAATTTTAGCTTGAATAGTGGGAATGGATATTTGCGAAAGCTGAAAAAATAAAAAGAATATCGGGAAAACATATTTAAGAAACTATATGTATAAGTCATTAATGGGGGATTAATTCCTTACATTTGTACTTCTAAATCAATCACCGATATGTCTGAATTTACCCACCTACACAACCATACTCAATTTTCTATATTGGACGGAGCGTCCGGAATTCCGGCAATGCTTGACAAAGCGGTCCGAGATGGGATGAATGGTGCTGCAATTACCGATCACGGGAATATGTTCGGTACTTTTCAGTTTATAAATGAATCCAATAAGCGTGGACTAAAGCCGATAGTTGGTTGTGAGTTTTACCTGGTAAAGGACAGGAAAAAGCAGTCTTTTCTCAAGAGTAAAGGTGAGAGAGATGTCCGTAATCACCAACTTTTACTCGCCAAGAATATGGAGGGATACCAGAATCTGGTAAAGTTGTGTTCTCTGGGTTATATGGAGGGACTTTATGGAAAGTTTCCCAGGATAGACAAGGAGTTGCTGGAGAAATACAGTAAGGGATTAATTGCTACTTCTTGTTGTATTGCAGCGGAAATTCCTCAGGCAATTATTCACGGAGATCTAGAGCTGGCTGAAGAGAGGTTACAGTGGTGGGTAGAGCGTTTTGGGGATGATTTTTATATAGAATTACAGCGACACCGCGGCCTGGAAAATATAACATATAGAAATGAATATGGGAGGACGATAGACTCAGGCTATAGTCAGGAGGATGTCAATCAGATCCTGCTAGGCTGGGCCAAGAAGTATAATCTGAAGGTCATTGCAACTAATGATGCGCACTATGTAGAGGAAGAGGATTGGCTTTCACATGATATCCTATTGTGCCTGAATACAAATGCTAAGCTTTCAGAGCCGAAAGGAGATGGGAAGGGAGAGCGATTTGGTTTCCCGAGTACGGATTTTTATTTCAAAACTCAGCAAGAAATGAAAAATCTGTTCCACGATATTCCAGCGGCAATTGAGAATACTCAGGATATCTTCCATAAGATTGAGCCCATTAACCTTATGCGTGATGTTTTGCTACCAAAATTCCCTGTGCCAAGTGATTTCCCTGATGAAAACGCATATCTACGACATCTGACTTATGAGGGGGCTCTGAGAAGATATGGAGAGATAAGCGAGAAGGTGCGTGAGAGACTGGACTTTGAACTCGGTGTAATTAAGGAGTCAGGTTATCCGGGATATTTCCTGATTGTTCAGGATTTTACCAGTACTGCGCGGGAAATGGATGTATGGGTTGGGCCCGGACGTGGGTCAGCTGCAGGATCGGCTGTAGCTTACTGCCTGGGAATTACGAATGTCGACCCGATTAAGTACGATTTGCTATTTGAGAGATTCCTCAATCCGGAGCGAATTTCAATGCCGGATATCGATATTGACTTTGACGACCTCGGAAGACAAAAAGTTCTCGATTATGTCGTGGAGAAGTACGGTCAGAACCAGGTAGCTCAGATTGTCACCTACGGTACTATGGCTGCTAAGTCTTCCGTAAGGAACGTGGCGCGAGTACTTGACTTGCCTCTGGATGATGCAGACACACTTGCCAAGTCTATTCCTGACGGAATTAGCCTAAACCAGATTTTTAAAGAAGAATTACCGGCACTCAAGGAGAAACTACGGAATGAAGACTATCAGAATGTAATCAAGTTAAGAGAAGCTTATGATAATAATGACAATCTCGGTCCCGTCCTGAAAAATGCAATGGATCTGGAAGGTTCAATTCGGAATACGGGTATTCATGCCTGTGCTGTTGTAATTACGCCTGAGGATATTACCGGAATAGTTCCTGTCCTGAAGACTAAGGGTAACGATTTGCTTATCAGCCAGTATGACAACGATGTTGCAGAGTCGGCAGGATTGTTGAAAATGGACTTCCTGGGTTTGCGGACTCTGACTATCATCAAGGATGCAGTTGAATACGTAAACAGAAGACATAATATCAATTTGTCTCCTGAAACGATGCCGGAAGGGGATGAAAAAACCTTTGAGTTATTTCAGAAGGGAGAGACTGTCGGGATTTTCCAGTTTGAGAGTGATGGGATGCAGAAATACCTCCGTGAGTTAAAGCCGTCCAAGTTTGAGGACCTCGTAGCAATGAACGCACTATACAGGCCCGGACCCATGGATCACATTCCCGAGTACGTGCGAAGGAAGCATGGACAGGAAGCAATTACATACGATCTGCCGGAAATGGAGGATATCCTGAAAGAAACTTATGGTATTACAGTATTTCAGGAGCAGGTGATGTTGCTATCTCAAAGGCTTGCTAGTTTTACCAGAGGTCAGGCGGATTATCTTCGTAAAGGAATGGGGAAGAAGAGAAAGGAAATTATCGATGAATTATTCCCGCTATTTATTGAAAATGGTACGGCCAATGGCCACCCAAAAGATATCCTGGAGAAAATATGGAAGGACTGGGAAGCATTTGCTTCTTATGCATTTAATAAGTCACACTCTGTGTGTTACGCAGAACTCGCATATCAGTCTGCCTATCTTAAGGCCAACTATGGACCGGAATTTATGGCGAGTGTTCTGAGTAATAACAGACATGATGTAACCAAGCTGAATACTTTTCTCGCCGAGTGTAAACGCATGGGGATAAAACTCGTGCGCCCTTCGGTCAATGATAGTGAGCATAACTTCAGTGTGAATGCAGACAATGACCTTGTAATCGGTCTCAGCGGCTTAAAGGGAATTGGTGACGGCCCTATTGAAGCGATTATAGAAGAAAGACGCAAGGATGGAAAATTTCAAGATATATACGAGTTCATGCGACGCAACAGCATGCGCCAGGTGAATAAAAAGGTGATGAATTCATTGGTTCTTTCCGGAGCTATGGATGATTTTGGCTTTCATCGGTCCCAATTTGTGACGCCATACCTGGATTCTTATGAAGAGGAGACTTTTATTGAACGCTTATTGAAATACGGAGCATCCTTTGATGAGGATAACGCCAGCGGAATGCAATCCTTGTTTGGGGGAATGGAAGAAAGCCTTGCTACCAAGCCGGAGCCACCTGATATTGATGAATTTAATCTTCTGGATAAACTGGAGAGAGAAAAGGATATTGTGAGTTTATATGTTTCCGGACATCCCCTGGATGATTATGAACTTGAATACAGGCTCGCAACCAATGCTTACCTGTCCGATTATGAAGACTTGAAGGAAGTAGAGAAAGTCCTTTGCTTTGGTGGCTTTATTACTGAATGTAGAGAGATTATTACCAAGCGTGGTGATAAGATGGGAAGATTTAACATACAAGACTTTAACGGTAGCCAGGAATTTATCTTATTTGGAGAGCAGTATCTCAAGTATCAGCATTTACTGATAAAGGGGAATACGATTGCAATTACCGGAGAATTTTATTTCCATCAATATTCGGATTCTCATCGATTTAAAATCATGGATATTAAACTCATCAGTGAATTGGGTGCTGAGAAACTGAAGGGAATCAGTCTCGATGTTCCTATCGATCGAGTGGATGATGACCTGATTAATCGTCTGCATAAAATATGTCAGAATGCGCCCGGAGAGCATAGCCTTCAGCTTGTTTTGCATGAAAATGGTGATGATAAAGCGATACATCTGGAGTCCCGTTCGCTGAAAGTAAAAGTAGATATGGACTTCTTGAATGCTGTCCGTAAGCTCGACCTTAAGTTCAGATTGAATTGATTAGCTTTCGCTCAAATGAGTGGAGAAATAATCTTTCTGTTTACAGAAAAAGAAAAGGCTTTCTACTATTCGAATGTAGAAAGCCTTTTTATATTTTATTCAATGTGGATGCTTATTGAATCATAATCTTGGTGCTGCGATTACCGATCTTCAACAGATAAATTCCACTTTGGATTTCTGAAGTTGAAATCTGATTAACCCCAATATTCAAATGCCCATCATTTACAACCTGTCCCATGAAGTTAAAGATAGTGTAGTCTGTGACTTCAGGAGACTCAATATTGAAATAGGAGTTACTTACCGGATTGGGGAAGACGTTGTATAGATCAAAGAAATCAGCATACTGAATGCTTGTAGGCACTGCACAAATGTTTTCTGTGCGTGAATGAAAAATTTCTACTTCTTCATCTTCTTCTATATCGTAATGATAAATTTCATGTACTTTTAAATATTGTCCTTCATATTCAAAATACTCCCTTGACGCCAGTGCTTCAATCATACCGAAGAACCTAAAACCATACGCTTCTTTGTAAGCGACATTGCCAAAATCATCATAGGTATAAAGTTCGCGGGAGTCATTTATCCAGCCACTATAAGAAATATCCCATACCTTCGTATGGACAGCGATAAGTCGATTATTATCATCAAAGGTGTAGCTGAATTTTTCTCCATCTTCATATTGGTCTTGGGCTGTTATATATAGCCATTGACTGAGATATGGTTGATCTTGATGAAATATATAGTTGTATTCAATATAACTGTGAAATCGCCATTCATTATTATGATCCAGTTGATATGTTTCCTTCAGAATTAATAAGTTTTCTTCATTATAGAACATGACATCTTTAAAGGTGTACTCCGTAGTCTTATTGTCGAAAGATGATGTTCGTTGATAATGCCAGGTTTTTTCAATGGGATTATTATAGGCATCATAATCAAAGCTTTCTTCCCTCTGAATTTCCCAAGATTCCTCATGGAACTGCCAATCGTAAAAATTACGTGTGAGCATATTTCCATTGTTGTCAAAAGTCTCTTCGATTTTTGACTGGTTTCTCCACACTCTATCAAACTTCAGCCATGATTGAGTAATATTTGAGGCGGTATTCCCTGATTTCTCTACTACGAGGCGACTTTTGTTCCTATAATCTTCTATTACTTCAACGTATTCTGCGTTGATGATTTCAATAGGAGATTCTGTTTCATCGTACGCGTATATTATTCGTGTTTGATCTTTAATAAGATCTGTCCCGGGAATAAATTCATATACGTACGAGGTATCAATGAGGCATTGTGCTTTTATTGATTGTGTACTTAAAGTAAGTGAAACAATAAGAGTCAGCATCATATAGATTGGTAGTTGAACTTGCTTCATAGTTAAATCTTTTTTTGAGTTAATAAATTTTGTAGCTATGCGCTTTCTGCTATAAGAACGAAGATAATGATGCAATAGCTGCCTTCAAACGCTTTTAGACATTTGAGCGGAAGCTAATACGAGAAAATAAGTGCCTATTAAGATTAATTTTATACCTTTCAGATAATTAAATGATAAGAAATGGATGTGAAAATTCGCCCAGGAACCGAAGATGACTTTCCGGCAATTTTGGGATTGATAAAAGAACTTGCAGAATTTGAAAATGCAAGTGAAAAAGTGACTAATTCCGTTGAGCGCATGAAAAAGGAGCAGGATTGCTTTGACTTTCATGTGGCGGAACTTGATGGAGAAATTGTAGGAATGGCACTGTACTACACGGTGTATTATACCTGGGTAGGAAAAAGTATGTACCTTGACGATATTTATATCAAACAAGTACACCGTGGAAAAGGAATCGGAACATTGTTACTTGCCAAGGTCTTTGAAGCGGCGCAAAAACAGGGCTGTCAACGTTTAAGATGGCAGGTACTAGACTGGAATGTGGGTGCAATAGGTTTCTATGAGAAAATAGGGGCGACTATTGATAAGGAATGGTATAACTGTGACTTTGATGCAGAAGGAATCCGGAAAATGAAGTTTTGAAATAAATAACTTAAAATATTTGGATATATATATATATAATAGCCAGCGTAATTAAATAATTTTACAGCTGGCATCCGAAATAGCTAGAAAAAGAAGTAGGATTATCTAAATGTTTTAATCATGAAAAAATATTTACTTTTTATTTTTACTCTATCAATTATTTTAATTGTGGGGTGTTCGACAAAAGATAGCTTAAACGACGACCTTGTTGAGTCAACTCAAGAAGTGTATGAATTAGCATCTTCTCCTTCTATTGGAATTTGTCTCAGAGGGAACATTCATAGAATAATCAAGAATCGACCTCGTGATGGAAAGGAATGTGATTGTAAAGATTGCTTTGGATTGTGTAAAATTAGGATAGGACCTTGTATTATTCGGGTAGGTGAGCATAGTGCTCTTGATGACTTTCCATTATATATGGAAATTAATGAATTTGAAAACGTAGGAAAAATTTATTTTCTTGCGACGGTTAATCCTGATGAGGATGAGTATGATGAATTTGGTATTGATGAGGACCTGATTTTTGATATACCTTCTACAACGTCTATAATGGGTGGTTCTTTTAAAATCAAAGAAGGTGAATATCAATATGTGAAATCACAATCAGTAAATGGAGACATGGTGTATAATTTAAATACAGATGAATATGTAAACTCATATGGAATTGTTATTGTTGAAGTTGAAAGAATTACTACAGGATAGAAATGGGTTCTTCTATACAAAAATGAGAAGCTACAAGAATTTAATTTTTATTGTACTGTTCTTAATGTCATGTACTATACCTGTTTCTTTCTCCCAATATGGAATGAAGACCAACATAGGAAAATTGCAGAAAAGAATAGATAAATATGAATTGAATGAGTTTTCACACTTGTATATGGACTCAGTTTCACTTGATAAATATTTTACTGGAATTTATACGCCGAGTGGACAAGTAGCGTTCAATAATATTTTAATTATAGATAGTATGGGACTTGTTTATTTTAATGAGTATTCCGAAGGTTGTAATTATGATTATAGCAGTTTGACTTTACAAGATGATAACCCGTATGATTTGCAAAGCAGGAGGATGAGATTTTCTGATTTAAACTTCTTTAGTTTAACTACTCAAGAACAGATTAAACTGGATTTTGAGGAGAATAGGAATATTGTTTTAGTCACATGGTCAAAATTAGCAGGAGCTTATAATAAGACAGAGTCAAAGAAATTTGCGCAAGCAATAAAGAAAGAACATGCTTGTGAAGATTGTCTCTATTACTATTTAAATCTAGACTTTGTTGAAAATGAAATAGAATAATTGACTTTATAAAATAAATATAAGAAAAAGGCTTCCGAAAACCATTTCGGAAGCCTTTTTTGAATAACACTAAAATTGTTCTTTTACTCAGAACTTAGATAGCAGCATTATAACGTCTGCTCACTTCATCCCAATTAACCACATTAAAAAATGCATTCACATAATCAGGTCTTCTGTTCTGGTAATTCAGGTAGTAAGCATGCTCCCATACGTCAATACCTAAGATTGGAGTACCTCCGCCACCGTTAGTATCTACATCCATGAGAGGATTGTCCTGGTTAGGAGTTGAGGTTACTTTTAAGGCACCGTCTTTTACAACCAGCCATGCCCAGCCTGAACCGAAGCGACTCCCTGCTGCTGCAGAAAACTCTTCTTGGAATTTGTCAAATGATCCGAAAGCTTTATCGATTGCAGCTGCCAGATCTCCACTTGGCTTTCCTCCTCCGTTAGGCCCCATTACTTTCCAGAATAGACTGTGATTGTAATATCCACCACCATTATTTCTCACTGCAGCGGAATGCTGGGATGTAGATGCTAGAATTTCTTCTATTGATTGCTTATCCAGAGCTGTTCCTTCAATAGCATTGTTGAGATTATTGGTATAGCCACCGTGGTGCTTTCCATGGTGAATTTCCATTGTACGTGCATCGATATGTGGTTCTAATGCATCAAAAGCATAATCTAAATCGGGCAATTTAAAAGCCATAATATCTATATTTTAAAGTTAATTAATTACTTGTCATTTTATAAGCAATTAACGGGAATACGTATAGATTGTTCAGAACAGCCTGTAGCTGAATGTTTAAAATGAATAATTGTGATAATTAAACCACAATCCTGACTACAGCACTATGAACTTGTCAATAAATCTGTTTGCTCCGGATGTTAACTTTATCAGATACATTCCTTGAGAAAGGTCGCTGATGTCCAGGCGGAAATTCTCTCTGTCCACATGTTTCTTTTCAGAAAGAAGCTTCTTTCCACTATAATCATAAACCTCAATCGAGATGTCATCATTCAATTGCTGATTTAGTCTGATATTAATGTAACTGCTAGCAGGATTAGGGAAAAGCTGGAAAGGATTTTCTACAAGTCTCGTATTTTTAACAGAAGTAACATCCTTTATTAAGCCTATTCTCTCATTTTCAAGAACAGATCTCATGTGATTTACCTGACCCTGAGTAAAAGAATTCATACAAGTCTCCTCGGCGTAATCCATATAGTTTTCTATCATATCCAGTTCATCATCTTCTCCATCAATACATGTGTTTTTTTCAAAATCACATTGAAAGTCAGATGGAAGACCTTGATTAGGCGTATCTTCAATGCCGTCATCTTCATCGCAAGCCGGAATACCCAAGACAGCCAGACCATCACCCCAGATATGTCTTAAACCCAGGTAATGCCCGATTTCATGAGTAACTGTTCTTCCGCGGACTACTACTTCAGCAGAACCTCCTCCAAAGCCACTTTCAATGGTGATAGTATCAAATGTGTTAAAAGCACCGGTGTGCACAACAACTCCGTCCAATCCTGCTTCAGGAGCATTGGAGCCGTCAGGCCAGTTATACAATCCTGCCGGAGGATATGCATATCCGAGTAAACCACCTTCCAGATTACAGACCCATAGGTTCATGAATTTCTCCGGATCATAGGGATCGCTTCCCCCATCTTCAGTAACTTTGACATGATCCGGCAACCCGGTAAACAAGCCAAAACTAAAGGTCGCATCAGTGTGTACTCTTTCAATTGCATGAACATTAAATTGAATATTAGGAGATGCAGCTCTATCCCTGAACATTTCTCTTACATTGTCAGCGTCTTCATTCTGACGCATAAAATCTTTAGTGATTTTTTCCATCACCTCATACACCCTATCATCAGAAAGATTCTGGCTGGAATCCTGGTATACGATGTGAACCACGGTATTTATAGTATAGACCTCATCACTTCGACTTATTGCTCCATTCTGACTTCTGTCAAATTGAGCTGCAAGACGCTCCTGCATTTCAGGATATTGTTTATACAATTGCCCTGCATAATTATCGTAAGCACAAGGAATTTGAAATTCACTTTGCCCATAAACAAAAGAAAAGTAGGAAAATATTAAAAGAGTAAAAATTAACTTCTTCATAAATGATTGATTGTTTAAAGAAAAATACAAGTAGATTTTAATAATTGGATACTAAGATAAACTTTTTCCATAGCAGAATAGAAAATTGTCAAATAAAAAAATCCGACTCTCATCTGAAAGCCGGATTTTTAATAATAAGTTATTAATCCTTTTATGGTAAAATGTATTTACCGATCTTATCTACCGTGACAATGTTTGAATTTTTTACCACTTCCACAAGGACAAGGATCATTACGACCTACCTTAGGCTCTTCCCTGACAACAGTTTCAACCTGTTGTGTCTGATAACCTGCATTTTCTGCGGCTTTTCGCTGCATTCTTTGCTCTTCTGACTCTCTGGACTCTTCAATCCTGGAGAAGTCTGTCTTCTGCTGCTCTGCCTGCTGAATCTGATCCGGACTGTCTGTGATATTCAATTTACCCTTCAATAAGTAGGAAGTAACTTCAGTGTTGATGCGCATTATCAATTGCTCAAACAGATTAAAGGCTTCCATCTTATATACCACCAGCGGATCCTTCTGCTCAAAAGAAGCTGCCTGGGAACTGTCTTTCAACTCGTCCATTTCTCTGAGGTGATCTTTCCACTCATTGTCGATAATTGAAAGTGTAACAGTCTTTTCAATATCTTTCATGATGCTTCTGCCCTCAGACTGAACAGCATCCTCAAGCTCTGCAGCAATTGAAAAGTTGTTTTCTTTGCCCGGTTGTTCAAACGGAATTAAAATACGCTTATACTTATGTCCTTGCTCCTTATATACCCGTGTGACAAGCGGAAGAAGTAAATGTCCTATTTGTTCACTCTTTTCTCTGTATCTTGTAAAGACCTTTTCCTGCATTTGAAGAATTAAGTCTTCTGCAGATAAAGTCTTAAATTGACTTTCGTCAAATGGAGGCTCCATTCCTATCAATCTTACCATCTCAAACTTCAACTCTCCGAAATCATTCATCTGCTTGTACACATAAATGATATTTTCGATGAAACCTCTGAACATTGAATCCAAATCCACTGCGAGTCTTTCACCTTTCAGAGCATTCTCCCTTTTCTTGTAGATAGCTTCCCTCTGAATATTCATTACGTCATCATACTCAAGCAATCTTTTTCTGACTCCGAAGTTGTTTTCTTCAACTTTTTGCTGAGCATTTTCCAGCGTTTTGGTAATACGCTTATGCTGAATGACATCCCCTTCTTTATGCCCCATCATATCCATTACTCTGGCAATTCTCTGAGAGTTGAGTAGTCTCATCAACTTGTCTTCAAGAGAAACGAAGAATTGGGATGATCCCGGGTCTCCCTGACGACCGGCACGACCTCTAAGCTGTCTGTCCACTCGTCTTGAATCGTGTCGCTCTGTAGCGATAATTGCAAGTCCACCTGATTCTTTCACTCCATCACCCAGTTTAATGTCAGTACCACGACCCGCCATGTTAGTAGCAATGGTCACAGCACCAGGCTTACCCGCCTCAGCGACAATTTCTGCCTCACGCTGATGATGCTTGGCGTTCAGGATGTTATGTTGTATTCCCCGTATACTGAGCATGCGGCTTAGCAATTCAGAGATTTCCACAGAAGTAGTACCTACAAGTACAGGTCTTCCTTCACTGGTCAGAGTACCGATTTCTTCAATAACTGCATTGAATTTCTCTTTGGCAGTTTTATAAATAAGGTCATCTCTGTCATCGCGGATGATTGGCCTGTTAGTAGGAATAACAACGACATCCAGTTCGTAAATTTCCCAGAATTCTCCAGCCTCGGTTTCCGCTGTACCCGTCATACCGGCAAGCTTGTGATACATCCTGAAGTAATTCTGGAGAGTTACTGTAGCATAAGTCTGAGTGATATCTCCGATTTCAACACCTTCTTTGGCTTCCAGCGCCTGGTGCAATCCGTCGGAATACCTTCTTCCTTCCATCATACGTCCGGTCTGCTCATCTACAATCTTCACTTCATTGTCCAGAACGACGTATTCCTCATCTTTTTCAAATAAGGTATAAGCTTTTAAAAGCTGGTTAATAGAGTGTAATCGCTGTGATTTTACTGTAAAATCAGTGATTAAATCATTGCGACGCTCTCTTCTTTCCTCATCAGGCAGCTCTTTATTATCTTCCAGTTCTTGCATTTTAGAACCGAGATCCGGCATCACAAAGAAGTTTGGATCGTTTTCTCCCTCAGCAAGGTATTCAGCTCCTTTTTCTGTAAGCTCAACTATTCTGTTTTTCTCATCTATTGTAAAGTAGAGCTCGGCATCTACGAGGTGCATGTTTTTACTCTGCTCCTGCATGTAGTGGTTTTCTGTCTTTAGGAGGATTTGTTTTACTCCTTCTTCACTGAGGTACTTAATTAATGGTCGGCTCTTAGGTAAAGCTCTGTGAGCTCTCAATAAAGCCATTCCACCTTCATCCTCTTCTACGCCGGTTATTCCATCAGCGATTAATTTCTTGGCATCATTCAGGTACTTGGCAGCAACGTTTCTCTGAATCCTCAGAAGTTTCTCTACTCTAGGCTTCAATTCCGCATATTCTTGTTCCGTATCGTCATGCGCGATAGGCCCGGAGATAATAAGAGGCGTCCTCGCGTCGTCAATAAGTACGGAGTCCACCTCGTCAATCATACAATAATGGTGCTTGCCTTGTACTTGTTCCTCCTTGGAACGTACCATATTATCTCTCAGGTAATCGAAACCAAATTCGTTGTTTGTTCCGTAAGTAATATCGCAATTGTATGCGTCTCTTCTCTCCTGTGAGTGCGGCTTGTAATTGTCGATGCAATCAACGGTCAGAAATAGAAATTCAAAGATAGGCCCAATCCACTCCGAGTCCCTTCTTGCGAGGTAATCGTTCACCGTAACTACGTGGACTCCCTGACCGGAAAGCCCGTTGAGATAGGCAGGCAAGGTAGCAACGAGAGTTTTACCTTCCCCTGTAGCCATCTCGGCTATTTTTCCGTCATGTAAAACCATACCACCGATGAGCTGTACATCGTAATGCAACATGTTCCATTCGATATCTGCTCCAGCAGCTTTCCAGGAAGTCTTGTATATCGCCTTATCGCCATCGATTTTGATATAGCTCTTACCTTTTTTGACAACCTTAATCGCTTGTTCGCGGTCAAAGTCAGTCGCTGTGACTTCTATGATATCATTTTCCTTGAAACGACGCGCGGTTTCCTTCACTACTGCAAATGCTTCCGGAAGTATCTGATATAGGATTTCTTCGAGTTTTTCATCTCTGTCGTTTTGAAGACTGTCAATCTCGTTAAAGAATTCTTCCTTTTCTCCGATTTCACCTGTTTCTTCGGCTCTGACTCTCAGGTCAGCGATATCTGCATCGATTTCAGAGAGATATTCTTTTATGCGTTCTCTGAATTCCAGAGTTTTATTTCTGAGTTCATCGTTGGATACAGATTGCAGCGTTTCATACACTGCATTTATTTCGTCTACTCTCGGACTGTAGTGTTTTAAATCTTTCTCTGCTTTGGAGCCAAAGACAGAGTTCAATACTGATTGGATAAAATTTGCCATATATTATTTATGCTTATGGAGCGGGATGCTCTTGAAATGGAGTATCCGACTCGTATTATGATTTCTTTTCTAAAGGCAGAAAACATGACCTGCCTCAAATTCGTTAACAAATTTAAGGCATAAATTGATTAGAATGGTATTTTCTTATGTTAATGCCGCTAAAAGATGATTCTGCACAAGATATCACCTTTGCTATCAATGTAACGAAAAACCATCTGATTTTCAGTATATGGAACTCATATATTATGCCATTTAAATTTTTACCCCTATATCTTGCCAAGATGGCAGTATGATGTATCTTGGGGTGTCAAATTTTCTTTTAAAAGATGAATTCAAGCAGAGTTGCGACATATATGTCTTCCGTTTTTGCAATGCTTATGCTACTTTCAGTAGCTTGCACACAATCGGAAAAATTGCCTTATCAGGACTATTATTACCCCTGGATGGACAATCTGGATACTGTTATTTATGTATATAAAGAAGAATCAAACATGCTTGGCAGACAGTATCATCTGATGACGAGCCGACAGGATGAGACCGGGCTATACGTGATAAAAGAGATATATAATGAAGATTTCCAGATACTTTCTTCAACTATTGAAAAGAAGATAGGCAACGGTTTTGTAGCGGAAAGTTACATTATATATGGAAGCAATGCCGATGGTGAATTAATTCCTTATGAGGCAGAGGTTAAGTCGGGGCAGATGTTTTATTACGACAGAATGGATGATGGGCAGACGCTAGTACAACATTATCAGGTAAATGAGGTTGATTCCGTTAATCATAGAATGATTATCATTAAGAACCTTAGCTATAAAAAAGACAGCACTTTCACATTTGACGGAAGTCAATATCCGGCATTGTGGGTTGAAATTGATGGAGAAATTGAAAATATAGGAGATGGCTCCGTTACTTTGTCTTTAAAAGGTGAAAATATATACGCAAAAGGAATAGGATGCGTTATTTTTACGCAGTCGATTGAAAATACAATATCACACAACTATATATACCAGGGAAAATTGAATCCGGATGAATGGAATAAATTACATATTGTACAGTAAGAAAATGAATATAGTGAAAGCAGTATTTGTTTTTCTGCTTGCGCAAATGTTTTTCACCGCTCCAGCTCAGATACCTGCACCTGACATTTTGTGTGTAAGTAAAGACACTATAATTTGGGATATTCCTGTGGTTACCTGCGGTGATGTAGAGATTTATGAGTTGTATATGAGCAATGATGCCGCCGGACCGTTTGACTTGCTTGTGGTAGTTGTAAACCCTCAACAAAGGAAATATTATCATCAGAATAGCAGCGGTGAAACAAGATATTACTACATGAGAACCAAGGCGGATTGCCCCGAAATCTATAGCGAACCTTCCGATACAATTAATAATATTCCACCACCTCAGATTTCTATTTCAAGAGTGACTGTAGAGGGTGAGAATGCAAGGATAGAATGGGAGGAGTCGACTGATGATAAAGTTCAGGGGTATGTGATTTATAAGGCGACTTCATCCGGGACCATTCCGATTGACACGGTATACAATACTTCATTTTATATAGATGAAGATGCTGCAGTCAATACTAAATCGGAATATTATTATGTGATTTCCATGGATGAGTGTGGAAATCCTAGCTTATTTGATATAACGCATAGAACCATATTTGCGAAAGCTTCAGTAGATTCCTGTGCCAGAGCGATTGAACTGGAGTGGAATCCTTATGAAGGCTGGGGTGCCGGCTTATCGGAATACAGGATTTATGAGCTGGATAATCAGGATGAAGAACTCGTAGGTGTGCGTGATGCTCAGACGACCAGCTTCAGTATTCCCGATATTATAGATCAGCAGAGATATTGCTATGTGGTTAAGGCGTACCACGAGGATGGAAGATTTTCTGCTTCACAGCATATCTGTCTTACGCCTACGATTGCTATTCCGGTAAGATATACCAGTATTTATAACGCTACAGTAGATTTGTCCAATCAGGTTTCGGTTTCCTGGGAATGGAATCCGGATGCGCAGTTGAGTTCTGCACGCCTGCATTCGTTTCAGGGGGATAGCGATATTGAATCCGGGCAGTTTCCGGTGACAACTGTGCCGCAGATAAACGCTGAAGAAATGCTTGTCGATACCGAAAATAATCCATCTGCTTCAGCAGTCAAGTACTATATCAATTCTAGGGATGTGTGTGATACGATATTCAATTCAAGGAAAGTATCGACGCTCTTTTTTAATGCGGAAACCCAGGAAGACTATTCAATATTGATGGATTGGTCAGGCTTTGAAATTGTGGGTGCGGTGGAGCCGGAGTACTTTGTTGAAAGAATTATCAACGGGCAGATTGTTGAAACAATTCCGGTTTCAGGTGCCATTGATGAATATTCCTATGTTTTCGACCCCAATGATCTTGAGATATATGAATCTTGTTATCGACTCGGAGTGCGATATTATTATTCATGTCAATCCGGTAGAGGAGAGCGATTGACGATGTTCTCAAATATTTCCTGCCCGTCCTTCGAAATAAAAATGCAGGTTCCCAATGCCATGGTTTATCAGGGTGTAAATGATGAGTTCAGACCATTGTTTTTAACACCACAACTTATCGAGGAATATACCTTGGAAATTTTCAGCAGATATGGGCAATTGCTCTATACTTCACATGATGTTATGGTGGGCTGGGATGGAACGCATAAAGGGCAGATTATGCCACAGGGAGGATATGTCTATAAAATAAGTGCCAGAAAGCAGGGACACAAGAAGGAAGTGAAGGGGAATTTTACCCTATTTCACTAGAAAATTCAATCAAAAATCCGTTTTTAAATTACCGGATTTAAGGATAGATGAGAAGTTGGATTTTCGTTCATTTTTCTCGACGTTTTTCAACAATTGTACCTGATTCTGTGAGAGAATATACATTCATCGTGGAATTATATAGCAAAGCTTTACTGTTGCTGTAAAATGGTACGGTTTATGCAATAAAACTATTTAAAAATGGCCATTTGGTAGAAAGATACAAGGCATAAACTTTTTAATTCTCATTTATAGAAGTGATTGGAGGCACAATTTGTATCTTTGCACCGATAATAAAAACAACGACACATGATAAAAAAGTTATTTCCCCTTTTTATATGGGTATTCTTATCCACTACAGTTTCATTGTCTGCGCAGAACGTCGATTTATATCTCGATACTGCAACAGTGAAATCCGGTAGTGATGTAACCTTGAATTTATCAGTTAAGAATTTTACCTCAATCTTCGTTCTGGAATTTGTTCTTCAGTGGGACTCTACAGTACTTGAATATAAATCGATACAGAATCTCAACAGTAAGATGGGATTTGAGAATGAGCACTTTGCAACTCCGGAAGGCATAGGTAGGGCAGATGTATTTAAAATTGCCTGGAACGATCCCAATGTGCGAGGAGTGAATCTCGCAAATGATGAAATCCTCTTTACGATAACTTTCAAAGCCATCGGCAATAACGGAACGCAGTCCCCGGTTGAATTCACTATCGGACCACCACCTTTCTCCGAGTGGTCAATTGTTCAGAACTATAGAGAATATTCCAATGAGGAGATAGAAGAAGCAACTCATGATGGACTAGTAATTGTCAGTTCTTCAGGTGGTGGAGCGCCTAGTATGGACTTGATAGGATCACATGAAAGTGTTTCCAGCGGAGAAGTAGCTTGTGTCGATGTGAGTGTAAAAGGATTTAAGAATATTAAGTCGATGGACGCTGTTATGCGCTACGACCATAATGTGGTAAGCTTCAAAGAAATTAAAAACTTGAATCTGCCACAACTGACACTAGGAAACTTTACCAATCCGGAACCGGGAGAAGTGCGACTGAGCTATAACTATGTGAATGGTGCAACGGTATCCGACAATACAAAGATATTTGAAGTATGCTTTGATGCAATAGGAAATAACGGGACTTCATCATCATTCAGATTTACTGGAGGAAATCCCAATCCGCCTCTGGAGGCCGTGAATACCAATGATGAAGCACTGAATGTCCGTACTCAAAACGGTTCAATATCAATCGGTGGTTCAGGAGGAGATTTATACTTTGAAATCGATGATTATGAAATCAATGGCACCGATATATGTGTGCCTATGAG
This sequence comes from uncultured Saprospiraceae bacterium, assembly GCA_964423575.1. GTDB lineage: Bacteria > Bacteroidota > Bacteroidia > Chitinophagales > Saprospiraceae > CAYRFF01. Next base: position 42,333 of record CAYRFF010000006.1, on the reverse strand, counting down.
AGTGTCCGGTTTTAATAATATTGTAGGATATACACATTCAATAGGCTTTGATCCAAACTTTATAACTTTTGAAGAAATTAGCGGCTTTGCGCTGGATAATATAGGCCTTATGGTCAATGACCTTGATAAGGATTTAGGAAGAGTGGGAATACTCTGGTCTACAGGAGATGGCGAGCCTAAGAGCTTGTCTGATGGTACTGTAGTGATGGAGTTGTGCTTTAAACTCAACGGACCTTGCCAGGGATCTACAACAGTTTCATTTACTGATAACCCGGTGATAAGAGGCTTGTATGAAGCACCCAATGTCGAAATATTCCCTGAGTATAGAAACGGAAGACTGAGCTGTATGGCTAACAATGTAAAGCCAAATGTTACAGATGCAACATGCGAAGGTACTTGTGATGGTTCAATTTCACTCGAGATTACTGGATGGGGAGTTAATTCCATAAAGTGGTCTGACAGCAGCCTTCCTGAGCAGGCAACAGTTACAGGATTGTGTGCAGGTGTTTATTCTGTCACAGTCACATTCTCAAATGGTGAAGAAATAGTAGTCGATAATATTGAAGTATTTACAGGTACGGGCCCATCAGTTGCAGGAATAGATATTTTTGCTGACACTGGTGGTGGAACAGGGTTTATTGAAGTGCTTACTTCTAATACTTTTAATTACCAGTGGAGCAATGGTGCAACCGGAAAGAATGTGTATGACCTTTCTGCCGGAACCTATTCAGTGACAATTACCAATGATGCCGGCTGTACTTCTGTATATGATAACCTGGTTGTTCTCGGGGCTAATCTGGACATTACTGATGCACTGTGTCATGATTCCAGTGATGGTTCTGCAACTATTGATGTGCAGGGAGGAAATGGTGTTTACACTTTTTTCTGGGAGTGTTCAAGTTCAACAACCAACTCCGCTAGTGATTTGCCGAGTGGGTCTTGTCTTGTGATTATAACCGATGAAGTAGGAAATTTTGACAACTTTGTAGAGGTAGTAGTCGGGGCTCCTGCACCGATTAATATCACAACTTCGCCGATGAATGACGATGGAAGCGGAAACGGCTCCATTGACATAACGGTATTTGGAGGAACGGCTCCATACAGTTTTGAATGGTCCAATGGGGCTACGACAAAAGATTTAAAAGACCTGACATCAGCAAACTATAGAGTTACAATTACAGATGCCAATGGCTGTGTATTTGAATCCGGAAATATCTATGTAGGAGAAGGAGCACCGATTATGGTTGTTCATACTTCTGCGGATGACTTTAACGGCTTTGGTGTGAGTTGTGCAGGCGAATGCAATGGCTATATCGAAGTGGAATATTTCAGTGTGCAGAATCCTGCAGTCGTATGGGAAGATGGAAGTACTGACTTTGTAAGAACAGGATTGTGTCCCGGACAATATTCCTTTACTTTCACTTCGAGCGGAAATCCTGATATCGAGCGCAGTATAGTGATAACAGAACCTGAAGCTCTAAGTATTACCACTTTTGAAACAGGAGATTGTGCAAGTGGTAATGATGGTAGCGCATTTGTTGAGGTAGACGGAGGAACACTGGAATATATGTATTCCTGGGATAACGGTAGAAACTATAGCGAGGCGAATGAAGTCAACAACTTATCTTCAGGAAACCACGAATTAATTATCATGGATTCCAATGGTTGCTCTCTGAACCACACCTTTAGAATGAATCCATGTGAGTCAGTTGATTCCGGGTGCTTCAAAGGGAGAAAGATTATCACTCCTAACGGAGATGGTAAAAACGATGAATTATATATAAAACTATGTGGGCAGATAGAATCTGCTGAAATCAACATATACACTCAGTGGGGAGAACGTATTTACCATGATACTGATTATCAGAATAACTGGGACGGTAAGACTAATGGAGGTGATATGCTGGACGACGGGTTATATCACTGGGTGCTGAAAGTTATCTTGAGTTCGGGAGAAAGTCAGATTCACAGAGGAAGTGTGAACCTGGTAAGGACAATGAACTAAAATCCTAAGTTGAATACTGAATTTTAAGAAAAAAGAAACAATATGAAATATATATTACAAGGCATTTTACTTTTCGTACTGTTGTTTGCCGGTAAAACTATGGTAAATGCACAAGATGAAAGTGTGCAATCACACTATATCCTGAATCCTGAATTTGTCAATACCGGAGCAACCGGATTCCAGGATGCTCATAAGTTGAGATTCAATTTTAGAAATCACTGGTCCGGATTTGAAGGATCACCCAATAATTATTTACTTAGCTACAGCGGCAGAGTAGGGAATCATGATGGAATCGGGCTTATGCTTGGAACCGAATCCTATAACGCTATCAGCAGACATCGTGCTAAATTATCCTATGCTTATAATTTCCGTTTGGGAGATGTTGATCTAGGAATGGGACTAGGTGTTAAATACCAGCAAGAAGTATTAAAGTCGTCAGCATACACTGGAGGTGGAATTGATCCGGATGATCCGATTATCAACGAGCTTATGGATGGTGCACAATACTTAGGTGCAGACTTTGGAATCTACGGAGCTTATAAAGATAGCTGGACATTTGGAGTGGGAGTTCCCGACCTTTTCCGTTCCCGTCTGGATAAGTCTATAGTTGCCGATTCATTGAAAAGCTCTACACTGTTTAAATATTATTCGGTACACGTAGGATATATGTTCCACAGCAAGCAAAATGGAATTATGATTAATCCTTCGATTATGTTGAGAAACTCATTCAGATATACCACTGAACTCGACCTGAATCTTTTGGCTACTTTCATGAATGGTGGTCTTGTTACAGGCGTGACATACACTGTCGGAGGCCGACAAAGGGTAGCGGCAATGCTCGGAGGAAGAATCAATAATTTCTCTCTTGCATATAGCTACGATATTTCTCTTAGGGACTTTCAACAGTACAACGGAGGTTCACATGAGCTGACAATCGGAGTAGATATAAGCAACCTTGCCCCTACTGTGAAGAGCGTAGAGGATTAGAATCAGGATTGTGTCATTTAATCCTGAAAAGGTAGTTCTGTAATCGGCTAATTAAACTTATTCCCGGAATTCTTATTATTTTTGATAGAGTTCAGGCTAGACCTGTATAGAGAAAAAGATTGTCTTATAAATAAAAAGAAATATAATGTATCCAGCTGATTTAGTTGCCCCTATGGCAAAAGAACTTACGGAATTTGGTTTTGCAGAATTAAAGACTGCAGAAGAAGTAGAGAACTTGATTAACAATAGCAGTGACGAGACTGTATTACTCGTTATTAATTCAGTGTGCGGATGTGCTGCAGCTAATGCGCGCCCGGGAGTTAAAATGTCCTTAGATCAGGATGCAAAGCCGGTTAAGCTTGCAACTGTATTTGCAGGTGTTGATAAGGAAGCAACGGAGAAAGCAAGAGAATACCTTCTGCCATATCCTCCTAGTAGCCCTGCAGTCGCATTGTTTAAAGACGGCCAACTGGTGCACATGCTGGAAAGACACCATATCGAAGGTCGTTCCGCAATGCTTATTTCAGAGAATCTGAAAGCTGCTTACGATCAATACTGCGGATAATCAATACTGCATTTTAATACGTTTATAGTCTGTGTAAGTTTTATTTAAGCTTACGCAAATGTCTCTTTATTGCCCTAGATCATTGCTTTTCCACTCAAGTAGGTAAAGACAGAGCCAAAAGAGGTAATGTGCTATTCCCAGGCTTGAGCCGAGCGTGTTCTCAACCATGCAACTGAGTAAAATTTGCAGGCTGATTATCAATATTAAAATATTGAATTGCCACCGTTTCTGCCTGAGAGGGTAAATCATCGAAAACAATAGAACAACCAAGCCGATAATGCCTGTTTTCATCGCTATAGTCAGGAACTGGTTATGTGGCTGAAGCCATTTCTCTACTTCCGGATAATGCTCCTTATATGCTGCTTTTATCAATTGTCTGGTATCGCCACCGTGTCCCAAGATAGGCGCTTGTTTAAATAAGCCCCAGCCCAGTTTATAAGAGAGCAGGCGATTGGCATCAGAATAATCCCCGGCATCAGTATTATCTATTCTTCCCCAGTCATAGAGAACATAGCCTACTTTTGTTTTAAAACTGGGAATCAATTGATAACTGAGAACAGGAAATAAAACAAGTGCTGACAAAAGCAAGAGATAAACTGGCCTGTAGTTTTTTAAGACCAGATATAAAAGGATAAGAAGGATTGAAGCAAAGGTTATAACTATTCCGGTTCTGACGGCAAATATATATTGGAAAATAAATAAGAAAATAGCAAGCCCAAAGTAGAAATATGATTCACTCTTATAAAATAGATACTGCTTGCGATAATACATTGTTATAGATACCAGTATTGCAAAACTTATTACAAGACTAAAACTCAAGGGACTGAGCAGAGAAGGCAGATGATGTCCATAGGCCAGTGATTCATTTAGCTCTTTTGAGTTTAAAAGATAAACAGAGAGAGAGTATAGGCTGCCTGTCAGGCTGGAAAGCAAAAATAAAACTTGAATAATTATAATTTCCTTCTGCTTGATTTTTCCGTAGATCAAGGCTGCGAGTGGTACTAAAAGTGCGGTGATAAATAGTCGCGTGTCAATCATCCAGGTTGTGGTATCAGTAGAATAAAGACCAGACACCAAAATCGGGAAGAATGGTAAAGTAAGTGCCAGAAAGGGCTTTGCCTTGCCGGAACGCCATTCTTTCTGAATTGTCGCAATTTCGTCTCTTATATTACCTAAGAATTTTATAAGAGCTGCCAAAATAATGCAGACTATGCCCACGGTTACAAAACCACGGGAAGTGGGTAAACTTACAGCTGTAATAATAGCTCCGGCAGCATAAAGGAAACGCGTAATCTTTGACATCGAAGGTAAATATAAGAAGAGTCGCGAGGACAGTCTATACAATTAATGGGATATTTGCGGAAGCATGTTATAAATGAAATCTTTAAAACTCTCAAGAAACTTGTATCTTTGCGCCTTATAAGAATTGTGGAATATGGAAGCATTTGAGAAAATAGCGGAACTCGAGAGAGAAATTGATTCTAGAGCACCCGAAACAACGGAGGAACTGGAGCAGTTCCGCATTGAATTTTTGGGTAGTAAGAATAAGATAAAACCTCTGTTTGCCCTGATACCTACTCTCCAAGGTGCAGAGAAGGGAAAGTTCGGACAGATGGTGAACAGCTTGCGACAGGCTGCTCAGGATAAGTACGATGGACTTATGCGGGCTCTTGCCAGCAAGGAAGAAGATTCCGAAGGTCAGGGGCTGGACTTATCGCGTCCTGCTTCTGAGATGAGACTGGGAGCAGAACACCCGGTAACGCATACCCTGAACAGGATTGTAGAAATATTCCAACGCATTGGTTTTCAGGTGGCGGAAGACCGGGAAATCGAGGATGAGTGGCATAATTTTGGAGCTATGAATACTCCGGAAAACCATCCAGCCAGAGATATGCAGGATACTTTTTACATGGTCAACGATCCTCAGCACCTACTCAGAACGCATACATCCAGCGTACAAGCGAGATATATGGATGAGCATAAGCCGCCGATTCGCATTGTCGCCCCTGGACGCGTGTATAGAAATGAGACAATTTCAGCACGTTCACATTGTCAGTTCCATCAATTGGAAGGGCTTTATGTCGATGAAAAGGTCTCCTTTGCTCAGATGAAGAGTGTGCTTCTTTATTTTGCTCAATCTTTATTTGGCAAGGATACAAAAATCAGACTGCGCCCGTCATTTTTCCCGTTTACAGAGCCAAGTGCAGAAATGGATGTTTACTGGGGGCTTGAAAACGAAGTTGACTACAGGATGACTAAGGGGACGGGCTGGCTTGAAATCCTAGGTTGCGGGATGGTGGATCCGGAAGTTCTTGAAAACTGCGGAATTGATTCCGAGAAATATACCGGATATGCATTTGGAATAGGGATTGAACGATTAACCTTGTTCCTGTATCAGATTCCTGACATTCGTTTGCTATTTGAAAATGATGTGAGATTTTTACGTCAGTTTTCTTCAGCACTATAATTTAATAATAGAAATATAAGATATGAAAGCATCACTAGCCAAAGGGACCAGAGATTTTCTGCCCGGTGAAGTAAAGAGGCGCGATTATATATTTAATACAATTGAGAAAGTCTTTAAGAAGTATGGTTTTGATAAGATTGAAACTCCTGCCATAGAAAATCTGCAGACTTTGACGGGAAAGTATGGAGATGAAGGGGATCAGCTTCTATTCAAGGTTTTGAATAATGGAGATTTTCTTAAGAAAGCAGACAAAAGTGCACTTGAGGCAATGGACAGCAATGCGCTTGCTCCATCGATTTCAAAGAGAGGTCTGCGCTATGATCTTACCGTACCTTTTTCGCGATTTGTAGTGATGAATCAACAGCATATCAACTTGCCGTTTAAGCGTTATCAGATCCAACCGGTATGGAGGGGAGATAGACCGCAGAAGGGAAGATACCAAGAGTTTTATCAGTGCGATGTAGATGTGATAGGAACTGATTCACTTTTATGTGAAGCAGAGCTGTGCCTTATCTATGATGAAGTGTTTACAGCTCTTAAGCTTGATGTTGATATCAGAATAAACAACAGAAAGATTTTGATGGGAATGGCGGAAATTCTCAATGCGGCAGACAGGGTGACAGATCTTACAGTAACCATTGACAAGCTGGATAAGATTGGGCTGGATGGAGTGGAAAAGATACTTCTCAATGACGGCTTTATACAGGAGCAGGTCGATAAATTAAAAGATTTACTCAGTATAAAATCTCTTAAGGAATTAAAGGAATACGAAAACAGTTCAGAAGCCCTGGCAAAAGGAATCAGTGAACTTGAGGAAATTTTCTTCTATCTAGAAAATCAGACGATTCATCAGAACCTGATATTTGACGTAAGTCTTGCAAGAGGACTCGATTATTATACCGGAATGATTATAGAGGTCGTAGGACATGATACGGATTACGGCAGCTTGGGGGGCGGAGGAAGATATGATGACCTGACTGCGGTTTTTGGTTTAAAGAACGTTTCCGGTGTCGGAATATCATTTGGAGCAGCGCGTATCTATGATAGCCTGAACGAACTCAATCTATTTCCGGAAGATATAGAAGAAAAGAAAGATGCACTTATAATCACGATGGATAAGGAATCCTTGAAATATGGATTTGAACTGGTGCAGAAGTTAAGAGCTGATAATTACCGCGTAGATATATTCCCCGATAACAGAAATTTTGGTCGCCAAATGCGATTTGCAGATAAAGAAGGGGTGAAATATGCAATTTTAATTGGCTCCAATGAAATAAAGGAAGGGAAGGTGACGTTAAAGGATATGTCGAGTGGTGAAGAGAAAAAGCTCACTACTGAGGAATTGAGCACATTATTAGAAAACAACGTTAAATAATATCGTTATACATAAATAGCTGTAAATCATACTATAAGGCAGATTTTACTTCAAGTGAATCCTAAAAGATAGATTCAGGATTTTTTTAATATAATAATTTTGTTTTGCTTTGTAATTCCATAGCTTAAATAAAAGAATGGAAAATAGACGAATTGCGTTTCTCATCGGGGTCTTGATGAGCTTCTTTTTCTATATGCAAGAAATAGATGGCAGATCCCCCGGCGAGGACATACTTAATAACGAAAAACTCTTACGTGCGCATATTGAAAATATGCCATCGAGCGTAACACCTTTTTACAATGCCGAGGTAAAGAGAAGGCTAGGTCATATGCTAAATGCCAAGGTGGTCTTTACGGAAGCAATGCTGGGTAGAATGATACAATACTATCCATACATAGATTCTGTACTGACAGCCCACAACCTGCCGACAGACTTAAAATATATTACGGTCATAGAGTCATCCCTTAAACCGGAGATTCATTCGCATGCGGGAGCCGCAGGATTATGGCAGTTTATGCGACCGACGGGAAGAATATTTGGCCTTAGTGTAAATAACTCTGTTGATGAAAGACTCGACCCATTTCTGGCAACAGATGCTGCCGTGAAATACCTGCAACATCTGTATGGAATATATGAAGACTGGACTCTTGTTCTCATGGCTTACAACTGCGGTCCGGGAAGACTGAACCGAGCGATTAAGCTTGCTGGAGACAGTTCTTATCATAAGATTGCTCCATATCTGCCGAGAGAAACTAGGGATTATATACCTAAGTTTATCGCTGCCAATTTCTTCATGAAGAACTTTGGAATGTTTGGGTATACGCCGGAATGGCCAATGCTGGATAAGCAGCTTGTCAGTAGAGTAAAAGTATATGACAGAATAAGTCTTAGGGAGATTTCCGATTTCTGTGGTCTGGACCTAGACATATTGGAGCAGATGAATCCATCACTGAGAAGAAAATTTATCCCTCACAGCAAGAAGGGATATTATCTGACGGTGCCAATGAGATATTCAGATTTAGTAAAAGAATATGTAAACTCTTATGGTGATGTGAAAGTAGATTCCAAGCCATTGGATATTCAGATCTTGAGTCCGGATAATAATGTGGAATTGGATAATATGGATATCGATGAAACTCCTGATCAGGCAAACTATTTTGCATTTGATTATACGGTAAAAACAGGTGACAGTTGGGAAGAACTTGCAAGCCTGTTTAATTTAAATCCGTATACTATGAAATACTGGAGCGGTAATCATCGAAACAAGTTATTACCGGGGGAAAAAATAAGAGTATATCTGCCAAAAACGGAAAGGAATAAAACGTATATCTCTCTTTTAAGTCAAAAAATGTTTGGTAAATTAAACCAAAAGAAATATCTTGTGGTGAGTTATAGCAACGAAGGAATTGTTTTTCCTGATGTTGTCGTAACAGATATAGAAAGAAAGATTAATCTAAGCGAGATTATTCAATCCCTAACAAGAATGGAACGCTCAGAGGGAAATAAGATATACTATACTGAAAAGGAGATTACACTTAACTGATAAATTCAGTTGAGATTTCGGTACATAAAGAAACATGGCTATGAAGATGTGGCCAAAAAGAGGTTAGGGTTCGGTTTTTATAAGAGGTGTCCAAAATCCCAAGTTGGCACCTCTTTTTTTATACCCTATATCAAGTGAATTCTAAGAGGAAATCAATGGAATCGGATGAAACATTTAGCAGATAAATTCTATTAAATTTTCGTATGAATTTCAATTTGATGAGTAATAAAAAGATGTATAATAATGGGGGAGAATCTGTCATATTCGGGGATGCGTCAAAATTACGATAAGGGTGTTCTGACTAAAGAAAATCTCAAGTCGAACCCGATTGAGCAATTTGGTCATTGGATGGAGGAAGCCATTCGACACCCGGATATTCTGGAACCTAATATTATGAATCTTGCAACTGCCGATAAGCACGGACGACCATCATCGAGACTTGTTCTGTTAAAGGATATAATCGAAGATAGCCCCGTCTGGTATACCAATTACAATAGCCGCAAAGGACATGAACTGGCAGAAAACCCCTATGCTGCCCTCTTGTTTTTCTGGGAACCACTGGAAAGGCAGGTGAGAATTGAGGGAAGAGTTGAGAAGGTTTCTCCTGAGATAAGCGATAAATATTTTTCTTCGAGGCCAGTAGGGAGTAGAATCGGAGCAGCGATCTCACCGCAGAGTGAAGAAATCGAACTTGAAGAACTGGAGAAATTATTTGCGGAAGCAGAAAAAGAATATGCGGATAAAGAAATACTACGGCCAGATTACTGGGGAGGCTATGCTTTAATTCCCGATAGATGGGAGTTTTGGCAGGGAAGACCCAATCGCCTTCACGACCGATTTGTCTATACGCTCAGGGATAACGGCTGGGAAGTTCATCGACTTGGCCCATAATCAGATAACTGCTGAGGATAGCCTCTATTGAGAGATTAGTAAAGAAAATTTAAAGAAAATGCCTTCACAGAAAGAATTATTTTTGCGATACCTCGCGCCGACGAGTGAGACGCCGGTTATGTATGAAGTCGATAGAGCCGAAGGAGTATGGCTTTATGATCCACAGGGGAAAAAGGCACTTGATCTGATAGCCGGAATAGGGCCAGCGATATTTGGCCACAGACATCCTGCAATTGTTCAGGCAGTTAAGGATCAGGCAGATCGACACATGCACGCAATGGTGTACGGAGAATATGTTCAGAGTCCACAAGTACAGCTTGCGCAAAAATTTGTAAAATTGCTGCCGGAGAATCTCAATTCTGTATATTTTACCAATTCGGGTACAGAAGCCGTAGAAGGAGCGATGAAGCTCGTACGAAAGGTTACCGGGAGGATTGAAATAAATGCCCTTACGGATGCATATCACGGAAGCACACTGGGGTCATCTTCCCTCATGTCAAATCCCATGTACGTACAGGCATATCACCCGCTCGTTCCGGGAACGCGTTTTATGCGACCCGATGTAATGGAAGACCTAGAGAAAATCAGTACTAAGACAGCTGCAGTTTTTATAGAAACGATTCAGGGAGAAGCGGGTACAGTTGAACTCAGTGATGAATATCTACAGGCATTGAGGCAGAGATGCAATGAAACCGGAACTTTACTTGTGGCGGATGAGATTCAGTGTGGAATGGGGCGATCGGGGGAATTGTGGGCATTTGAGAAGTCGGGAATTATTCCGGATGTTCTACTCCTTGCCAAGGGATTCGGTGGAGGAATGCCTATCGGTGCTTTTATTGCCGACAAAGAAATGATGTTCCATCTTGCTGTCAACCCGATACTCGGACATATTACGACATTTGGTGGACATCCGGTAAGCTGTGCAGCATCTATTGCGGTAGTTGATATTCTTGCAGAAAATACAAAAGGAATTTTAAAGCAAGTGAAGGCGATGTCACAGCGTTTCAGGGATAAGCTGCGCCACCCTCTGATAAAGGAAATCAGAGGAAGAGGCCTGATGCTTGCCGTAGAGCTACCGAGTTTCAATTTTATGAAAGCCGTCGTTGAAAAATCGATGGCAAATGGAGTTTTGACAGATTGGTTTCTCTTTGATGACAAATCCTTCCGAATAAGCCCACCTTTAAACATCACAGAAGAAGAAGTGGACTTTGCTTGCGGAGTCCTTATGGAAGCGATAGAAAGTTGTGTCACAGAAGGGATAAAATAAATCTGTCTGTTAAGGAATGATATGCTTTCGCAAATGCGGGGAAGGTAGTGGACATTCCCTATCCTTGGGTATAATTTTATATCTGTGTTTTGCTATAAAATCATAGACCGGATTCCGGATAAAACGCGGTACGATTTTAAAAAAAGTAAGTAAGTTCCACGGGAAGGTGAGCCTTCTCAATATTTTTAATACTGCATCCGATTTAAAGTAGAGTTTTTCTCCATCATACAGAAAAATAGAGTCGGGTTGTTCCCCTTTGTGAAGTTCCGAAATGATTTTTAGTCCCGTTCCCGAATTGAAAGATGTGTAATACAAAGTATTATCACGGTCTCTGTCTGCAATGAACCTTATACCCGATTCGCAGAACACGCAATCAGTATCATAAGCGATAAGCCATTTGCCGGAAGGCTTAAAATCATTGATATCCATACATATATAATCAGCGGAGCCTGTAAAGGTTTACAGATTTTCCAGCAAATGCAGCAGATCGAGTACGCTCTTGACTCCTATAAGACGGATTTTACGCTTATCATTGGGTAGTGAATCAATAGTGCTACGCGCTGTAACGAAGGTGTCAAAGCCTACTTTTTCCGCCTCGCTGATTCGTCGCAGACTGTGATTTATTGAACGCACTTCTCCCGACAGACCTACTTCTCCTGCGAAGGCAATTTTCTGAGGAATAGCAATATTTTTATAAGAAGAAATAAGGGCTGCAATCAGTGCGAGATCGATAGCCGGATCCTTGACTTTAATTCCGCCGGCAATATTGATAAATACATCCTGCGTGCCCATGAAAAGTCCACAACGCTTCTCCAGCACCGCCAGGAGCATACTGAGGCGCTTGGCATCGTAACCGGTGTCAACCCGTTGTGGAGTACCATAAACAGCCTTACTCACGAGCGCCTGAGTTTCGATGAGAATCGGTCTTCTTCCTTCCATAATTGCGGCGATGGAATTCCCCGGCAATTCTTCTCTGTACTGCGACATAAGCAACTCAGAAGGGTTGAGAACCTCTCTCAGACCATGTGCTTCCATGGTATAGATTCCGATTTCGTCAGTCGCTCCAAATCTGTTTTTCAGCGAACGTAGGATTCTGAAAATATGCAGATTATCTCCTTCGAGTTTCAAGACTACATCTACGATATGTTCAAGCAACTTAGGTCCTGCGATAGAACCGTCCTTAGTGATGTGGCCGACAATAATAATCGGAATGTTTTTTTGCTTGGCAATACGCTGCAGAACTCCGGCACTTTCTCTTATCTGGCTGATTGTGCCAGGCATGCTGTCGATATTTTCAGTAGTCATCGTCTGTATCGAGTCGATAATGACAAGGTCCGGCTTAAGAGAATCAATATGCGTTTCAATGCGTTCAATTGTAGTTTCTGAGAGGATATATATATTGCTTCCGTCACCCTCCATCCTTTCCGCACGCATCTTAATCTGATTCTTGCTTTCTTCACCGGAGACATATAGAGATTTTATATTGGTATTCATAACCAGCTGAAGTAAGAGTGTTGATTTTCCTACTCCGGGTTCTCCTCCCATGAGGATGACAGAGCCTGCGACGACACCACCCCCGAGAGTGCGGTTGAGTTCATTGTCTGAAGTTTTTATGCGATCTTCTTCGCTTGATTTAATTTCAGCAAGGACTATGGGTTTTTCGTCTCTTGAACTTGTGGATGCGCCTGATGAAGTGCCGGACTTACGACTTCCTCTGATGACTTCTTCCACCAGTGTGTTCCATTCGCCACAACCACGACACTGCCCTTCCCATTTGGGGTGCTCGGTTCCACAATTAGTACAGAAATATGCGATGCGCTCTTTTGCCATAGCAGAAGCTTATTTAATGTTGATTATATAAAGGAAATACATTTGTGTAAACTAAAAAAATCTGAATTGTTCCGGTTTCTATGCAAATTATTCTTAAAATAGGGCTAAAATGAGTTTGAGGGCAAAAACAGCGCTTGAATGCGAGTGATTTATAGCAGATTCCGCTCGGTTTATGGACGGAACTATTTAAAATGGAAGCTTGTTTTTAAGGTAAGTACAACATTAACCTAATGAATTAAATTTACTGCTTTGAGCCAAATGCAATGGGTTTTGGTGGGTGATGATGGGAAACAGCATCACGTAGGAATATACCATGGTAATGAAAGTGGTCACCTGGTAATCTATTGCAATGATGAAATAGTAACGATTGACTTCAATGTACTGAATGATAAGACGTATAATTTCTTTATAGGAGATGAATTATGTTCCCTTGAAGTTGAGAAAAAGGACGTCGGCTTTGCCTACGGTTTCAAGATTGATGAGAAGGCCCCTACAGAGTTAAATAAGGCAAGATGGTTACAGGATAAGAAAGATGCGTGGAACTTATTGATATGGGTAGGCGTATTTTTCCTCATAATTATTCTCGCCGTGATAATTTTTACATCGATAGCGTAAAGACTTAAAAAACCGTACCTTTGCCTACCGTAGCTTATATGTGTACTCATAAGTGAGAATGTATGGATAAATTACAGCAATTTATTGAAGCCCTTATTTTTTCAGCGGTAGAACCCGTATCGTTTGAGATGATTCACAAGACTATTGAAGAGTTTCTGGATGTAAGTATTCCTGCCGAAGACGTGGAAGATGCATTGCAGTCTCTGCTGGATTTTTATGCAGATGAGAATAGGGCTGTTGAGATTGTTAAATTGTCGGGCGGATATCAGTTTATGACCAAAGGAGCGTTTTATCCTTTGATTGAACGTCGATTAAGAAGCAAGTTCTCACGCAGATTGACCAAGTCAGCTCTGGAAACTTTATCTATTGTAGCATATAAGCAACCTGTCACCAAGGTGGAAGTCGATATCATACGCGGTGTGAATTCCGACTACGCTATTCAGAAACTGCTGGAAAAAGAACTGGTTGCTATAGTAGGACGGGAAAACACCCCGGGTAGACCTCTGCTATATGGCACAAGTGATAAATTTATGATGCACTTTGGATTGGATAGTATAAAAGATCTTCCACAACTGAAGGACTTTGAAATCAAGGGGGATAGTATCGGAGATGAAGATGATTTATTGGAAGAATTTCTACTGGAAGAAGAATAAAGATAAGAGCTCATGGTAAAAATGAAAAAACAGATAGGATTTACGGGAGCAATGCTCCTTGCTTTTCTAGTAGCTTTAATTGCCTTCGGGAGTGGATTCACTGAGAAGGAAGCTGAAGTGGCGACAGAATCGGAGGAGGTTGAGAACCAAGGTGCTGTCAGACAAATGATTTCGGTACCGCCGCTGAAGGAATCCTATACATTTGCAGGAGAGAGAATTCCGATTGAAAATCCCGATGTGCGCGAGAGATTGCAACGAGAGCTTATTATAAATACCCATTTTCATAGTGCTACAATATTGAATTTACTCCGTTCTAAGAGGTATTTCCCGCAGATGGATCTGATTCTGCGCGAAAAAGGCATACCTGTCGATTTTAAATATGTTGCCGTAGCAGAAAGCAATCTCGATTATGTGACAAGTCCTGCAGGTGCCCGGGGGATATGGCAGATTATGCCTACTGTAGGTAGACACTATGGACTAGAAGTTAATGCGGCGATTGACGAAAGAAATCATTTTGAGAAATCGACTTACGCTGCCTGCGGACTAATTGCCGATTATTATAAGCGCTTCGGGAGTTGGATTACAACGGCAGCAGCATATAATTCAGGAGAAACCCGTCTTGCGCGGAATATGGAGGAACAGAAGTCACAGAGTTACTTCGATCTGAATGTGAACAGGGAGACATCGCGCTATGTCTTCAGGATTATTGCCATGAAAGAAATTCTGGAAGATCCGACATACTATGGCTTCTACGTCGATGAGTCGGAGAAATATCAACCACTGGACGATTACCGTATCGTCGAGGTGAATGAGACCATTAATGATCTATCTGCATTTGCGGCGGAACACGGAATCTCTTATCGCGAGCTGAAAATATATAATCCATGGTTATTGACGGATAAGTTGCCGGACAAATCCAGAAAGTTGTACGAGATTAAAGTCCCCAACAATTCCCACAAGATGAGTAGATAATTGCTTAATTCTTCTTGTTGTGCGGATGCAGTAATTTCGATTGTGGATACTTTAAGTTTAGCTTTCGCAAATGTGAATTTGTGACTCGATTGTAGTTCCTGCCTATTCATCAAACACCTCCACGGTTACATTTTGAATTCCTGCAGGTACGTCTGTATAATCACCTATTATTTGGATCATGACCTTGTCAAAGTCTTGTTTGGGTTTGCTTGTGTCAAAGTAAACATTGGTAGTACTATGGGGGTCTACTAAGCGATCGACACGGATATATGAGGTCTTAACTATTTCTCCATGATATTCATAAATCACTTTTAAGGCCACCATGTTCCAATGATTCCATTCTTTGTTTTCTATAGAGTAATCAAAGGAAGCACGCAACCAATGGAATTCCTTATCCCTGAATTTCTCATACTCTGATTGTGAAGGCAGAAGCGCATAAGTTAATGTGTTTCTTTTCAGGCAGTATGCATTTTTCAGAATCTTATTACCTAAGCAACTTGAATCGGGGGTTGCTGAAATAAAATTGTCTTGGAAAACCGGGCTTACATCGTGCCTAATTCCTGAAAAGAGCTCTTTATTATCCAGTAATTTGAGATTCTGGATATCCTGCTTATATGTGAAAAGTATCTTCCAGTAATACCTGCGTGTCATCTGCTCGACGTAGAGCATGCCACCGCGATGTGCTTGAATGGTAAACCAAATGTTTACATAGCAGAGAATACCGGCAATACTGAAAAAGAGGAACTTTAACCAATTTCTTTGTTTGAGGATCCATCGAACGATGGATGCAAATGGAATCATAAGCACCGGGTACGATTGTACCATTGCTCTTGCACCCAAAGAACCTCCGTATGTCCATTCGCTCCAGGAAAAGGTGATGTATGTGAAAATAATCATAAAGATTAAAGCGGGATAGAATAGAGATTTGCGAAAGCGGTATAAAGAAATAAACCCAAACACAGCGAAGAATAATAGCGGCGAATATACCAGCCAGCCGGTTTTAAAGCCCAGGATTCCCTGGAATAGGTGGGGATGTAACCAATCAAAGCCCTGATCATCATAAGAGTACACCAGCCAGTCCCCACTGACATATTTCCAGTAGATTAATTGGATGGAGCCCATCAATCCGCAGACTATGATTGCCAGGAGAATTTTACTGCTGTTTTCCTTCAGGAATTGGAAGCGGTCCACAATCTCTTTCTTCTTGGAGATGTCAAGACTCCATAGCAAGGGGATTAGAATCGTAATAATTTCTGTCGGTCGGATTAGGGCAGCAAATCCCACCAGGAAGCCTATAAAACCGGCTTTTTTAAAGTCGGGATTATCGTAAAATTTAATTGTGTTGTATAGGAGTAGGGCATATATCGTAAACAGTGAATTATGTGTCATAGCGCCATCTATGGCAGAGTAATTCAGATAGTTGGTGCCGAGAACGACTGCAAGAAGCGTTATACCCGATACTGTCTCTGAAAAATAGATGAGCAGAACTTTTAACAGAAAAAATAGCCCGATAAAGGTAATGAGCAACGCCCCCATGGAAATCATAAATTGATAGGGAAATGAAAATCCATCGGCTGCATATTTGTCGGAAGATGAAGCCCACCAATGTGCAATGGCAAAGGCCGGTAACATAGTAATCGACTGTCCTGCAGAATATTTCATTACCCGGTTGCCATTGGCTACCGGCATGGTCTGCATTTCAACGGAAGTAGGCTTGTACTTGTCGAGGACTTCTTCCAGAAACTCCACCTTTTTTAAATCCTTGTAGATGAAAATGGCGGGCAGATACATATAATAACCGGAGACATCCCAAGAAATAGTTGCTTCTGAGTAGGATTGGTTCCACTTGGGATAATAGGTATGAAATCCCAGGGTAATGAGAAAAGCTGCTATTAAGGCAATAAGTGGAAATCCTGAGAGAACTTTTGAATCCATAGTTTATACGCGACTATGCGTAAATGTATTGAAATTTAAAGGAATAATCCAGAAGGAGAGAAAGAAAGAAGGCAAATGCGGGAAATGTGAAGTCCGAATTAAGGATTTAAAAAGGAAATAAAATTTTAAAACTCAGGAACCAATTTTAAAATGATATTGTTATGATATCATTATAAATCATAAAAACGAAGCGTATGGAAAAAAATGGAAAAGCTATATCGGGGTATGTGATGCTGGTAGTCTTATTATTAATGCTGACTGCCGCGACCATTGGAATTGCAACGGGTGAGCCCCTGTTTATTGGGCTAGGAATAGCCGTTGGTCTTATTGCATTGGTATTTATTGCCGGGTTCTTTATTGTGAATCCCAATGAATCTATGGTGCTTATTTTATTTGGCAAATACAATGGAACCGTAAAGGAAAATGGATTTTTCTGGGTAAATCCGTTTTACGTCAAGAAAAAAGTAAGCTTGAGAGCAAGTAACTTTGATTCAGAGCGAATTAAAGTAAATGATAAACTCGGGAATCCCATTATGATTAGCGTGATATTGGTATGGCGAGTGCTGGATACCTATAAGGCTATCTTTGATGTGGATGATTATAAGCAATTTGTAAAAGTGCAAACTGATTCCGCCGTACGTAAGCTTGCCGGCTTGTATTCTTACGACAACTTTGAAGATGAAGAGTCCGGAGAAGTAACTCTGCGTTCCGGTCTTCATGAAGTAAATGAAAATCTTGAGAATGAAATCGCTGACCGTCTCTCCATCGCCGGAGTGGAAATACTGGAGGCCAGAATAGGGTATCTTGCCTACGCTGAGGAAATAGCTGCAGCAATGTTGAAAAGACAGCAGGCTGAAGCGATTGTTGCTGCGCGGTTTAAAATAGTAGAAGGAGCTGTTTCCATGGTAGAAGAAGCTTTGCATAATTTATCACAAAAAGAAATTGTTGAATTTGACGCAGATAAAAAAGCGACAATGGTTAGTAATCTGATGGTTGTACTTTGCGGTGACAAGGAAGTTACACCTGTTGTCAATACGGGAAGTATTTATTCGTAAATCCACTTCACTATGTCTAAAAAGAAATTTGTTTTAAGGTTGGAAGAAGACAGCTTTAATAGAATCAAGAAATGGGCTGATGATGAATTCCGTTCTGTAAACGGTCAGATAGAGTGGATTATAGATCAAGCCTTAAAGGAACGTAAGCGAAAGACTGAAGCGAAGGATAAGGAGTAAAAAAAAACGGGCTGCTTGAATCACAAACAGCCCGTTTCTTTTAATATCTCAATCGAGAATCCTTACATCTTCACTACAGTCTTTTTAACTGAAGTTTTGTTGCTCTTAACATTGATATAATAAACACCTGCAGTCAAATCGTATAAGTCGGTTCCCAGACTTATTGCGTTTTTCCCTTTTGTCAAGTGTATTACCTTATTTAATACCAAGTTTCCGTTTACGTTATACATCTGTATTTCAGCACTTTGATCTTCAGGTGAGCTGATGTACAGTTGAGTGGAGTTGTCCATTGGGTTAGGAGCTACGTCCACAAGCAATTCAGTTGATTCATAAACATTGTTAAACCTCAACACGATTTGTGATTCCTCGTAATTACCATCAGTCATCAATGACGGTCTTACATCTGCCAGCCTTACTATATCAGACAGGTAAGCATTTATTGACGGACGGATAGTCACAGTTATTTCATTCCCATGGTTTCCATCGAAATAAACTACGCTGGCAAAATCATTATTGATAAACGAATTATCTTCTTTTTCTCCTGAGATCAATTTGCTTATTGAATAGTAATTATAGTTTTCTATATAAAGCTGATAAGCCAGTGGAGCATTTTCTGGTAATTGAATTGTAAACTCAACATCTTCTCCGGCAGTTACATAGCGATCTTCAATGACAAAGTCGACAAAATTTGAAGATCTTGAATCTGCAGCTCCAGAAGCAACTGCATCCTGATTCATATCCCCAATCTTAACACCTATAAAGCGGGAATTATATTCAGGCAGATCTACAAACTGCATTTCAGAGAAATTTAATGGGTTTTGTTCATCAAATTCGATCATTCCATCAATAAATCTCCAGGATAGATTGGAAAGGAAGTCGCTATGATGCCCAAGAATCAGATTCTTCAATTCGACTAAGTCCACAGCTGTAAAGCGCCCATCATTATTAATGTCGGCCGCTATTTGCTGATATGCATTATCAAATTGCAAATCCCCTAGCATCATTTTGTGCATAAGGAACAAGTCAAAGGAAGTTACCCCATTCAATGGATTGTCTGCTCTTAAAGGCATTACCATTACTGATTCAAAATTACTCAGGTCAGTATATGAAGCATATTCAAACTCTCCGTTTTCGTTGGAAGTTATTAAATGCTCACCGAAATCAGGATGTAATACTGACAGGGATACGTTTTCTACCCCTTCACCTTCCGGTGTCATAATCGCGCCTGAAAGGTGTACAGTTAGGCTATCCAGGCAGTTGCCATGATTGTCCTGAATATCAAGTCTTACAAAGCATGAACTTTGATTTCCTGCTTCATCGGTGACATAAATTGGAATTACATTAACCCCTAGGTCGTCACAAGAGAAGATCTTAATATTGTCACTTGCATCCGTACTGAAAGAGAATCTCAGATTTTCATTGGAAGTACAATTGTCAAAGCTACCTGCATCATGCACTTTGGCATCAACGCGAACTGTACCTCCTGTTTCTACAACAACTGTTGCAATGGATGCATAGCATACCGGTGTAGGCTTCTGGCAGTCTCTGATTGTTATAAGTCTTGTACAAGTACTTGTGTTTCTACAGCCGTCATTAGCTTCCCATGTAATTTTATGAGTTCCAAACGGATAATAACCGGAAACATCACTCTGGTGTCTTACCAAATCTATTGTCCCATCATTACCGTAGTCAATATAAACGTTCCAGGAGATATGCTCTTGTGGAGTACAATCTTCTACCTGTGGATTGAGCTCGATATAGCCGGAGCAACCATTTACATCAGTTGCACAGATATCTATATCATTGCAGTCCAAAAAGACCGGAGCTTCACCATCGGTAATTCTGATTTCCTGAACATGAGTAAATAGGCCTTTTCCGCTAAATCTATCCCATTGGCAACAATCCAGTACTTTCCAGGTACGGAGAATTTTCATACAAGCGTCTGAATTAGTTCCTACATAGGTATATATCTGATCGACATAGGTTACTGCAAGAATACTGCAGGTAGTGTGATGATAGGTCGGTTTACCTGTCACTTCCGGGCCTACATTTGATGGATGACACTCATTGATTGTCACATCACTTGGCCAGGTAATATTGCTTGCTGAGAAAGGATATCTGTCTCTGATATAAATTCTCTGAACGCAACTGGACACGTTTCCTGAAGGATCGATTGCTTTAAACAAGCGTTTGATATATCCCAGTCCGCAATCATTGAGTTCTACTGTAAAAGATTCAATAATATTGACATCACAATTATCAACAACATATCCATCGTAACCACAGAATTGTCCGCCTACATATATAGGCCCACACTGAGATTGAAGCTTTCTAATCGTACCAAACTCGCTCAGATTATTATAATTAATAGGATAATCACAATCAACAGTAATATCAGGCAGGCAGTAGATAACAGGAGGAATTCTATCTTCGACATATACATATGCCGTACATTCATTCACTTGTCCATGGCTATCTCTTACACGTAGAACTACGCTGATAGGATTGTTCTGAATATCTTCGCAACAGAACTCCACATAGGGCCCAAATTGTGTATCATCTTTAACGCCCGGAGGACACCAACCCTGATGTAAGCGCCTTACCTTTATTTCTACGATATCTCCACAGGTAGAATTACTGTGGTCGTTAAATGTCTCGGCATAAACGCGTCCTACACCGTTCTGGCCTAGTGAAACTACAGTGTTCATATCGCATACTGCTGTTAATCCTCCACCTCCTAGAACTGTCAGCTGGACAGTGCAATAGAAATATCCGGGACAAGGGCTGTGAGTACTGTAGATTACCGTGTAATGGCCTTCCGGCAAATTATATGCTATCCAATGTTGTCCATTGTGTGCGACAGTATACCCCGGGATTGTTACGGAAACACTTTGCGGTAATGAGCATGTTCCACCAAATAAAGGATCCGGAAGGACAACTGTTGCAGTACAATCAGAATTGTTAGCGTGCACAGTCAGGTCAGGAGGACAGACACTTCCGGCAATAGCCATTACTGGGAACAATAAAAGAATAAAAATGTAAATTTTTTTCATAGTATAGTTTTAATTCGTCTTCTGTAAAGAGCATAGCCGGCCTGCTGTCTTGCCGTAGGTATGCTCGGTGATAAATCAATCTGTTTTTATACTTTCCTCTTATAAAGTCAATTACATATAGTAATATTTTAGGAGCGTTTGACTTGTATAATTAAAAGCAATTATCGGAACAAGGTAGCCAAAATTGGATTCAAATAAAAAGCTTTTTAAAAGTTTATTTTCAGACAATATGAAAGAAGTCGCTACAATAAAAGAAGAAAATTTCCTATTGAGTTTAGACTTCGAAATGCTCTAGATTGTATTCTGTCGCAGCTTGCCGTAATTCCTTGGAGTTATCGACATTGAATTTTTTCATTATGTTCTTCTTGTGGACACTCACGGTCTGGTCACTAATATAGAGGTCGCTGGCAATTTCCTTATTAGTCTTTCCTTCACAGATTTCAGCGAGAATTTCTCTTTCCCTGATGGTGAGTTTATGCTTCATAAGAAAGGCATCTTCCGCAGCCCATTTTGCAGAATCATGTGGAGATCTCGCTTGTAATTTGGGGCCGATGCTTATTCCGTCTCCCATGAAAGTTTTTCCGTTATCAACAGTTTCAATAGCCTCAAGCAGATTTTCAATGGAGTCACTTTTTAGCAAATATCCGTCAGCGCCGGTCAGGAAAGAGTCCTTAATAAATTTGGTCTGTGCATACTGCGTAAAGATGACGATCTTTAGCTTCGGGTTAAGGTTTTTAAGCTCAGTCAAGATATCGATTGCGTCTTTTTCTTCAAGACACAAGTCGGTTATCAATACATCGATATCTTTCTCAACAATCTTTTTTAACAGAGATTTCCCCGACGTAACCTGCCACTTAACCTTCAGGTTATCCGTAATCCCGGAATGAAGAATATACTTTAAACCTTCGGTAAAGATAAACTGACTATCAGCTAATCCGATATTTACTGTTTTCGAAAACGACATAAATTTGCTTACTGAACGATGAATTTTTAACTGCGACCGATATACTGGAAACAGTAACGAGAAATATTTCTCTTAATTGCTAAGGTATATAAAAAGAATTCAAATCTGATATTTTTGTGAAAACTTATCAGCTTAAAAGTATAATCGATTATTTTGTCTTATGTTTATGACCCTGTATAATAAAGCTGAAATACTCTAGTAAAATATTTAGTTAAGGTTTATGGATAACATTTTATTGCTGGAATACGTTCTCCTTAATACCATTGTCTAATTTATATAGAAAAATTATTTTTTTAACTTTGTAGTACAAAGACTTTTTTAATTCTTTCCCCTAAAAGATTATAATTATGAATAAAATATCTTTACTCATATTGACTTATTTTCTCATTCCTGTAGGACTGCTATTTGCACAGTCTACGCCTTCAGGTTTATGGAAACCGGTTGATATTCATACTCAGGACCTGACGGCTGATGAAATCGAAATAGTGCAAGCCATAGATGGTGATTACTTCAGTATTGATGAGGTAACAATGCAAAACATTATTTCAAGAGTGGCTACCGATTACAGAGAAAGTGTAAGCCTTAATTTACCTATCAGCGATAAAATATCCGGAACGGTAGAGTTGAAAGCTTATAATGTAATGCATCCTGATCTCGCAGCCAGGTATCCACATATAAATACATACAGAGGCAACTATGACGGTGTTTCTATATACGCAACATTATCGCCACTAGGTATTCATGCCTATATCCTCTCACCGGAAGGTTATGTTTTTATTGAACCTTTGTCAACGACAACAACAACTCTATACCAGAGATATACTTCACAGGATATTAAGGACTTTAGCTCAATTCTGAATTGTGGATTGGATAATGAAGATATGTTGTTAAGTGACGAAGTAGTCAATGAAGATATGGCTGAGTCGCGCAGCAGCAAGGCGACCGTGCTGAGATACCGTCTGGCAATGTTATCCACCGAAGCCTATGCAAGACACTATAACTGGAACTTTGACAACACTTTTGCCTCAATTGTTAACCTCGTAAACGGCTTGAACCTTATATACGTAAATAATATGGGGATTGAGTTTCAGATGATTGAAAGGTCAGATGAACTTATTTTTACTGATATGGATGAAGATCCGTATGGCGAAGAAAATCAAAACGGCCCTCTTCTTTTAGCAACCAATACAACTGTACTTTATGAATTAGTCGGAGGAGATAGCTTTGATATAGGTCACGTTGTTACCCACCGTTGTACTGAAGGGAATTTCGGTGGAGTTTCAAGAGGTAGTACAGCATGTAATAATCCGATTAAAGGAGCCGGTGTTACTTGTTCCAGTTCTCCCGGCGGTGGTTTACATACAACGGCGCATGAATTCGGACATCATTTCAGTGCCGGTCATACCTGGAGTAATTGCCCGCCACAGATGGATCAGTACAGATCTGACACCGCGGTCGAACCGGGATCCGGATTTACAATTTTATCTTATGCAGGTGCTTGTGGAAGCCAGAACCTGAATATTCCAAGTGTTAATTGGTTCCATAATAAATCATTGGATCAGATTATTTCCTATAGTAGGACAGGAATCGGAAGTACTTGTGCTGAGGTAATTGAATTGGATTATAACTTACCTGAGGTAGTAATCAATGCCGAGTCCGGGACGTATATTCCCATTTCAACTGCTTTTGAACTCGATGGAGAACTGCTGGGATACGAAGGAGAAGAAACAGTATATTTTAACTTTGAGCAACTGGATTTAGGTCCGATGTCACCGGTGGGAGAGCCTGAAGGAAATGCACCATCATTTATATCACAGGATTTAACCACAACACCTTACAGACATTTTCCAAGACTTAATTATGCAATGGCACACGCTTTCTACAAAATGGAAGTTTTACCTACTTATGAAAGAGACTTAACTTTCAGGCTTACTGCAAGAGAAGGTGGTGCAGGACAGGCAGTATGGGATGAAATTAAACTACATTCGACCGAAGAAGCAGGACCTTTCAGAGTTACTTCTCAGGACAGCAGAGTTGAGTATGTCGCAGGTCAGAAAATAGTGGTTGAGTGGGATGTTGCCAATACCGACCAAGCGCCGGTCAACTGTAATAGAGTGGATATTTATTATTCACATAATAATGGGACGACATTTACAAAAGTTGCAGAGAATGTGAAGAATGCCGGGATAGCTGAAGTATTTGTACCGACAAGAACAACTAGTCTAGCACGCTTTAAGGTGAAGGCCGCAGATAACGTTTTCCTGGATTACAACCATACAGCCTTCTCAATAATAGCTCCGGAAGAGCCTACATTCACTGTGAATTATGCACCATATTTCCGTGAGTTATGTACACCTGCATTACATGAAATAGAAATTAATACAGAAGCTTTACTGGACTTTGAAGGAGAGATCACTTTGAGCTTTGTAGAGGATTTGCCATCCAGCATTGGCTGGGAATTTGACAAAAACCCGATTGTGGCCGGAGAAAGCACAGTGTTGAGACTGGATTTATCCCAGTTTAGAGGGAAAGGTGATTTTATTTATGATATACGTGCAACTTCAGATACTGATACTTTGGAGTTTGGATTTGGTTTTGAAGCTACAGGTAATTTCTTTGATGATTTTGCCTTGGTAGCACCATTTGATGGTGAAGATGATACCGAGCAGGCTCCTCTCTTTGAGTGGGCGGCGGATCTTGATGCCGATTCCTATTACTTTGAACTGGCAGATCATCCATTTGTCGCTACATGGCCACTTGTGCATCAGGCTCAATTTACAGGCACTCAATTCCAGTATAAGTCCCTTCTGGAAAAATCAAAGGTGTACTACTGGAGAGTGAGACCAATTAATAAGTGCGGAATGGGTCCATGGTCACAAGTGAATGTCTTTAAAACCGTACAGCAAGAATGTACTCTTGTGCGTTCCGGGAATCTTGACCTATTTATAAGCCCTATTGCAGGAAATGTTGTTAAAGGGCCGATTGATATAGATTCAAGAGGAGCAGCAGTTTCTCTGAATATCCCTAAGATAGTCGGTGAACACGATTGGATAGGAAATATAAGTGGGACATTGGAGTCACCTTCGGGAACACAGGTACTTCTGTGGGATCGAAAGTGTGGAAATGGTGCTAACTTTAACCTTGGTTTTGATGATGCTTCACCTATTGAAATTAACTGCCCACTTAATAACGGTAGAGTTTTTAGACCTGAAGAAAGTCTGAGCGCATTTCTCGGTGAAGATGTCCGTGGACAATGGAATCTTATAATTAAGACTCATAATGGTGGTGAATATGGGGTTTTCAAAAACTGGGAAATGGAAGTATGTTTTGAAAGCCAGGCAGAATCTCCAAATATTTACTGGCAGGATACCCTTAGGATTCAGTTTGATACGGAACAGCCTTTGTCCTCAGCTATCCGACTATCACATGCCAAATATGGGCCATGGGATATAGAAATACATCCGCTTGATTTGCCTGAGTATGGAACTATTTATCAAATAGATTCTAATGGAGAATATGTCGAGGTTACTACCTTGTCGACCTTTACAATGCAGGATATTTACGACGATAGGGTTGTTGTACGACACAATGGTGGTGATGAAGTAGAAGATGGCTTTAGATACTTTGTCATTACCCCGGACGGTGGATGGACCGGAAGTCAGAGAATGCCTATCAAATATCAGGAAGACGTTGTAGTGAGCGTAAAAACTGTGACGGTTGAAGAAGCTGAACTGAAGGTATGGCCTTCGCCTGCAACCGATATCATCTATGTTCAGATGGATGCTGACCCGATGCAGGGAGAGTGGCAACTATTTGATATGTATGGTCAGCTCGTACGCAGTGTGAAAGTTGACAACTCTTCAATTAAAACTAGTATTACAGTTGATAACTGTACACCGGGAATGTATTTTGTGAAGTGGAACTCTAGTGGTTTTCAAACTTCCAAAAAGATATTAATCCAAAAATAATATTCGATTTTAAAGATTGTTTAATAGGAGAAAATGCTTTTGTGGCGTTTTCTCCTTTTTAGTTTTTAGCTTTGCGCAAATGTTGGGCGGAGGAAAAAAATTTGCGAAAGCGTAAACATAATTTAAGATCTGATAATCGAATAAGCTGAGACAAGGATGAAGGTATTTGTCATAAATGATTATAGTTCAAATGTAGGTGGGGTAGAAAACTATCTTAGGGATTTTCTTCCCATGCTGGTAGAAACAGGAGCTGTGGTTGAGACTTTTTACGTCGATGAATTTTTGGATTTTAAATCGCTTGGAGTATTCGAGAAGATAAGATACAAATTCCTGGGTAATAAGTCCCTGCGCAAGAAACTTCTGAAGAAGTTGAGGGATTTTCAACCGGATGTGATTCATATCCACAATAATCAGAATCTACCTGCAGCGATTCTTTCAACGGTTAAATATGTAAAGTGTCCCGTTATCCAGTCAATTCATGATTTGTACCAGTTTAATCTCGATTACGATGAAGGTTCCGAAGTCCGATCAAGGCTAAAGCAGTACTTTTATAAACAATTTCGGCAGCGACAAATTGATTCAATCAGTCATTTTATAGTTCATTCAGACTTCATGAGGCTAAAACTGCGCGATTTCCTTCCATCCATTTCTGTGAGCTATATTCCATTGATGATGAAGGAATTTAATCCGGCAAATAATAAGGCTTTTTCAAGGAGGGAGAAAATTATTCTTTACTCGGGAAGGCTTACAGAGGAGAAAGGCATTAGATTTTTAATAGATAGTTTTAACGACGAAGATTTTCCGATGGAGTACCGGCTCGTAATCATGGGGGCGGGTGAGCTTGAGGAAACGGTTGTGGCTGCAAGTGAAGAAAACGAGAGAATCGAGTATGTCGGATTTGTTGAAGATATCGGGGAATGGTACAGGAAGGCGGCAATACTTGTTGTGCCGAGCGTATGGGAAGAGCCATTTGGATTGGTAGGGATTGAAGGGTTTACTCATGGTGCTGCTGTTATTGCTTCTGATACCGGTGGGATTCCGGAGTGGTGCATTCATGATCAGACCGGGCTTCTGTTTCAACCGGGTGTTACTAAGGATCTGATATGGAAAATTAAGGATTGCATTAATAACCCCATAGCAACCGAGAAGAGAGTTGCCAATGCATATCAACTCTTACGTGCCAATTTCATGCCTGAACTACATGTTAAGAGAATGTTTTCACTGTATGAAAGATTGATAGGCGAGGGTAAGAATACATCTGCTCCGAAAGTAAACTGATAGCCCATACACCATTTATGCTCCTATTGTCATCTGAACAAAAAGAAAGATAACCGTATGAAAATTTTTGTGAATTCCTTAAAGCTTGTAGTTTTATTGAGCCTGACATTTCTCGTGTCTTGTACTCAGTCAGGGAGTTCATGGCAAAAAATGCAGCCCGCATTCGGACCGGTTAACCAGGTGAATATCCTGATGGACAAATCACTATGGGAGGCTAAGCTGGGAGATACCATCCGCTACTATATGGAAACTCCTTATCCGATTCTGCTTCAACCGGAGCCGCAGTTTGACTTGCGTTATATCTCAGACGAGGAGTTTAAAACGACAAATCTGATTAAGCGCCTGAGAACATACCTTTTCTTTGTCAATATTGATGATGAAGATTCTGAATTCACCAAAATGACCAAAGGCTTCTTCGGTGATGCTGAGATAATTCCGGAAGGTGAATTATATGCAACCAAGATGGCCAGGGATAGATGGGCAGAAGGACAGATTCTGATTTTTGTTTTTGGGAAAGGCGAAAAGGGTTTGGCAGAAGCCTTTAATGACTACTATTCTACACTGGCATCGACAATCAGCAACTTTGATGATGGATTGACTAAAAAGGATGTATATGTACAAGGGCATAATAACGTTCTGAATAAAGAAATAGCCTCGGCATTTAATTTAAATGTCGATCTGTCCGGCGGTTTCCAAAAGGCTATACAAAACGACACATTTGCCTGGTACAGGGATGATCAGGATGCTTCTATCAATAATATTCAGATTTCCATACGCGATTACGTGTCTACTGAGCAACTGAAAATTGAATACCTTAAAGAGTGGATAAATACCGTTTCCAGTAAATTCATTCAAGGCGGAATTGAGGGTTCTTACAAGGTGATTAACGATGTCGATCTACCCTTATTGATGGAAACCAAGACAGTGAATAATCATTACACGGTTATTTTACGTGGGATCTGGGAAATGAATAATGAATTTATGGGTGGAACTTCTGTCGCTTATATATTTGTCGATGAACAAAACCGGCGTCTAGTGCTGATGGAAGGGTTTTTACTTGCGCCGGGTGAAGCAAAACGCAATAAAATGCAGCGCCTGGAATACATTATTAAGAATAGTCGAATGTCTGGTGCCGGATAATTCAACAGCATCAAAAAGCTAAAACTTGATTGTGGCTTATATCTATAAAATAGCAATTCTAACATTTCTATTTTCAATTAATCAGACACCATACTGTGAATGTCCACGCATTGAAGATTGGCGGAATTTTACAATTAAAGAGTTTGAATACTCCCAGGAGGTTTTTATCGCTGATGTAATATGGATTTCTGAAGATGAAACCGAATTCAAATTTATAGTTTTGGAAATTTTCAAAGGTAATTTAGCAGTTGGAACAACAATTACAGGAATCAATACTCGACCTTGTGGTCCGCTAGTAAATAAAAAGGGTGATTGGTTAGTTTTTTGGGATGTTAACCGATTTATTTCAGATAAATTCATGTGGATTTAGTGTTAATATTGAAGAGCCTTGGAGAAGCCTTCCACCACTTCCACCATCTGAACTGCACTTGGATGAGGAAAAGTTTATGAAGGGATGGAAAGAGGAGGCCAGAGAGGTGATGGAAGAGCAATTGACGATTATTCGCAGTCTAAAAGAATGAAATCAGGTATTACAGGTAGATTCTATTTTAAATCGGTTGATATAAAGTCAGTAATGGGCAAATAAGAATGAACGGTTCCTTCAGGAAATTAGTTATAAAGCCGTACTTTTGGAGACTGAAACGCCTTCGTAAAAGATTTAATATTTTGATTCTTGTAGAGTGTAAAAGCTACAATGGATGACAATTCTTTTGAAAGGTCAGGAGCCGGTTAAAGCATATTGCAGAGAGGAATGAAATGGAATAACAGAGTTATAGGTAGATTTAAAGGGCACGAAGAAGGGCCCTTGCTTATTGCTATAGGCGGCTTGCATGGAAATGAGAAAGCAGGTGTAAATGCGATAAGTATTATGCTGAAGATGCTTGAAGTTGAACCACTAGCCAATCCGCGTTTCAGATACAGAGGTAATTTTCTCGGAATTATAGGAAATCTGCGAGCTCTGCAGAGCAAAAAACGCTTTTTATCCAAAGACATTAACCGTTCCTTTACCGAGGAAAATGTAGAAAAAATATTTGAATCGGATTTTTCAGAACTTATGGATGAGGATAGGGAAATCTATGAGCTGATACAGACGATCAAGGATGAGATTGTCGCTACCAATAGCGAGAAAGTCTACCTTCTGGACCTCCATACAACGACGGCTTTCGGTGGAATATTTACTATACCGTCAGACGATGCAGAAAGTGTTGAGATTGCCAGACAGTTGCATGCTCCTGTAATCCTCGGGTTTATGGAGTATCTAAATGGAACAACTCTGCAATACTTCAGGGATGAAACGTTGGGAATTCCTACAACTGCTGTGACATTTGAGGCGGGGCAACACGATGATTATATGAGTGTCCATCGCGGAGTTTCAGCAATTGCCGGCTATATGCGTTCTATTAACAGCGTAAAGGAAAGCGATGTTGAGTCACATCACGATGATCTGTTGATTGAATCGTCAGTAGGCTTACCCAAGCTATGTGCACTTTTTTACGCACATCCCATTAAGCCGGGAGATGATTTCAAGATGAAGCCTGGATATGAAAATTTTCAAGCTGTCGCAAAAGATGAAGTTCTTGCATCTGACAGGCAGGGAGAACTAAAGGCTCAGGAAGATGGAATGATTCTCATGCCTTTATATCAGGCGCAGGGTGAAGATGGGTATTTTCTCATCAGAGAGGTATCAGCCTCAGAAGTAAAACATGTATTATATGGTATGGAGCAGTTTTTCCATTGATTCTGTCGAAGAGAAAATCCTCGACATTGATGAGGGGCCGGTAGCCTTTATTATTGAGCTTTCAGAATCTCATCCCGAGATTGCGGCCTGGCTAATGAGTGAGGAGCACAATTTCCTCGATGACGATGATTTCAGCCTCCTGATATATCTTTCAGAAGTAATCTTTAAATCAGCAGCGATCGGTGATCCAGAAGTAATAAGCGATTTAACCGCTGAGCAACTTGCGGGAATAGAAGATGACCTGTGGGAGTATGACAACAGACATAAAAATGCGAATATAAACGAGCGCTTTCTCGACAGGGAATTATGTAAGGCAGAACCGGACTTGTGTGATTTTATAATAGATGTGATAGAAGATTACTCTGATGAAAAAGAACTTAAGCCGCTCATTAAGTCCATATTCTGGGTGACTGCACTTACGATAGCGGAAGGCATAAATGACTATCTGTAGCAAGGTAGAGAAAGAAGTAAAACTTTGGTTAAGCATGTATAAATCCTTATTAAAGCCGATTATGTTCCGGATCGATCCGGAGAAAGCCCATAAGTTGACGGTTGATATGTTTTCAGCAGGATTGTCGATGCCGATTCTGAATTCTGCTTTGCGCAAACAATTTGCAGGAAGTCCTCATGCCAAGAATGAAAAAGAACTTTGGGGACTGAAGTTCCCCAATCCGGTCGGACTTGCAGCAGGATTTGACAAGGATGGGAAATACTATAGGCAAATGGCGGCGCTGGGATTTGGTTTTATTGAAATCGGAACTGTCACGCCGCTGCCGCAGATAGGCAATCCCAAACCACGGTTATTCCGATTGCCAGAAGACAGAGCCTTGATAAATCGCATGGGCTTTAATAATGATGGTATGGTGGCTATGCGTAAGAGGCTTGAAAAAAGAGAGGATGGTGATTATATCCTTGCAGCAAATATCGGCAAAAACAAGGACACTGCTAATGAGGATGCGGTGAAAGATTATCTCCTTTGCTTTAATGAACTTCATGACTATGTAGACTTTTTTGTTCTCAATGTATCGTCACCCAATACCCCTGGACTACGGGAATTGCAGAAGGATGAGGCTTTACACAGAATATTATCTGAAATCCAGGAAGAAAACCGGAAAATCTCACACGCAAAGCCAATTTTATTGAAGATTGCACCGGATATGGACGAGAAGCAACTGGATATCGTTATCAAGAATGTCATTGAAAATGAAATCGATGGTGTAATAGCTACTAATACTACTGTAGGCAGAGACAATTTAAAAACAAGTGCTGAAAGAATAGCGGACATAGGGAATGGGGGATTGAGTGGATATCCTCTGCGAGAACAGTCAAGAGCGTTCCTCAACTACCTCAAGAAGAACCTGGAGAAACCGGTTATAAGTGTCGGCGGGATAGACAGTGTGGAAGAAGCTGTCCGTAGAATCGAAGATGGGGCAGATCTCATACAAGTCTATAGTGGCCTGATATACGAAGGGCCGGCATTTGTTAAGAGGATACTTGCGGCTATTTCTTCAGAGGATTAAAAAATATAAACGGATTTAAAAGTTTGTTGTATATGGAAAGTTCCGTATATTTGCACCGCTTTCAAAAGATGGTCGCGTGGCCGAGTGGCTAGGCAGAGGTCTGCAAAACCTCCTACAGCGGTTCGAATCCGCTCGCGACCTCTACTTTTCTCCCCTTTTCCAAGATGAATTTTAAGATTTTTTCAAGAGTGAAAGCTAGCTTTCTGTGTCCTTTCAATGGAAATTATTATCTTTAATCCCTATGAGAGAGGTAGAAAAGTGTGTGCATACGCTATACGACAATGACAATTTCAGCAAATGGCTGGGAATAGAAATTCTGGCGATTGAAGAAGGTTATGTCAAGCTGAAGATGCAGATTAAGGCAGAAATGTTGAATGGCTTTGATATTGTGCACGGAGGAATCTTTTTCTCTTTTGCAGATTCGGCGCTCGCCTTTGCGGCTAATACTCGCAACCGCTTAAGCGTCGCTCTCGATGCGCATATACAATTTCCGGCCAGTGCGCGGGAAGGAGATATTTTATTTGCGGAAGCAGAAGAAATGCATGTGGGAAATAAAACCGCTATGTACAGCATCCGCATAAGCAAGGAAGATGGCACGATATGTGCAATATTTAACGGAACGGTGTATCGTACATCGCGTGAGGTAATTAATAGAGAAAAATAACTGAGTAAGAGGTCTTGCTGAAGTGTAAAAGCATTGTCTAATCTTTCTTTTATGGGAAATAAAAGTGCCAATGCCTACATTATGAATGATTTATAGCATACCTTTACCTTATATAAAAAGAAAGAGAATGGAGTTTTTATTTTTAAATATGGGTGGTCAGGAGATAATTATTATCCTGTTTGTAATATTGCTACTCTTTGGCGGTAAGAAAATACCTGAGTTAATGCGTGGTCTCGGAAAAGGGATCCGCGAGTTTAACAGTGCCAGGGCAACCATTGAAACCGAAATAAAGGAGGGAATGCGCCCTGTAGAGGATGAAGAAAAAAGAGCCATTGAAAAAGAAAAACGTGAGCATACCACTCCGGATATTAAGTAGTCTTCTTTTCATACCTTTTCTGCTTTCAGGTCTGTCGGCACAAGATCAAATCTACTATGCCGACACGCTGAGTATAGCCACATTTGAGCGACCTGTAGCAGTGGTTCTTGATGAAACAGATACACTTCTATACTACGATCCACTGACCAATGTATTTGCGCGGAAATATGCCTTTACGAGCTCCGGGGATAGTATTTTAATCTCCGGAAGGGATAAAGTTTATACTTGTGTGCAGACTGCGGACAAGGACACTTTGACTTGCAGTATGCCCGGCTTGAAATTTCAGGCTAAGAGGACGGCAGCGCGCCCCGGTTTTATAAACAGGCCACAGACCGACACTGTACGGACTACATATATTGAGGAGTTTCACAATTTTCACAGCATTAAGGACTCGATAATTTTGTCGGCTTCTCTTATGCTTCCGCAAATGGTGGATGCACGGACCCCTTGTGTCATTCTTGTAGCCGGTTCCGGCCCACACGACAGAGATGAGACGATTTTCGGGCATAAGATTTTTAAAGTAATGGCTATGAGTCTTGCGGATGCCGGAATTGCCAGTTTCAGATATGATAAACGCGGTGTAGGAGAATCCGAAGGAGAATTTTCGATGTCCGTTGTCGAAGATTTTGTTTCTGATGCAGAAGGAGCAATTCAATATTTGCGAAAGCTAAATCGCTTCAGTCAAATTGGAGTTCTAGGACATAGCGAAGGTGGAATGGTCGTTTCCGACTTAGGGAGAAATAAAAGCGATGTGGACTTTTATATTATTGTGGGAGGCCCTGCAGTAGCAATTGATGAACTGCTTTACGATCAATCGCGTCTGGTTATGGAATCAAGTGATGTGAAGCCAAATACGGTTGATGTCGTTTCCGACTTTAACCGAAAAGCATATAAATTGATGAAACGTAAAGTTCCCATGGACAGCCTTCCGGATTTGATAAATCCATTGATTGACGAGCTAAGAGAGAAATTGGATTCTGTAGATGCAGCAAAGCCGGAATACAGTAAGATGCAGTTGTATATGGCCACGGCGCAGACTTTTTATAGCGAATATTTTCATTCTTTTATGAATTTTCCTGCGGAGGAGAATTTTAAATATATGGAACAGCCAATTCTAGCAATTTATGGCGGCAAGGATCTGCAAGTTTCTGCAAGACTGAATATGCCTGCACTGGAAGCTCAACTTAAAGAAGCTCCTACAGAAGACTATCGGATTATTAATTTCCCGGACTGCAATCACCTGATGCAAAAAAGTGAAACGGGGAATCCCATGGAATATATGTATATTGAAACTACAGTTGAAGAAGAGGTTCTTGAAACGATTGTTGAGTGGATTGGTGGACGAGTGGACAGGTAGACGTGTGAACAAGTGGACGAGAAGGTAATGAACAACGAAATCTTATTTACGGAAAGACAAAGATTCAAACAGTGGTGGATATGGCTATTAATGTTGGGTGTTAATGGACTTTTTTTGTTTGGAGTTTTCAAACAGGTTATTGGTGGACAACAATTTGGAGATAAGCCAATGAGTGACATCGGACTCATACTAGTGACCGGATTTACAATCATTCTGACACTTTTGATTGCAAGTTCCCACCTTGACACGACAATTAAAAATGATGGAATTTATGTCCGTTTTTTTCCGTTTCATTTAAAGACCAAACATTATACCTGGGATAGTCTGACAAAAGCATTCGTTAGACAATACTCACCGCTTGCAGAATATGGTGGCTGGGGTTTACGTTTTGGGCTTTCCGGAAAAGGAACTGCGTTTAATGTCTCGGGCAATCAAGGACTACAGCTTGAGTTTTTAAACAATAAAAAACTGCTTATCGGAACAAATAGGCCGAATGAATTGACAGTAGCGCTGAGTAAAATAGGGCAGCTAAAACAATGATTTCAATAGGACAAACCGACAATAGCCAGATCGGACGCGAGGTAGGGATTAACCGCAATAATTCATGAGTGCTAGCTTTCGGTAGATACTAGGCGTGGATTCTGCCGCTGTAGCTGTCTACTGCAAGGAATTCACAACGAAGTAGATGCCGGGAGATAGCGCAACCAATAGCCCAAAATTGAGGAACAGATAATTTAAACTATTTTATCTAATTCTATGCTAAAGAGGAGTTTATACTTAAGCTTTACAAAAGTCATGAATATTGCGGGTTAATTATTTTAGATAACATTTGGCTGTTACCAGCTTAAACACTATCTTTGCACACCTTAAAAGAATATTATTAACTAATTTTAAATCAAGATCATGTACGCAATAGTAACCATTGCCGGTCAGCAGTTCAAAGTAGAGGAAGGTAAAGACATCTTCGTCCACCGGCTGGATGCAAATGAAGGAGATTCAGTCGACTTCAATGAAGTGCATCTTATTGACAATGATGGATCCGTTACAATCGGAACTCCATATACAGGTGGAAAGATTTCTGCCGAAGTCCTTGAACATGTAAAGGGCAAAAAAGTAATCGTTTTCAAAAAGAAACGTAGAAAGGGATACCGTCGAATGAAAGGGCATAGACAACAGTTTACTAAGCTCAGAGTTAAATCTATTACTGCTTAATTATAAGCTTAATACTTAAAATAATTTATCATGGCACATAAGAAAGGTGTAGGTAGTTCAGATAACGGAAGGGATAGTAGAAGTAAACGCTTGGGTGTTAAATTATTCGGCGGACAACTTGCAATTCCTGGTAATATAATCGTAAGACAGAGAGGTACTAAGTTTCATCCGGGACTGAATGTCGGGATGGGTAAAGATCACACTCTTTATGCTCTTGAGGAAGGTTATGTTACTTTCAAAAGAAGAAGAAATAACAGAACATTTGTAAATATTGAACCGGTAGGGACAATAGTTGCAGAGCCACAACCAGTTGTTAAGGCTGAGCCGAAAGTTGAGGTTAAGCCTGAGGCTGAGGTTAAGACTGAGCCTAAAGTAGAGGATACTCCTAAGGCTGAAGTGAAGGAAGAGGTAAAAGCAGACGTTCTTACAAAAATCAAGGGAATCGGTCCTAAGACAAGTGAGAAATTGAATGAAGCTGGTATTATTACATACCAAGACCTTGCTGACACTCCACAGGATAAGCTTACAGCGATTCTTGAGGAAGCAGGTTATGCTTATATGGATTCTTCTACCTGGGCACACCAGGCGCAGTTACTTGCTGAAGGAAGAATGGATGAATTCAATGCTTTCCTCGAAAGTTCAGATGAATAAAGAAAAATTCCCATTCTAGAGGGGATTTACCAATTGTTTAAAGAGAGAGAATTGACTCCCGCGTGCTAGCACGTCGGGAGTTTTTTTATCTGTAAAGTTTTACCCTAAAGAGTGACTTTCTTACCGGAAATGACTTATTGAATTCTTTCTTCCACTACAAACTTTAAATCTCCAGTATAAATTGCCTTTAAATCCTCGAGGTTCAGCGGTCTTTTTTCTTCCAGCCAGATGAAGCCGGGTAGGCGTAAGTTGAAATGATTGACCGTCATGGGATGCATAGTTCCATTGGGTTGTGAATAGTATGTGAAACCCTGCATCTGTCCGTTATCATAGTACATCCTCAGACTAGCCGCCGTAAATTCTGCAACGCCGGAAAACGCCTGTTCATCATCTTTTATATAATAAACCGAATGTACATTCCCGACAAGATCAGCGTACTTCATGTCACCCTTTACAAAATGTCCCTTTAAAGTCCGACCTGAAATCTGATTGAAAAGTTCTGCTTTCTCATGCTGGACAATAAGCGTATTCTCTCTTACAAATATTGACTTCATCCCATCCCCATCCAATGTTGCAGTAATTGTATCTCCCTTCAATTGCGTTGTATCCGCCCACAAGACAGGATTATAATGGAAATGGATAATAGAGTCAAGACTGTTATATGTTAAGCTGTCGCAAATGGCCTGATAATCCCGACTGAGCACTTTTACATTATAAAATGCTTTCATAATTCGCCCTGTATCGAGCTGAAGCGAATCTCTGAAAATCTCATAAGATATTATAGAGTCAGCACTGATAAAAGTAGTGTCAGCCTTATCATCGGAGAGGAAGTAAAGCAATGGCCTTCCCTCTGAGCTTCTTATATATCCCAGGCTATCCCGATATTCGATTTGCTTGCCCAGAATTGCAAAGCCCTCGCTTGTATCGCGGACATATACCTCGTTATACAGGATATTTGCATTGGTAGAATCATCAAAGTAGGTGTTTCTCGCTTCTATAATCCTATCTCCGGAAACGACGTGAATACCACCGGAAGTCCTGTATCTCTCCGTATCGGTATTGTAGTAAATCGTATCTCCTCGTATATCTTCCTTGGATGTGTGAACCTCTGCATTATGAAAGAGCGAAGCAATCTTGGTAGAATCGTTGTACACCATTTTATTTGCGGAAGCTTGCACCGTTTCAGTCTTATATTGCGGCTTATCACCCAGCAGTGTCACCTCGTTCAGCTTGCCATCATAACGCATGGAGTCCGCAGTGATAATTTTATCATCCTCCTTGTACTGAACCCGGTGTTTAAGGAAAGAGCGCTGGTTGGCAAGATCGTAAAAGCCACCCTCACAGTAAATTAAAGCGTCCTTTTGTCTTAGGATTGTAGGACCGAGGAAATAAGCGATTTGACGATTTGCATCATAACGCATGCTGTCTGTGCGCATAATTACATCCGGGTGAATTAACTCCACCGAATCTCTGAAAAAGGCCATATCGGTATTGACATTATATCTACCGAAATAACTCGTGAATTGCGCTTCATCATCCGTCAGCAGGCCAAATGTATCATAATGTGCAATTTTATGCCGGACATCGTAGTGCAATTCCGTTGTAAAAAGCTTTCTACCCCGGTCATCAAAGACGACTTCTCCGTATAGAAAAGCCATCTCATTTAAGGCTGTGTAATCGAGTGTGTCCGAATAGATATGGAGTGAATCACCCTGTTTAATCACAATATCGCCCCTTGCATATATATCGTCATTGGGGAAGAGATTGAGGAAATTGCTGAAAAAGTGCGTCGAATCAATCTGGATTTCCACATTTCCTCGCAATTCCCGGACAAAGCCATCATCCGTCCGCTTCATTTTTAGTTCGTCCGCATTTTTTATATCCACGACAGAACTCTCCTGAGACAAGACAAAGGTGCTTATCAATGATAATAAAACGATAAGGAAATATCCCGATTTATGCATTTATTCAATCTCCAGATTAATCCCTGAATTATACCCGTGATACAATGAAAGCGTAACGCCCATTCCACCGTATCGGCCCGCATAATAGACATTTTTTTCTAGTCTTTTAAATAAAGGCTCACCACTTTTTCCGGAAGAAATAATGCCGCTCCAGCTGTATGCAGGCCTTGTTGCAACTTGCATTGTCGTGAGGCTTTGCAGGCGTTCTGCAAGATAATCCGTGATTTTGGAATTTGTACCAAAACTGTCCGTACTTTCCACTTTCGGATCCTGATTTCTTCCACCACCGATCAGAAACCTGCCTTGCACTTCTCTCATATAAACGTAACCTTTGTCGTAATGGATATTTGCTTTTACAGGAATTTCACCTTGAATATCGTACAGCAAGACAATATTCCGTGCTGCTTTCACCTCTTCAAGATCCTTTTGAAATGCATTGGTTGCAAGTAGTAGGGACTTAGTTTTTAGATGATGCATATCGTTAATAGTCAGACTTATATCGCTCTCGTTTTGATGGTAGTTGGTGAGTTTGCAATTTTTGATTATATCTATATTTAGCTTACGCAAATGTTTTTCCAGCGCTGCATATAACTGTGCGGGATGTACGCGACATTCTGCAGAAGTAAACAGCAAATTCTTATACTTTGCCCAGCTTTCTTCTTTTGTTTCCCAGGCTAATGCCTGATTTATCCCTTTCAGTTGTTTATTGATTTCTGCGAGATTATCAGCTGTTTTGTTAAAACTCTCTTCATCTGCAAATATCTCATAACCGCCGTAATTCGGGAGTTTTATACCGAGGTTTTCACAGGCTTCAAGGAGAAATCTACTGCCTTTCCATCGCTTTTCTATCAGCTTGAAGCAGGCATCTTCACCGATCTCATTGATAGTGTCGATAATTTCAGTAGGACTTCCAAAACAGAAAAATCCTGCGTTCATAGTAGAAGCAGCGGCACCTTCCGGCAGTTGCTCTATGAGTTTAATCTGTGCATTGGGGAATTTTTTTCTTGCCCCGAGTGCCAGCCCGATGCCGGTAAAACCTGCACCGACTATGCATATATCTGTTTTCTCCGGGAATGCGACATCATAATCCCAGAAGGATGGCTGGTACTTATTAGGGAAAAAAGAATTCATTTCCGATATTTGTATGATTAAATCAGTAGTACAATCTACATATAAATTTTAAAATACAGAGAATGATACAGAGAATACAGACGATATTTTTGTTTTTGGCAGTACTTGCCTTCGGCAGTTTGTTTTATTTCCCTTTTGCCAAGACAGAAGAAGCTTATGAACAGTTTCTTGCAGATAAGGTCTATGATTTATCGGATTCATCTCTCTTGATGATTTTGGTTGTTATCGGAATTTGTATATCGTTATTTGCGATTTTCTTTTACCGCAATCGCCCATTGCAGGTGAAATTAAGCTGGATTGCAGTGATAATGGGTGTGCTTATTCCGGTACTTGCCGGATGGGAATTTTACAAAGGAACAAATGAAATGGGCATCAGTCAGAATGATTATTCCATCGGAATTGGACTTTTTGTACCCCTTGTCGTCATAGTTCTTTTGGTGCTTGCGATGCGCTATATCAAGAAAGATGAAAAGTTGGTACGTTCTGCTGATAGATTGAGATAGAGAGGATTTTAAAACCGATATTAGCGAAGGGAATATGAAGAATTTCAAGCCCGGTATAATATTTGCGCAAGCTAAGAAAGAAGAGCAGTCAAGTAAAATATTTATATAGAAAGATTGAAATAAATTTGGTCGGAAGCTGAGACTTGCTTTACTTTGACGCTGAAATAAAGAGATATGAATTTTATAAATACAAATTGGTGGTGGACTTTTAAACTTTGGATCCCGAGGATTTAGAGCCGCTATTTGTATATACCTATATAGACATAAAAAGAGCTGCAAGAAATCCTTGCGGCTCTTTTTTTTTGCTCAAAATTGCATAAACGAAATATGAAAATCAAATTTTATACATCAACGTACAGCTGGCGCTTCTATAAATATTGTAGATAGAAGCACAGAGAGAACTGTATTAAAATTTCATAAACGATATAAGAAAAATTCATGATAACGAATCAATTAAGAACAAAAGTAGAAGTTAAGCCGGTAAAAGAAATGCTGGAATTTACAGGGAAATATGGTGAATATGGTGGTGCTTATGTGCCGGAACCACTTGTTGCACAGTTACAAAAACTGTCAGATTTCTTTGAATCAGAAACGGCTAAGGAGGAATTTACCAAGGAGTTCATTTATTATTTAAAGAATTATGTCGGGAGGCCATCACCTTTGTTTAAGGCGGAAAATCTGAGTAGACATATCGGTGCAACAATTTATCTGAAAAGAGAGGATTTAAATCACACCGGAGCGCATAAAATTAATAATGCCATCGGACAGATTTTACTTGCTCGCAGAATGGGCGCTAAGGAAATTATCGCTGAAACCGGAGCAGGGCAACACGGCGTAGCTACGGCAACAGCTGCTGCATTATTCCAGATTCCGTGTAAGATATTCATGGGAGCGGTGGATATGGAAAGACAGGCATTGAACGTCAAAAGGATGCGGTCGCTGGGCGCTGAAGTTATTGCAGCAACGGACGGGCGCGCAACACTCAAAGATGCGGTAGATGCAGCATTGGGATATTATGTTGCACATCCCGATAGTTTTTATCTTCTGGGTTCACAGGTAGGACCACATCCTTATCCCAAAATGGTCGGATATTTCCAGTCGGTTATCGGGCAGGAAGCGTATAATCAGATATTGGAGGCGGAAGGCAGACTACCTGATGTAGGGATTGCCTGCGTCGGTGGAGGATCCAATGCTATTGGCCTTTTCAGTGCATTTCTGCCTGAAGTGGAAGTGCAGCTTATGGGAGCAGAAGGCGGTGGACAGAATATCGCAGGACATACTGCAGCTACGCTTACTTATGGAAAACCCGGTGTTTTTCAAGGGACATTTTCCTATTGCCTTGAAGATGAAGACGGAAATCCTGCTGCATCGGAATCGATAGCAGCCGGTCTGGATTACCCGGGAATAAGTCCGCAGCACGCCTTTTTAAAGGATAGTGGCAGAGCGATTTATGAACCGGTAACAGATGAAGAAGCAATTGAGGCATACAATTTGTTATCTAGATTAGAGGGCATCATTCCTGCTATAGAATCCAGTCACGCAATTGCATTGGCAATGCGAAAGTTAAAAAATAGCGGAAAACTTGCCGTAGTAAATTTGTCAGGAAGAGGCGATAAGGATTCTTCCAGAGATATGTAATGGTTTACCCAAAATAATCACGAATCATTTTGGGATGTTTAAATAGGGTATAGCCTTCCGGGATTTCTAGTTGTGGCTCAATTGAAGTTCTGGGGGGCTTTTTTGTTATGATTGAGGGATTTTTAAAGCACTAAAGTAACTGACTTCGAGTTTGCTAAACGACTTTTTCCTTAATGGATGATATTTTTCAGCTTAAAAAATAGCACACTCAGTTTTTACATAAAGATAAAATGGAAGAAACCCAAATATACATTGAGTTCCCTTCCATTATTTCTAAGTTTAAAAGTATGTTCCTATGCAATTAATATTTCACCACTTTGGAGGAACCAATAGCCTTTCCATCTCGATTCATAAAATGGATAAAATATGTTCCGGTATATAATTCATGGATATTAAACTTACCATTGACCATATTATCTTCTTTTAAGAGTCGTCCCTGTATATCATAGACTCGATATCTTGCATGTACTCCCTCTTCCGCCCGAACAGTCAACGGGCCCTCCGTGGGGTTAGGATAGACTACGAGCATCTCTATGGGTAGAGGCCCGGAACTCGCAGTAACAATACCATCTGGGTCTATTTTCAGGTAAAAATTTCGTAGACCATAATTCCCGGTTGGAGGATAGTTTATTATAAATTCTTTTTTTCTATATTGACCATAAATAATAAGATTATCTTTGGCATCAACACTTGTGCCCCTAATTAAAATATCAGAATTATTGACTAGAGGGTCTGCATTTTCCGGGAACTCTAC
The DNA here is from genome assembly GCA_964423575.1 of uncultured Saprospiraceae bacterium. Classification (GTDB taxonomy): domain Bacteria; phylum Bacteroidota; class Bacteroidia; order Chitinophagales; family Saprospiraceae; genus CAYRFF01. Next base: position 85 of record CAYRFF010000006.1, on the reverse strand, counting down.
AAACCATTCATTTTCCTGATAATTATACTCGTTGCATAATCCGGTGATACTGACCCACCAATCCGGTGATATTGACCCACCCTAA
>CAYRFF010000005.1:22398-96113 GCA_964423575.1 uncultured Saprospiraceae bacterium | reverse complement strand
TACTGTGTGATTTCTTTTTTGATGAAGGTTTTTAGCCGTCCTATTGCCTATTTTTGACAATTTATTTTAAAATATGACAGAATTATGACAATTTAAATTGTGTGTGTGTGTGTGTGTGTGTAAATTTAGGATTGTAGAATCCGGAGAACTACGGCAGACATTCCAAACACTGCCTGAACACAAAGTAGGAATTATTTGAAATTTTATTATTATGAGAAAGTTTAGTTTTATTTTATTAGCATTTGCGATATCAATAATTAGCTGCCAAACTGAAGATATTATTGAAACTGCTGATTTTAGCAAAGAAGAGCAAATTGAAATGCGATTTACATGGCCAACGATAATCTTTGGTACTAGAAGTCATCCATGTGGCAAAGATAATAATTGTTATTGTGAAGGTGATAGAGGAATATGCTTACTAATTAATCCCGACAAAACCACTGAAAACCCTGGTGACGTAACTTTGGGTACAAACACTGGGATTGGTACATTTGAGCTTATTTCTTCTTCTTTACTAAAAATCAAGATTTTAAGAGATAACTCTTTTACTCCAACATTAACAAATCCAGAAACTAAGTTTTATGTTTATGATGACATTGAATTAAGCCATATATTTGATGATAATATAACCATAAAACAAGGAGTATATGATATCAATTACTCTAGCAATCCTTACGGAGACATAATTGTTAACTACGAATAATTACTTTAAATAAAAGGCACACATTGTGTGCCTTTTATTCAATTTTACTATGAATGTATCGCAATATTTTAATTTTAATTCTATTAATTAGCATCATTGGCTGCACCCACTTTATTAAAGTTCCCACAAGAACTGATGATGATTATTTTCATCAAAAGACAGACTACACTGATTATACTATAAAGTTTATAGAAATTGAAAATGATTTGAGCTTGTTAAAAAATTATAATCAGATTTATCTTTTTGCCAGTTGGTGTGCACCATGTTATTCTTATCTTGCTAATTATTCAGAAGAAAATCGTGGAACTGCATTGGTATCTATTAATTATAATATAGAGTTTTTGGAAAAGAAATTTCATCAGAACATTGACACTATTTATATTTTAAGCAATTCCTCTTATGGCTCAATTGAAAAAGAAAAGATTCTCAGGTTTAGTTCTATTCTCCTTGATAGTACGGCAACACTTACCGGTGTTCCTCAGATATTTTATAGAGTTTCTAGTGATAAATTTCAGAGGTTGCAATTGCGGTAAGTAAAAAGATTTGTTTTTTAAAGTTGGAGTAGTATCGCACTTTGCCTTTATAGCCTAATATTTTAAATAGGAAGAGTGTGAAGCTTTACTGATGTATAAACTTCCTACTAGTTTTCTGAACGCTGACAGGCGCTTGTTACTCGTTATTATTAAAATAGTCGTAAATTGTGCAAAACTACGTTTATGAATTTAGAGGCAGAGAAGCTGGAAATACTTCAACTCATACTAAATAGTCGTTCCTTAAGAATTCATTATTACTCTACTCGGGTTTAACCAATAAGCAAAACCAAATATAGATTTTAAGAAAAAATGAATCTCTTTTTCAAGTTGATTCATCATTTTCTTAAAATTCCATCCCGCAGCTGCTAAGAATGCATTGATTTGAGGGGAATCGATACCGTGTAGATAGTTTTGTCCCATCCTAAAGTCTGTTTTTAGGTGGCCAATAACCGGCTCTATTGCTGCTCGTCGTCTAAATTTCTTTCGTTTCTTTCGCCTTTGATATTCTGTGTCCCTTTTCAATCGACGATTATCAGGAGTAGATATTTTCGTCTCACCAATTTGCTGTTGCCCTCGACCTCCCCGGTCGTAAATAACTTCCTTTGGAACTTGTAAACCGTTTCGTTCGGCTTGGGTTAATAATGGTTCTATAGTTTTACTGTCATGCGGATTTCCTTCAAAAGATTTGATGGCAGTGATGATAAGTGTTTTGTAGCTTACCAGTAGCCCAACTTTATTACCAAACTCATACTGCTTGTGGGCTTTCCCTTTAGCTATGCAACTTGTAAAAGGTTTGTGAAGACTATAGATTTTATCCTTATCCTTGCGTTTCTGCTCCAATACACGTCTATAGAGTGCTAATTCAGATTTGTAAGATTCTAATGATTCGGGAACTAATTTTCTCTCTAGCTCTCTTATAAGACGCCCCGCAATGGTTTTTAATTTCTTATCTGCTTTCCTAGCTTTCTTTGCCCGTCTCGGATGTTTTCTATTATGAGTATCTCTCAATAACTGGCTTGAAACACGGACATAAGTCTGTCTTTGTTCTACCTTTTCTCGATCTGCTATTTTGTTACATTTATCAATAATCTTTTTCGCTAGTTTTGCATCGGTTGGGAATGTGATATCATTTTCTTGGACCGTTGTATCGGATAATGCTTGTTGTTCTTGGCCAAGCTTACCATGCATATGAACAGAATAAACAAAAATCTTTTCTATTCCTTTCTCTCCAATACGTTTACGGAAGTGGACAAAATTACTTGGATCACAGGGGAACTCATGCTCGAAAAAAACCATTCCACAAAAATATTGCATGTAAGGATTCATTATCCATGCTTCTGCTAAAGTTTCATCGCCTAAATTCTCAAGCCGTTTTAAAATTAAACACCCAACCATAAAGCGTATCGGATGCGATGACCGTCCAACATCTGAGTAATATGTGGAAAACTCTTCCTCGAAATAATTCCAATCAATTTTATCCGCAAGAAGAACCAATTTATGGTCCTTATCAATAAAATCTGTCAGCATTGGGCGAAATAAATCTTGTTGCCCTGATTTGTCTAATTTTCCCACCATTATTGCAAGCTTTTGTTATAAAGTTACAACATTCCTTGCAATTTAAACTATAAAAATACCTAAAGTTATCAACATAATACGTTGATAAACAATCCATTAAGGCGTTATTTAGGAGCGACTAAATACTGATAAGGCAGAGCTTCTTATGAAGATAAAAGCATTGTTGACAGAAGATCAACTTGATTGGTGGGATCAATTAAGCGAAGAAGAGAAACAAGAAATTGAGACAGGCATAAAGGAAGCTGAGTCCGGAAAGCTTATTGAGCATGATAAAGTAATGGAAAGCTTTAACAAGTGGAAGAAATAAGAATTGTATGGACTGAGCAAGCTACTAAGGGCCTACATAGGACCTTAAAGTATATTGAGGAAAAGTGGACAGATAAAGAGATTCTAAAACTTGAAAAGAATATTCAAGAATTCAGCAGTCATGTAAAGCGACATCCCGATTTATTCCCGCAATCCATTAAGCATCCAAGAATGAGAATTGGTAGAGTAGATGAAAATAATTATATCGTAAATCAAGCTATGAAGGCTGAAAAATAAATAATAATTATCAATTTCAGATCCTTCCGGCAATCATCGATGGATCGATGAATTCGATGTGTTTTGGTAGTAGAATATCCCACCACCTTTAAGTGCCCGGAAAAGGACTCGAACCTTCACACCCTTGCGAGTACTGCAACCTGAATGCAGCGCGTCTGCCAATTCCGCCATCCGGGCAAATCGATATTCAAATCTATTAAAGAGTCAGGGAATATACAACTTAATCTAACGGCATTTCCGTCACAATTGCAATCCGATTCCAGCCATTAATAGCAACGATACCGATAATAACAGCACTCAGCTCTTCCGTTGTCAGGTGCTTAGCCGCTTCATTATAAATATCATCGGGAATTCCTTTGGTATATGCGATATTCGTCATTGCATCCGTCAGTGCCAATGCAGCTTTTTCTTTCTCAGTAAATAAATCCACTTCCCACCAGGCATCCAGTAAGAATAGTCGTTGTGCAGTTTCACCTGCTGCCATAGCATCGCGTGAGTGCATGTTAATGCAGTAATGACAGCCGTTAATCTGTGAAGCACGCATTTTAATCAGCTCGTACAAGCTTCTATCCAAGCCGCTTTTGTCTATATATTTTTCCAGCCCAATCATAGCTTTTAATGCTGCGGGGGACTCTTTAAAGATGTCGATTCGTTTCATGATGTTTATTTTAATGATGAGAAAATGAATAAGTTTAAGACTTGATAGCGGCATTAGATAGTGAAATATTGCCGTTTAGACTTAGGTCAAATGTTAAACTGTTTTCAAGATAAAAAACAAGGTAGAATAAAGAAAGGTTTTTGTCTTTCAGTCATCTTTATCTTTTCAGTGTCAGAAAAATTCCGATAAAGCTTTAAGGAAGTAGGTTTATGGCACAATCACTGGAAATAATGCTCAGTAGCTTCAGTTTTTTAAAACTTTCTTCGCGATAACTTTTCCGTTATCCATGACTAAACTAAGGAAATATAAACCTTGCGGTAAAGCAGATAAATCAATTTGGTCTTTCCTTGTTATTTGATTTAAAACATTTCTTCCTTGAACGTCTATCAGATGGAGATCTATAATTCTTTCTGGATTCTCAATAAAAAGATAATCTTGAACAGGGTTTGGATAAATGTTAAAATCGTCCGAAGAAACATCTTTTACAGACACAGTAATGGAACAATCACCTTCTCTATCGTACTCAAATTCCCATCCTTTGAGATAAATAAGATAGTCTCTATAATAGGAGATGTCCCGACTGTATTCTCCGCCGTGAATTACTATTTTGCCTGGAGTGTTGGGATTATCTGCCCATCCTTGAATTGTTTTACTATAATTTTTACAATCCATGCCTGAACCATCGAATGAAAAATCATTATAACTTCTAGTGGAATGTTGTAAACTACTTAAATTCCATTTCCCTAAGTCTTGATTAATATTACGAGCTCGGTAGAAAATATTTGCCATATATTTAACATTCCCCACATCCCAATTACTGATATCGCTGACTGATCCGGATTCTTTAAACATGAACGTCATATCTTCTACACTGCTTACGTCCCAAGTGGAAATATCGCCAAAGAAATACGTAGCACCTTCAAAGAGAAACGCCATACTTTTTACATTACTCACATCCCAGTGGGTGAGATCCTGATTAAAGGATCCTGCTACACCAAAGGTAGCTTCCATATTCTCAACATTACTTACATCCCAGTTGCCTATATCTTGATTAAATAAAAATGCTCCAAGGAATAACCCCTCCATGTTTTTCACACTGCTTACGTCCCAGTCACCTATATATACATTAAAGGGAATTATGTTGCAGAACATATAGGAAATATCCTCGACATTACTCATATCCCAGGCATTCAATTGATTATAAATATATAAGCTTCCACATGAAGCAAAAATTGCAGACATATTCTTTACTCGGCTAAGGTCCGGAACATCTTCAGCGGTAATCTTTCCAAGTCTTTCGCAGCCATGAAATGCGTGACTGAATGAACTCCACGGGATATCTCCCCACTGAGCAATTTCACTGAGCTTTGCATTAGGATAACTTACATATCTTGGATGTTGCTTATCAGCTTCAAATTGAATCCGATGAAAAGGATTCTGATTAGTATAGTCGGGTGTGATGCTTAAACTATATCTTCCCGGTTCAGGGAATGTGATAGTTGTTGTGTCACTGCCATATCCTGTTCCGTTTATTTCCTCATTTTCTACGTGGCTCCATGTATAAGTATAATCTCCTTGTCCCGGAATAACTATTTGAGTACTGTCGCCGAGCCCTTCCTCCGCGGAATTCCAGATGGTTATAAAGGGCCTTTGCGAGAAAATAGAATCTGTACTCCATAAACTAATAAGTACTATGAAAAGAACTTTAAAGAAAAGATAATTATGGCTGTGCATAAGAAAATGTGTTTTATATAATAAATCAGTTCTGTAACAGCTAGAGAAACCACTGAAAGATAATTGTTCCATTCTATATCCTCTGCTGTATTGTATTAACGTAAGAGAATGTATAAGTGCTGCTTATATAAGGTACGCATAAGTAAAAGTGAGAACTTACTTTATTACCCCTTCAACACCCTCTCCATCTCCGCATACTCCTCCTCAATCTCCGGATTAGGCTTATAGGTTATAGCAGAAACTAGAATATTTGCGAAAAGCGAGAGGAAGAATCCCGGAATCAACTCATACCACTCCTTAAATGGATGGTCGAGGTAGACCCAGAATAACACTGTCAAGCCTCCGATCAGCATCCCTGCAAACGCGCCCTGCCAGGTGGTTTTTCTGTTCAATAAAGCTAGCAGAATTAATGGTCCGAATGCCGCTCCAAAACCCGCCCAGGCATTTCCAACTAGGTTCAAGATATTATCTCTCGGGTTTATAGCAAGGACAAATGCGACTGCTGCAACGAGTACAACAGCCAGGCGGCTATTGAGCAGGAGTTCTCTGGTGCTGGCCTTTGGCTTTATAAGTGAACGGTAAATATCTTCAGTTATGGAGCTAGATGTTACGAGGAGCTGGGAAGAAATGGTACTCATTACAGCAGCGAGTATTGCAGTGAGTAGCAAGCCACCGACAAAGGGATGAAAGAGAACGCGAGCAAAGTAAATAAATATCGTTTCTGCTTCCTTTCTTGAGCCATCAAAAAGAACCATTGTTGCTGCATCATATTCCATCAGATAAGCAATTCCCAGTAAACCGATACTCATCGCGCCTATAATTGAAAAAATCATCCAGGACATACCCACGCGCCTTGCCTTGGGGATATCTTTATAGTTTTTAATAGCCATGAAACGGACAATAATATGTGGTTGCCCACAATATCCCAGTCCCCAGGCTAGTAAGGAAAGTATTCCTATGGTACTTGTGCCTTTCAACATATCGAGATATTGAGGTCCTTTACTGTCAATAAGTGTGATTGCTTCTCCCGGACCGCCTAGCTGGGTGAGCACGATGATAGGAACGATAAGTAATGCCAGGAACATAATTGTTCCCTGGATGGAATCCGTCAGACTCACCGCCAGGAAACCACCCATGAAGGTGTATATGACAACTACCAGACTTGTAATCCATAAACCTATATTATAGTCAATATTGAATGCAGATTCAAAGAGCTTTCCTCCGGCAACCATGCCCGCGGAGGTATACAAAGTGAAAAATATCAAGATGAAAATAGCTGCAGTAATTTTTAAAAGATGATTTTTGTCTTTATATCTATTTTCAAAGAAAACGGGTAGAGTGATTGAGTTCTGCGCTATTTCTGTATAAACGCGTAGTCTGGGCGCGATGAAGATATAGTTGAGATAAGCGCCTATTGTTAAACCGATAGCAATCCAGGCACTGGAAATTCCCAGAAAATACATTGCTCCGGGAAGCCCCATCAACAGCCAGCCGCTCATATCGGAAGCACCGGCGGATAATGCCGTGACTACCGGTCCGAGCTTTCTACCGCCGATAAGGAATTCGTCTGAAGTGCTGGTTGATTTGCGGTAGGAGTATAAGCCTATTAAAAGCATAACCAGGAGATAGAGGCCGATAGCAATTATTTCATATATATCCATTCATGTTGTATTTGCTGCTGACAAAGTAATTGGATTTTTGATATTTTTCTTAATGAAATGAATGATTTGTCTGTATAAGAGACAATCTGAAAAGGTGAACTGTCAGATTCAAATGTGAGCTTTAGTGCTGCATATTTGCGTAAGCTAAGAGAAAATCATGTCGATGAACAAATATTTAGAAATTAATCTGAACTTAAACTCCTGCTCATTTCCTTACAATCGAATAAAACTCTATCTTTGCACAACTTTTCAGAAAAGATGAACTTTTAAGCAAATTTCAGCTTATTAAAGTTGTGGAATCTGAGAAGAAACCAATTGTTTTAATAGAAAATCCATTTTAAAGCTTAAAAACACTTTTATGAACAAGAAAGAGATTTTAGACAGACTTATAAATATAAAAGCTCCGGTATGTGTGAGTTTAATCTTGACAACACACAGAACTCATCCGGAAAACCAAAAAGACGGCATCCAGCTTAAAAACCTGATTGCTGAGGCTAATCAACGCCTTCAGAGTGAATTTGATAATGATGTTGCTTCAAGATATACTGCCAAGTTGCAGAAAATCGCTGATTCAATTGATCATAGCCATAATGATCGCGGTCTTATGCTTTTTGTAAATGATGATGTGGAAGAGTATTTAAGACTGCCTATGGAAGTGACTGATCGCGTAATTATCGATGATACATTTGCAACTCGCCCGATCGTACGTGCTATGAAAATGGATTCAGATTATTTTGTTCTGGTTCTTAGCCGGGGCAGCGCCAGACTTATTCAGGCAAGCAGTGACCAGGTGATAGAGGAAGTGAAAAGAGAAACTTTCCCGATTACCGATAATACTTTGCAAGTCGCAACTAAGCAGGAAGCTGCCAGTGCTTCCCGTGTAACCAATCTTATGCAAGAGTTCTTTAATCGCATTGACAAAGCTGTGAATAGAGTAAGAGCTGATAACCCACTGCCGGTTGTAGTTTATTCTGATTTGACTAATTATCACCAGTATCTGCAGATAGCCGACTATCCGTATACAATTCTTGGGCATGTATTGTCAAAGAACGCTGATGAATCTGCTTCCAATCTTGTTAAGGAAGTATGGCCTTCAATTAAAGAGATGACAGTTGCCAAAAATAGAGAGCGCATAGCTGAGTTAAAGCAGGCAGTTAGCGCTGGAAATTTCTTTGCAGACCTTAATGAAATCTGGACAGCAGTTCAGGAGGGGAGAGGGAAGACAATCTTTGTCGAAGAAGGGTATCATCAGCCTGCTACGATCAACGTTGATGGCGAATTAACGCCGATTACAACTGAAGACATTTCTACTAAGTATGACAATGACGATATTGTAGATGATATGATTGAATACAACTTGAAATATGGAGGCGACGTAGTGTTTGTTGAGAAAGATAGCCTTGAGAACTTCAATAAAATCGCACTTACTACTCGCTATTAATTAGCTTCCGCAAATGATAGAATTAAAAAAGGCAGGATATAAGTCCTGCCTTTTTTGTTTACCGGAAATAAGATTTGCCAGTTGAGGCGTGAGATTTGCCAACTTTCTAAAAGTTGGCAAATCTATTTTCGTCAACCTGAGTTCTATACGCAGTTAAACTCAGTTATATGAAAACGATGAAAGCAGTCCAATTAATTACAGCGGGGAAGTCACTGGAGATGCGGGAAATCTCTATTCCCGACATAGGTGAGAATGATATACTTGTAAAAATCAAAGCGGCTGGAATCTGTCATTCCGACGTACATTACCGGGCAGGAATTTCATCAAAGATGCAATTGCCACACACACTAGGACATGAAGTGGCAGGAATAGTTGAAAAGACAGGCTCTGCTGTGATAAATGTCAATGAAGGAGATCGTGTTGCATTACACTACTTGGTTACCTGTGAAAACTGTGAATATTGTGTTTCAGGAAATGAGCAGTTCTGTCCTGATGCCAAGATGATCGGCCATCATCTACCCGGTGGATACGCAGAATATATTGCAGTGCCTGCGCGGAATGCAATCCGGTTGCCTGAGTCGATATCCTTTGAAGCGGGAGCAACACTTATGTGTGCATCTGCGACTGCTTATCATTCCTTACTGAAAGCGAGAATCAAGTCCGGTGATAAGGTTGCAGTCTTCGGAGCAGGAGGCCTTGGACAGTCAGCAGTTCAACTTGCAATAGCCTTGGGAGCAAGTGAAGTTTACATTGTCGATATCGATGATAGCAAATTGGATATAGCTTCAGGTTATGGAGCTGTATCAATAAACAGTAAAGAACATAATCCGGTCGAAGAAATCAAAAATTTATCCGGTGGAAGAGGAGTGGATGTCGCACTTGAAATGGTGGGACTGCCTGTTACTCAGAAGCAGGCTCTTGAGTCAGTCGGTCCCATGGGCAGAGTGGTACTCGTAGGACTTTCCGATAAGAGCATCCTGATTAACACCTATAAGGAAATCCTCGGAAATGAAGTGGAACTCATCGGCTCCAATGATCACAACCTCCATGAATTACCCCGTTTGATTGAATTTGTTGAGGCTGGGAAACTCGATACCTCGCACATAGTTTCAAGAACCGTTCCCTTGGATGCAAGCATGATTAATGAGGTCCTTGATAAATTGGAACGCCATGAATCCGGTGGAGTGAGAACTGTGATAACAATGGATTGATTAAGTCCTATTCTGACCGCAGCGCGTTTCTATATTCAGAAGTCTTAAACTCTTTATTAGTTTTGTCTGCTGACGTAGCAGCCATGGAGAAATCATCCGATTTCTTTTTCCCTTTGCTCTCGAGTTTCAACATAAGCCCTGTACCGGGAGTTATCTCAGGAATTTTATGGTTTTTGGTGATATTGGCAAAACTACCTGTAAAGTTTCCAGCAGTTATCTCTTCTGTAATCCACATTTTTGAAACTCCATCATCACCGGTAACTTCATAAATATCACAGTTATAACCGACAATTTTCTCCTTGCCTATCTTTTTGATACTCACTTCGCCATCGTCTTGATTCTCAACAGCAGCATCAACGACTTTTCCTGCGAAAGTGTTAAAGTTAAAGGCCATGTATGTCTTTTCTTGTTCTCGGAAAGTCACCATCTTATCGTCATCGATAACGATAAATGCGTCTTGTTGAGCATCGGTAGTCATTCCCATATAAGGCCCATTTCCTATCCATAGTTCCATTTCGTTATTGTCACGAGAACTCGAGCCTTTCATCTCATAGTTTATCCTCATTTTAAAGCTGTAATCCTTATCGACTGTCGCATCGAAGGCAGTGCGTACTTCTCCTGTTTCTTCATCGACCTTGAAGAACTTATCTTCAATCACTTTATCCAGCTTTTCCTCAATTTTACGTTCGCCGATTCTTTCGACTTTGCGCTGTGCTCTGTTAATTACACCCTCAATAAGTTGAGCTTCAGCAAAGTGTGGTGCAATGAAAAATACTGCTAAAAGAAAAAATAGTCCTCTGATTTTCATAGTTGTCATGTTTTAAATTCAAGTGAAGATATGGATATTCACAGTAAACTGAAAGATTTTCCGGCTTTTTCTACTTTTAGTCAGCTTGATTATACAAACTGCTTTCCATTCATTTATTGCTCCTTTGTTTATGCTTTCGCAAATTATATAGAAAGAACCCGTTTAATCAGCGATAATTTCTTTTTAGTCTGTGGATAATATTTTAGGTTTAATTCCAGCCATGTAGGCTTGTTCAGTATGCTTTTATAATGAGTAAAAGCTCTGAAGCCTTCCTCGCCATGATAAGAGCCGATTCCACTTTCTCCTACGCCGCCGAAAGGTAGATTGAGATTGGAAATATGCATAACAGCCTCATTTACAGCACCGCCGCCAAAGGAAACCTCGTTCATAATCTTATCCCGTTTCCGTGAGTCGGATGTGAAAATATAGCATGAAAGCGGCTTGGGATACTTTTTAACCTCTGATATTGCATCGTCAATATTCTTATAGGTCATAATCGGTAATACGGGACCAAATATCTCTTCTTGCATTACTGCATCCTCGTGAGTCACATCTCTCAATACCGTAGGCTCAATAAATCTCTTGTTTAAATCGTGATTACCACCATAGTACACCTTGTCTTTATCAATTAATCTGATAAGCCTTTCGGTATTTCTCTCGTTGATAATTTCTACATAATTCCCATTGCCTATATCGTAGTGCGCAGCATCTATTTCCGCTGTAAGCGCATCCAGAAATTGTTGTTCTACTTTTTTGTGCACGTAAATATAGTCCGGTGCTATACAGGTTTGTCCGGCATTGAGGAATTTACTCCATACGAGACGCCTGACAGTCATTTTGATATTGCTGTCTTCTGTGATAAAAGCCGGACTTTTGCCACCTAGTTCCAGTGTGACGGGAGTCAGATTCTTTGCGGCAGCTTGATAAACTATACGGCCGACTGCGGGACTTCCGGTGAAAAATATCTTGTCATATTTTTGATTTAGAAGTTCTGTTGTTTCAGGGACACCTCCTTCAACCACAGTAAAATACTCCGGAGCAAATGCTTCCGATACTATCTCGTTTATCGCCTGAGCAGAATGTGCAGGAAGTTCAGAAGGCTTTAAAATGATTGTGCAACCTGCTGCTATTGCTGCTACAACCGGGCTGAAAGAAAGAAGATATGGATAATTCCAGGCACCGATTACCAGAGAGACGCCGAGTGGTTCAGGAATGATGTAGCTCCTTGCAGGGAAGTTGACAAAGTTGGTGCTGACGCGTTTCTTTTTGCTCCAGCGATTGACCCTTTTTAAAGCTTGCTTTATATCCTGGTATATAAGAGCTATTTCACTTGTATAAGTATCAAATTCGGATTTCTTGAAATCCTTATAAATAGCATCAAAGAGAAGCTGCTCATTTGCCTTTATGGCTTCTGCCAATTTTCTCAACTGCTGTTTTCTGAAGCTTATAGATCTTGTTGCTCCGCTGTTGAAGTACTCTCTTTGCTTCTGTATTGTCTTGTTATAATCTTCCATTATTCACTCTTTTTAACGCGTCCTGTAAATTCATCCATAGTGCTGTAGATTCCTAGAATATTATCCATAAGCCAGTCAAAAGCCTTCACAGGTAGAATTCCTTGGGAAAACCTTACGAACTGCATACTCCATGGCATACTTACAATGGTCCTTTTCTTTTCAATACTCCTTACAATCTTCCGTGCTGCTTTCTCCGGCTTAATCAGGGGAACACGTGATTTTACTCCATCAAACATTCCCGTATTGATGTAATAGGGAGTAAATGTTGTAACGGTAATATTCTTGCGTAGTTTTTTCATTTCCAGCCTTAAACTGTCGGACCAGCCCAGGATTGCCCATTTACTTGCTACATAAGTAGCCATTTTAGGATTGGAGACGAGTCCTGCTGATGATGAAATATTGAAAATATAACCGCTATTATTGGCAATCATATCCTGTATAATGAGATGGGTCAGATACATAGGTGCCAGTGCATTTATATCCATAGTCCCGCGGATTTCCGATTCCGTCATTTCGTGAAAATATTTGCCGGCAATAATCCCTGCATTATTAATGACTAAATCAATATACCCATGTTCCTTTTTGACTTCCTCGTAAGTAGCTTTTATTGCTGCATTATCAGTAATGTCGAGCTTATAAGCTGAAACCTTTCCTTTGGGAGACAGGAGTTTGATTGTCTCGTCAATGTTTGACTGATTGATATCCCAGATGATAAAATGTGCACCTTTTTGCATGAGGATTTCACCTGTGAGTCTGCCGATTCCGGAAGCTCCACCTGTGATTAGCACGTTTTTATTCTTAAATTCTTTCATAGAGCAGCTGAATTGTTTCGACTTTAAAGATAGTGAATTGAAGCGTAAGAGTTATAGTTCAGAGTGAAACTGAGGTAATGTTTGTAACCTTTTCTACATTTGGAACTCTGATGGGGGAAATGTTTAATTTTACAAATGCTTAATTATGGACAATTTATTTCAATTTATCAATATGCCTGATTACTTTACCGATATCGTTCTGGCTTTTATTAGACTATTGCTAGCTGTTACATTTATCTATGAGTCGAGGGTTAAGTTTAAGGACATCAAGAAATTTGCTAAAAAGGCGAGAGTTCCTTTATTCATGGCATATTTTATTGCATCAGCAGAAATGATGATAGCGGTTTCGATGGCTACCGGAATACTTTCGCAATGGGCTGCGATAGGGATTTTCTTTGTGATGGCCGGAGCATTGCGGATGCATTTTTTCGTCTGGAAGACGGATTATTGGGCAGGTGAAAAAGGTTGGGAGTACGATCTTATTCAGATAGCTTTTGGGATGGTGATTTTGAACTTCGGTCCCGGAGCATTTGCTTTAAGCTTCTAATTGAAATTACTAGTAGCCACGGCTGATGTCAATGACATCTTTTAGATTGCTGCTACCGTTTAAGAAGGCCTTATAGTTTTCCAGAACGGTTGCAGCGGCCGTACTTAAATCCGTATTTCCACCGATATGCGGTGTTATCAATATTTTTTTATGAGCCCAGAAGGGATGGGAGAGTGGTAATGGCTCTTCATTAAAAACATCGAGCGCTGCTCCTGATAACTTGCCTGAATCGATTGCTTCCAGCAGGTCCTCATCGATGAGATGCCCGCCCCGTCCTATATTTATTAAATACGCATTGTCTGGTAAATGCTTAAAGTTTTCACGGTTTAGGATGCCCTTGGTTTCAGTTGTTAAAGGCAATACGCAGATGAGAATATTTGCAGTATTTAAGAAGGGAATTAATTCATCTGCACCGTTAAAAGTGCTTACGCCGTCAAGGTTTTTAGGAGAACGCGACCAGCCACTTACATTAAACCCCGTTTTTACCATTAATTCAGCTATTTCGCTTCCTATAGCTCCGATTCCCATAACGCCTATATTCAATTCTCTGGCATTTATCAGTGCTTGCGGCTCCCATTTCTTTTCATCTTTTAGCTGATGATAGGTCATGAGGCTTTTTATATGGCTCAATACGAGAGAAAGGCTAAATAATGCCATGTCTTGCTTGTGACTGAAATCATTCATTTTAGTTATGGTGACATCCTCAGGAAGGTCCGGATCAGAAAGAAGATGGCGCACGCCGGCAGCCATAGAGGCGATTACCTTCAGACTAGGAAATTGCTTTAATGCGCCGGAAGGAGGTCTGAATGCCAGAATAAATTCAGTATCCCTGCGATTACTGTCATTGGGATACACTTCGATATTGATTTTCGGATTTCTTGACTTTAAGGCTTTAACCCACTTGTTTACATAACCTTGATTTTGGCTTACAATTACGAGCTTAGCATTCATAAAACGTCATTTGAAGGAGTTGAGGACAGTGATTTTCTTAGATATTTAGCTTACGCAAATACTAAACAGTGCTTAATCTCATTGAGTTCAGACACAGAATTATTAAAAGGGATTAGCAAATGGAAAATAATAGATTAAAACTCGATTCCCAAGAAACAAAATATTATTTAATCTTGTTGTGTGATTGAATAGTTCATGAAAGATGGACAATTACAGATCTGTCAGTTTGAATTTATTTTAAAACGCAATTAAATCATAACTCTATGAAACACATACTAGTGCCAACTGATTTTTCACCTACTGCTGACAAAGCTATAGAATTTGCCGTAAGGTCAGCTAAGTATTTGCCGGGAAAGATTAGCCTTCTTCATTCCTATGAAATGGGAGATAGCCTGATGACTGATTATGTCGGAATGGATAGAGAATTTAATACTGCTCTTCTTGCAGAGGCAAATGGCAAACTTGAAGCGATTCAGAAGGAGATTCAGGAGAATCACGATGTTCATGTTGATGTTAAAGTCTCCGGCTTACCTTTGATACATGCTGTACAAGAGGGAATAGATGAAGAAGGGGTAGATTTGATAATTATGGGTACTCTAGGGGCAAGTGGTCTAGGTAATAAGATATGGGGTAGTAGAACATCAGAGTTAATAGGGAAGTCCAAAGTGCCTGTGCTGGCTGTCCCGGCCGATTACGAGTGGGAAAAGCCTGCTAGAATATTATTTGCTACCAATAAGTTTGAGAAGGAAGAAAAGATTCTGGATTATATCTTTGAAATGGCAGATTTATACATGGCAGGCATACGCGCCGCAGTATTTACGGATGCAGATGACGATAGAGCTATGAAATTCTATGAGAATGAAGGGAAGCTCAGAGAGTATGAAGAGTACCTTCGTTTTGAATACAAGGAGGATACTTTAAGTTCGCAGCATTTGCTCGGAGAGAAATTTGAGGAAACTCTGCAGGAATACATCGATGATAAGAATGTCGATATGTTGATTATGGTCACATATCAGGACAGTATCTGGAAGCGCTTTTTCAATCCTAGTAAGACGAAGAGAATGAGCTACCATACGAGAATTCCACTACTGGCGATCCCGTCTGCATTTGCGGAGTAGTATGATATTAAAATGGCTTTGTTACCATCAGGACTATGATGAGAATGAAAACGAGATTTTCGATTCGTTCATAAAGAAATAGTTTTTTTGCGTAAGCTTGATATTCTGAAGGAATGTCATCGGATTGATGTTCCTTCAGGAGTTTCTTTATAGGACGGGATTTAGGAGAGAGGACAACAGGACCGTAGGCCAGAGCTAGGACAAAGAGAACCAGACTAGTGACATACCAGCCCATAGTGAATAATGCCGGATTAACCGCGCCCATGGCAAGACCTGACAGAAGTAATAGAGAACCTCCGACTATGACAAAATTGTGTAAGCGAGTTCTTATTTTATAGGACTGGCGAAGCGTGGTCATAGTCTCTGCATTGGTCACTACATAAATCATGATAAAACCGGGACCGAGCCCCAGAATCGCGGAGAGAATATGTATAAGCTTCAAGAATGTATATAAAGTCATAAAAGGTTTTCTTGCGTTATTTTTCAGGTGGAAACCTCAATCTGCATTTCAGGCGCCTAATTTATTACATTTTTATCGGACTTAGCTCTAAGTTTTCATACTTGACAATTAATAGACATATTTTATAGCTGTTTACGAGCATGAAACAAGTAGGCGGTAATTCTGGATATGGAAGAATTATAAAAGCTGCTGTATTCTCTTACGGATGAAGGCTGGTGATTGTTGAATACAAGACAGTAGCAATGTTTTATAATAGGTTTTCCGGTGAATTAGAGCTCATTCTAGCACAATTTAACCCTGAAGTCTAAGGTGAATTCCAATAATTGTGTGAATATTTATATTTTGCTTGCGTAAATCCTTATTTTCAATCTTGTTAAACTGAATGCGCTGCAATGACACTTTTTAGAAGATTTTTCCTCAGTGATTTTAATATTCTGATTCTGATTCTCCTCAACGCAGCTATAATCTTTATCAGCGGCTTCAAATGGTCGGATGAAACAATTGTTCTTCTTGCAATACTGGATGCGGCTTTTACCATTGCATTTGTTGTAGAAATGATCGTTAAGATGAAATATTACGGTAGGCGCGGCTATTTCGAGCAAAGCTGGAACGTCTTTGATTTTATAATTGTAATGATTTCACTCCCTTCTTTAGTCGTTTTTCTGTTCAACTTGAATATTGGGGATTTTAGCTATCTTCTTGTTTTTAGGACGCTGCGTGTTTTCAAGGTGTTCAGATTCTTTAATTTTATTCCGGGGATAGACAATCTGCTCGCTAGTATCAAGCGCGGATTTAGAGCATCTGTGCTGATTCTTATCAGTTTTACTGTATTTATATTTGTGGTAAGTATCCTATCCAATAATCTATACAGTGAATCAGAAGTATTTAATAATCCCGCAAGATCCCTGTACACTACGATTCAACTTATATCTATCGAGGGCTGGTATGAAATCCCAGAAGCGATTGAAGCAGATATACCCGGAGTCAATGTGTTTTTTACCCGGTTTTACTTTGTTGCCTTATTGATTGTCGGTGGAATCTTTGGTTTGTCTTTTGTCGACGCGGTGCTTGTAGATACGATGGTGCAGGACAATACTGACACATTGGAGGAGAAAGTGGATGAGTTGAAGAGCGAATTGAAAGAGATTAAGGACTTAATTAAATCTCGGGACAAGAGTTGATATGAGTCGGATTTAAGCCGTTTTGTTTCAGCTTGCGCAAATGTCAGGCTTTCACGATACAAGGGTGAAATTCCTAAATTCAGCGATCTTATATTTGCGAAAGCATAAATAAATATACTGACCAAAGAGGGAAAATTCTGTAAAATTGGAACTCTTATAAGAAAATTGGGTTTATGATAATGTAGTCTTGATAAAAAGACTCTCATCAGAGGTTTTGAAATATTGAACGACCCTAACAAAATGATGGTAAGGAGTATTCTGGTGAATACTTCCGTAGAGTGGAATGACACTGCCGTTATTATTTTTAATCTTAAAATCTGTAAGAATAATGGATATTACACAATTATTAACCAGTGGTCTTGGTCAGCAAGTTATCAGTGGAATAGGAAATCAAGTGGGAACATCAGAGAAAGAAACAGCGTCAGTGGTGAATTCAGCGCTTCCGGTGCTCATGGGAATGTTGAATAATAATGCAACATCCGAGGCAGGAGCAGCAAGCCTTTTAGGAGCATTAAACAATGATCATGACGGTAGTATTCTCGATAATATTTCCGGTTTTTTAAACGCAGGAAATACTACTGACGGAAATGGAATCCTAGGACATATCCTGGGAGGAAAGAAGAATACAGTAGAAAACGCGATTAGTAAAGATACAGGAGTTTCAGTAGCAAATGTCGGGAAAATCATGGCATTGTTGGCCCCGATTATTATGGGTTATCTTGGGAAACAGAAGAAGAGTAGCAATGTAACTTCCGCCGGAGGTCTGGGAGATTTATTAGGTGGTCTTATGGGAGGATCCGGAGGATCATCTTCATTGGGCAGTTCTATTTTATCTTCCGTACTTGCTCAAGCAACAGGAGGGAGCCAGAAAAAAGGTGGACTGGGAGGTCTGCTTGGAGGCTTGTTTGGAGGGAAATAAAATAAAATTCTCATAAAGTAGATTTTTTGCCGGCTTAAATGAGGTAGGGATTCACTGGTGTCTTCAAAAAAGAAATAATCCCACTGACATTTTAGCCGGCTTTTTTATTTTTAGACTACCTGGTATGGTAGTTGAATATTTATCTATTAAACTTAAATACAACAGAAAATGCCCGCAGAATCTAGTATGAAGTCAGGTTCAGATAAACCATCATTACACACTCAGGTAAAAGCTTATGGAACGCATTCTTCTATAGAGAAACTCAGTTCTCTGGAAATTGAACGCAGAAGCATAAGTCCACGGGATGTTAATATCGATATCCTTTATTGCGGTGTGTGTCATAGTGATATTCATACAGCGAGGAATGACTGGGGTTCAGCGCGATATCCGGTTGTTCCGGGTCATGAAATCGTCGGCAGGGTTTTGGAAGTAGGTGATGAAGTCCATGAATTTCAACCCGGAGAGATTGTAGCTGCAGGTTGTCTAGTCGATTCTTGCAGAACCTGTGATTCTTGCAAAGATCATCTGGAACAATATTGTGAAAACGGCAATGTAGGTACGTACAATGGGAAGGATGAACATCTGGGAGGGCATACTTTTGGAGGTTATTCTGAGCGCATTGTCGTCGATAAGGATTTTGTACTACGTGTCCCTGAAGCGCTCGATATCAGCAGGGTAGGCCCTTTACTGTGTGCAGGAATTACAACCTATTCGCCCCTTCGGCACTGGAAAATAAGTCGCGGCGATAAAGTAGGAGTTATAGGCCTTGGTGGTCTGGGACACATGGGAATAAAGATGGCACATGCATTGGGTGCTCATGTTGTGATGATAACACGTTCTCCATCCAAAGGGGATGACGCTAAACTCCTCGGTGCAGATGAAGTCCTTCTTTCGACCAGCCATAAAGAAATGCGAGCTTCCGCAAATTCCTTTGACTTTTTACTCAACACAATACCTGTCGGGCATGATGTTGACCCATATCTGCGCTTGCTGAAACGCGATGCAACAATGGTAATGGTCGGTGCACTGGAAAAGCTAGAACCGATGAATAGCAGTCACCTTGTAGTAAGGCGCAAAAATATTGCAGGATCTCTAATAGGTGGAATTGCTGAGACTCAGGAAATGCTTGATTTCTGTGCAGAGCACAATATCCTTCCGGAAGTCGAAATGATAAGAATGGAAGAGATAAATGAAGCCTGGGATAGAGTAGTTTCGGGAGATGTGAAATACCGCTTTGTTATCGATATTAAAAAGAGCAAGTTATAATACTTGTGTTTTACTTTATCATTATTAGGAGGATTTAGCATTTGCGAAAGCTTATTTCAAGAACCTTTAGCGGAAAAGTTTCTATTATTCACACTAAGTTTTAATTTTGAAAAAAAATTCCAAATGAAGAGATTTACATTCCTCCTGATGTTGTTACTGGGCTTTGGCTTTGTTGTTAATGCGCAAAAGCAGGTCGATACAAGTCAGCAGATAGTCCCACTGCGATTAAACGCGGAATCCACCTATGGTAAACCTTATGTTATATACATTTCCATTGACGGCCTTCGCTATGATTATATGGAAAAATACAATGCTGAATTTTTACTAAAGGCCGCCGGTAGTGGTGTCTGGGCCAAGGAAGGTATGTTGCCGGTTTTCCCATCAGCTACTTTCCCAAATCATTATAGTCTTGCTACCGGAATGTATCCCGCACATCATGGGATAGTCGATAACTATTTTTACGATCCGGCAAGGGATGAAAAGTATATCATAGGGACTGCAACTAATCGCGACGGAAGTTGGTACGGTGGAAATCCGATATGGACGCTGGCAGAGAAACAGGGCGTACTCGCGGCAAGTTTGTTCTGGGTAGGGTCAGAAAGCAATGCCGGAGGAATGTACCCAAGCTACTACTATAAATATCATCAGGAATTTTCTGATGATGATAAGGTCAGAATTATTAAAGAGTGGCTCTCATTGCCCATTGATAGAAGGCCACACATGATTACCCTGTATTTCCCTGAAGTGGATCACGCCGGACATAAATATGGTCCTGATGCTGATGAAACAAAGGCCTCTGTCCTCTTTATTAATGAGGCAATCAGAAAGTTGGATGAGGCGCTTGCTCCGTTAAACCTTCCGATAAATTATATTCTGGTATCTGATCATGGTATGATTACCGTTGAGGAAAAAGACTATGTGAAACTGCCGTTTTTCGATAAGGATAAGTACGTATTTGCCATGGGAACGCATGCGAGGATTACTGCTTTCAATGAGGAAGATATTATGCCGATGTACGAGCTGTTAAATAAGGAAAAAGGGAAAAATTATGAAGTTTATCTGGCCAAGGATGTGCCTGCTGAGCTTCATTTCAGCAGCAAGGAAGATAAGCAGAGAAGAATCGGAGATATTATCATTTTACCCAATGGCGTAAAATATTTCCCTTTCTCAATGAAAAATATTTCACCGGGTAAACACGGCTATGATCCACTGGTCGTTCCTGAAATGAAGGCGACATTTATGGCCTGGGGACCGGCTTTTAATAATCAGCAAAGAGTGAAGCCATTCAGGAATATTCACGTTTATCCGGTAATTGCTGAAATTCTGGGCCTTGAAGTTCCGGCTGATATCGATGGAGATATTGAGGTGCTTGGGGAGATATTGAAGGACTAGGGGATGCCTTCCTTTTGTTCTTGAACCTATTCAAGAATTGCTATACTAAAAGGGTAACCACGAATTATTTTACTGTAGGAATTAGTATCTGGTTTCGGATATTTATCCTATTTTTAAATAAAAAACTCACGGCATGAAAAGGTTTCTAATTGTTTTTCTATTTGGTTTTGTTTTAAGTCTGAATGCTCAGGAATTTCCACCTGGTTTTCAGCAGGACCCGACTGCGCAACGCATTGTTCCGTTGCGTGTAAATGCTGAGGCTACAATCGATAAGCCTTATGTTATTTTTATTTCCATAGATGGTATGCGTTATGATTACATGGAAAAGTATAATGCTAATCATTTGCTGAAAACTGCCAAAGAGGGAGTATGGGCAGATCAGGGCATGTTGCCGGTTTTCCCTTCAGCGACTTTCCCTAATCACTATAGCATGGCAACCGGTTTGTATCCCGCTCGTCATGGCATAGTTGACAATTCCTTCTATGATCCGGGAAGAGATATTCTATTTGGAAAGTCGGGTAAATTCACTACTGATGCGAGCTGGTTCGGTGGAGTTCCGATTTGGTCATTGGCAGAGAGTCAGGGAGTAATGAGTGCTACTTTGTTTTGGCTAGGTTCAGAGACAAATGCCGGAGGAAAGCGGCCTAGCTATTACTATGATTATCATGAGGAATTCTCCATTGAAGACAGGATTGATATTGTGAAAACGTGGCTTACACTACCGGACTGCATCAGACCACATCTCATTACCCTCTATTTTCCTGAAGTAGATCACGCCGGACATGCTTATGGGCCGGATGCAGCAGAGACGATTGCTTCTGTCTGTCTGGTCAATCAAGCTATCAATATGCTGCAGGAACAACTGGAGCCATTGAATTTGCCGATAAATTATATTCTTGTTTCAGATCATGGGATGATAAAAGTGGACAAAGAAGACCATCTGGATATGCTTCATCTCGATTCTGAAAAGTATAGGTATGTCATGGGGACACAGGCGAGGATTACGGCGATAGATAAGGCCGATATTATGCCTTTGTACAAAGAACTGAAGAAAGATAAAACAGAAGATTATGAAGTGTTCCTAGCCAGTGAAATGCCTGTAGGACTTATGTATAGTAGCAGAGAAGATACGTTGGGAAGGATAGGAGATATAATTGTAATTCCTACCGGTACAAAATATTTTCTGCGAAAACCGGGTGATTATCGTCCGGGGAAGCACGGCTATAACCCGGAGAAAGTCCCTGAAATGAAGGCGACATTCATGGCTTGGGGCCCTGCCTTCAAAAAGGATCAAAGAGTGGAACCGTTCAGGAATATCCACATCTACCCGGTAATTGCTGAAATTCTGGGTCTTGAAGTTCCGGCTGATATTGATGGCGATATCGAGGTGCTGGGGGGAATATTGGAGGATTGAGGTGTTTATGTAATAGAGCAGTAGAGCCAATTCATGAATTATATTCCGTTTTGTAGAACTAATTCATGAATTAGTTCTACAACGTGAAAATTAAAAATCAAAGAACACAATGTCCAGATTTGAAGATAAGTTCAGACTTGAATCCCATAGAATGAAATATTGGGATTATTCAAGCCCTGGTCTTTATTTTCTCACCTTGAATATCCAAAATAAAATCCCCATAATGGGGGAAATCAAAAAAGGGGAAATCAATCTTTCCGAGATAGGACAATTTGCACATAATGAAATATTGAGAATTCCGGAATATCATCGACGTGTTTTATTAGATGACTGGGTAATCATGCCCGATCATATTCATCTCCTGATTGAATTGAAAGGGTACGAATATGATAGTAGAACAGGAACAAATATCCCTCTCGATCATTCAAGTTACAAAACTATGGGCCAGTCCGATTTTTGGTGGCACTATAATGATTATGAGCCGAGTGAGGAAGATGTTAAACAATATCGAAGTTTCCGACGTAGAATGATTGTTCCCAAAATTGTAGGCAAATTTAAAATGTTAATTTCTAAACAAATTAATATTTTAAATGAAACACCAGGCAAAAGAAACTGGCAGAGAGATTATGACGATCGGGTTATAAGAAATCATAGCGCCTACCTTAATATTAAAAAATACATCAGAGATAATCCTGGCAAATGGGATGATGGTGCAAATATTTGATTTTCTAATTTTGTAGGATCAATTCATGAATTATATGCCGTTTTGTAGAACTAATTCATGAATTAGTTCTACAACGATCACCACCGCAAAAACATTATCACCTCGGGATCTCCACCATTTCCACAATCTGTTGAACAAGTTTACCGGGAGTTAAACCTTCCAGTTCCTTTTCCGGAGCCAGAATGACGCGATGACCAAGGACAGGTAAAGCCAGGTACTTCACATCTTCCGGTGTAATGAAATCACGGCCTTGCATTGCTGCGTACGCCTTGGCGCCTTGTAGTAAAGCGATGGATGCACGCGGAGAAGCTGCTAGTGTCAGGCTACTACTGATTCTTGTGTTATTAACTATCTGTGCGATGTACCGGATAATCTGTTCGTGTGCAAAGATTCTGTTTACGGTCTGCTGAAATTCTACAATTTCTGAGGCGCTGATGACCGGATTGACGAGACTTTCCTTTTTTATATTTTCCAGCTTATGCTGCTCAGTAAGAATCTGAACTTCTTCATCGAGATTAGGATAGCCGATCTCAATCTTGAATAGGAATCTGTCGAGTTGCGCTTCAGGAAGTCTGTATGTCCCTTCCTGCTCAACGGGATTCTGTGTCGCGAAGACAAGAAAGGGGAGTTCCATCATATACGTGTGTCCGTCTGCAGTAATCTGCTGTTCAGCCATGCACTCAAAGAGAGCTGCCTGAGTCTTTGCCGGTGCCCGGTTAATCTCGTCGATAAGAATAATCTGTGCAAATATCGGCCCTTTCTTAAACTCAAATTCATTAATCTTCATATTCAGAACCGATGTCCCGATAACGTCTGAAGGCATCAAGTCAGGTGTGAACTGAATCCTGCTGAAATGGGCCTCAATACTGCGAGCAAGGAGCTTGGCAGTGATTGTCTTGGCGGTGCCCGGAACTCCTTCGATAAGGGAGTGCCCGCCGGTAAGCAGAGATACTAGCAGCAGGTCAATCATTTTATCTTGGCCGATGATAACTTTCTTTATCTCATTGCGGACTGCATTAATCTTCTCCTCTAGTCGCGTCAGGTTAATTCTATTTTCAAATGGTGCAAAGGCATCGTTCATTATCTGTATATTTTTTGTTTGAAATTTTCAATGTGTTTCTGAATGGTTTTTAATTGTGCTGTTCTCGGATTTTTAATCTTTTGGTATTGTGCAAGCTTATCAAAGAAAGCATCGCATTCCATTTGCGGAAGCTGAAATTTCTGTGAAGCATGTTTTCTAAATTCCGGGGCCAAAATGTCAACCTCGTCAAAGCGGAAATCTTTCCGCAAGTTGTATAAGAAATATTTTATCTTCTTTTCTATCATATCCGCCGGGTTCCCGTTTTCATAATACAGTGTGCCTATCGATTCAGCAAATGCGATAGAGAGATTTTGCTCGGGCTCCACTATAGGAATAGCGGCCTGTTCACGGCGTGACTTGAAAATAAGGAAAAGGACAAGTGCCGTAATGAGAATATACCAGGCATTGCGCAGAGCCGGCCTGCTGAGAATGAACCGCAGTGAATGATTCACTTCGTCTGAATAGATTTCTTCTTGCCAGAGTATATTGCGTCCTTCCAGATGCCGCAATGCTTCATAGGCTATAGGGAAAGTTTCTTCATTTAGCATATAATAGTTACTAAACACGTCAGGTTCCAGATGGATATACAGGTCACCTCCGCGGACCGGACTGGAAAACTTGACAAAATTGGGATATAGCCTGCCTTCCACTTCCAGATAGCCGAGTATAGTAGCATTAAAAGGGTCCAGATGAGTGAAAATCGCCGGATAGTCAACCTTGGGATATTCAGCCCTCAGATTGTTTTTAATGAGAGTATGAGTGACAGTATCGAGGCTACCTTTTATCTTGGAATCATAGCGGCTGAAGTAGGTGGTTCTGAAGTCATATTCTCTCGCTATGGTATCAGAGATATTCCTTGCAATAATAAAGGCATCATTCCCTTCGAAAATGAAATTTGATAAAGATTGAATGGAGACAGTTCCGGGATCAAAGAATTCTCCGATATAAATTAAATCGACTTCTTTGTGATCCTGTCTATCTTCAAGCAGATAAGTATAGAGAGATTTATCCAGAGAGACAATTTCTTCATTCTGCGGAAAAATATCTTTCAGGCTTTTCTTCAGAATATAACTCCCAAATGGGATTTTATCTCTGGAGCTATATGTCCTTTTCCAGTCTAATTCCGGTTTCTCGTTCATAGTCAGAACCACGATTATGATAACCGCGGCGATGATGAAAATAATCCCTGTCCTGAAGCTTCCTTTCATGCAATTTTACTGTTTAATTGTTGAAAGATTTGCTCGTATTCATTGTATTGATCTTCGCTTACTGCAAATTTCCCGTACCAGATGTATTCGTATATTTTTATCGACCGGGAAAAGTCATTTGCGAGTTCCGGATCTTGCATCTCGTAGAGGAACTCTCGATTGGTCTTTTTGTAATTCCACTTGATTAAACCGGTGCCGGCCAGCTTTTTAAGATTCATTAAATGGAGATAACGTATGGCAAGAATGTAATCCTCACTTGTAAGCGCCTGATTCAGATATGTTTTAAGATCGATTTCCTCAAGATGTTTCTCAATCATATCCGGTGGAATATTTTTCCCGGCTTTGTCCTCTAGAATAAGCGGAGTTTTGCCTGCGATGGTCAATCTGTAGATGATATATGCCAAGATACACAAACCTATGATTGTCAGAATATTGAGAAATTGTGTAGAACTTATCCAGTTGAAAGTGTTCCTGGGGAACAGATCTCTGAAGAAATCACCGATTGCCCAGCCTAGTCGCCGGAACCAGTTAGCTCTGGTATAATCCCGTTCTCTTTCCGTATAGTCAAACTGCCCTGAAGAGTAGCGGTTTTTCATTTGAGCGAAAGCTTCATCTGCCTCATTGTCATCAGTCTCCTCATACTCAGCAAGTGGGATATCCTTAAAATAGTCCGGATTTTTGTACACTTCCTTGTTATCGATATAAGGCTTAAAGGCCTCTTCTATTTCTTCGAGTAAGCCTATGCTGTCTTTAGCTTGCGCAAATGCAGGAGCGGGCTGCGTGGCAAGACCGGCCAACAGAATAAAAGCCGTGAAGAATTTCGGCAGCAGAGCAGCTATTTTCTCAGACCAGTTCATCATTATCGGTTCCGATTTGATCGATTCTATCCAATGTGCCTGCACTACTACTCGCCTCCAGACTACTATAATAAATCAGTGTATAAAAGGATGCATTGTACAAGCTAGTTAGAGTATAAAGAATAATGACAAGGGCAGAACCGACTGCAAAGAGGATTTTGGCGGTAAAAGATGTGATTAATGCATCGGGAATAGTTCCTAGTCCGACGCCGACAACGATTAATAATAGCAGAGGTACAAAGATGATAAAACCCACAATTATGGAAAGAATTGTCTGGAATATATATGCACCGAGTGCATAGCTCATAAATCTGGGACGCAATAACCTAAAAGCGCCGGCAAAACTATCGTAAATGCCCTGACCTTCTTTTAGATAGATGAATAAGGCAATAAAAATAACAAGGCCGACAATCGAACCTAGAAAGCCCACAGCAATCTGTCCGATGATGGGGACAAAAAACAGGAATATTGCGACTATTGATAAGGGAATTGAAGCTATAATTAAATATAGCAATGATGCAAAGAAGAACTTGATGTACCGTGGAATATTCAATTTGATACGATCCCAGACATCTCTGCCGGTAAAGTCTGTGTCGCGGCGTTCCTCAAGTAAAAACATGTATTCTATACCGAATGTAGGAATGAAAATAAAGTAAAGGAAGACAGTCAGTACTATGATAGCCAGCAGAATTAAAATAACTGTCTCCGTTTTAAATGGACTATAAAAGAACTCCGTTCCACGGCTGGAGGCTAAATAGAAAACAACTGCAAATATCGCTACAAAAGGTAGGATAAATTGTAAGATACTCTTATTGTAGTGTTTAAATATTTTCTTGAAAAGCGATAGATAATCCTGTAATAAGGCTCCCATATCGCGATCCTTTAAAAAATCGAAGTCTATTTTACTCATATTCGGGTTTGCGTTTCTTAATAGGTAAGTAAATATAGTAAAAGACAATGATACAGAGCGAAATCAGGATAATAGCCAAGGAAACAGTTAAAGAAATCTGATAATGGCGCGTGACATAGCTTTCCAGAAAACCTGCAACGATAAAGAAAGGGATGGTGCTTATCAGAATTATTATGGCATTTCGGATTTGCATTTTGAAGGAGTCAATCCTTTTATATGATCCTGGGAATAAGAAGCTGTTTCCCACTGCAATGCCGCAACCGCCTGCTATGATGATTACTGCAATCTCAAATGTTCCGTGTATCCAGATTGCGCTCATTGCTTCTCCCAGCACATCGTACTTGTGAAACATATAATGAAAAGCTCCGAGCATAATGCCGTTCTGAAACAGTATGTATCCTGTACCTACACTGAAGAATATACCGAAAGCAAAGGCATAAAATGCCACTCTTATATTGTTGATGGTTATCGCTATGAACATAAAGGAGGATCCGCTACTCTCGTAAATTCCTGCCGGATTTCCATTTCTGATATTCCTGATTGTAGTGTCGACGTAGGCATCACCTAGGATCATGCGGACAAAATTGGTGTCATAATGCGCAGACACTATGCCGATGAGTACAGCAAGGGAAAATATCGCTAGCGAATAGAGCAGTGGTCTGCGCATGGCGTATATGCGCTCCGGCACTTCCGTTGTAAAGAAATGCATGAATTGCTGGCCTGAGTTCTTTTTGTCACGATAAATTGATTGATGCGCATATATGGCTAGCTCATTGAGATATTCTCTGGTTTTGCTTTCTGGATAAAAAGTCTGAGCATAGGCAAGATCATTAGTGAGTTGCAGATAGTCTTCTGCAAGCTCATCAGGACTTACCTTAGTTTTATATTTTAAATGGGTTTCGATTTTGGCCCATTTTTCTTTATTTTGCTCAACAAATGCAGCTTCGCGCATAAAACTGTGATTTCATGATAAGCCAAATATATGGAAAAGCTTGCGATTAATACCCCACAGGTGGTACAAATAGAATATGAACTTGCTTCGGTGGGAAAGCGCTTCCTGGCACTGGCTCTCGACTACTTTTTTATGCTAGTCTATGTGCTTTTATTCTCCTATCTGATATCCAGACTCCCATATTTTGGATATTATGAGCGGATTACCATATTTATTTATGTCATAGTCTTCCTGCCTGTAATGCTTTATCACTTTTTGTTTGAATCGATACTCGGTGGTCAGACTCCGGGGAAATATCTCGCACAGATTAAAGTTGTAAGGCTGGATGGCGGAAGAGCTTCAATCTACGAGTATTTTACACGTTGGGCTTTTAATATCGTGGATATATGGATGCTTTCGGCAGTGATAGGACTAGTTGCAATTATCTTATCTGAAAAATCTCAGAGGCTTGGGGATATGGCGGCCGGAACTGCTGTGATTTCATTGAAGTCCAGACTGAAGTTGAATGAAACAATCTATGAGAATCTCGCACTCAGCTATGAACCTGTTTTTCCAGAGCATTTACTGACAAGATTATCGGACAAGGATATGAATATTATAAAACAAAGCTTTCAAAAGGCTTATACAAGTAATGATAATGTCGTTATGGAAAGGCTGGCCGATAAAATATCGGAGGTTACGGGAATAGAGCAAGGAGCGTACCGCAACGGGGAGTTTGTGAATTTGATTCTAAAGGATCACTATCATTTTCATAGTTGAGCTAAAAGCTGCGACAGCAGAAAGACTATTAGCAACCGTAGAGCTATCTCATTTTACGCAAGCAGATTGAATCGATAGCAATATGTAAGAATTTGAGCTTGACTCAAAAGAAAATGAATAAAATTTAGTGTCAGAGAATAGAAATTATGAGAAAATTAATACCTTTAGAACTTAAAGGGCGCCGGGAGAAATCCTGTTATGCTGCGTAACCAAATTGCTAATAGATAAAAACTCTGAATATGCTATATTTTATAGGATTTATTATTTTACTCGGCTTTCTTGTAGTCGGAATCTATAACAAGATTGTAAGAAACCGCAATCTCGTTGAAGATGCCTGGAGTAATATTGATGTTGCTTTAAAAAGACGACACGACCTCATCCCCAACCTCGTTGCCACAGTGAAAGGCTATGCTAAACACGAACAGGATACATTGAATCAGGTTATTGAAGCTAGAAATGCTGCAATGTCAGTCCCCAAGGGAGACATTAATAGTCAGATTCAGGCTGAGAACCAATTGCAGGGGGCTCTGAGAAGCTTATTTGCCCTACGCGAGGCATATCCGGACTTGAAAGCCAATACTAATTTCATGGATCTGCAGAATAAACTCAATGAAATTGAAGAGAATCTAGAGCGTAGCCGACGTTATTACAACGGAACTGTAAGAGAAAATAACACCTACGGCGAGAGTTTCCCGGCGGTAATATTCTCCAGCATGTTCAATTTCCAGAAATTTGACTTCTTTGAAGCAGAGAAAGGTGAAAGAGAAAACGTTCAGGTAGATTTCTCATAAGAAATGAAAAGATTTATTCTCATATTATTCTTCTTTGGGTCTTCTTATAGTCTGATGTATAGTCAGGGCTATAATATAGAAAGTCTTACTGTAGATATTTATTTAAACAAGGAAGGGAACTTTGATGTAGTTGAAAATTATGTAGTGAATTATCAGTGGGATAAGCATGGTATTTTCAGGTACATACCTACGCATGGAAATGTGCGTGTTCCGGGAACTAACAATATTGTCAGTCGGCAATTATATCTGACTGATATTGATGTCCCGGGCTATAAATACAAAGTTTCCAAGTCGGGTAATCCGATGAGACCTTCCAAGGTTGAGATTAAAATCGGGGATAAGAATAAGACCTTGACGGGACGCCACGAATATGAGATTAAATATCGGGTGCACAATGCATATCTCTTTGAGAGGGACAGTATAGTAATCTTTTACTGGAATGTTCTGGGAACGGACTGGGATACGGATTTTGAACAGTTAACCTTACGAGTGCATGCACCTGAAATGGCGGAGACGCGCCCCAACAATGCCTTTATCTATTACGGGATGCTGGGAGGACAGAAATATGAAGATGTATTTTCCTTTGACTATAAGCGCGGACTATACGAGGTGAAATCCAAGAATAGAGTATCTGCACGTGGTGATTTAACTGTTCAGCTTAACTTGCCGATTCACTTAATAGAAGAGGTGGATTATGGTCCGCCGGTATGGAAGGAATACGGCTGGCTGGGTATATTGATGCTTGTACTTTTCCGCTTTTACCGCGTATGGGATCGCCATGGGCGGGATGATAAGGTGGTTGCGACAACTTCATATTATGCTCCGGAAGGAATGGATCCTGCTATGTCAGGCTATCTTCTTGCAGATAAAAGTAATCCCAATCTGTTCGTGTCATTATTTCCGCACTGGGCAGGCCAAGGATACATGTTGATTGAAGAAATTCCCAAGAATGGTATGTTTGGGAAGGCGGATATGAAGCTCATCAGGAAAAAACCTCTTCCAATTGATGCCGAAGTCTATGAGAAAACCGTGTTTGATGAATTATTCCGTCGTGGTGATGAAGTTCTTATCAGTAGCCTTAAGGAGAAGTTCTATACTACCATGAATACTGCCAAGCTAGGCTTGGATAAATCTTCAGAGAAATATTACGATGAAGAATCAGAGAAAATCCGAAGAAAGGAAGGTTCATGGTCTGGATTGTTGGCAGTCGGAGGTACAATCATTGCTTATTTTATCTGGGGCGGCGTAGCTGCTACTTTTACCTTTCTTGTGTTCTCGATTATAGCGGGAATGAGTTTCTACTTAAGAAAGAAGAATGACCGTGGCAATATGGCTTATTCAGAACTTCTTGGCTTCCGCAAATTTATTGAACTTGCGGAATTGCCACAGATTAAAATGCTGTTGAAAGATGATCCGGGATACTTTGAAAAAACTGTAGGCTACGCTGTGGCCTTCAATCAGCTTAAGGGTTGGGCGGCAAAATTTGCAGCCTTAAATGTTCCTCCACCTGACTGGTACTCAAGTAGTAGCGGTATGGCCAGTATGAGCAGCTTCTCCAATTCTCTGGATAACGGCCTGTCACAAGCAAGATCGACAATGGTAAGTTCTCCAAGTTCTTCCGGTAGCGGTGGAGGAGGCGGGTCTTCCGGAGGAGGATTCGGTGGCGGTGGTGGTGGAAGCTGGTAGAAAGAAAGTCGATATTTTCCTATCGACAATAATATGACAATTTTCATACAAGGGCTTGCCACTTAAGCAAAACTTTGCAATTACGGAGTTTGTTATCCGAATTGTTAGTTGCTACATTCCGTGCTGTAATTATTTTCAATAATATTCACGGAAAACAGTACATTGCTTAAAATATCTGCTACTATGGATGGAAAATTTGACTCTATAAAGCAAAATAAACTTGCCGAATCATTTCATGAATTGCATCATGGAAATCGTACGCTTGTTCTCCCCAATGCCTGGGATGGAGCATCTGCCAAGATTTTTGAAAATGCAGGTTTCCCTGCTATAGCCACTTCGAGTTCTGCTATTGCCTGGTCTCAAGGTTATTCAGACGGGGAATATATACCGGCAGATACCGTCATTGATGTTATACGTAATATTGCCAGAGTTGTAAATGTGCCTGTTACAGCTGATGTTGAAGCGGGTTATTCAGATGGTGATGATGAGAAGTTTGCAGAATTTATTGCACGCGTAATTGAGGCCGGCGCCGTAGGAGTCAATCTTGAAGATAGTGTGCCGTCTACAGGTGAATTGCAAGAGCCCGAATATTTGCGCAAGCAGATAGACATAAGCAGAAGTGTTGCAAAAGAGAAAGGCGTGCGACTTTTCATCAACGCAAGAGTTGATGGAATGCTATTGAAATCCGGATCGGAAACCGAGAAGGCTAAGTTCTGTATTGAGCGGGCAAATCTATATAAACAAGCGGGTGCCGACGGGATATTTGTGCCATTTATCCAGGAGATGGAGACAGTTGCGCTATTGAAGAAGGAGATAGAGCTGCCGTTAAATATTCTGATGAATAAATTTCTGAACGTAGCCAAATTGAAAGCATTGAAAGTCGAGAGGATTTCTGTCGGTGGACGCCCGATGATGAGTCTGATGCATAGTCTTAAAGGGCTGGCAGAAGCCATAAAGACGACCAATGACTGGAGTGGACTCTATGTTGATGACCCAACTTATGAAGAGCTGAATTCTTATTTTAAATAATATTGACCTGCCCGGATGGCGGGCTGATTGTCGGAGTAAAATGTATATGAAATGATGGATGAAGGAAAAATTCGCTCCTTTGTGGAACGGGAGCCGATATTACAGGATGTTATTGACCTTAAGCCGGTTATCTGGTTGAACGAAAATCGTAAAGATATGGCAGAAATGCCACCATTTGATTTGAGTGCTGAGGACATGAATGATGTCATGCAATTATGGGAACGTTTTGCTCCGTTTCTCGGCAGGGTTTTTCCTGAGACAGCTTCCGCAAATGGTCGTATAACGTCTCCGCTTAAGGAGGTGCCTACAATGAAATCCGTCCTGGAAGGACAAGGAGTTGCGATTCCCGGAAGATTATTTGTTAAGCGTGATAGTGATCTTGCTGTTGCGGGATCGATAAAGGCTAGGGGAGGATTTTACGAGGTGCTTCACTATGCAGAACAACTTGCTCTTGACGCGGGATACATTACCAAGGATGATAATTACGAAGCATTTGCGACGGATAAATTCCGAGAGCTGTTCAGTAAACATCGAATAGGAGTGGGTTCTACGGGGAATCTGGCGATTAGTATCGGAATCATGAGTGCACGCCTGGGCTTTACAGTGACGGTATTTATGTCGGGAGATGCCAAGGAATGGAAGAAGGAACTTCTGCGTTCCGAGGGAGTTGAAGTTGTGGAATTTGCTGGTGATTTCAGTGAAGCGATGTACGAAGGCAGGAAGAGAACACTGGCTGATGAAAACGGTTATTTTGTCGATGATGAAAATTCGCATCTTCTCTATACCGGTTACAGCGTAGGAGCTCTTGAATTAAAAAATGACCTGGAGAAACAAGGAATAACTATTGATAAAGACCATCCTCTCTTTGTGTATTCACCTTGTGGAGTAGGAGGTTCATCGGGAGGTATAGCATTTGGCTTAAAGCAAATTTATGGTGATGCTGCACACAGTTTCTTTGTTGAACCGACACATTCACCTGCAGTATTAGTCGGATTGGCAACCGGGGAAATGAGCAACATTTCGGTACAGGATCTCGGGATAGATAATATCACAGAAGCCGATGGACTTGCTGTAGGCCGTTCATCCAAATTTGCTACCGAAATCAGCTCTCATATCATCGGTGGAGTTTATACAATCGAAGATTATCGCTTGTACGAGTTGTTGACTGATCTATGGGATACAGAAGAAATATTTGTAGAACCGTCCTCCACAGCCGGCTTAATCGGCCCGCAAATGGTTGCTGCCACTGAATATGCCAAGAAACATAATCTCAATATGGAAAATGCCATTCACGTTGCTTGGGCGACTGGTGGTGCAAGAGTTCCAGAGGAAGATAGAGAACTGTTTTATGAACGGGGGAAGATTCATAGATAATATCTGATTATGGAATATGTTAATCACTGTACTTTATGTGTTGTCTTCTTGAAGAAATTATCTCCATAGAATAATGTCATTAAGTAAATAGCTACAGATGGGAGTAAAGCTGTTGTGTATGCTTCTGGGAATCCGACAATAATTACTGTCAGTATTCCGTATAGTAAAAATCCTAAACCAAATTTTAGAAAGCGCTCGATTCTGCTTATCCCGCGGGTCATATTAATGATAAAGAACGGAATAAAGAAACTTAATAATAAACCGACTGCTCTAGAATTAAAATTTGCCTCAGAGTCTAATGTCATCCAGCCTACTATCGTCATTAGAACAAGGTTGATGATAATTAGAAAGAAGTAATGAATAGTAGTTTCAAAATAATTTGGCTCTCTGCTAGTTGAAGAGTCTAGTTGAGAAATATCTAAACCCAATGCGTCACAGATAAGTTGTAAAGTTGTTGATCTTGGACTATTCTTATTATTCTCAATTCGTTGTAATGTTCTTATGGTTACTTGAGACATATCAGCGAGTTCTTCCAGTGTAAGATTTCGTTCTTCGCGCGCCTGTCTGATTATCTTGCCTACATATCTATAGTTTTTAATAAATTTAGCCTATTAGTCAGTATTAATATAACGCATTTGCACGTCAAATAGACGACATTTGCTGACAAATGCGTCTGCACAGGTATAAACACAATGTCATATCGGAACTAATTTCAATCTTTCTACATTATTTCTATTATAAAGCTATAAAGAAAGAATATGAGTCGCGCATTTGTCAGAGAGAGTGATATGGAGGAAGCTCCGATAATTCCACCCAGAGCAGCCTTGCCGGACGGAATAGACAACTACGTCACTGCTGTAGGCTATGAGGCTCTTTTAAAGGAGAAAGAAGAACTTGAAGAGGAGCGAGATGGAATACCTATCGATGAAGATATGGAACATCGCCATGCGAGAACAATCGTTGAAGGGAAGTTAAGACTTCTCAATGAGCGTATTACATCCGCCCGTATTATTCCTGTGGAAGAACAGCCAAAGGATGAAGTGCGGTTTGGTGCGATTGTAGAGTTTCTTAACAACGGGAGGAAGTTGAAGTTTCAGATAGTAGGAGTGGATGAAGCAAATATCCGACTTCAGAAGGTTGCTTTCGTTTCACCTATTGCGCGAGCGCTTACAGGATTAAAAGCCGGCGAGACTATCGATTTTAAACTCGGAGATGAAATACGGAAATTAAAAGTGTTAAGTATAGAATATCCGGTCTGAAAGTCCTTATGCCTCCTTTATCCATAGACAATCGGTGAACCAGTATCTTTTATCAAAAAACTTATTGATTACTCTGAATCCGCTTTGTTCTGCAAGTTTGTCTGTATCTTCCAGGGAGTATTTCTGTGAGATTTCTGTAAAAATCACTTCATTTTCCATAAAATAGAATTTGGTTCCGCTGATATACACTTCTTGTTCAGTTGTACTCACGAGATAACTTTTACATTTTCCGGTACCGGGGTCATAAGTCTGATAATGCTCGAAATTGTCGATGAGGAAATTTCCATTTAATTCACGGTTAATACGCTTGAGCAGATTGAGATTAAAATCTCTTGTTAATCCTTGCTTGTCATTATAGGCGTCCAGAATTATTTGGGGGTGCTTCTTAAGATCGAATCCGATAAATACCATATCGCCCTCATTGAGATTATTGCTTAGTTCTCTGCTAAAGTCCAGCCCTTCTTCTATACCGAAATTTCCTATACTGCTACCGAGAAAGAGTATGAACTTAGGCCTTTCCGACTCTGCGCTGATTTCTTTCAACATCTCAAAGTATTCCCCTGAGTATCCCTTTACATTTAAGCCGGGAATCTGAGCCGGTAAAGTTTTCTCCAGGTCTTCAATAATATGAGTTGATATGTCGATAGGATAGTAATTTCCGGTCATACCCCGCTTTACAAATTCTCGTAGAAGATGTGTCGCTTTACTGGCATCACCTGCTCCTAATTCCACGATGTCATAATTATTGCCATAGACTCGGACGATTTCAGTAATAATGTCGGACTTTTCTGACAGTATTTCCATCTCGCATCGCGTCAGATAGTATTCGGGGGAAGCCATGATCTTTTGAAAAAGGATATCGCCCTGAGTGTCGTAAAAATACTTGGAACTTAAATATTTTAGTTCAGCTGAAAGGCCTTCCAGGACATCATCCATAAAGGATTGATTGTGAGATCGTAGGGAGTTGTCCTTGTCGGGTAAGTCTTTCATATTATGTGGATTATGTGATAAGTAAAATTTATTCTCTCAGCTTTCACAGCTATTCAACGGAGATGTTAAATAGAATGTTGAAACCATTGTCCCAGTGCGCAGAAAATATCACCTTCTAATACCGGCTACTACAGTAGGAAGGCAGAGATTCCTTCTTTGAAAGTATTGCTATGAACATCGACTATGTCGGCGACTCGTTGAGCATACCCGCCTCCTGTGCCAACCTGCACGGGTGTATTATAAGCCTTGCAATAGCTGAAAACCATTGCGTCCCTCTGCCGTATATCATCCTTGGTAAGGCTTAACTTTCCGAGCTTATCAGTATCCAGAACATCTGCTCCTGCCTGATAAAAAACGAATTCCGGTTTAATTTCCTTGAAAAGGAAATCGAGCTGTGTCTTTAGGATGTCGAGGTATTCAGGTCCTTTTGTATCGTCCTTTAAACCGATATCGAGATCGGAATCCTCTTTGCGGAAGGGGAAATTATTTGCTGCGTGCATAGAAAAAGTGAATACGCGCGGCTCATTTGAGAAGATTTCAGCAGTTCCGTTTCCCTGATGTACATCGAGGTCTAGGATGAGTACTTTTGTCATATCGTAGGCCTTAAGCAGATAATCTGCTGCTACAGCCTGGTCATTTAATAAACAGAACCCTTCTCCCCAGTCTGATCCTGCATGATGCGTCCCTCCGGCAATATTAAAGGCTATACCGATTTTCATTGCAATTTCCGCGGTCCTTCGCGTGCCTTCAATAATCCGCAATTCACGCTCAACAAGCTCCGCACTCATGGGAAGCCCGATTCGGCGCACTTCTTTTTCAGTAAGTTCTAGATTTAGCAGTCTTTCGACAAATGTTTCATTGTGAGCAGGCAGTAAAAGATTCTTCTCCAGAATTCCCGGCTCAAAGAAGTCCTGCTCATCAACTACGCCCTCGTAGAGCAGCTGTTGAGGTAGCAATTCATATTTTATCATGGGGTGGCGATGGCCCGGAGGCAGGGGATAGACGTAGCTGGGATGAAAAGCAATAAAAGGTTGCCGCCTTTCATTTTCAGCGCTAGTAATTACGTGAGGCGAAGCCATAAACTAAGATATCTTCAAGATGAAACAGATGTAGCTGTAATGTCGGCTTAGCCATGAATGTTCAAGGCTAATGACAATTGTATAGCAGACTTTAATGTGATTTTTTCACGAAGAACCAAGGGTCCTTTACCCATACTGGAAATCGTCCTAGGACTGACTATTTAGAAAGGTCGTAATTGCAAGGCCAATACCTGAAAGAAGCATCCCTGTACCGATTACCGCAACAATTAACCCCATGATTTTACCGAGAACAACAAGAACGTTATCACCTATTTTCTCTACTATAAATTTGCTGGCACTGAATGCTCCATAATGCAGTAAACACACTACACCAAACATCAGAATGACTATAATCATTGAAATGATATCGCTGTCTGCTACAAAAGTCATAGCTGTAACGATGCTACCGGGACCAGCCAATAGTGGAGTAGCAAGTGGTGAAATTGCTATATCCTCATTAAAAGTCTCCGGATGTTTAATATCCTTGGTCCGCGCATCCTTTGCACGCACCATATCCAGGCCTACAAGGAAAATAATAACCCCACCGGTAATCTGGAAAGCCGGTACAGTCAAGCCAAACAAAGAAAATATAATCTTACCCAATACGACAAAAGTCACAATGATAAGAAAAGCGGTGAAAATAGATTTTCTTTTCACACGCCGCTTGGCTTCTTCACTGGCACCATCTACCAGACTCATAAATACCGGCAGATTAGCAATCGGATTCATGATTGCAAAAAATCCGGTGAAAGCAGTTATGGCAAATGCAAAATAACTTGCAACACTATCCATTGTATTTATTGTTTATAAAAAAGTAATTCTCAAAAGTTATTTAATGCAAAACGAGAATATTATGTAAAATATTCTGTTTTGCTCTCTGTATTATTGGAATAATTTCTCGAGGTAATTGTTGTGGGAAATCGGGAATAAATTATTTACCCCAAATATTATCTGAAATATCAGCATCCATCCATATACCGCCATCTATAGTGATACTTTTAATATTGCGGTATCCGGATAATTTAATGCGACTTGTTTCCTGGTCCTTTTTCCAGATTTCCGGAGTATAATGGAGAGTCTCTTTAGAGCCATCAGCCTTTTCTATAATGAGATCAAATGGAACCACCATCCCTCCGATATTTTTAATGTAAATATCCAATTTATTCCCTCTGTTACTTACTCTTTCAATCGCCAGGTCAATGTAATTATTACTGAAGAACCAGCTGTTCCAGAACCAATTCAAATCATTTTTTAGATGGTTGTTGAACGTATAAAAGAAATCCCAAGGCATCGGATGCTTGCCATTCCACCTGTTCATATATTCATGAAGGGCAAAGCGGAATAAATCTTCACCCAGCATATCTCTAAGAGCAAGGTAAGCAAGAGCAGCTTTTCCATACATATTGTTGCTCATCGCTGGTCTGTTGAGGATATTAGATGGTGTGATAATCGGAATATCCTGTACAAATGAAGGATCGTTAATCCAGTTGCTGACCCTGTAACGCTTGAATGATTCTGTTGCTGCCTCATAACCTACATCATCGATTGCTGTAAGATACTGTAGCGCTGTAGCCCAGCCCTCATCCATGAATCCGTATCGGGTTTCATTAGTGCCCATAAAGAAAGGGAAATAGCTATGAGCAATCTCATGTTGAGCAATTGAGCGCGTAAGCTCAGGGTTGTCAGGGAAGGAACTATCATTGGCCATCATGGGGTATTCCATATCTGCATGCCCCTGCACCACTGTCATAGTCGGGTAGGGATAAGGCCAGCCCGGGACTTTTTCAGAAAACCAGGTAATAGCATCACTTATGTGGTTGACCATTTGTCGGAAGTCAGTGGCATTTTCGCTATACGCCGCCTGGACACTAGCTCTGCGTCCTGTCCTCTTATCTACAATTGTACTGGAAGCATCCCAGTTATATTCACTGCTGATAGCAATTGCAATATCCGAAACGTTTTCTGCTTTCCACTTCCATCTAATAATTTCGTGTGGAATAACAATTTCATTTTGACGTAAGTCTTCCTGATTAACTATAGAAATAACCAGGTCACTTTTTTGCGAACGCTTATAGCGATCTAGATAAGGCTCCAGTAGAATTTCTTCAGCATTTTGTAGCTCTCCGGTTGCCCATACCAGATAATTCTTTGGAACGGTGACTTCAAAAGTGTAGTTATTAAAGTCATTGTAAAATTCCTGCGCCATGGTGTGGGGCATCCTATCCCAACCTACATAATCGTCATAAACGGCAATACGTGGATAGAAATAAGCAATGAAAAGGCTATTTTCTGAGATGGCTCCCTCGCGGCCGCTACGCTCAGACAAGTAATAATACCAGGCTATTTCGATTTTTACTGAATCGTTAGGAAGTAATGGTTTTGAGAGCTTAACAAATTTATCAGTTGTATCATCTTTATAGTCCCATGGAATCTCTTCTCCATTTTCAGAATAAGAAAAGATGTGAATACCTGAACTCAGATATTCTTCCGGTACCGGATATGCACGCATTGCACCGGGTTTATGATGATTGGCAAATAGCTTGAAGTTTAAGCCATGTAAAGTGTCGGGACTATTGTTGTAGTATGTGATTTCCTGTTCACAATGTACGGCACGCTTTGGAGGGAAAACATCCATTTTGATTTTATAATCCGCCCGGTTTTGCCAGTAATTTTTTCCCGGCTTCCCTGATAGATCCCTGGTTCCCTTTTTGTAAGCGATGTCAATATTACGCGGATGATACAAGCCTTGAGCTGATATAGTTAAACCGAGAAATATGAAATATGTTAATGCGATAAGATGGCGAACTGTCATTGTTGTTTCTGTTTATATGTTGAGTCAAGCTGCAGAAATAGCTAGGGTATTAATCAGATGATAAGTGCCTGCGGACTAGCACCCAGGCTTACAAGCGTTTCTGTAACATCCTCAGTAAAGCCGATGGGCCCGCAGACATAGAATCTTTGATCAAAGTTCTGTATCGTCTGAGCTAGAAAGTCACGATCTATTCTTCGCTCTTTAAAGCCTATGACGCCTTCTTGAGTAAATACATTGAGGTAAGCTGCACCTAACATCTGAAATAATTCAGGACCGAGAATTATATCTTCGCGGCTGTGATTGCTGTAGATTAAACCGATATTGCGGAGATTCCCACTGTAATACAAAGCGCGGAATATCGAAATGAATGGTGTGATTCCCGTTCCTCCTGCGATGAAAATGCCCGGCCCCCTATATCGGATAGTCCCGAAGATATCGTGCAAAATCATATAATCGCCGGTCTTTAATTTACCCATTTCATAGGTGACTCCTTTTCTGTCATTATATATTTTGACAATCAATTCTAGATAGGGCCAGTCATTAAGAGATGTGAAAGTAAAAGGACGTACTTCATTTGCCAGACCTTCCTTGTCAATGGAAAAATGCCCCGATTGTCCGGGTTGATAAATGAAGTCCTCAGGTTTCTCGAGGACAAATCTTTTTACGTTGTGAGTAACGAACTGCGTGTTAAGTATTTTGAGTTTATGCATAATCTTCTTTTATAGGTTGCTAAAGATAACAAGTTTTGGGAAATATAAACTTTCCATTAGCAGCGAAAAATGTCGTTTGTGAAACAGCATTTAGGCTTGAATTTGTTTAAATCCGGTCATAAGTCCTTCCGAACGGCAAGATCCCAAAGAATCTAAAATACTCATAAGCTTGAATTTTATTACATTTGATAGAGTAAGTATTATTTTGATACTCTGTTAAAACATCTGTGAATGAAACATCTTCTGAAGCTATCTGCATTTTTGCTTGCCGTTATTCTGATAAGTGGTTGTTCCGACTGGTCTTCGGGTGGACCTGCGCGTATAATCTTCGATACGGATATGGGGCCGGGATATGATGATGTCGGGGCATTGGCAATGCTTCATGCAATGGAGGCTAACAGAGAATGCAAGATCCTGGCTACAGTTGCCAATAATCGCTATGAAGGCATCGCATCGGTTATTGATGTGTTTAATACGTACTGGGGAAAGTCGGATATCGCTATCGGGTTGCCGAGAAAAAGTGCTCCCGAATTGCCGCCGGAGGATGGCTGGATTTATCCTCTGTTAAAGAAGTATCCTCATTCTATATCAAATAATCAGGAGGCGGGAAGTGCGGTCTCCATATACCGGCAAATGCTGTCAATTCAACCTGATACTAGTGTTACAATCGTGTCCGTCGGCTTCTTGTCCAATCTATCTGACCTGTTGAATTCGACATCTGACCGTTCATCGCCTTTGGATGGAATCCGACTTGTGAAAAAGAAAGTGAAGCTCCTGGTCTGTATGGGTGGCGAGTTTCCTCAGGGTAGGGAGTTTAACTTGTATAATGATATTGCAGCTTCCGCAAATGTTATAAAGAACTGGCCTTCACCGATTATTTTCACAGGAGCCGCCATAGGTGAAAAAATATTCACTGGAATACCATTGATAGAAAATGCAACTCTTAAGGAAAGCCCGGTGCAGGATGCTTATCGATACGGTATTGAAAATAATGAAGAAATGACCAAAGGAATCTGGAGCTGGGATCAGACGGCAGCTTTGATTGCAGTCAAAGGTGTAGAGCCGTTTTTTAACTTAAACGAGGGAAGAATGATATTGTATCGCGATGGGAGTAATGGCTGGAACCCGGAGGAGAAAGGACATTCGTTTGTGACGTTTGCGCAAACACCTGAAGAAATTGGAAGATACATTGATAGCCTTATGATGATAACGCCACAGTAATAAGTTCTTATTAAGGAGAATATAGCTTTAAAGCCTCATTTTGAAACCAAGGTTTAAGATTAAAATTGACTTGACTTTCATAGGCGCATTTGGAAATTTGCCGAAAGGCAGAAATATATCAGCCTAATTGCCCGGAGGATAAATAACCTGAGTCGGATAGGCGAGTCTTGCTCCATTTCTCTCAATGATTTCAAGGATTTTCAGATTCATATTCTCTATATCTTCAAGATGCTCAGCCCAGGTTGCTTTCAGTTTAAAGAAGAGCCTGAGATCCAGAGAGCTATCGCTTATCTGATGAAAGGTCACCTCAACAGGACTGGTGCTGCGATTTAAGCTCACAACATAATCCTTAATCTCCTGCATGATATTAGTAATCTGCGTATGGTTGGTGCTCCTGGATAGTTTAATTGTGCGATTGATGGTACGCGAATTGATCAGAGAGTAATTATCAATTCTGCTTTCAATGAGGTTTTTATTGGGAATAGTCATCAATGTATTGCTTATAGTGCGCAAGCGAGTACTTCTTAGACCTACCTTTTCAACAGTATATAGATCATCACCAAGTTTAATCGTATCACCGATCATAAAAGGATGGTCAAAGTAAATGATGAAAGAACCCAGTAAGTTCTCGAGAGTTTCCTTGGCGGCAAGTGCAATAGCAAGACCTCCGATTCCCAGTCCTGCGATTAAGGTCGCAATATTTACATTAAATAATGCACCCAGAATTATCAATATTCCCAGTATGGTAGAAATGACTTTTAATAAATCAGAAGCAAATGGAATAGCTTGTACTGCCGAAATATTCTCTTGCTTGATAGTATATCTCTTAATGAGGATGTGAGCAATACAATCGATGATTTTGTTAATCACATAAATAAACGTGATTCCGAATACTAGCCCATAAGCCTTCCTTATCAACCACCGCACGCCATATTCTTCGGCGGAGCGTAGATTCCATGATTCGGGAAAATCCAGATAAATGACAGATATATAGATTACCAGAACGAATAGAAAAGCACTGATAGCCTTGGATAATATTTCACGGAATTCTTGCGCCGGAATATTATAAAGCTTCTTTTTATAAATCTTAGCCAGCATATTGATGATGATATTGGCTGTCAATCCCTTGAGTATCAGAGCGCCGATAATCCATATCAGGAACCAAAAATATCCCCAATATGTGTTCCCCATAAATTCAGTTTCCAAAAACTCAATCAAAAAATCCATATTGCTTTTCTGCCTAAATTAATTCAGTATGTTTTATAAATAATGTAAA
This sequence comes from uncultured Saprospiraceae bacterium, assembly GCA_964423575.1. Taxonomy (GTDB): domain Bacteria; phylum Bacteroidota; class Bacteroidia; order Chitinophagales; family Saprospiraceae; genus CAYRFF01. The sequence continues at coordinate 52,954 of CAYRFF010000005.1, read as the reverse complement.
TCTGCTTCCTTAAAAATGGAAATGTAATTTCTAGCTAAGATAGTTATGCAACAGTTGTAATTACAACCGGTAGGTATCAAATTTTTTAAAAATCAATTCAAGGATTGTTCCCGCAACCAATTAATGTAATGAATAATGAGATTGACTTGTTCATCATTAAGTAATTTGTGGTAGGCGGGCATCTCATTCATTTGGTTTCTGGTGAAATAACGGGCGAAGGGATTATCCTTTATGCGTTCCAGTTCCCCGTATTTTATCCAATAAATGAGTTCTTCTTCGTTCCTGACGAGATCTGCATAATCATCGCCTTCCCAGCCGGGGATATAGCCTTTGAGTCCGCCATAATTAGTTGTTCCTCCGAGGCCATAGGGACCATGACAACTGAAGCAGCCCATTTTTTTGGCGAGATGGTAGCCTTTTTGGGCTGTAGTGTCATTAATTTCAATAATTTCCATGATTGCCCTGAGATATAATTCTAGATCTTTAAATTCCTGATCGGACATCACAGAGCCATAGGCAGGCATAGGCACAATTGCAGCTGTGTCGCCACTTGTACCATCCAGGCGACCATTCATAACCCATTGGCGTATATCATCCGGCCCATGGATAAACATCATAGCCGTGCCGCCCTGCCAGGAAGGCACGGTGCTGTACTTGGACCCTGGATTGGGGAATCCTTTAATCCCATCTGCGCTGTGGCAAGCAAAGCAACCATACTTTTCTGCAACCATCCGACCTTTACTAACGGTAGTAATTTCAGGACTCATAAGACTGCTAAAAAACCACCAGGCAAGCAGTCCGATGATTATGATTAAGGTGATAATGGGCCATTTTTTCATGGAGATTTGGATTGAATGTCGTAAGAAGTGGGTTGAAAAAACAAATTAATAGCAGGCACTTTAGCTTAAGGCCAAAGTGTCTGCGTCTAATTCATAATATTTAGCTGGATTAACGACCTTTTACGGGCTCTACTCCTTGTACAACAATACCGTTAACACCACCGCGATTATAGAAGATACCGCTTACATTTACGGTCTCTGCTCCGTAGTTTTTTAATTTATTGTAGGCATCTGCACTAGAGTGATTTTCAACCATAAGGAAAACGTTTCCTTTGGCATCGAGGACGCCCATAGTTCCTCCGCCTTGTACGCACATTTTAGCGCACTGTGCATGGCCTTCACCTACATTATCAGTGTTCACCATATAGCAGTTCATGTCGAGAACTTCGCCTTGAACGGTAACTTTTTGACCATTTTTAAAATTGGTAGTCTGAGCATTACTGTTTACGCTTACGCAAAAGACAAATGCCAACATTGCAAATAGGCCTATAAAAGAATTGGTAAATTTATTCATAACATTTAGATTATTGTTAAACAAACTGGTTTCTGAGACTCGGCTGAGTCATAGGATTAACCAATGATTGCAATAAATAGTTTAAATAATGTTGTATTTCCTTCCATAAAAAGGATGGAAAACTTCTTCATTTTTATGAATTATTCCAGAAGAGCAAGGTAGGTAGCCGCAGAATTAGCTCAATATCATTGAGATTGGATATCAGTGCGATAACTTTATCTTAAGCACTTATACGCGGAGATAAGATTGAGGCCGAGTAATTACTCAGCCTCAATCTTATATATTTGCCGAAAGGCAGCTTATCCTGAAATACTCAAGACTATTTTTTCACCAATTTCTTGATGACTTCACCTTGAGAAGAAGAAAAATGAATGAAATATATGCCTTGTGATAAGTTCTCCAGGCTAAGTACGTTACTTCTAAGTTCATTTTTCTCCACCACCTGACCATTGATATCAATGATTTTGTATTTCCAGCTCAAGCCCTCAGTCAAGCCATTAACCCGAACGTATTCTCTAGCCGGAATGGGGTACAGGTCAACCATTTCTGTCAATTTAGGGTCAGATGACGAAACGATAACCTGATTGGTTCCGGTAATAAGGTCATCTTCCGGATCTATTATAATTGTTTCAACAGGAAATGAAATATTGTAATTGAATTGCTCGCCATTTACACTATTGTAAAAGGTCTCTTCAGCTATTTCTCCATTTACTCCTATGAATCTTACTTTGACATGCAGGTCAAAGTAATCTACTGAATGATGGCTTTGTGTCTGATTAAAAGTCAGATTGATTACGTCTTCAATATCCTGGTTCCATTCAACTTGATATCTAGGAAACCCTTGGCCATAAATCCAGTCATTAAAGAATTTTTCCAGATTTTGGCCTGATGTTGCTTCCAGGTGCCTTCTTAAATCAGCTGTATATGCCGCAGCATAAGCCAATTCGGGATCACTTAAATAATTTCTTAGTGCATCGAAAAATGCCTCGTCTCCTATGCGCTTTCTCAGCATGTGCAAGACCATCGATCCCTTGCTATATGTCGTACGGCTGAGGAAAACTCTGGCTACATCAAGAGTATCTGATGCCGGCACATAAACAGAGCCACCCTGTTCTCTCGTAATTGAGTGTATTTCATTAACCCTCCAGCCTTTAAAGCCGTTTTCTCCATCCAGGTGCTCGTAAACAAGCCCAGTAAGATATCCGGCAAAACCCTCATTAAGCCAGATGTCCTGCCAGGAAGCACAAGTAACTTTATTGCCAAACCACTGGTGTGCCAATTCGTGTGCAATCAGGTTTCTGCTAAAACCTCCCATAAAGGAGATAGTTGTATGCTCCATACCTCCACCCCAGCCAAATTGACAATGACCGTATTTCTCCGTGTGATAGGGATATGGCTCAAAGAGAGTTGAAAATATCTCCATGATAGGAACTGTCACTTGTGTTAAATTACTGGCACGGACAGAATCTTCGGGGTAGACGTAGTTGATAATAGGGAAACTCACGACTCCATCATCATAATCATGCGTGTATTCTACATAGTTGGTCACTGCTACGCCGACCAAATACGCCGGAATAGGGTACTTGTGTTTCCAGTGTGTAGTTGTGTGTCCATTCTCAGTATGTTTTCCGACGACGACACCATTGGCAACGGAGGAATATGCTTCAGGAGCAGTAATTTTAATATCCACGCTGTCAGCTTTATCTTTTAAATCCTGTTTGCAAGGCCACCATTCCATTGCACCATAGGGCTCTGATAGTGTCCATATTATAGGAACTCCTGAGTGGTGACTTTGCTCAAATGTTCCAAACCCACTCCAGTCCGGTACCCCTGAATAGCTTATACTGACGGTGATGTGTTCACCGGCATTCTTGGTCTCATGGAATTTTATCCGTAACTCGTAGCCGCTTTGCTCATAAGACAAGACTTGGTCGCCTTCGATAATTATATCGATATCCATATTGTCACTGAAATCAAATACTACCTCATCCATATCTTCTAGTGCAGTAAAAGTAGGACTGACCTTTCCTTCCAGGAATTTTACAGCGGGATCGATATCAAGTTCAATCAGATAATGTGAGACCCTGTAATTCCCGGTATTGGCCTTGGGAGTGAACAAAAGCTTTTTCTCCGCTCTTGCCATCTCTGATTGAATCAGGAGCTCATAATCAGTATCGATATCTACTTGCGCAGATACAGAATTGATCTGGAATGATGCAAAGAGAAATAATAATATTAATAAGTTTTTCATAATAGGCTTCTTTTATAAGGATGCGATAGCTTCCTTTTAATTAATAGAACTAATGGTATATAAGTCTTTCAAGACAATTGTAGTCTGTTTTTATAAAACATTTCTCAAGATAAACATTGAGATTGAAATGTAAATAATGATTCCCGTAACGTCAACTAATGTAGCAACAAAGGGCGCTGAAGATGTAGCCGGATCCAGCCCCAATCTTTTCAGTATAAGGGGCAACATTCCACCGGATAAGCTTCCCCAGAGAACGACCCCGATTAAAGCAAAGAATATAGTGAAAGAAAGCAATAAATAATGCTCGCCATAATCATACATCCCACTCATCTGCCATACGTAAATTCTTATGAAACCGACTGTCCCCAGCAAGGTGCCCAGCATTAAACCTGAAAAGAATTCACGTCTGGCAATTTTCCACCAACTCTCAAAGGTGACCTCTCCGAGTGCTATCGCCCTGACAATGAGGGTCGTTGCCTGTGATCCACTATTACCACCACTTGCAATAATCAGAGGAATAAAGAGTATCAGTAATGGAAAATTCTCAAATATTCCTGTGTCGTTATAGTGTTGCATAGCTGTAGCAGTGAGCATCTCACCCAGAAACAGAATGACAAGAACCCCACCGCGTTTACGGAATAACTTGAAGATATTGATGTCCAGATACGGCTCTTCAATAGTTGCGGTACCCCCCATTAAATGCAGGTCTTCCGTGTACTCATCACTCGCCACTTGCAGAATATCGTCAATAGTCACAATTCCCAGTAAAGTCATATTACTATTTATCACCGGTAGTGCTACTCTATTTTCCTTCTGAAATATTACGATAGCTTCTTCCTGGCTATCAGTAACTCGGAGCGACGTATATCGACCGTCAATCAACTCGCTGATTTTTTTGTCCGGATCAACTAGAAGAAACTCCCTGATTCTCAAGTCATCGACGAGCCTTCCGTTTTTGTCGATAACATAAATCATGTCGATTGTTTCACTATCACGACCATTTTTTCTGATATGGTCAAGTGCTTGACGGACAGTCCATTCTTCCTTCACATCGAGATAATCCGGTGTCATTCGACGACCAACACTATCTTCAGGATAACCCAGAAGTTTTAAGGTGATTTCGAGCTCATCTTTACGCAGAAGCTTTAAGAGTTCTTTTGCAACACGTTCCGGTAACTCCTCAAGTAGGGAAGTACGGTCATCCGGAGGCATATCGTTGATGATTTCCCGCAACCTGCTTTCCGGCAACTCCTCTATCAATTCTTCCTGGACATTAAAATCCAGAATTTTAAAAACGCTAACGGATCTGTGAGGGGAGAGATGTGACAATATGCGTATCCCTTCCTCCGGAAATTCTTCAATCAGTTCTGCAACGTCAACGATGAGTTGTTCGTCAAGAAGGTCATGTAAAGACTTATCATTATTCTCAATTGCAATCTCCCTCTTGAACTGTTCCAGTAATGCTAAATTCTCCATGATTCACTCCTCTGACCGTGATAAATAAATTGTCTTTCGCTTTCGCAAAAATAAAATTTCTCTGTAAACTATAAATTCTCTTACAATTAAGACAATTATTTTAATAACAACATACAATAATAAAGATAAGTCAATCCAATACGAAAAATAATTTAAAATTCTTGTAACCTAATCTAAATAGGCCGACTCTATTACAATTGAAAGGGCTTGAGAAAAGCTTTAAACTTTTAATAATAAAAATACTAATGATGAAAACATTAAATAAATTCCTACTTGGATTGGTAGTATTTGCAATGGTATCATTGATGACTGCGTGTTCAGAAAATGATTCAGACCAATTAAATGATGCAGAAATTGCATCTATCGCCGTTACTGCAAATCAAATCGATGTGCGCTACGGAGAACTCGCACTGGAAAAATCGCAAAATCCCGATGTCAGGCATTTTGCGGAAGCTATGATTAAAGACCATAATAGCATTATAGCTCAGGCCGCTGAACTCGCACAAAAACTAGGTGTTACTCCACAAGATAACCCGGTTACACAGTCACTCCTGAGCGGAGAAAAGGAAATGATGACTAAACTTAGCAACCTCGATGGGCTTGCGTTTGATAAAGCTTATATCCAGAATGAAGAGGATTATCACGATGCCGTTATCAAGGCGGTTAATGAAACTCTTATTCCGTCTACCCAGAATGAGGAATTAAAAAATCTACTGATAAAAGTCGGTCCTTTATTAAATGGGCACCTGGACATGGCTAAAGAATCAAATGCTGCAATCCAGGGAATCCCGGAACTTGATGATGCACAGATTGCATCTATCGCTGTAGTTGCAAACCAGATTGACGTGCGTTATGGCAAAATTGCGCTTTCTAAATCAAGTGATAAAGATGTGACACATTTTGCCAATAGTATGATCAGAGATCACGAGAATATCATAGAACAGGCAGTTGAACTTGCCGGAAGACTGGGAGTTACGCCGGACGATGACAACCCGATTACGCAATCACTGCTTGCCGGAGAAAAGGAAACTACAGATAAACTAAACAGCTTGACAGGAGAAGAATTCAATAAGGCCTATATCGATAATGAAGTTGCATTTCACGACGCTGTTATAGGAGCAGTAAAATCGATACTTATCCCATACACAGATAATTCTGAACTGAAAGAAACATTGATTAAAGTGAGCCCATTATTGAATGAACATCTCAAGATGGCAAAGCAGGCACAGAAAGCAAGGAGTTAAAAATAAATAATGATGAAATCTAAATTAAGCTTACTGGTTCTATTATTCTTTGTTGTGACAACTGCAGGCTTTATGTCAGCATGCAATGACAAAGTGCAAGAGAATGATAAAACAGTTAATGAAGCAACTATAAATAAGTCCGATGAATCTCAATCCCAAGGAGAAAATGGGAGGGAAGAAACTTCTACGCTGATTGCTCCGGGAATTCACCTTGTAATAATTGAGGACATGGTATTTAAACCTGCCAGTCTTAAGATTAAAAAAGGTGAAGTAGTAGTCTGGGAGAATAAAGGAATCGTAGAACATAATATTACAGATTTCCCTGATGAAGAATGGAGGTCAGAAAATTTCTTTCCGGGTCAAAAATGGGAAAGAACATTTGACGAAAGTAATGAATATTACTGCAGCATTCATCCTACCATGAAGGGTGAAATAATAGTCGAGGAATAGATACTTTTTTCATTTTGGTCAGTATGCTGCTCTTGCTGGAATCAGCAAGAGCAGCGACTTTTAAAACTTTAGCCTGATAGCTTCTGTTAATTACTTTGAATCATAACAGAAGTTGCAAAATGGAAGAGCTAGGACCGCTTAAAGAAGGATATGATGAACAGGTCGTCAATCAGGTATTGAGCGGAAAGATTGAGCAGTATGAATTACTGATGCGTAAATATAATGGCTACTTGTATAAAGTAGGTAAATCCTATGGATTTGGACACGCTGATATTGAAGACCTAATGCAGGAAACCTATGTGAAGGCATATACGCACTTAGGTGATTTTCAAGGGCGATCCTCACTAAAGACCTGGCTTGTACAGATTATGATTCACGAGTGTTATCATAAAAAACACAAGAAAAGTTACCTGCGTGAAAAATCCGATTCCGACCATATAGAAGAAAATGCCAAAACTCTTTTCCAAAAGAAAAGTATCAATGGTTTTAAAGAACTCCAGAACGACGAATTAAAAACCGTTATTGAAGATGCTATAATGAGCATAGGAGAGAAGTACAGACAAGTCTTTATCTTGCGGGAACTCACCGGCCTTTCTACAGCCGAAACTGCTCAGATGCTGCACATCTCTGAAACCAATGTGAAAGCCAGACTAAATAGAGCCAAGGAAAAGTTGAGAGAAGAAATTGAACATACCTATTCTACTGAAGAGCTATTTGAATTTAACCTGATTCATTGCGATGGACTGGTAGAAAGAGTACTTGCCGACCTCAATGGTATGTTGATTTAATCAATTGTAAGATTATGTGTGCTTCTATTATGAAGCTAGAAATGCATCACCTTTAAGAAACTCCATACTCAGTTCAGAAAGGGAAGTTTCATGGAAAACTTCTTTCAATTGCTGCCTTACTCCGACTACTTTATGGTGAATAGGGCAGGGCTTGTCAGGATTGCACTCAGACAATCCAAGAACGCAACTCGTGAATATGCTATCCCCATCCAATGCCAGAATAATCATCGATACTTTTATATCCTGTGCCGGCATAGCAAGTGAGAATCCCCCTGCAGGTCCTTTGGTTGACTTCAATAAGCCATCCTTTGTAAGAGTCTGAAGAATCTTGGCGGTAAAAGCCTCTGGAGAGTCAATTTCTTTAGCAATATCCTTTAATCTTACACGAGCATCTCTTTCTTTGTGTCCAGCGATACTTATCATCGCCTTTATACCATATTCACATGCTTTACTAAACATATATCGTTTTTTCTCTCCTTTATTTATGAAATATTTTGCCCGGTTTGCTAAACTTGACAAAATAACAATACACCTGACTAATGATAAACGCTAGCCCTTTGTTTAAATTATGCGGCAAATATAGTTATTAAGGACTATACATTCCGTATTATTAGTCTGATTCTATTTACCTCGCCGGTCTGAGTGGTCTTACTGTTAATTCGTCGATTAGTACATTCTCAGGAGTTTCAAGAAGGAAAATGAGAATATCAGCAAGTTCTTCAGTCTGAAGCATTTGTTCATTTGCTTCAATCCCCGAGCTTTCAAAGAAACCCGTATTTATCGATCCCGGATTAAAGCAGGTAACCTTGATATTATAGCCACGGAGCTCCTTAAACAAGGCTTCGCTGTAACCCTGTATTGCAAATTTTGTAGCACTGTACGCGGACTTAAGAGAGCCGCTTACCTTTCCCAGGATGGAACCGATATTAATAATGTGAGAACTGCTCTCATCATTTTTCATAAAGGGAACAACTGCTGCAGTTAAAGAATGCACTGCAGAAAGGTTAACATTTATCATGTTATCCCAATCCTGCCTTGCAAGTTTATCTACTGCATCAAACTTGCTAACACCGGCATTATTGATGAGTATATGGGGAAAGTGACTTTCGTCAAATGTCTTTTTAACCCATTTCCCGATTTCTTCGATATTACTTAAGTCCATTTGAACCGGAATGAAATTTTCACCTAATTCATCCTTTATAACCCCGAGTTTTGCTTCATTACGTGCCAATCCGTATACCAGCACACCTTTCTTAGCCAGAGTTCTTGCAGTTGCAGCTCCTAGCCCGGAGCTAGCCCCTGTAACTATAGCAGTTTTTCCCTTTATATCCATATCCTACGTTTATTTGCACCTGTATTCCTCTAAGGCACAGAAAATTAATACCTGTTAAGTATCCGACTACCTTCCTGCTCAGTTAAAGTAGGCTGGCAGTCAATTCGATTTTAACACCTGCCAATGCACGTGACACGGGACAGGCGGATTTGGTTTCTTCAGCCAACTCCTGAAATTGATCATTTTCTATACCTGGAATTACAGCTTCAGTGCTTAACCTGATTACTGAAATGGTTGCTTGTCCATCTATTACACCGAAATCCACCTCTGCATCGGTTTTAATCTTTTCAGGCGTAAATCCGACATTGCCTAGGCCAGCTGATAAAGCCATTGAGAAACAACCTGCAAGCGCAGCGCCGATTAACTCCTCGGGATTGGTTCCAGGTTCTTTTTCAAAACGAGTACTAAAGGAAAATGCACCTTCAAATGCACCGCTTCCCAGCTTCATATTACCGGCTCCTTCTTTAAGGCTGCCTTCCCATTGAGCTGTTGCTCTTCTTGTCTGCATGATAATGTTATTTTAATTGTTAATTATTTATTTCTTTCGTCCCACTTTTCCATCTGATCGATGGCGAGTGCTGCATGGGCATAAGACCCACCTGCACGCATTTCTGCTGCAACCCATATAGCTTCCATTAATTCTTCATTACTTGCACCCTTCATTTTAGCTGCTTTAGTATGACCTCTGATACAGTACGGGCATTGAGTGACGTGTGCGACTGCAACAGCGATTAACTGCTTGGTCTTGGCATCGAGTGCTCCGTCCTTGAAAACTGCCTTACTAAACTCTGCAAATGCTTGTCCTGCGTCCGGAGCTAGTTCCATGCGCTTTCTGGACATTTCTCTGGTTGCTTTGGGGAAAATACCCTGAGAATCTGAATTGCTCATAATATTGGATTTAATGATTAAAAAATGAAATGGTACTTCTTCCTTTTTAATCTGTGATAGGGGCGTCTCATTTTGTTTCGATTATCGAATCGGAATCTATCAGTTCCTCTACAAAATATATAAGGACGGAGTCCATTATTAAAAGAGAAACGAGAGTCTTTATGTTTAGAATTCTATGTGGAAAAACGGGAGTAAAACAGATTAAGTCTGGACTAGAAAAGGAAAAAGGGAGTCACTATTGCTAGCGAACTCCCTATCCACGTTCAATGAGCCCTTCCCGAAGGAATGACTCGTAGTCCAAACTTGCTTAATCTTTATTGCATTCCTTTTCCCGGGACCAGGTGGGAAATGTCGCAATCTATCGCCAGTATCCTCTTCTAATAACGCTCTTCCAGAACTTCTTTAAGTACGACTGCCTGATTATGGCTTTCATCCTTTGCACCATAGAGCAGTGTTAGTTTTTGTAATCTGGCGATTTTTAACAATTCTGATATTGCTTCCCCTTGTGAGCTGAGTTCTTCCCTGTATCGTTTATTAAACTCAGGGTAGAGTTCCGGTTCATGATTAAACCACTTCCTCAATTCATTACTGGGAGCAATATCTTTTTTCCATTCATCCAGCTTAGCATTTTCCTTAGAAATTCCGCGCGGCCATATCCGGTCGATTAGAACCCTATAACCATCGTCTTCATCGGGTTTCTCGTATATGCGTTTTATGCTGATTTCAGCCATTATGCCGGTTGTCCTTCCTCTAGTTTAATTGACTCAGGGAAAAGGATGTTATTTTCCAGATGTATATGCTTATGTAGATCTTCTTCAAATTCCTTCAACAGACCGAATGCTACTCTATATGTATTACACGCATCAATTGGAGGCGTATAATCGTTAGTTAACTCAGCAATACGTCTGAAATTCTCTCCTTCGTTTTCATGCTCATCCATCATAGCTTTGATGGGAGCGCTGACGGTTCTACCGTCTATAGACTTTCCTGTGGCAATTTTTCTAATGAGCGGGAATAGCGTGAGCTCTTCTTTTTTCATGTGCGCTGAAAGTTCACCTGCTGATTCATTGAATATCTCTAGGACTTCATTTAACTCAGGGTGACGGCTTCCGTGAACACGGTTGATTTTAGCAAGATAACCCTGTAGAATAGGAATTGCTTTTTCTGTGTTTCTATGATGCGTCTTTTCAATATAGTCTGCCAGGAGATCAAGTGGCCAGGTTCTGTAGTCGATATCTTTGCTGTCATTCTGTGAATGAATTGCGTCTAGTTCTTCAATGACAACATCTACATCCAGGTCAAGCTCCGCAGTTGCTTCTTCAATTCTGCGATTACCGGTACAACAAAAATCGATGTTATATTTCCTGAACACCTTTGCCGCTCTGTAGTCTTCCGCTACAACTTCACCGATAATTTGCGTTGGATCATACTTCATAAGTAAATTGGATTTAAATAATTTAGTTAAATTTTATTGATGACTTCACGGCTATTAATTTTGTTGCTTTGAAGTCCTTGAGGATGTCAAGTGAATGTGGAATACTAGAATGAATTATTGTAGCATTACCTGCATTTAAAATGACCTCCTTACCATCGATGTGAAGGACAGCTATGCCTTCATTAACGATTACTACTGTCTCGTGGGTTGCATGGAGGATAGACTTGTGCTTTCCTTCTTTACCGCTGCTAGAGAAAGTTTTGAACTCTCTCTACAATCTCACGGTATCATCTCAGGATTATCCCGAGTGCCCACTATTTTAGATAGTTATATTAACTATAAAATTTCGTCTTAATATTTTCCGGCTTTAAACGGAAGATTTCATTAAATCATTCCATCAATTTAAAGCGAGAAGGCAACCTTTATTGTTACCAAGAACGAAGTTAATTAAAATAATTCTAAACAAGACATTCTTGTCTTTAATAGAACGGACTCTTTATTGAAAGGTTTAGTATGAGGATCGAAAAAATTATGCATCCGGATAAGGGCAAATCGGTCTGGTATTTCACTGGGATTGTCATCCTTGTTCCAAATGTTGTAACGTTTACTGTATAAGCAAGACAGCTTGTTATTGTTCTCTATGGGAAGTTATTGTAAACAGATGAAAAAACTTTTAAATTTTAGTATTTAGTCTGGAATTTCGTTGGTATATCTCTCTAAATCAGACATTATTCAGATGAAAACTTGACAAAGAAATGACCTTGAAATATGGAGGCAGGGGAGAGAAAATAGAAAAGAAGGGAAGACATAGAAATGTCGGCAATTAATACAGATCAATGTGAGCTAAATAAAAAACGGGGAGAAATGTCTCCCCGTTCAAAAAGTAAAATTTGCCTTGAGCTAAAAACTAAATAAGATTAAGTGCAGCCGGGAATAAAACATTATTTTCCAGGTGCGTATGCTTAATCAGGTCATCATGATACTCCTTCAAGAGTCCAAATGCGACTCTATAGGTATTACAAGCATCTTGTGGTGGATTATAATTATTGGTTAAATTTTTAATCATTAAAAACTGCTCATCTTCATTTTCATGTTCTTCCATCATGTTATTGATCAGGGCTTTCATCAGACGCTCATCTACATCCTGTTGAAAAGCAAGTTGCCTAAACATAGGGAAAAGGACTTTTTCCTCCTCCTTCATGTGCGCTGAAAGAACGATGGCAGACTCATTGAAGAAATGATAAATATCCCTCAATTCAGGATGACGATCCCCGTGAACAAGCTTGATTCTTTCCAGATACGCCAACAATGGTGGTATACTCTCTCTGACATAGGTATGATGCATTTTTTGAATATAATCAGACAGAAGATCGATAGGCCAGTTATCGTAATTGGCATTTACATTTCCAGTGACGATCTTGACTTGTTCCAGTTCAGCTATGAGAGCGTTTACATCGATGTTTCTCTGTTCACTAGCTTCCGCAAGATTCGTTCTTCCGCTGCAGCAGAAGCCGATATCGTATTTTTTAAAAACTTTAGCAGCGCGATAATCACGTGCGACAATTTCACTTATGACAGTGTCCGCTCTGTACTCCATATTTTAATAATTTACTGCCTTATGGCAAATTTTTAAAGATGTTATCTGTTCCGGTAGACTGCTCAATCCAGAAGTAGTTACGCGCTCTGAGAGCAGTTTGAAATCTCCATGCTTTGATAGCTTTTCCGGATACCACTTTCAAAGATAAAGAAATTTATGATATTCAGGACAGTATTGTCCGATAATGTCCGCCTTGAGTTTACGCAGGCCTTCCGCAGGCTTTTAAATATCAAAGAATATTTTAAATCATTATTAGTATCTTTGGTCGCGAAAAAAGAAGGTTTAAACTGAGAAGAGTTATAGCAGAACTGAGTATATGGAGTGGATACAGGCGTTAATTGATTTTATCCTTAATATCGATGATCATTTAATCATGATTGTCGGAGATTATGGTCTTTGGACATACGTGATATTATTTGCGATAATATTTGCTGAAACTGGCTTAGTCGTTACTCCTATCTTGCCCGGTGATTCACTCTTGTTTGCCGCCGGAGCAATTGCCGCCGCCGGAGCATTGAACGCCTTAGGATTAATAGGTTTACTCATAGTAGCTGCGATATTGGGTGATACAGTCAATTACTCAGTTGGTTCTTATGTAGGAACAAAGGTCTTTAAAGAAGATTCCCGGATATTTAAGCTTGATTATTTACGGAAGACGGAAGCGTTTTTTGAAAAGTACGGTGGAAAGACAATTGTCATTGCCCGTTTTGTACCTATTGTTAGGACTTATGCCCCGTTTGTTGCAGGGGCTTCGACTATGCATTACGGGAAATTTATTTTATATAATGTAATCGGGGGGGTAATATGGGTCAGTATTTTTATTCTCCTTGGTTATTTGTTTGGTAATCTGCCATTTGTAAAGGATCATTTCAGTCTAGTCGCGCTGGGAATAATTGCTCTGTCACTTGTTCCGGTGATAGTGGAACTGGTGCGAGCGAGAACCAACAGGAAGAGTACAGACGCAACAACTGAATAAGACCTGGATAATAGTATAAGATGGAGGATTGTCTGATGAAGTGACAACCAATAATCATCGACAATCTTTTAAAATATAAGAGAAATATGGAAGCATGGGTATGGATAGCATTTATTGGCTTCGTCGTCTTGTGCCTAGTACTTGACCTAGGAGTATTTAATAAAAAAGACCATATAATTAGCACTAGAGAAGCTGCCATCTGGACGAGCGTATGGGTGTCTATCTCTCTGGCTTTTTCTGCGGTAGTTTACTGGGTATTTGCAGAAGGTTATGTTCATAATCCGGAAGGCCATAGCCCATCGAGTGCGGTGTTTACCTATTTGACAGGTTATATAATGGAGTTGTCACTGAGCTTTGATAACGTTTTTATAATAGCTGTCATCTTTACATCCTTCAGAATCCCGCCAAAATTTCAGCACAGAGTTCTTTTCTATGGAATTATAGGGGCGGTTCTTTTTCGAGGACTGACTATCTTTTTTGGGGTAGCCTTGATTAACCGCATTGAGTGGATGATTTACGTTCTCGGTGTATTCTTGTTATATACGGCTTATTCGATGTTCAAAGAAACAGAGCCATCGGATCCGCAGGATTCCTGGCTGTTTAAGCAAATAGGAAAAGTGATTCCTATGACCAAGGAGATTGATGGTCATAAGTTTGTACTGGTAAGGGAAGGCAAGAAATATGCGACTCCTTTATTAGCAGCCTTAATTGTTATTGAGTTTACCGATATTCTTTTTGCACTGGACAGTATTCCCGCTATTCTCGCGATTACCAAAGATGAATTTATCGTATTCTCATCTAATATACTTGCAGTACTGGGGCTGCGTTCTATGTTTTTCCTCATTATAGGAATTATGTCTATGTTCCGCTATATCAATTATAGCCTGGCAGTTATCCTCGCATTTGTAGGGGCGAAAATTATGCTTTCCGATGTTTACGAAATTTCAACCTGGGTTTCGCTCGGAGTAATTCTCGTGGCAATGGTGGGAGGAGTATTAGCGTCGATGTGGATAAAAGAGAAGTAATACCTTGGTTTTACCTGAATCTCACAAAGTCGTGGCTTTCTATAGAAACTTTATTGCTACCACAGCTGGTATTTACAGTGTGCAGCTGCCAGCACTTTAGGGAAGTAATTAACCTGCCAGGTTTATTCGACCTATATTATATACCGGAATTCAAACTTGATTATAAGTTAACAATAGCAATCAAAAACCTGGTAGGTTTTACATGAATCAGATATATAATGTAGAAACCAATACCGTGCTATTCAAAATAACCCTTAGAGTAGCATTGTAATAGGAGTTTTGAAGCAGCGTTAAACCTACCAGGTTTTTCGTGGCCTTTATATTGGTTCTTGAATATAAGTTGAAGCGCGAGTATATTATTGCCAAGATAAAACCTAGCAGGTTTTTCTGATATTAATGAAAAATCAGGTTTTTTTAAAAATTATCTTAATTCTTTCCACAACGGCATATACAATGTGACAAAGCTAGTGCTTTAGGGCAGTAATTAACCTGCCAGGTTTATCCGACCTATATCATATTCCGGATTTCGACCTCGATTATAAGTTAACAATAGCAATCAAAAACCTGGTAGGTTTTTCATGAATCAGATACAAAAATTATGATTTGTTAAAATCATTGGACCTATGATATTCTATGAATTGAGATTGTCCTCCAAATAATTTTAACACTTCTTCCTTATTTACAAAGCTGGGTTTATTGTAAATTATAATTTTGTAAGAACTGTGTTCCCAATCTTCAGGATAGCTAGAGAAATTGTGATTAATCGGGTTGCAGTGGATATACTTAATCACTGTTTTTAAATGGGTTTCATTTGTTACTAAGAATCTTTTCGTTGGTTTTATCCATAAACTACCTTTTCGATTATATACTTTGTTATAGGCTTTTGCATATGAAATTAGGACATTGCTTAATTCTCTAGCAATTAAAACATGAAAATCGTCTTTAAACTTACGATGTCTAATTAAATCTTCAGCTGTGTGTGTCTTTATTAGAAAATGTATGTGGTTTGACATTAAGCAGTATGCATAGGTATCAGCAATTCTTGGTATATATTTTAAATACTTTTTTATAAAGAAACCAATATTCGCCTCTTCTCGGAATAAATTTTCTTTGCCAATAGCATGATTTACTATATGGTAAAAGTTGTTAGGCTCGAATTTTCTATTACCGTCATTCATTGACATTAAATTATTGATCCAACTCAAATTTAATGAAATATTATTCACTATCATTCATGTTGTATTGATGTTATAACGAAGCAGCGTTAAACCTACCAGGTTTTTCGTGGCCTTTATATTGGTTCTTGAATATAAGTTGAAGCGCGAGTATATTATTGCCAAGATAAAACCTGGCAGGTTTTTCTGATATTAATGAAAAATCAGTTTTATTTAAAAATTATCTTAGCTACTTCCACCGCTGCATACAATGTAACACAGCTAGTGCTTTAGGGCAGTAATTAACCTGGCAGTTTTTCATAAATCAGATATATAATGTCGAAATCAATACAGTACTATTCAAAATAGCCTATAGAGTGCTTTTCTGTTACCTTTATGGAGCAGCGTTAAACCAGTCAGTGTTATTAGAATTCATTTACTCTATTTATGCTTCCTTTTGTCTTATTTTACTGTGCTTGATACTATAAGTAAAGTAAATGACAATACCGATTCCGAGCCATACTAGAAGTCTTAGCCAGGTATCCCCCGGTAAGCTAAACATCAAGTATAGGCAGATTCCGATTGATAGAATAGGTATCAGAGGAACCAAAGGTGTCTTAAATGGACGTTCTCTATCCGGCTCCTTATAGCGTAGGTACAGGACACCTGCACTTACTATTGTGAACGCGAGTAGAGTACCGATTGAAACCAATTCCCCGAGTAATCCGATAGGGAAGAAGCCTGCTATGAATGCAGCAACGATTCCTGTAAGAACTGTAGAGTGAGCTGGTGTTTTAAACTTAGGGTGTACTTTAGCAAAGTATGGCGGCAGTAAACCGTCCTTAGCCATTGTATAGAATATACGTGGTTGTCCCAAAAGCATAACAAGTACTACGGATGCCAGACCTGCAATTGCTGCGATATTGATCAGATATCCGAGCCAGTCAAGTGCTCCGGTTGAGTCAATTGCATGGAAGACTGAATCCGGGACATTTAATTCTGTATAAGGAACAAGTCCTGTCATTACCAGAGTAACCAGAAGATATAACAGAGTACATATCGCCAATGCACCTAGAATTCCTATGGGCATCGCTCGCTGAGGGTTCTTTACTTCCTGAGCAGCAGTAGTTACTGCATCAAATCCAATAAAGGCAAAGAACACTATCCCGGCTGCACGTATAATCCCACTGACCCCGAATTCACCGAAAACACCTGTATTCTCAGGAATAAAAGGTGACCAGTTCTCAGGATTGACATATTGGAATCCAAAGAAGATGATTAATAAAAGAACAGCTACTTTAATATAGACAATCAGGTTGTTGAATCGTGATGACTCCTTAATCCCAACGACTAGAAGGCCGGTGAGCATAAGAACCAGGAAAACCGCCGGTAAATTGATAATTCCTTCCCGTACAAATTCGCCTGCTTCGTTATAATTATACGGTGCTGCGGTCCAGGCAGCCGGCAATTCAAAGCCAAATCCCTTTTCTATAAACGATACAAAGTATCCCGACCAGCCTACTGCTACGGTCCCGGATGCAAATAGATATTCCAAAATTAAATCCCATCCAATAATCCAGGCAACGAATTCACCTAAGGTGGCATATCCGTATGTATAGGCACTACCTGCTATAGGAATCATTGAGGAAAATTCTGCGTAACATAAGCCGGCAAATAAACAAGCAAGTCCCGCAATTACAAATGAAATCGTAATCCCCGGTCCGGCAAACATAGCAGCTGCCGGCCCAGCAATTACAAATATTCCTGCTCCGATAATTGCTCCTATTCCCAGAAAGACGATAGAACGCGCGGTCAATGTCCGCTGAAGCGTGTTTTCACTTTGTGTGAAAGCCTCTTTTTGAAGGGCATCAATACTTTTACGTTTAAATAAATTCTCCATTAAATACTGCTCATTTTATAAGAAGTTCAGCCCAATATACGGGCATTTATTAAGATTTACAGTTCAGTTAAAGATTTTTTCTAGAATATTCAATTTTATTTGCTTCTGTCTTTTTCACGGCTTTTACATTTGCGTAAGCAGAAAGAAAGACCTGTGATTAATTATTGCCATTGGCCAATTGCTTGATTTTAATCCTGAAAGCCGCAAAGATTAACGTCATAAAAGGACTCAGCCAGTTGAATATCGCATAGCCAAAATAATGAATTGTGTCTACTCCCAAAACCCCGCTGTGATATGCGCCGCATGTGTTCCAGGGAACAAGTACCGACGTTACAGTCCCGGAATCTTCGAGAGTCCGTGATAAGTTTTCAGGCGCCAGACCTTTATCTTTAAATGCTTTATCATACATCTTGCCGGGAATTACTATTGCAAGATACTGATCGCTGGCAGTTACATTGAGCGCCAGACAGCTGATGACTGTACTTACGAATAAACCAAAGACGGTGTGGAAAAGCGATAATAGAGCCTGACTTATTCTGTTTAAAGCTCCGATTGCATCCATAATTCCACCGAATACCATCGCACAGATTATAAGCCATACGGTATTCAACATTCCTACCATTCCTCCGGCTGAAAATAAACCTTCCAGGGCTTCATTATCCGTAGGAATAGTACTTTCTACAGTTATGCTATTCATTATTACTATATAGGCACTTCTGAAATTCAATGTTGTACTTTCAGCCATTGTCGCTATGAGTTCAGGCTGAAAAATTAGGGCTGCGAGTGCACCAAGCAAGGCGCCGGCCAATAGAGCTATTAAGGGTGGTGTCTTTCTGATTATCATAATTATTACAATCGCCGGGACAAGGAAAAGCCATGGACTGACATTGATTGATTGTTCCAGTGAAGTGAGAAGTGCACTGGTGTCTGCACTACCGGAAACATCGAGCCTTAATCCTAGTATGATGAAAATAATCAGAGTAATTGTAAGGGTAGGGACAGTTGTATAGAGCATATATCGTATATGCGTGAATAAATCTGTCCCGGCCATGGCAGGAGCAAGATTGGTAGTGTCGCTTAAAGGAGAAATCTTATCACCGAAGTACGCTCCGGATAAAATTGCGCCGGCTGTCATTCCCAGGGGAACGTTAAGCGCGCTGGCAATGCCTATCAGAGCTATACCCACAGTTGCAGAAGTGGTCCAGCTGCTTCCAGTGGCCAGTGATACAGTGCTACATATTAATACTGTTGAAACCAGGAATATTTTTGGATTGAGTATCTGCAGCCCGTAGTATATCATTGTAGGAATAATGCCGCTTAGAAGCCAGGTTCCGGCAAGAGCCCCGACTAATAGTAATATGAGTATGGCGCTAGTTGTCGACTTGATATTCAAGGCAACTTGCTCTATCATTGCGTCAAACTTTACTTTATTAAAGAAGCCTACAACTGCTGCAACGGCTCCACCCATGAGAAGAATGAATTGATTACTGCCGTCGAGAGCATCTTCGCCATAGGCATAAAATACGTTATAAAACAACATGATGATAAGGGCAAAGACAGGAATAAGAGCTTCCCAGATATTCAATTCGATATTTTCTACGACTCTCCCTTCCTTGGGGTCGTAGGGCTTAATTTCCTGACTCTTCATAGATTCCTTTTGCAGTGAAGGTGTAATAATACAAGTTTTCCCTGAAAAAGCAAACTATTTATTGGTCACTTGAAAAAGCTATACTTAAGAAAGGACGAGTTGTGAGCTGCTACTGAAATAATAGAAATATCAATGCATTCTCCTTGTCTGATTTGGAAGATTCTTCATAAACTCCTGTGTATCAGTAAGTAGGAAGCTATATAATAGACAGACTTCAATATTAATCATTGAAGCGACACAAAATATGTCTTAATAAAGATGGGACTTTCTATACCGGAGAAAATCCAGGTAAGCTTTTAACCGATTTGCTTGTCAAATAATGATTGAACAAATGCCATTTTATTGAAAATCTGTAGTTGTTCTTTTCCTTCTCCCACTCCTATATAGCGGATAGGAATTTTAAACTGATCAGAAATTGCAATAACGACGCCACCCTTTGCAGTTCCATCGACTTTGGTAAGCGCTATGGTGCTCACATCCGTAGCGTCAGTAAAGTGTTCTGCCTGTTCAATGGCATTCTGACCTGTAGTGGCGTCGAGTACCAATAGAACATCGTGAGGTGCATCAGGCAGGCGTTTATTAATAGAACGCTTTATCTTGCTCAACTCATCCATCAGGCCTTTTTTATTATGTAATCTGCCGGCCGTATCGATGATAGCCACATCAATGTTGTTTTTAACCGCGTAGTCCACCGTTTCATAAGCTACTGCTGCAGGGTCTGTATTCATCCCCTTGCTATAGAAGTGAGCATCTGTTCTTTCCGTCCATATTTTTAACTGATCAACTGCTGCAGCACGGAAAGTATCGCCGGCTCCCAGAACTACTGATTTACCTTCTTCCATAAAGTGATGTGCAAGTTTCCCTATAGTTGTGGTTTTTCCCACACCATTCACACCTACAACCAATAGGACATAAGGCTTTCTGCCTTTTAAGACATCGGAATAACTCTCATAGTCTTCTGTGTTATTGTCCTGCAGAAGATTTACGATTTCATCGTATAGAAGCTGGTTGAGCTCTGATGTGTTGATGTATTTATCCTTGGAAACTCTCGCTTCCAGTCTATCGATAATTTTTATCGTTGTTTCAAGACTTACATCAGAGGAGATAAGCGCTTCCTCCAGTTGATCGAGAACTTCGTCGTCAACGGTTGATTTACCTGCTACTGCTTTTGCAATATTTCCAAAAAAGCTGGTACGTGTTTTTTCAAGTCCTTGATTAAGGTCTTTCTCTTTCTTCTTATTAAAAAAACCGGAAAAGAAACTCATAGGATGAAATTATCAAGTTAAAATATATAAGAAAAGGCTTCTCTTACGCAGAAAAGCCTTTTCCATTCAATAAATTTATATTCACTCCCTGTAGAGCAGGGATAGTAAAGACTGATTATGCAAAGAAGGCCGTAACGTCGTCTTTGTGTATAATCATCTCCTTATATGAATACTTCCCGGTATCCGGATTTTTTATACTGCGTACAACTTTTACATAGTCCTTTCCGGATCCCTGATTACCCGCTCTTTGAGCGATTTTCGAGTTTTTCGATACTTTTCTAGCCATAATTACTTAATTTCTTTGTGAATCGTATGTCTATTTAAATACGGATTGTACTTTCTTAGTTCCATTCTAGCTGGAGTATTTTTACGATTCTTTTGT
Source organism: uncultured Saprospiraceae bacterium (assembly GCA_964423575.1). Classification (GTDB taxonomy): domain Bacteria; phylum Bacteroidota; class Bacteroidia; order Chitinophagales; family Saprospiraceae; genus CAYRFF01. Next base: position 31,789 of record CAYRFF010000005.1, on the reverse strand, counting down.
GTCACGTATCTCGAAATGCCAGGAACCCCTGTTTCTTTCTGTTCTGTACACTCCAGAATCACTTGAATTCTATCGCCTTTTGCTTTTGCCATGATTCATCTATTTTAAAGTCCGGAATCGATAATTCCTTTCTTGTCAAGTTTTTTAATATAGGCGTAAATACCTAGTTTGTTAATGGTCTTCAACGCCTTGGAAGAAACCTTAAGTCTTATCCACTCATCCGTTTCCGGGATATAGAAATTCTTAACGAAGAGATTCGGTTTAAAAACTCTTCTCGTTTTTCTGTTGGAGTGTGATACTTTATTTCCAAACATTGGCTTCTTACCCGTAAGATCACATATTCTGGACATAATATTAATTTTCTCGTTTGTTCCTGGGTTCCCCCAAATGCACTTTGGGAGTTATGTTTTCTCCCCATTCAATTCTACCGGTTTTAGCTTTCGCAAATGTAAAACATTTTCTTTATGAAGCTGCTGCCAGTCTTATACTCAGTGACTTCGGCAGGATTCGAACCTGCAACCTCCTGATCCGTAGTCAGGTGCTCTATCCAGTTAAGCTACGAAGCCTTTTTGCCGATTCCTGCTATTCAGCCCTGAAAACGGATTGCAAAGATAAAACTTTCTGCTTAATCTGCAAAACTAGATTAAAGAAATTTTAAAGACTGTTTATTTCTTTTTGAAAACACTGCTTTTTGTAAGCTGAATCAGGCCTTCAAACCTGCTCATTGGACAATGAATTTAGCAATTGCGATGTCGGTATTCTTAAGATATCGACTCATGTGCTGTTCAGTTCTTAGATAACAGTCAACAGTACGATTATAGTTCCCGGGACAGCGATAAAATCTGATATAATAGATTCCTGCCTGATAACCCGATACATCTATCTGGTACATGGAAGAATTAGGATTGGCGTCGAAGACTACTTCATCAACTAATTCGCCTGCCGCGTTAAAAATATCAAACTTGTATGTCTTGAAGTCCGGACGAGTAATTTCTACGTTCAGGAATCCATTATTAGACACGGGATTTGGGTAGATGTTGTTATTAGTGAAAGCTATCTTACCGATATTGGCACTATCACAATTTGTAATCTCAATTGCTGCAGCGTAGAGATCAATGGTGCCACCCGTCTTGACTTTACCTTCTAGTGAAGGGAGATTCCGCACGTTATTCAATATGGCATCTTTTATCCTGATTGCCTGATTAGCAGGATTGACAAATATACCTTCATAAAACTCTTCACAGGCGATATCATACAGGAACGCAACAGCCCCGACAATGTGTGGCGCTGCCATCGATGTTCCACTGTTGTTTCTGTATTTATTTTCTGTTACAGACGACCATACCTGAATTCCCGGAGCAGCGATATCAATATATTTGTTACCATATCCTCCCCCAAGTTTTTCATCTCTATCAATAGCTGTTACCGCTATCATAGCATCTGAAAGGCAAGCTGCCGGCATATCACCATCTTGATTTACATCTTGTATGGAATTTGTAGTTGCGACTACTGAAATGACTCCTACCTGAGAGAGTAAGTTAAAGGCATTGCATATTCCTGGATAATCCGTCGGGAGCCTGTTTGGCCAACCCCAGGAACAATTTATAGCTGCAATAAAATCCCCTTGTGCGCCATGGCTTTCATTAAAGAGTTTTCGCCTTTTATATATATAGTCGAGGGCAGCTCCGATATCAGCAGGAAAATAAGCGGGACCAAAGTTCATCATTTTAGTGTGCCAGGAAATTCCGGCTGCTCCGGTTCCGTTATTAGCTACAGCTCCGACAATCCCTGCTATATGCGTGGCATGATCTTTGGGCTTCAGATACGCAATATTGTTTTTAAAATCATAGCTGTTATAGTCGTCGATGTAGCCGTTATTGTCGTCATCGATTCCATTATCGGGAATTTCTCCTTCGTTGACCCAGATATTCTCTGCGAGATCGTCATGAGTCACTTCAATGCCGGTATCTAAAATCGTGACTACAATCTGATGTTCATTTGCCGTAAGGCCGTCCTGGTCAAATCCCCAAGCTTTTTCCAAATTCATTGAACCAATAGTCCACATATTGGCTACGCCGGGATCGCTCGGTAAAGTGCGCAATTCGACAGGGTCATTACTGTAAATCTGCAGATCGAGATTGTGGCTGATATTGCTTAAATTTTTATAAGCTTCATCATTTAATTGTATCTTATATAGTCCCGCATCCTCAAATACCGGTATTGCCTCGGGATAATCCAGATCTCTTAGTTGATTATTGAGCGCTTCTGTTCCTACCTGACTGTAAATCATGTAGTAGGGTAAAGGAGCTACGCTCAGTTGAGCATTTGCCGTAAGGCTTATAAAAAATAGAATTAATAGTAGATAGTATTTCTTCATTTTTCCAATTCTCGATGTAATTCTGCAAAATAAGCAAATGCTTCTAATAAATGTGAACCGTACCAGGAAAATGGTTCTGCATTTACTAAACGGAGCTGATCTTCTTTAAAGTATTCCAGCCATTCAGATTTGTGTTTTTCCTTAAATGGATATGGTTCAGAAGACAAAAATATATAATCAGGATTGAGATCGGCGATTTTTTCAATGCTTAATTCGGGATATCTTGTTTCTGCAACCAAATTGTTGAATCCGGCTTCCTCAATCATCTTATCGATAAAGGTATCTTTACCCGCAGCCATAAATGGGGCGCGCCAGATAAGATAGACTACATTGGCTCTGTAACCACCCAGACTTTCCAGAAACTGCGCCTTATCATTCCTTATCTTCTCGATAGCTTGTCCTGCTTTTTCTTCTCTGTGCATGATGATGCTTATTGTCTGCATCATATTGATTGCATCTTCAAGATCGTTTACATCGCTTAGCCATAGTGGGTAATCTTTCAGCAGCTGAATATCCTCTTTGCTGTTTTCCTCCTTATTGCCGATAATCAGATCGGGATTGAGATCTTTGATAATATCATGTTTGAGGTTTTTGGTCCCGCCGACTCGCGTTTTACTGCGAAACCATTTTTCCGGGCTTACGCAAAACTTAGTGATGCCTTTCACTTCTTTATCACAGCCCAACCATGCAAGGTATGCCGTCTGGGAAGGGACAAGACTTATAACGCGTTTTGGCTGTTCAGGGATTTTTCGCATTTCCCCTAGTTGATCACTGATGAACCGCATTGCTCTCAGATTTTAAGTAATACATAGTGAATAACAGTCGACGAATTATTAATTTTCGACAGCAACAATAATATGATTCTCTCCGATAAAATTGATCCCATAAATTATTCTGTTACCCAGTTCTCCTGGCAAGGAGATTTCCCTCCAACCGAAGTCCATATCTGGATTAAGAGCGTATAAATGATTTTTCTCAAATGCCAAGAAGTTGCCACCTTTACTCTGAATGAAGTTTCCTGTATTTCCGGGCATTTTCCTTATTCCGACATTGTTGTCAGTGTCCAGGTTGAATTTTTTCAGCTGCCAGTAATCTTCTTTGATTTTATAAATATAAGCAACTGTGTTTTCATTAATCATACGGATTTCTTCTCCGGAGTAATTGGTGAGTATGCGGAATTTCCTATAAGTGGAATCTGTTGCAGATAATTGCATGGAGTTGTCGACAGTAGCACGCAAATTTGGATTAAGATAAATTATCGATTGAATGGGATTTAAAACCTCCTTGGCGTATGCCTGAATTTCTCCGTCGCGTTTCCTTACTAGCAAAGTCTTTCCCTGATTCTCCAAAATACATTCAAAGCCTTTGTCGATGAATGTACAGCTGTTGATGTTCATTTTAACTGATAATACAGACATTATACTCGATTCCTGGAAGTCGTATAGCCATAAATGGTTGTTGTCATTATCGAGATTAGTCCGCAAAAGCAGTTTATCATCTGTACTACTTAATATACTGAGATTGTCATAAGCCGGTAGTGGGAGCTGAATCAGTTGCGATTCACCGAACTCAATAAATTGCTGCAGATTGGCTTGCTCGGTATACTCAACTGCATATAAATTCACCTTACTCTGTGCCATGGTTGCCAGGCATGTCAAACTGAAAATAATTGAGAATGCGAGCTGTCTAATCATCATGCGGTTAAAATAGGAAATAAGATTGGATTATAGAAAATTAAGGAATTGATATGGATAGTATTATTTTAATTTTGCTACACTTTAGCGCCTAATTTTGAGATTTTTTACAAAATTGAAAGTTTAAGAGAACTTTTATATACATTAGTACTATTAATTAATCCACATAATCAAAAATGTATATGAAAAAATTTACTCTTTTAATCGCTACATTTATATTTACTGCAGGAGTGTTTGCGCAAAATATAAGCCCTCTTCAGTATATAAATGATGTGAAAATAAACAAAAAATTACTCACCCCGATGGAGCCTGAAGACTGCGCTCAAGAGGGAGAGGATTTTGGATATGCTTTAGGTCTTCTTGGAGATTATATGTTTGCTGATGATCTTGAGGTGGCACCAAATACGACTTTTTATGTTGATACTATAGTTACGTATTATTTAATTGATGGAGATATGACTCTCGATGGAATCGATTTTGAGATCTTCACTGATAATGCCGGAATTCCTGATTCTACATTAGATGATTATGAAGCTGATATAGTGTATGGGACAGTATTGCCTGGATTTTTTAATGGACGTGATTTAGGGATAATTCAAATTACTTTTGAAACTCCGATAGCGTTAGAGGGAGGTTCTGAGGGAGATAACTATTGGTTTGGATTCATGGCTCCAAATGGAGGAGGAGCAGGACTGCTTACTAGCGATGTACAGGAATATGGTAGTGAATTTCATATAAATGCTCAAGGAGAATGGGTGGCAGGTAGCGAAGCCTATGATTTTGAGGATGAAACATTTGACTTAGCTATTGATTTCTATGGAACTTGTGACGAAACTGAAACTACAAGTGTAACGCAAGAAAAGATTGTGGAAATTAATGTTTACCCTAACCCGGCAAAAGATTTTATTTATATCAAAGCTGATGGTCAAGAAAATACTATCTCAATTGTATCTACTACAGGAGTCGAGGTTCTTAATGAAATTTTTAGTGGTGATAAATCACTGAACCTTGATAATTTAACCAATGGAGTTTACTTCTATACTATCAGGGATAACAATAAAGAGGTCATTAAGGCCAGTAAATTAATTATACAGAAGTAATTATTTTACAAGAAACAACTACGTAGAATTGAAAAAAGGGTAGCTGTCTGAGGACAGCTACCCTTTTTTATTTGGTGCAAGCACCGGGAATAGAATTGATTCTCAATCATTAATCTCTGACACAACGGACATTAAAAGCCAAAGCCTTACTATTGGCCTGAATGCGTGGACTGCTTGAATCTGTTGTTAATGTCATAAACCGGGCATTCTCGCTGTCTTCACCATCCTCTGTAGTAGTCCACAAGTATCCTCCATGACGCTGAAGGTAGAAATTTCCATCTGCATGGCGATAACCTCCGGGAAGTGCGGTAAACCCCGATTTGTTTTGACTTTCATAATAATCAAGATTGCCAATTGCCCCTTCCACAGTTGCAGTATTCCATGTGGCGAGACCGGCCATAGCTTTTGCAATTTTATCGTATCCTCCACCGATGCTACCATCGTAATTATAACCATTGTCTGCCAGGAAGTTATTCAACTCTTCCAATTCGACTTTGCTAGGTAAGTGCCATCCCGTAGGACATACTCCTTGCACTTTACTTGGGTTAGCCTCGCTACTGGAAGCTCCATTCATTGCTGCCGGCCAATTATAGTGAGCGCCGAAATGCTTATATCTATCTGTATTTTTGGCTTCATCAACATCAGTGCCTTCATACCCATATACATAATAATAAGATTCAGTCGTTGACCCGGTTTCTCCTTTAGCCACTCTTGGCAAATATCTCAGGTTTTCTGCCATCCATACTTGGTTTCCGATAGCGACCCATTTGTAGACTGTATTATCACGAGTGTCTGTAAACGTGCCCTTTGTAACACCTGCGTTAGAAGGTTCATAAAATATTATGCTATCGATTTCTGTATATACATTGTATTGATCGACTGCTTGGCCATCTTTCATTATAAACATGGTTTCATGCTGAGCATTGACTACAAATGCAAATGCAATTAAAATTGTGATAAGTATTAAGTTCTTTTTCATGGTTATTTTCTAGTTTTTAATGATTTTAATCGTTCTTATGTCATTTAAGCTGCTGTATTGGCACAGGTATATTCCCTGGGATAGTTGACTTAGGTCCAGTCTAAGAATACCTTTGCCATCCGTCTTGTGATTTTGTAGCAATTTGCCATCGAGGGCATATATGCTCAGGTATCCGCTTCCATCCTCCATGCCTGTTAAATCGATATACAGAATATCGCTTACCGGATTGGGGTAGGCATGCAGATACTTATTGTCCGGCCATAAGGCAGATTCTGTAATACTCGTCGAGAGATCTTTAAAATTCAAATACCGTAAGTTACTCAGCGTATACGCACTGGTAGACTTATCATTTTTCAGAATTCTGGCTTCTCCTCCCGTAAAAGTAATCTTGCGCAGCTTACTCAGATTGAACTCGGTCTGAGCGTCATTGCTCTCTTTTACATACAGCGTTTGTGCTTTTAAACCTGTTAATCCGAGTCCTAACAAGAGTGCCGCAGCTAATGCCATTTTTAAGTACTTCATATTTGTCTTACTTTTTAAGTTGTGACTAATCATAATTGTATTGTCCTCCTCTCTTCCATTTTAGCTTACGCAAATGTTGATTTGCGAGCATTAAATGAAAGCAGAGTTTACCGACAATCTCTCCTATGAATATAACAAATATTGTTTAATTGAAATAGTTAATTGAAGCAAATAATTTAAAATTAATTTGAATAAACTTAAGCGCCTCAGTTGTTCATTTAATGTTGTTTCTCGTGAAAGGCTTTTAGAATAAAGTTTTATATAATTGTTTCGAATTTTTCTTTTTAAACCTGATTGATAGATAATAAAAAAAAGCGGGACGACCACTTAAGGAAGTTCCGCTTTTTAAAGACTCAATCGAATTCTACCTACGATTAAAAATGTATTAAAAAGTTTAACTAAATAATCATTGGCTGAATAATAAATTGAATATGACAGTATTGATTATTTAACTACAAAGAGCATTCACCATCAGTTAATTGTTCGTATGTAGGATTATACTTGTTGCGAGTGATTTCCACTTTTGGAAACTTCCCAGAGGGATCATTCCAGTAATCGATAAGTAGTGAACTGACGGCACAAAAATCATCGAGTTCATCGTTCATTGTGATTCGGAATAAATCCATTTGTGTTGGCATGTTTAATTCCTGAAGCCCAGAAAGTGGATCTAGATTCTTTATCATCTTGTTATTCCCAATAATCAGACTACCATTGGTGATTTTCTCTAAGCTTTCCAAGCCTTCAAGTGAAGGAAGAGTGAGGAGGTTATCTAGCTGTAGAGAGCCTACTTCTTTGATAGAGGCAAGACCGGAAATATCCTGTAGTTTCGCCATTTTAGAGATTGTAAGCTTGCCGGGTATTTTGCTAACACTCAATTGAGGTAGACTTTCGATATTATCAAAGTAACCCAAGGCAAGATTCTCAATTGAAGTAATATTGGATAATGCGCCCAGATTCATCAAGCTCGGACAACCTACTAAATAGAGCGTGCCAATATCAGATAGCTCCTCGAAGCCGTCGAGTGATTCCAACGCATTGAACCCCCGTAGATTAACGTACGAAATGCCATTGTAAATCGGGAGAAAATGAGTTGTGGTAATGCCATGAAAGTTCTGTAGTTGAATGGTGTTGGCCTGAATATTTTCTATCCCTTTAAGTGATGTAATCTTCTCTGAACCTACTAAATCGAGGATGTCGACACTTTCCAGAGTAGAGAGTGGTTCCAGACTTGGTACATTGCCTGTTGCCAATTTTAATCTGATTCCGATATGTTGCAGTCCAAAACCATTAAAGCTTTCGAGATTGCCTGCAATATCAACTACACCCTCGACAGTTTTAAGATTAGACATCATAGAAAGATCTTTGAATTGTCCCCCAAACAGGATATAGTCTTCACCGACACTGGATAGTTGTGGAGTGTTAACCTCTTCCAAGGCTCCACAAAGAAAAAGAACAAAGGATTTGCCAATAGTCTTAAGCATAGGAAGATTAACTTGAGTCAAAGTAAGATTTTCAGGGGGTAGAGGGCCGCTATCGTCATTCCCAATTCTAAATCTACCTGAAACATCTTCCAGAGCCGGAAAATTAACACTTGTTATCGATACTGACTGTAAATCAATATTGCCAATGCTTTGGAGGGATTCCAGCTCAACAGACTCTATCTTGTCATGAATGATTTTTAAATCAGTCCTGATGTTTTTAACTTTATTAAGGACTGAAATTGAGCTGATGTCGTCACCTGTATTGTCATCGTATATGTATAGACCGCCCAACTGAGTATATTCATTTTCTGCAAACTTGCTTAAAGCAGAATTGTTACCAATCGCCACAAATGAGTCAAAAAAGTTGTCTTTGACGATTGTAACCGTCATAGTATATGATCTATTATAATCTCCATTTGCTGATTCAACTCGGAAGGAAACTGGCTTTGACCAGTCTTCGACTTCATCGGTTTGCGGGTGCATGCTTGCACCTTCAGACAACTCTATTGTTACGCCAAGCTTATCTAGTTCACTATTGCGAGGTATGTCAACCATTATCTGATCATCTATAATTGATGCTTCAAAATTGATACCATTGGACTCAACAATACAGGAAAGTATAGATGCATTGGAACCTGTAATTATATTCTCTTCAGGAGTGCATGAGAATAGAAGAAGGACTGAAGTGATTCCCGCTAATATTGTATATGTTATATTTTTCATTTTTGTTATCTTTTAATTATTAAGAATTTCTTCAATAGTGGGATTAGTTTTGTTACCTCTGACAACCCAATCTCCGTCAAAGCTTTCCAGAGCATTCTTTAAACCTTCGTAATTGTCAAGCATCCGATTATTTTGTATGCTAATAATATTGCCAATATGATCTACATTGGATAGCTCGTCCAGATTAGAAATCTGTGTCTGTGATAAAAATAATCCATGATTTATTGTTTTTAGGTTTTCGAGACCGCTTAAAGAGGTTATTGGGTACGCCCCGCTTATTTCGATAGAATTGAGCTCGGTAATGTTATTTAAAAACTCCAATGAGGTGAGAGATTGAACTCCTTTTAGACTTACATTGTAAAGTATTTCAGGCTGGAAAGGATAATAAGTTGTACCTCCTCTTAAATAGTTGGTAGCAAATAGTGTTGTTACTTCTTTTAAATTCTCCAATCCTTCAAATGACATGATTGTTCCACCTAATTGTAAACTGCGAACCTTAGTGATGTTTGAAAAGG